>NZ_JBITGW010000007.1:254749-430692 GCF_044457345.1 Nonomuraea sp. NPDC050547
CGGTGGGGCGGGGGGGGGGGGGGGGGGGGGGGGGGGGGGGGGGGGGGGGGGGGGGGGGGGGGGGGGGGGGGGGGGGGGGGGGGGGGGGGGGGCTGGTGGGGGTCCCCCAACGCGCCCCACCTCTTGGGGGCGCGCTTTCTGCGGATAAATCAGGACATCTTGCGAGATGCCTCGTTGGCCGTGGACGAGATGTGGTCCGCGGCCTTGTCCGCCGTGTCAGAGACCCGGTCGGCAGCCTTCTCCGCCCGGTCGTTCACCCACTGTGAGGCGTCCGAGGCGGAGTCCTTCATGTGGTCAGTCCACTGCTGCGCGTTGCGGCGGTAGAACATGTAGCCCATGGCGCCCACCGCCAGACCGGTCATCAGCAGGATCACCGGCCACCGGCGGGACTTGGGCGTGGGCGTCGGATCGATCTTGTGCGCGGCTTGGGTCAGCATGGTGCTGACCGCCGGCGCGAGCCGATCCTCCACCTGATGCGCCGCGTCTTCCAACCTGGGCGCTGCCCAGTAGCGGGCATCTTCGATGCGCTGGGCGGTGGCCACTTTGGCCTGGTCCGCCATCGGCGCGAGCCGGCGGCCCGCCTGCACGGCCTGAGCCTTGACGCGGCCCATCCATGTATCGGGTATTTCGATCACCGCACGGCGTCTTCTAAGTGTCAGGGACACGACAACCTCCCCTGTCATTGGGGCCCCGGAGCGTGACCTTCCCGGTACAAGGCGGCTCAATCATCGTGAGCCGTGGGAGGATGCTGCCAACGGCCCGAGGGCCATCGACATCAAAACACCACAAAACCAACCCTGTGCATAGAGGGGGGCAGCTGTCTCGTGGCTGAGAAGCTGATCGCAAACCTGAAGACAAACCACGGCCTGATCCGTATCAAGCTCTTCCCTGAGCTTGCTCCGAACACGGTCGCCAACTTCGTCGAACTCGCCGAGGGGACGCGCGAGTGGACCCACCCGGAGACGGGGGAGAAGTCCACCAAGCCGCTCTACGACGGCACGATCTTCCACCGCATCATCGACGGCTTCATGATCCAGGGCGGGGACCCGCTCGGCCAGGGCATCGGCGGCCCCGGCTACGCCTTCGACGATGAGATCCACGCCCAGAACAACTTCAACCGCCCGTACCTGCTGGCCATGGCCAACGCGGGCATCCGCATGGGCAGGGGCACCAACGGCTCGCAGTTCTTCATCACCGTGAGCGCCCAGCCGCACCTCAACGGGGGTCACACGATCTTCGGCGAGGTCATCGAGGGCAAGAACGTCGTCGACGCCCTCTGCAAGGTGCCGACCGGTCGCAACGACCGGCCGGTGCAGGACGTGGTCATCGAGTCGCTCACGTTCGACCGCCAGCCCGCCTGAGTTCGCTTGCGCGTCGGGCGGGCTGCAGGCCGTAGGCTGCGAGCATGACCAGCCAGCCGCCCAGCCCGCCCGAGCATCCCGCCGAGGCGGTGCCGACGTGTTACCGGCATCCCGACCGTGAGACCTGGGTTCGCTGCCAGCGCTGCGACCGGCCCATCTGCCCCGACTGCATGCGCGACGCCGCCGTGGGCTTCCAGTGCCCCGAGTGCGTCGCCGAAGGCAACAAAGGGGTACGGCAGGCCAAAGCGGCCTTCGGCGGCACGGTCGTCACCACGCCCTACGTCACCTGGGCCATCCTGGCGGTCAACATCCTGGTCTTCGGCGCGCAGTACCTCACCGGCAACGCCGTCACGGCCCGCCTGGGGATGTGGCCGATGGGCGTCGCCTTCGGCGAGCAGTACTACCGGCTGATCACCGCCGCGTTCGTGCACGGCGGAGTTTTCCACATCCTGTTCAACAGCTGGGCGCTGTACGTCGTCGGCCCCTACCTGGAGCGCGCCTTCGGGCACGTGAAGTTCACGGCCATCTACGTCGTCAGCGCGCTCGGCGGCTCCACGCTCGGCTACTGGCTCGACACGCCCGACACGCTGACGGTCGGCGCGTCCGGCGCCATCTTCGGCCTGTTCGGCGCGATCTTCGTGGTCGGCCGCAAGCTCAACATGGACGTGCGCGGCATCGCCGTGCTGATCGTGATCAACCTGGTGATCACGTTCCTGCCCGGGTTCAACATCAGCTGGACCGGCCATGTGGGCGGCCTGATCACCGGATCCGCGCTGGCCGCGGCGCTGGCGTACGCCCCCAAGAACAACCGCGCCCTGGTGCAGACGCTGACCGTGGTGGGGGCGGTGGTCGTCCTCGGCGTGCTCGTGTTGCTCCGGACGTCCGCGATCGTGAGCTGACTTTCCCCAGGTGTGGAAAAGACTGTGGAAAGAACTAACGCCAGCGGGTGGAAAGCACCACACCGAAGATGATGAAAACGAACCCGATCAGCAGGTTCCAGTTCTGTAGGTCGCCGAGGAAGGGCGCGTCGGGCGCGATGTAGTAGACGGCGATCCACAGGATGCCGATGATCCACGTGCCCACCATCGTCGGTGCCAGCCAGCGGGGGCTGACCTTGACCTGCTGGGTCTTCTGCGGCGGTGTGTAAACCGCCTTCTTGCGAGCCTTGGGCTTGGACACTGGATAACTCCTGCTGAGGGCCTGGGGCATCCGGATCGTCCACAGGCTCTGTGGTTAGCGTAGTTGAAGCGTGGCCCAGGATAGTCGCCACGCGCATGACATGGCGATCCCCAGGGAACCGGATCAGTCACGAATACCCTGGCCGGGTGAGGGCCATCCTGCGGAGCGTGGGCGAGCTGAGCATCACGGCGGGCGTGATCATGCTGCTCTTCTGCGCTTACCTTCTCTGGGGCACCAGCGCTTACACCCAGCGCCAGCAACTCCTGCTGCAGCAGCAACTCGCGGAGGAGAGCGCCACTCCGGCGCAGCCGGCCGCCGACGGCAAGATCCCGAAGATCTCGCTGGGGAAGGCGATGGCGCTGCTGCGCATCCCCAAACTGGGCCGCGACTACCGCTACGCGGTGGTGGAGGGTGTGGAGACCGACCACCTGAAGAAGGGGCCGGGCCACTACCCGGGTACGGCCCTGCCCGGCCAGGTGGGCAACTTCGTCGTCTCCGGTCACCGGACCACGTACTCGGCGCCCTTCAACCGGATCGACGAGCTCCAGCGCGACGACGAGATCGTCGTGGAGGCCCGCGAGGCCCGCTACACCTATCGGGTCACCTCCCAGGACATCGTCGAACCCAACGAGATCGAGATCATCGCCCCCGTCCCCGGCAAGCCCGACATCAGCCCCATCCGCTCATATATCACGCTCTCTACCTGTCATCCCGAGTACTCGGCCGCCCAACGGCTGATCGTCTACGGCGTGCTCAAGGAGACCGAGGAACGAAAGGTCTGACATGTACGGCTGGCTCTGGCGCAAGCTCCCCGCCCCGCTGGGCAAACGGCTCCTGACGGCCGCGGTCCTGGCCGCGATCGCGGCAGCCGTACTCTGGTATGTGGTTTTTCCCCTGCTCGAACCCGCGGTGACGCTCGACGAGGTCACCGTCAGAAAGTGAGCTCCACGTGACGAGGGTGCTGGTCGTCGACAACCACGACAGCTTCGTCCACACGATCGTCCAGTACCTGCGCGAACTGGGCGCCTCCTGCGACGTGCGCCCGCGCGACGAGGTGCTGCCGCCCGACGCCGACGCCTTCGACGCGGTGCTGATCAGCCCGGGGCCCGGCACCCCCGAGGCGTCCGGCATCAGCGTCCCGCTGGTCCACCACGCGGCGAACCGCGGCCTGCCGCTGCTGGGGGTGTGCCTCGGCCACCAGGCCATCGCCGTCGCCTACGGCGCGACCGTCTCGACCGCCCCCGAACTCATGCACGGACGCACCAGCCAGGTGGAGCACGACGGCAAGACCCTCTACGAGGGCCTGCCCAGCCCGGTCGAGATGACCCGCTACCACTCGCTGGCCGTGGACCCGGCCACGGTTCCCGACGTCCTGGACGTCGTCTCCCGGACCCCCGACGGCGTCATCATGGGCCTGCGCCACCGCACGGCACCCGTGGAAGGCATCCAGTTCCACCCAGAGTCGATCCTGTCCCATCATGGGCACCGACTCCTGGCGAACTGGCTGAACTCGACGCTGTAACGCGCTCGGGGCCGCGCACGACTACTCATTAAGCGTCCCCGCCGTTGCCCCCGAGCGGCGGGGACGCCTTTTCGCGTCACCACCCCCGGGAACGCCGACGGGCCCCCCGGGAAAACCGGAGGGCCCGTCGTCCGGCCTCAGAAGCCGCCGTCGTCGCCCGGAGGATCGTCCTCCGTCGGCTCCCCGGTCGGCTCGTCCGTGGGGAACGGCGGGTCGGTGGTGGGCGTGTCCGTCGGCTGCACGTCCGGCCCGGTGGAGACCACGATCGTGACCGTGGTCTTGGGCGCCACCTTGGTCCCCTCACCCGGGTTCTGCTGGATGACGACGCCTTCGGGCTTGTCCGGGCTGGACTGCGGGACCACCTTGACCCGGAACCCGGCCGCGCGCAGCGCCGCGGCGGCGTCGGCCTCGGTGAGGTCGAGCACGCTCGGCACCTCCGACAGCTCCGCCGGCACGAAGAGCGTGACCGTGCTGCCCTCGTTGACCTCGGCGCCCGACTCGGGGTCGGTCTTGTACACCTTGCCCTGCGACTTGCCGGACACCCCGGTCTTGAACACGGGTTTCAACCCGAGGTCGGTCAGCATCGTCCGGGCGGCGTCCTTGTCGAGCCCGATGAGCCCGTCCGGCACCTTCACCTTCTGCACGCCCTTGGACACGGTGAGCGTGACCTCGCCGCCCTTGGGCACCTCGGCGCCGACCGCGGGGTTGCTGGAGATCACGACGCCCTTCTTGACGTCGCTGCTGAACTCCTCCACCACCTTGGGCGTGAGCCCCAGCGTGGTGAGCTGCGTCTCGGCTTCCTTCTGGGTCATGCCGGTCAGCAACGGCACCTTCACCGGCGCCGTGGTGGTGGGCGTGCCGCCGCCGCCTCCGCCGAGGAAGGCGTACGCGACACCGATGAACGCGCCGATGATCAGCAGCGGGATCACGATCCACAGGGCGGTCTTGACCGCCTTGTTGCCGCCGCCGCCCGCGCGCCGGCGACCGCCCCGGCCGCCGTGCTCGGTCTCGCCGTACTCGTAGGGCGGGACGGCGCCGGTGCGGCCGGTGGCCGGGCCGCCCTGCTGCTGCGTGGCGGCCATGGTGCGGGTGCCCGCGCCGTAGTTGGTCATCGCCATCGTCTGCGCGTCGACCGGCATCCCGGACATCGCGCGCTGTATGTCGGCGCGCATGTCCTGGGCGCTCTGGTAGCGCTGGGCGGGGTCCTTGGCCATCGCCTTGAGCACGATCGCGTCGGCCCACGCGGGGATCTCGGGGTCGATCTGCGACGGCGGGATGGGCTCCTCGCGCACGTGCTGGTAGGCGATCGCGACGGGGGAGTCGCCGGTGAACGGCGGCTGCCCGGTCAGCAGCTCGTAGAGCACGCACCCGGTGGAGTAGATGTCGCTGCGGGCGTCGACGCGCTCGCCGCGGGCCTGCTCCGGCGACAGGTACTGGGCGGTCCCTATCACCTGCGCGGTCTGCGTCATGGTGGCGGCCGAGTCGGCCATCGCGCGGGCGATGCCGAAGTCCATCACCTTGACGTCGCCGGCCCGGGTGATCATCACGTTGGCCGGCTTGATGTCACGGTGGACGATGCCGCCGCGGTGGCTGTAGTCGAGCGCGCGCAGGATGCCGTCGACCAGCTCGACCGCGCGCTCCGGCATGAGCCGCCGGTCCTGGCGCAGCAGGTCGCGCAGCGTCCGGCCGTCGACGTACTCCATCACGATGTAGGGCACGGGGGTGCCCTCGGTGCCGTCTTCGCCGGTGTCGTAGACCGCGACGACGGCGGGGTGGTTCAGGGAGGCCGCCGACTGCGCCTCACGCCGGAACCTGGCCTGGAACGTGTGGTCCCTGGCGAGGTCCGCCCGGAGCGTCTTGATGGCGACGATGCGGTCCAGCCGGATGTCTCGGGCGCGATACACCTCGGCCATGCCGCCGCGCCCGACGACACCGTCGAGTTCGTAGCGACCACCGAGTAGCCGAGGCTGAGTCATTTCCTGCACTGTCCCTTACCGTTCATCTTGGGTACCGGCCTGCACCGTGCTGTAACGAGTGGCCGCCGGTGTCCATCATCGACCCCGAGACGCATCACGTCTCCTCCTTCGGCGGGTTTGTGTCACCCGGGTCAGGTGAGGCCGTCGGTGTCGGTGTCGGCGACATCGTGGGCGTTGGGGTGGGTGTCGGAGTCGGGGTCCGGGTCCGGGTCGTCGTCGGGGTCGGTTTCGGAGTCGGCTTCTGACTTGGAGTTGCCGACGAGCTTACGGTAGCTGACCGCGAGGTTACCGGCCGCGTCGACTTCACCGGAACCACCGAGGGGCGCGGGGTCGGCGTCTTCGTCTTGCGCGGTTTGATCTCCGCGGGCCGGTTGAGCGACGCCTGGGTGGGTTCGGCCACGTCAGGCGGTGGTGCCTCCTGCCCTCTGGCCACCATGAAGGCGCCGAAACCCACCGCCGCCACGGAGGCCGCGGTGGCGAAGAGCACAACGGTGCGCCGGCCCTTGCGGGCCGCCGGGGCCTGCCGCGTGGTGAGGGGCGCGCCGCCGCCGAGGTCGTCGGTGGTGCGATCGGACCCCTCCGGCTGCGCGTACGCCTCGCCGTACCCCTGAGCGACGCCCTCGACCTCGCCCGATCGCGGCCCGCTCGCTTCACCGGTGTACGGCTCCCGCACCCGGAACCCGGCCGGGTCGGTGAACATGCTCAGGTCGGTCCGCTGCTGGAGCGCGGCCAGCGAGTCGCGCAGCACGTACGCCCGATCGGCCAGTTCCATCGCCGAGGCGGGCCGGCGCTCAGGGTCCTTCGACAGCAACGCCATGATCAGCTCGCGCACCGGCCGCGGCACGTCCACGCCGAGCGGCGGCGGCGACTCGTTGAGATGCATCAGCGCGATGGCGACCTGGGTGTCGGCCTGGAACGGCGGCCGCCCGGCCAGGCACTCGTAGGCCACGACGCCGAGGGAATAGAGGTCTGTCGACGGGGTGAGGGTGGTGCCCTGGGCCTGTTCCGGGCTGACGTACTGGGCGGTGCCGAGGACGGTGCCCGTCTGGGTGACCGGCGCGGCCTCCAGGGCCCTGGCGATGCCGAAGTCGGTCACCTTGATCTTGCCGTCGGGGGTGACCATCAGGTTGCCGGGCTTGATGTCGCGGTGGATCACGCCGGAGCTGTGGGCGGTGTGCAGCGCCTTGGCGGTCTGGTGGATGACGTCGAGCGCCACGTCGGGCCCGAGCGAGCCGTTGCGCCCGAGGATGGCCGACAGGGGCTCGCCCTGGACCAGCTCCATCACGAGGAAGGCCAGGTCGGCCTCCTCGCCGTAGTCGAAGACCTGCGCGATGCCGGGGTCGGCGAGCCCGGCGGTGATGCGCGCCTCGTTGCGGAAGCGGCTGCGGAAGGTGGGGTCGCCGGAGACGTGGCTGCGCAGCACCTTGACCGCGACCTCGCGGGCGAGCAACTGGTCGCGCGCACGCCACACCTCGCCCATGCCGCCCGCGGCGATGCGGGAGACGAGGAGGTAGCGGTTGGCCAGCTGCGTGCCCGGGGTCACTTGTTGAGCACCGCCTCGGTGATCGCCTTGCCGATCGGGGCGGCGACGCCACCGCCGGTGGCTTCCTCGCCGACTCTGGCGGCGCCGGACTCGACGAAGACAGCCACGGCCACCTGCGGGTCCTGGGCCGGGGCGAAGGAGATGAACCAGGCGTGCGGCGCCTTGCCCTCGCGGGTCTCGGCGGTGCCGGTCTTGCCGCCCACCTCGACGCCGGGGACCTGGGCGGTCTTGGCGGTGCCGTTGGCGACCACGCTGACCATCATGCTCTTGAGCTTGGCGGCGTTCTCGGGGCTCATCGCCTCGGAGAACTCCTCGGGCTCGCCCTCGTCGACCGCGTCGCCCTTGGCGTCAGTGATCTTGTTGACGAGGTACGGCTTCATGACCGAGCCGTTGTTGGCGATGCCCGCGGCGACCATGGCCATCTGCAGGGGCGTCATCACCGCGCTGCGCTGGCCGATCGAGGTCATGGCGATGGCGGCGGGGTCGTCCGTCTCCTCCTTGCCGATCGTGCTGGCCTCGACGCCCATGGGAATGCTCAGCGGCTCGCCCACGCCGAACTTCCTGGCCTGCTCGGCGATCTTCGCGTAGCCCAGCTCCAGGCCGATCTTGCCGAACGGGGTGTTGCACGAGCGCTCCAGCGCGTACACCATCGGCACCTGGCCGCCGCCGCAGGCCGCGCCGCCGTAGTTGGGCAGCGTGGTGGTGGTGTTCGGCAGGGACAGGCGGGTGGGCGCGTCCACGACCGTCTGGCCGTCGCGGCTGGAGTCGTCCTCCAGCCAGGCGGCGGTGGTGACGACCTTGAACGTCGAGCCGGGCGCGTAGAAGTCCCCGATCGCGCGGTTGATCAGCGGCTTGTCGGGGTTCTTCTCCAGCTTGTTGTACGCCGCGAACGCCTGCGGCTTCTCCGGCACCGAGATCTTGGCCGGGTCGTAGGTCGGCAGCGAGACCAGGGCGAGGATCTTGCCGGTCTTGGGCTCGATCGCGACCGCGGCCCCGCGCTTGCCGCTCTGGCGCAGCGCGTCGTAGGCCGCCTTCTGGGCCTTGGGGTTGAGCGTCAGGTCGACGTTGGCGCCCTTGGTGGGCTCGCCGGTGAACAGGTCGATGCTGCGCCGCAGGAGCAGGTCGGCGCTGGAGCCGTCGAGCAGGCTGTTCTCGGCGCGCTCGACGGCCGACTCGCTCTCCGGGGAGAAGAAGCCGGTGACGTGCGCGTAGAGCTCGCCCTCCGGGTACTCCCTGAGGAACTTGAACGGGCCCTTGGTCTCCGTGGACTGCGCGAGGATCGTCTTGCCGCTGGCGGTGATGCGTCCGCGCTGGACGGCGTACCGCTCGAAGTAGTTGCGGTTGTTCCTGGAGTCCTCGCGGTAGTTGTCCGCCTTGACGGCCTGCAGATAGTTGACGTTGATCATGAGCAGCGCGAACATGGCCAGGCAGGCCACGGCGGCGCGCTTGAGTGTGCTGTTCATCGCTGGAACACCTGCGTCAGTCCTTCGTCCTGGATCGCCTGGGGCGGAGGCCTTCTCGCCGCGTCCGACATGCGTACCAAAAGGGCGATAAGTATCCAGTTAGCCAGTAGGGCGGAACCACCCTGGGACATGAACGGCGTGACCAGGCCGGTCAGCGGGATCAGGTTCGTCACGCCGCCGACGATGATGAAGACCTGCCAGGCCAGCAGGAAGGAGAGGCCGCCCGCCAGCAGCTTGGTGAACGGGTCGCGGGCCGCGATGGAGGTGCGCAGGCCGCGCTCCACGATCAGCGCGTAGACCATCAGCAGCGCCATCAGGCCGGTGAGCCCGATCTCCTCGCCGGTCGCGGCGAAGATGAAGTCGGAGAAGGCCAGCGGGATCAGCTCGGGGTGCCCCTGCCCGAGACCGGTGCCGAGAATGCCGCCGGAGCCCATCGCGAACAGGCCCTGCATCAGCTGCTCGCTGCCGCCGATCTTGGTGAAGAGCTCGGGGTCGCCCGGGTTGAGGAAGACCTCGAACCGCTGCTGCACGTGGTCGAAGACCAGCCCGGCCAGTACGGCGCCGCCCACGAACAGCAGGATGCCGATGATGACCCACGAGATGCGCTGGGTGGCGACGTAGAGCATCGCGATGAACGTGCCGAACAGCAGCAGCGAGGAGCCGAGGTCCTTCTGCATGACCAGCACGCCCAGGCTGACGCCCCAGGTGATGAGAACGGGGCCGAGGTCGCGGGCGCGGGGCAGGTCGATGAAGAGCAGCCGCCGCCCGGCCAGCGCGAGCACGTCCCGCTTGGCGACCAGGTAGCCGGCGAAGAAGATGACCAGCGCCAGCTTGGCGAACTCGGCGGGCTGGATCTGGCCGACGCCCGGGATGCCGATCCAGATGCGGGCGCCGTTGATCTCCTGGCCGAGGAACGGGATCAGCGGCGAGATCAGCAGGAAGATGCCGACGGCCCCGGCGGTGTAGGTCAGCCGCTGCAGCGCGCGCTGGTCGCGCAGGAAGATCAGGGTGGCGCTGAACAGCACGATGCCGATCAGCGTCCAGAGAAGCTGCGTGTTGGGCGAGGCCAGCTTGGCCGACGGCAGCGGGGAGTCGGACTCGGACAACCGGTAGATCATCACCAGGCCGAGGCCGTTGACGAGCGTCACCAGCGGCAGGATCAGGGGATCCGCCCAGGGTGCGAACTTCGCCAGCACCAGGTAGGCGGCCAGCATGAGCCCGCCCAGGCTGAGGCCGTACGTGAGCATGCCGGACGGGATCTTCTCGTCCATGGCCAGGCCGACGTTGGCGTACGCGCCCATCACGACGACCACCGCGAGCGCGAGCATGAGAAGCTGCGCCACACGCCGTTTCGCGGGCATGGGGACGGGGGCTGCTGCCACTTCGTTACTCACCTGTTCGGACCCTACTGCGACTTCTTCGTCGCTGTCGGGGTGGGCGAGGTGGAAGCCGGCGGAGTTGACTTGTTCGTGGAGGGCTTCAAGCCGCTGATCCTCTTGATGCCGTCATCGATGCTTTCGACAGGGATGCCCTGCTGGATGTCGGCTTTGTCGGGGTCTGAAAGGGTGGATACCTGCAGGCCGGTCCCCTTGACTACTTTGAAGAGCTCAAGCGGCCCGACTTGTTGTTGGATGCCGCGATATATGACCACTTCGTCGCCCCTAGCTCCGACGAAGAACTGGTCCTGGGTCCATTGCCAACCGACGTAGCCGCCGACGCCTACGACGACCGCGCCGACGGCGAGCACGGTGACCAGCACGGGCCACACCCGGCGACGCTTCGGCGAACGGCGGGACGTCTGGACGCCCGGCTCGTCGAAGTCATCGTCGGTGATGGCCGGCTGGGGCGCGGTCACCGCGCTTACTCGCCCCGCCGGATTGCCCGAGGGGTGTGAGCGATTCATGCCCGCCGCGCCGACGACCGCGGCCTCCGCGGGCACCTGCTGCCCGTCGGTCAGCTCGATCACGTCGGCGAGCACGCACGTGATGTTGTCGGGACCGCCGCCCCGGTTGGCCAGGTCGATCAGCTGGCGCACGACCTCTTCCGGGTCGTCGATGTTCGTCAGCGTGGCGTGCAGCGTCTCCGCGCTCACCACACCGGACAACCCGTCGGAGCAGAGCAGGTAGCGGTCGCCGACCTGCGCCTCGCGGAGCGTGAGGTCGGGATCGACCTCGCCGCTGCCGTCGAGCGCCCTGAGCAGGATCGACCGCTGAGGATGCGTCGCCGCCTCCTCGGGGGTGATCCGCCCGTCGTCGACCAGCTGCTGCACCAGCGTGTGATCGTGGGTGATCTGGTAGAGCTCCCCGCGCCTGAGCAGGTAGGCGCGCGAGTCGCCGACGTGCACCAGGGCGACCTGGGTGCCGTTCCAGAGCATGGCGGTCAGGGTGGTGCCCATCCCCTTGAGGCTCGGATCCCTGCCCACCATCTCGTGCAGCTTGCGGTTGGCGTCGCGTACCGCTGCCTCGATGGCGTTGAGCAGGTCACCCCCCTGCTGGGCCTCTTCGAGTGAGGCCATTGCGGCGATGGCGACAGAGCTCGCCACCTCGCCGTGTGCGTGCCCGCCCATACCGTCCGCGACGGCGAGCAGGCGGCCGCTAGCGTACGCCGAGTCCTCGTTTCCTTCGCGGAGGAGGCCGACGTCCGAGCGGGCGGCGTAGCGGAGTGCGATGGTCATTTGCGCAATTCAATGACTGTCTTGCCGACGCGGATCGGAACACCGAGCGGCACCGGGGTCGGACGGGTGACTTTTGAGCGGTCGAGATACGTGCCGTTGGTCGAACCGAGATCTTCCACGATCCACTGACCGTCCTGAGGGAAGAGCCGGGCATGCCGGCTGGAAGCGTAGTCGTCGCTGACTACCAGCGTGGCGTCGTTGGCCCGGCCGATGGTGATGGGCGTCTCCGTGAGGTTAATGGTGGTGCCTTGCAGGGGGCCACCCGTCACAACCAGTTGGCGTGGCTCGCCCTTCTTGGGCTTTGGCTTTGCCACGGGTTTGGTGGGTTTGGCGCCCTTGCGTGGCCCCGCGGGAGCAGTGCGTGACCCGAACAAGTCAGTCCGGATCACGCCGACTGCGGCAATGACGAAAAACCACAGCACCGCCAGGAAGGCGAGCCGGATCAGCAGCAGCGTGAGCTCGGACATGGACCGTTTGTCTACCCCTAATCGCGCCGGAACACCAGGGTCGTGCGTCCCAACGTCACTCGCGTGCCGTTCTGGAGCTCGATCCTGCGTACCGGCTGGCCATTGACGAAAGTGCCGTTCGTGGATCCCAGGTCGACGAGCGCCACCTGCTGGCCCTCGACGCGTAGCTCCGCGTGGTGACGGGAGACGCCGGGATCGACGAGACGGAGATCGCAGTCGGTGCCCCTGCCCAGCAAGGTCACCGGCGTGGTGAGCTCGTAGGAACGGTCGCCCTGGGGGTCGTCCTGCGTGGAGACGAGCAGGCGGGGCCTGCCGTTGAAGGCGTTCGGCCGCGAGGGCGGCAGGTCGCTGGCCGGCTGGCGGATCTCGTCCTGCTCGACCGTGGCGCCGCGGATGACGCCCGACCTGATGCGGAACAGTCCGACCGCGAGGTCGTTGGCCGTCTCGAAACGCACCCGGACCGGTCCCACGAAGGAGTAGCCCTGCTCTTTGGCGTACTCCCTGGCGAGGTTGGCCAGCTCGTGGCTGATGCTGTCGGCGTAGACCTCAAGCCGTTCGCTGTCCGTGGTGGACAGCTCAACCACGAAGTCGTTGGGCACGAGTGTCCGACCCTGGGCGACGATCGCCGCGCGCTCGTCCATCTCACGCTGGACCGCGCTGGCGACCTCGACCGGCTGAAGGTCAGACTTGAACGCCCGCGCAAAGGCCCCCTCAACCAAGCCTTCGAGCCGTCGCTCGAAGCGCTGAAGGACTCCCACCGGGTACCTCCCTTCCTCCGTGCATATGATCGCGGCCGCCAAGAAGCTGCTGCTCCTGGGCTTCCGCACGTTCCACGCGACCGTGAGCCAGGCGCTCGTCGGCAGTCGCGCCCAGCTCATCCGCTCCCGTGTCTTATGCGATCGTATCCGGGTTCAGTACCAGCGGCAGTTCCGTGCTACTGTTTCTCCGCACCCAACAAGGGCGGGTGGCGGAACGGCAGACGCGCACGGTTCAGGTCCGTGTGTCCGAAAGGACGTGAGGGTTCAAATCCCTCCTCGCCCACGCGATTCGGCGGAGGCTTGTGGTTGTAGCCCCATCAGGGCTTCTCCCGCAGGCCTCTTCGTATTTCTCCCGGGGGATAACCCCCGGACCTCCAGCAGGGCTTTCGCCCCTCGTTGATTCCCGGTTTGTGCTTTCGCCCCCGGTCATCGTGATTGCCAGGTCCTTCCTGTTTCCCGGGGTGTTGTTCCCGGGCTCTGATGCTTTGGCCTTGCTGGTGGCAGACCCACAGTGACGAAACGAACCCTGGTTCGCAAGAGCCGGGGCTCTTCTTTTTTGCCATGCGCGCAGCGAGCGCCCGCGTCCGGAGAACCTAGACGCGGGCGCTTGCAACTCGCTTTCTAACCGCTTTCGCGGGTTTCGCCATGAGCGGACAAGATTTGACCTTTAGGCGGCGATCGCCCGCATGTCGAGGAGTTCGCCCAGAAGGTCGGTCAGGCTCACCAGGCCGATGACGGTGCCGTCCGCGCTGGTCACGAGGCCCAGGTGGGCTCGTGCCTCCTGGAGGGCCGTGACGGCCTCGGGAACCTGGGTGACGCAGGCCAGCCGGGGCAGCGGCCGCGCCAGCGCGGCCGCGGTCGCGTCCTTGTGGAGCAGCGCGTCCCGGGCGTGCAGGACGCCCTGGACGTCGGTGCCCGAGCCCACCAGCAGCCTCAGGTGTCCGGTTCTGGCCGCGACCTCCTTGATCTGACCCGCCGTCGCCTCCGGCGGCACGCAGGCGGCCTCGGCGATGGGGACCATCAGGCGTTCGATGCCCTCGGCCTGCAGGCGCAGGGCCCGGGTCAGCAGGTCGTGCTCCTCGCGGTCCAGCAGGCCCATCCTGGCCGACTCGCCCACCAGCATGGCGAGCTGGCGCGGCGTCCGGGTCGTGGCCAGCTCGTCGCGGGCCTCGACGCCGAACAGGCGCAGGATGAGATTGCTCACTCCGTTCAGCGACCACAGCAGCGGCTTCATCAGCGACGTGAACGCCCTGAACGGCACCGTCAGCAGCAACGCCGCCCGCTCCGGGTGGGTCAGCGCCCAGGACTTCGGCGCCATCTCGCCGATGACCATGTGCAGGAACGTGACCAGCGCCAGCGCGATCGTCAGCGCGATCGGCATCCGCAGCGACTCCGGTACGCCGATCGCGGCGAAGACCGGCTCCAGGAAGTGCTCGATGGCCGGTTCCGTCACCTGGCCGAGACCCAGCGTGCACAGCGTGATGCCGAGCTGGGCGCCGGCCAGCATGAGCGACAGCTGCCTGCTGCCGCCCACGGCGGACTTGGCGGCGAACCTGACCATGCGGTTGCCGCCGGTCGCCACCTCTTCCAGGCGGTGGCGCCTGGCGGAGACGAAGGCGAACTCGGCCGCGACGAACAAGGCGTTGAAGGCCAGCAGCGCGAGGCTTATGATGATCATGGTCATCGGGCGGCCCTCGCGTGGTGCTGTACCGGCGCCAGCCGTACCCACTCGGGGACCCTGCGGCTGAGCGACAGGACCGTGAGTTCGGCGAGGTGCTCATCGGGGTCTTCGGAGAACGGGTCGGTCTCCGGCGTGCACTCGACCGTCACCGCGTCGCCGGGCTCGGCCATGCGGCCGAGCCGGGCCAGCACGAGTCCGGCCAGCGTGTCGTAGTCGTCGCTCTCCGGCAGGGCGATGCCCGTCGCGCGCTCGACCTCGTCGAGGCGGAAGGAGGCGGGCACCTCCCAGGTGCCGTCCGGGTGCTCGGTGGCGCCTTCCGGCTCGGGGTCGTTCTCGTCGACGAGCTCGCCGACCAGCTCCTCCGCCAGGTCCTCGGCCGCGACGACGCCGGCCAGGCCGCCGTACTCGTCGATGACGCAGGCGATGTCGTCCTTGGCCTGGCGCATGCGCTCCAGCACCAGCGGCAGGGGAAGGGAGTCCGGCACCAGCAGCGCGGGACGGGTGATCTCGGCGATCACGCCTTCCTCCCGGCCGGAGGCCAGCAGCTCGCGTACCCCGGTGACACCGGCGACGTCACCGTCGGCGCCCAGGACGGGGTAGCGGGAGTGGCCGTGCTCCCGGATCGCGTCGACCAGGTCGGACAGCGGCCGGTCGGAGCGGAGCACGACGACCCGCGGGCGCGGCACCATGATCTCCTCGGCGTTGCGGTCGCCGAACTCCAGCGCGCGCTCCAGCAGGTCCGACAGGCGCGGGGGCAGCTCGCCCGCCTGGGTGGACTCGGCGATGATCCGCGAGAGCTCCTCGGGGGTGGCGCCGTGCTCCACCTCCTCGACCGGCTCGACGCCCACCTTGCGCAGCAGGCCCGTCGCGGCGGAGTCGAACAGCCGCACGAGGGGGCCGACCACGGCCAGGTAGACCAGCGTGGAACGGGCGAGGAACTTGGCGACGGCCTCGGGCCTGGCGATGCCGAGGTTCTTGGGGGCCAGCTCGCCGAGGACCATCTGCACGACCGTGGCGACGAAAACGCCCGCGGTGACGGACAGGCCGGTGATCACGGCGGGCGGCAGGCCCTGGTCGGTCAGCCAGGGCCGCACCAGTGTCGCGATGGCCGGCTCCGCGAGGAAGCCGACGAGCAGCGCGGTGACGGTGATGCCCAGCTGGGCGCCCGACAGCATGAAGGAGAGCCGGGAGGTCACCTGGAGGGCCTTCTCGGCGGACTTGTCGCCGGCCGCGGCCTGCTCGCGCAGGATTCCCCGGTCAGCGGCGACGAAAGCGAACTCCTGCGCGACGAAGTAACCGGTCGCGACGGTGAGGAGGAGGAGGGCCAGCAGGCCCAGATAGGCGCTCACCGCAGTGAGCCGCCTTCAGCGGAACCCGTGCTCGTGCACGGGCAGCTACTCCATGGGTCCGAAGCGGACACAATCTTCCCTTCGATAGAGGTCGTCCATAAACCGTAACGACGCTGGTGGCGTCAGATGTTTCCGGAGTGACCCACAGTGTGTTCCGCGTACTTTTCCGTGGGAAATCCTTGGCGGGACGCATCCACTGGTGGGGGGCTCGACGTAGCGTTATGGCAACCGATGGGAGAGGGAAGACGTGGCAGAGGAAGATCGCACGCGCCCGCTGCGCTCGCCGGGCGAGGGCCGCCCGTTGCCGAGCCGGCCTGATGACGGCATGCGGTCGGCCGGAGCTCCGGCACAGCAGTTTCCGCCATCTCCGGCGGAGCCGCCGCGCTCTGCCGGGCGAGTCTACGGCCGCGAGCGTCCCGGCAACAGTCCGGTGAAGCCGCTGAAGGGGCGTGGCGGCGGCGGGGGCGAGGTGCCGCCCACGGCGGTCCACCAGGGCGGCGGCGGGCCGTTCAACCGTCCACCGGCCAAGCCGCCCCGCACCGGACGGCGCCGGCCCATCGGGAAGATCATCGCGATCAGCGTGGCGGGCCTGCTGGTCTTGCTGCTGGTGGCGGCCATCGGCATGTTCTTCTGGGTCAATTCCCGGCTCACCGGCATCCCGGGCGTACTCGACGACTACGAGGGCCGTCCCGCCGACACCCCCGGCACCAACTGGCTGCTGGTCGGCTCCGACAGCCGCAAGGGCCTGTCCGCCGCCCAGCGCAAGAAGCTCGCCACCGGCCGCGCCGCCGGGCAGCGCACCGACTCCATGATGCTGCTGCACGTCCCCGAGGGCAGCGACAAGGCGACGCTGGTGAGCCTGCCGCGCGACTCCGCGGTCACCATCCCCGGCAAGGGCCGCAACAAGCTCAACGCCGCCTACACCCTCGGCGGGCCGAAGCTGCTCGTCAGAACCCTCGAGAACGTCACCGGCCTGCGCATCGACAACTACATGGAGATCGGCTTCGCCGGGTTCGTGGACATCGTGGACGCGATCGGCGGCGTCGAGATCAACGTGCGGGCCGACATCAACGACCCCAAGGCCGGGCTCAACCTCAAGAAGGGCAAGCAGGAGCTGACCGGCGGCCAGGCGCTCGGCTACGTCCGCACCCGCAAGGGCGGCGCGCTGCCGGACTTCGAGCGGACCAAGAGGCAGCGGCAGTTCCTGGGCGCGGTGGTGAAGAAGGCCGCGAGCCCCGGGGTGCTGATCAACCCGTTCACCTCGATCCCGCTGGCGGCGAGCGCGACGGACGCGGTCGTGGTGGACGAGTCGACGGGGGCGTTCGACATGTTGTCGCTGGGGCTGGCGATGGGCGACAGCCCGGTGACCACGGTGGTGCCGTTCGGCGGCAACGAGATCGCCGGCGGCGGCACGGCCGTCAAGTGGGACACCCAGAAGGCGCTGGCGCTCTTCAACGCCCTGAAGGCCGACAAGCCCGTCCCCAAGGACATCCTCGACGCCAACTGACCGCGTCTTTCGTCACGGGCGGTCTTTCCGTTACGGCTCCGCCGCCTCCACCCCACCCGCCGCAGCCCCTGACCCTCCGTCCAGGGACACGGCGGGCAGGGCGCGCGGGCGGCCCGCCGCAACGCCGCCCCGCCGGCACGCGCCGGGACCGAGGCGGGCACACCCGCTCCTGGGGCACACCCGCCAACAGCCCGCTCGGCAAGCACGCCCTGGCCCGTTCGGGGCTTCCGGACCCCGGTGGGTGGGTCTCCCGGCGCATGGGGTCTGGGCGGGTCGGGTCTGGGGTGGGTCGGGTCAGGTCGTCGTGGTGGCGGTGATCGCGGCCGTGGTGGCCGTGATGAGGATGACCGAGTTGATGGCGGCGATGGTCTTGGCCACCGCGTCGCCCGCCCACTGTCCCTCGGCGATCTCCTTGACCCGCTTCCTGTCGGCCCCCGGGAAGGCCTTGCGGTCCAGGTTGGCGGCGTGCAGGACCGCGATCAGCACGGCGGTGCGCGCGTCGGGCTCGGCGCCGCCCAGCACGGCGGCCACCCGGGCGCGGATCTCGGCCTCGACCCGCCCGTCCACCTCGGGCCAGCGCGAGGTGGGGAACAGGCCGAGCACCTTGGCCCGCTCCTCGCTCAGGACTTCGGCGGCGGCCAGCCGTTCGAGAAGACGCTTGCGGAGTTTGCCCGAGTACAGCTTCTGCACCCACCACACCGGGCGGCGCGCCTTGCCGTCCTCGGCCATGCGGGCGAGGACGGCGTCGAGTTCGGGGTCGCCGAGCGGGGCGGCGTTCTTGACGGACACCTTCTTGTCCGAGAGCTCCAGCCGGTCGTTGATCGCCAGCTCGGCGAGGATGGAGCCGCCCAGCGCGGTGTCCAGTTGCGTGCCGGGGATGAGCTGTCTGCCCTCTTCCTCGCTGTGGGCGAGAAGGAGGACTTCTTCGGCGATCGTCACGTTCATACCTTGACCCTAGCGCCGTGTTTTCCACAGCCTGTGGACCATAATCTGGATGCATGCCCGAACTTCCAGAAGTGGCGTCGCTCACCGATTTCCTGCGTGAGCGGGCTGTGGGCCGGACGATCCTGGCCGTCGACGTGGTCGCCTTCCAGGCGCTGAAGACTTTCGATCCGCCCGTCAGCGCGCTCGGCGGGCTCACCGTGACCGGCGTGGCGCGGCACGGCAAGTTCCTCGACCTCGACTGCGACGGTCTGCACCTGATCATCCATCTGGCGCGCGCCGGGTGGCTGCGCTGGAAGGACGACCTCTCGGGCGCGAAGCCGGTCCGTCCCGGCAAGGGCCCGCTGGCGGTCCGGGTACGGCTGGCGCCCGACGACGAGGGCCTGGCCCCCGGGTTCGAGCTGACGGAGGCGGGCACACAGAAGCGCCTGGCCGTCTATGTCACGAAAAATCCGGATGAAGTGCCCGGCATCGCCTCGCTCGGCCCCGACCCGCTGGCCGACACCTTCACCGTGGACGTGCTGAAGGGGATCGTGGGTGGCAACCGTACCCAGATCAAAGGTCTTCTGCGCGACCAGAAGGTGATCGCGGGCATCGGCAACGCCTACTCCGACGAGGTGCTGCACGCGGCCAAGATGTCCCCGTTCAAGATCGCGGCCTCGCTGACCGACGCGCAGGTGGCCGATCTGCACGAGGCGATCGTCGCCACGCTGCGCGAGGCGGTCGAGCGGGCGCACGGGGTGGCGGCCAAGGACCTGAAGGCGGAGAAGAAGTCGGGCCTGCGCGTGCACAACCGGGCCGGGCAGCCCTGCGACGTGTGCGGCGACACCATCAGGGAGGTCTCGTTCGCCGACTCCTCGCTGCAGTACTGCCCGACCTGCCAGACGGGCGGCAAGCCGCTCGCCGACCGCCGTCTGTCGCGCCTGCTCAAGTAGCCCGGTGGGCGGCGAACTGGAAGCAGCCGTACTCGACCGCCCGTACGTGGACCAAGGCCACCTCGGGGTCGGAGAGCACCTCCTTGAGCGCGACCTCCGGGTCGGCGCCCTCGGGCAGGAGGCGGCCGCCGTGGATGCGCCCGTCGGCGGTGTAGGCGCGCAGGACCCGCTGGGCGGTGTGGGCGGCGGGCCAGGCGGTCGTGCCGGGCCCCTCGCACGGCTCGGCGTGGACGAAGATGGGCCCCAGCTCGTCGTAGGGCCCGGGGTCGGCGCCGGTCTCGGCGGCCCAGCGCCGCAGCGGCGCGTACGACACCAGGGCGATCCGCTCGCCCGCCGCAGCCTTGCGCAGGCAGCACCGCAGCGGCGCGCCGCCCGTCTCGTCGATGCTGAAGCGGGGCGCCCGGCCCGCGTCGTCCGCCCGGAGCAGCTCGCGCACGATCACCGGGTCGATGGCGCTGATCTCGTATTCCATGCTCCGATGCTCTCCCGGCCGCCCGCCCGATGCTGGCGGCGGTCGGACCTGGCATTCGGGGTCAGGCCACGAACGGCTCCTGGCCGCCCTCGCTCACCATCGGGCGCCTGGCCGCCTCCCACGACTGCATGCCGCCGCCCACGTTGACCGCCTCGCGGCCGACGTGGTTGAGCCAGGCCGCCGCGTGCGCCGAGCGCCCGCCGACCCGGCACACCACGTACACGGGCTGCCCGGCGGGCACCTCGTCGAGACGGGACTGCAGCTCGCCCATGGGGATGTGCACGGCGTCGGGCGCGTGCCCCGCCACCCACTCGCCCTGCTCACGCACGTCAAGCAGATACGCGTCCGCGGGCACGTCCTTGGCCTCGATCTCGGGAACCGTCATGTACCCATTCTCCCAGGCCTCAGGACCGCCCGGTGTCTTGCCACCCGCCGGGCGAATGGCATAATCCGCCTGAAACTTACATAAGCGCGGGAGCTCGGGCACGGCCGGGCTGAGAGGGCAATCCCCACGCATTGCCGACCGCATGAACCTGACCGGGTAATGCCGGCGTAGGGAGCGTTCACGATGACGCGTGTCGTCGATGGATCACACCACTCTGATGAACCCCACCACTCGGAGGTGGCCCTGACCCTGGACGGGGCCACGCCGAAAACCCTCGGCGTGCTCGACCAGGGCGCGCTGTGGGCCAACCTCGCGGTCAGCCTGCTGGGCTTCTCCGGTGCGCTGCTGCTGCTCAACCCCCTGGGCGACGCGCCGCTGAGCCTGGCGGCGGCGCTCACCGCCACCGCGGTCGGCAGCCTCATCGGCACCGCCATGGTCGGCCTGTCGGCCATCCCCGGCACCCAGACGGGCAAACCGGCGATGGTCCTGCTGCGCGGGCTGTTCGGCGCCAAGTTGTCCTACATCCCGACCGTGCTCAACATCGTCCAGATGATCGGCTGGGGCGCGTTCGAGCTCTGGGTCATCTCCAACGGCGCGATGGCCATCTTCGGTACGGCGGTGCCGTACGCCGTCTGGGTGCTCGTCGCCGGGGCGATCACCACGGGGCTGACGATCTGGCCGCTGGGCGCGATCAGGCTGCTGCGCAGGTACGTGACGATCGGCGTGATCATCGCGATGGTCTGGTTCGCCGTGGACTTCCTGGGCAAGGCGCCGCCGCAGACCGGTGGCGACTGGACCGCGTTCGCCCCGGCCGTCGACTACGTGATCGCGCTGTCGATCTCGTGGGTGCCGCTCGCGGCCGACTTCGCGCGGCACTCGCGCTCCAGCAGGGCCGCCTTCACCGGCGTCGTGGGCGGCTACACGCTGGCCCAGATCGCCTGCCTGGGCCTGGGCGTCTACGCGGTCGCGCTGGCCGGGGCCTCGGCGGTCGCGGCCAACTCCACCGCGGTGTTCGCGCCGTTCGTGGCGGCGCCGCTGGGCGCGCTGTTCTTCGCCATCCTGGTGCTGCGCGAGACCGACCAGTCGTTCGCGAACGTGTACTCCACGACCGTCTCCCTGCAGAACCTCATGCCGAGAGTGGACCGGCGGATCTTCTCCACCGCCATCGGCGTGGTGACGGTCGCGATCGCGCTGGCCGTGGACGTCACCTCCTACGGCGCCTTCCTCGGGGTCATCGGCGCGGTCTTCGTGCCGATGTTCGCGGTGCTCGCCGTCGACTATTTCCTGCTGGGCGGCGGCACCCGGTGGAACACCGCGGAGAACGCGCCGGCCCGCTGGTCGATGCTGATCCCGTGGGCCCTGGGCTTCGCCGCCTACTGGGTTACCACGGGCACGCCGACGGTCGAGGCGTGGGACCGGATCTGGCTGCCGTTGCGCGAGGCCGTACGCCAGCCGTGGATGAACGGCGCGCTCGGCGGCGCCATCGTGGCGGCGCTGGTGACGTTGCTGGTCGGACTGCTCGGCCGCACCCGCGGGCGGGCGGCGGTGAAGTGAGTCAGCGGCTCTCGACGGTCAGGAGGTGGCGCTTGGCGGCGGCGCCTCCGGCGTAGTCGCCGAGCTCGCCGTCGGCCTGCACGATCCGGTGACACGGGACGATCACGCAGACGGGGTTCTGGGCGAGCGCGTTCCCGACCGCACGCAGCGCGCGCGGCCGGCCGATGCGCTCGGCGATCTCGCCGTAGGTCGTGGTCGTCCCGTACGGCACCGCCATCATCTTCTGCAAAACCGTCTTGGCGAACGGCGTGGCGAGGGTGAGGTCCACCGGCGTGGTGAACGTGCGCAGGCGCCCGGAGAAGAACGCGTCGAGCTCGCGGCGCACCGGGTCGAGCCGGGCGGCGTCGGGCCCGATGAAGGAGCCGAACTGCTTGGCGACCCGCTCGAACACCGTGTTCTCTTCGTCGAAACTGCAGGTCACGACCCCGCGCGCGGTCACGGCGAGGACGAGCCTGCCGACCGCGCCGTCGTAGGGGCCGAAGGCGACGTCGGGCGGGTCCTCGCTGCGGTAGGTCGAAGAGGTCACGCGGAGCAGGGCATCGAGGTCACCGCTCGACATACCCTCACCCACTTCGCCACCTGGGAACCCGTGACCGCAGCGTATCGGACGGATCGCCCGACGGAAGCACCTCGCCACGGGCACTATGGAGATGTGGGAGACATGCGGGCAGGTAGTGACGACGACCTCGCCGCCGTCGTGCTCGCCAGTTCCCCCAACGCGATCATCGCTCTCGACCGGGATCAGACGGTGCTCCACTGGAATCCCGCGGCCGAGCGGCTGTTCGGCTGGACGGCCGGGGAGATCGTCGGGCGCCGGGCCCCGATCGTGCCGGCGGAGCTGACCGCCGAGCACAACGCCGTGCTCGAACGCGTGCGCACCGGCGGCCAGGTCTCGCTGCACACCAAGCGTTTCCGCCGTGACGGGAGCCTGCTGGACGTGCGGATCGACACCAGCGCGCTGCTCCAGGGCAGCTCCGTCGCCGGCTACGTCTGCGTGCACCACCTGACGCAGGAGGACGAGGGCGCCAGGGTGCGCGTGGCGCGCCGCGAACGGCTGGTGCGCCGGCTCAACGACGTCGTCGGCGACATCAACTCCGAGCTGGAGCTGCCCGCCGTGCTCGACCGCATCGCCGCCAGCCTCACCGAGCTGACGGGCGCGGACGCCGGCGGTTTCGTGCTGATCGAGGGGGAACGGCTGCGCCTGGTGAGCGTGCATCAGCTGCCGGACTCACTCAAGGACACCACGGCCGACATGCGCAACAGCCTGGTCGGCAAGCTCTTACGCACCGGCAAGACCGTTCTGCTCGAGTCGCACGGGCTCGGTGACCTGGTCTGGGCGCGATTGCCCGGACTGCACACGATCGCGCTCGGCGTGGCGGCGGTGGGCGGCCGGCCGTACGGGGCGCTCTACGCGCTGTTCGCCGAGCACAAGCCGGGGCACGTCGAGCTGGAGCTGCTGGAGCTGCTCGCCGGACACGCCGGCATCGCCGTCGGCAACGCGATGGCCTACCAGGACGCGGTACGCCAGCGGGCACACGAGCGCGCGGTGTTCGACGCCAGCGCCGACGGCATCGCGGTCCTCGACGACGAGGGCCGGGTGCTGCAGTGGAACCCGGCGGCCGCCGAGATGACCGCCTTCAGCGCCGAGGCGGTACTGGGCGGGCCGCCGCCGTTCCCGCTGCCCCAGCCGGGGGAGAAGCTGACGTTCCAGATGGAGACCGGGCGCTGGCTCGACGTGGTGAGCGCGCGGATCGAGGAGACCGGGGAGATCGTCGTCGACTTCCGCGACGTGACCACGGCCAAGGAGCTTGAGGAGGCCAAGGATCTGTTCCTGGCGACCACGAGCCACGAGCTGCGTACCCCGATCACGATCGTGGGCGGCTTCGCCAGCACGCTCGACGCGCGCTGGGACAAGCTCACCGACGCCGAGCGGCGCTCGGCGGTGCACACGATCGCCGAGCGGGCCAGGTCGCTCGGGCAGCTCATCGACCATCTGCTGCTCGGCTCGCGGGCGGGGGCCGAGGAGCTGTCGGTGCGGATGGAGACGTTCGACCTGGCCGAGCGGGTGCGGGCGGCGACGCTGGGGCTGCCGGTGCTGTCGGACCGCCACAGCGTCGAGGTGGTGGTGCCCGATCGCCTGCCGTCCGTGCGGGGCGACGCGCTGGCCACCGACATCATCCTGGGGCAGTTGCTGGAGAACGCCTTCAAGTACTCGCCGAGGGGCGGTCTCATCTCGGTCGAGGCCTGGCCGGAGGACGATCGGGTGATCGTGGTGGTGGACGACGAGGGCGTCGGCATCGCGGCCCAGGACCGCGAGCGCATCTTCGAGAGGTTCGTGCAGGTCGACAGCGGCGACAGGCGCAGGTTCGGCGGCGTGGGGCTCGGGCTCTACATCGTGCGGAGCCTGGCCAGGGCCCAGGGCGGCGAGGTGAGCGCGCATCCCCGGCCGGGCGGGGGCACCCGCATCAGGCTGGCGCTGGGACGTGCGCCTGATATCCGATCCGACACACCGATGCGGTAACGAGGTGGTCACGGATGCGCTGATCTATCGTCCAATGTGTACAAGCTGTGATCGAGATGCGGTTTCTGGGACTGGGTAACGGGGCATTTCGGTCGTACCGGGGAGTGTTCCCTCGGGGGGAACTGGGAGCGGGGAGGTGCGCGTGTCGAGCGTGGTGCTGTTGCCTTACGCACCGTCCAGCGTCGCCGTCGCCCGCCAGCGTCTGAGCACTGATCTGCAGGCGAGCGGCGTTTTCGAGAACGCCGTCGACGACGCTGTCCTGGTCGTGAGCGAGCTGCTGAGCAACGCTCTGAGGCACGCCCATCCGCTGCCTTCCGGCATGGTAAGGGTGGCCTGGTTGTGGAGCGATGATCACATCGAAGTCGCGGTGAGCGACGGCGGAGCGGCCACCGAGCCGCGCGCGGGCCGCCCCACGCTCTCGTCGCTCGGTGGCCGTGGCCTGGGCATCGTCGAATACGTCGCGGAGAGCTGGGGCGTTCGGCACGACGGCGACACCACTACGGTGTGGGCGATCCTGCCCGCTCCGAACGGCGTGGCGAACGGGCAGGTGGCCGCGCTCAGAGAGGCCGGGTAGCCAGCACCGCCCGTTCCCCCGCCGTCCACGCGGTGGAGACGAGCAGGTACAGCCCGGCCGCCAGCGGCATCACGAGCGCGAACAGCGCGGAGGCGAACGGCAGCGCCTTGATCCACGCCGGACCGTCCATCTTGCGGGCGGTCAGCCATGCCACGACAGCGATCAGGAAGATCACCATTACAAAGACCAAAAATGGCCAACTGATCAGTCCGTAATTCGCGACCAGCGCGGCGACCTGGTGCCCCAGGGGCGCACCGAAAAGGGTGTGCCCGGCCAGCGCCGTCGGGTGCGTGGCGACCTGATACACCAGCCACAGGAACGGCGCCTGCGCCAGGCTCGGCCCGATCCCCGCCAGCGGCGACGTGCCCTCCTTGGCATAGAGCGCGGTCATCTCCTTGCTCAGCCGCTCGGGGTTGCGGGAGTGGCGCTTCTGCAGTTCCTTCAGCTTGGGCGCCAGCCGTTCGCGGAGCTTGGCGGCCTTGGCCTGCTTGACGCCGAGCGGTAGCAGCAGCACGCGTACCGCGATGGTGAACAGCACGATGCCGAGCGCGGCGTTGCCGCCCGCCGTGCCGATGACGAATGTGACCAGAGAGTCGATCATGAGCCCTTCCTCGGGGGAGATGAGGGCTCGCCTGGATACGAGCCCCGCTTAACGTGAAGCGGGACTCGGTGATGGCGCTCTCGGTCTGGCCCGGCCGGCGGCGTCGGGATCGCGCTGCCGTACGAGCGCGATCCGGCGCGCGTAGCGCAGCGGAAAGCTCGGCGCGGCGCCGTCACGCGCGGGCAGCAGCCTGGCGGCCCACGCGGCCAGCAGCAGGATGCCGACGCTCGCCAGCGTGGCCAGCGCCACCAGCCAGGCGGGATCGAACAGAAGGGTCACCGGGAGGGCGACCCGCTGATCACCCTGACCGCGATGAACACGACCAGAGCGATGACACCGATGATCAGAGCCACCTTGAACAGCACGGCGACCATCGGGAGGACGAAGTTGAACAGCACGAAAGCAGCGGCCAGCGTGCCAAGCACCAGCGCGACAATGCGACCCATGTGACCAAGGTACGTCCTTCGGCGTCCTTACGGCTCGGTGACGTCCATATCGGTTGCGTGCCGCGGGGCCGTACCGTGAAGAGGTGAACACCCGCATCCTGGTGGTCGACGACGACCCCACGGTGGCCGAGGTCGTCGCCCGATACCTGGAGCGCGACGGTCACCAGGTCGAATGCGTCGGCGACGGGGCCGAGGCGCTGCGCCGGGCCCTCGCCAGGCCGCCCGACCTCATGGTCCTGGACCTGATGCTGCCCAAGGTCGACGGGCTCCAGGTGTGCAGGAAACTCAGGGAGCGCTGGCCGGTCCCGGTGATCATGCTGACCGCGCTCGGCGAGGAGATCGACCGGGTGGTCGGCCTGGAGACCGGCGCCGACGACTACGTGACCAAACCGTTCAGCCCGCGCGAGCTGGCCCTGCGCGTGCGCTCCGTGCTGCGCCGCGCCCGTGGCGCGACGGGCACCGCGGGGACCGGCGTCCTGCGCGACGCCGACCTCGCGGTGGACGTCGGCGCCCATGAGGTACGGCTCGGCGACGCCGAGATCATGCTGACCGCCCGCGAGTTCGACCTGCTCGCCTACCTCATGCGTAACCCGAGGCAGGCCTTCAGCCGCGCCCAGCTGCTCGACCAGGTGTGGGGCTGGTCGTTCGGCGACTCCTCCACGGTGACCGTGCACGTACGGCGGCTGCGCGAGAAGATCGAACCCGACCCGACGGCGCCCCAGCGCATCGTCACCGTCTGGGGCGTGGGATACCGGTACGAACCGTTGCCATGACCGCCCTGTCCATCATCGTCGCCGCCGCGCTCGGCCTGCTGGTGGCCGCGGCCGGCATCGGCGTGCTGCGCTGGCGGCGCGCCCGCTCGATCGGCGCCATGCTGGCGGTCGTCGTGGTCGCGGCCGTCGCGGCGACGCTGGCGGGCGTGGCCGCGATCACCGTCGACATGGTCATCGAGGGCCGGGCCAGGGACGTGGTGCTCGCGGTCGTGGGCGTGGGGGCGCTGGTCGGGCTCGGCGTGGCGTACGTGGTGGCCCGGCGGGTCGTGCGGGAGAGCAGGCGGCTGGTCGAGGCCGTGCGCTCGGCGCCGTTCGTCGCCCCGCAGGGCCTGCCGTCGGAGCTGCAGACGATCGCCAACACGCTGGAGGAGGCGTACGCGCGCGAGCAGGCCCTGGAAGGCGCGCGGCGCGAACTCGTCGCCTGGGTCAGCCACGACCTGCGTACCCCGCTCGCCGGCATGCGCGCGATGGCCGAGGCGCTCGAGGACGGCGTCGTCACCGACCTGCGCTACGTCACCCGGATCCGGCACGAGGTCGAACGGCTGTCGGTGATGGTGGACGACCTGTTCGAGCTGTCCAGGATCCATGCCGGGGCGCTGCGGCTGAGCCGTGGCCGGATCGGGCTGGCCGACCTCGTGGCCGACACGCTGGCCGGAGTCGAGGCCGTGGCGGCGGCCAAGGGGGTACGGCTGGCAGCGGACGCCGCCCCGGCGCCGGTGGAGGCCGACGCGGGGGCGCTGGGACGGGCACTGGCCAACCTGGTCGTCAACGCCATCCGCCACACGCCCTCGGACGGGACCGTGACGCTCACCTCCGGCGTGTCGGACGGCAGCGCCTACCTGGCCGTCTCCGACGCGTGCGGCGGAATCCCGGCGGCGGACCTCGCCCGGGTCTTCGACGTGGCCTTCCGCGGCGAGTCCGCCCGCACGCCTTCTTCGGATGGCGGGGCGGGCCTGGGGCTGGCCATCGCCCAGGGCATCGTGGAGGCACACGACGGGATGATCGACGTGGTGAACGAGGGGGCCGGCTGCCGCTTCGAAATCCGCCTGCCTCTGGCGCCCACCTGACAAGCATGGTCCTCACGGAGTGGCGCGCTTCGCGCGACACGGCGCTCGGGCTCCCCTCAGTGGGGGGCCAAGCCCCCCACGACCCCGGCCGGGGGCCCGCCCCCGGACCCCGGGCGAGGGCCGGGCACGGCGCGAAGACCTGGTCCTCAAAAGCATCAGGGTCAAGCGCGCTTCCATTCCGGGGGCTGTCCTCCAGGCCGACCACCGATGCGGTCCCGGTTTTTACCTCGGCCCTCGCCCAATCCGGCGCCCCGTGCGCACACCCAGTGCCGCGGACGCATGTCCGCGGGGTACGTGGCAGACGTTGTCCTGCGGACAACGGCAAGGCCGAACGTTCCCTGCAGTGGGGCCGGCTGGCCGGGGCCTGGCGCCGGTGATCGTTTCGCGATCGCCCTACTCCGCGACATTCCGGTAGACGGTTGGTTGCCCCCTACCGCCCAGCTGCTCGACAAGCCCTCTCGATCGCAGCTCGCGTAGCGCCTTGCGGACGTTGGCTGGGAAAGGTTCAGCTCCTGCTTGAGGTCGGCGCCCAGTTACATTTGCACGGGATCTGGTTACATTTCAGTTCTATTTCCAACGCGCCAAACGCGCAACCTACAGTTGCGCGTGGACGGCCCCCGCGCTAACGTGACGTGCAACCAAGCGTTGCACGTAGCGAAGTGGGGACGAGCATGGAGTACGGGAGCATCGAGCGGGAGATTCACGTCGAGGCCTCGCCCGAGGTGGTCTACGAGGTCGTCAGCCGCCCGGAGCACATCTCGCAGTGGTGGAGCGACGACGCCTCCATCGAACGATCCACCCCCGGCGCCATAGGCGAACTGGTCTGGGGTGATCGGGTGAATGTCGTTCCGTTCACCGTGGTCAGCGCCGAACCGCCGCGGCTGTTCTCGTTCCGCTGGTGCCATCCCGGCGGCAAGGTCGACGACTCCGTCGGCTCGCTGCTGGTCACCTTCGAGCTCACCCCGTCCGGCGACGGTACGCGGATCCGGCTCACCGAGAGCGGGTTCCGGGAGATGGGCTGGGAGGCGGCCAAGCTGGAGGAGGTCTACAGCGATCACGTCACCGGCTGGGACACCTTCGTGCCCCGGCTCGGGGAGTACATCGGGCGGCTGGTGTCGGCTCCGTGAGTGCCGCCGTCGACGACGATCTGTGGTCAGCGGTCGGCGATCCGACCCGACGGCGGATCCTCGACCTGCTTCTGGCCGACGGCAACGGCACCGCCACCAGCCTCAGCGAGCGGCTGCCCGTGACCCGGCAGGCCATCGCCAAACATCTCGGTGTGCTCGACCGCGTCGGCCTGGTGCACGCGGCGCCGTACGGGCGGGAGAGGCGGTACCAGGTGGACGAGGCGCAACTCGCGCGCGCGGTCGCCCAGTTGTCCGCGGTGGGCGCGGCGTGGGACGCGCGGCTGCAGCGCATCAAGCGGATCGCCGAGGCGATTCAGCGCAACAGAGACGAACAGTGAGAGGAGCACGACATGGTGGACATCCTTCATCGAGTGGGCATCAAGGCACCGGCCTCCGAGGTCTACGCGGCCCTGACCACCACCGGCGGACTCGCCGGCTGGTGGACGACCGACACAAAGGACGGGGGCGACGGCGTGATCGCGTTCCGGTTCGGGGCGGGCGGGTTCGACATGAAGGTTCTCGAACTGCAGCCGGACAAGCGCGTGGTGTGGGAGGTCGTCGAGGGGCCCAAGGAGTGGATCGGCACGCACGTGGTCTGGGACCTCGATCGGGCCGACGACCAGACCATCATCCTGTTCAGGCATGAGGGCTGGGCGGAGCCGGTGGAGTTCATGCACCACTGCAGCACCAAGTGGGCGGTTTTCCTGATGAGCCTAAAGTCTCTGGTCGAAACCGGGACAGGCGCCCCGGATCCGCACGACGTCAAGATCGACAACTGGAACTGACGCTCAACCGAGGACGAACGGGAGCTTCGCCGCCAGATCGCCCAGCTCCGCCCGTTCCGCTTCGGTGGGGGCACGCCGCCCGGTGCCGACCAGCAGCGCGTCCTCGTCGGAGAACGACTCCGGGAACGCGGCCCCGGCGATCTTCTCCAGCATCTCGCGAGACCGGGCCAGCCCCTCCGCGGGCGGCCCGGCCACGCCCGGCAGGTACGCGATCAGGTCGAGATGATGCAGCGTCCACTCGATGACGTACGCGGACAGGTAGTCGCCCGCCGTCAGCACGATGTCCTTGGTGCCGACCCAAGCCCCAGGATCAGCCAGTACGGCGGCGCGTCCGGCAGCCGAGCCGACGTCGTCAAGGTGGAACTTGAGCATCCACGGCTCCCCATAGGCGGCCGCCAGCCGCACGGTCAGCGCGTCGAGCGGCTCGTCGCCGGTCGGAGGCGTGCCGGTGACCTCCCAGTAGGTCACCGCGTCGCGGGTCGGTTCCGTCTCGGCCGGGGTCACGAGAGTGATCAGAACATCCTGGGCGTCGATGACGAGGTGGCAGGCCAGATCCCTTACCAGCCAGCCGGAACACCCCGACGGCTTCGCGAAGTCCTCGTCGGGGAGTTCGGCTACCGCCGTACGCAATGCCGTCCAAGAACGTGAGAAGAGGTCCACCTCGGCAGACTATGGCGCGATCCTGCACCGCGCACGGCCGAACCGTTTCTAAGATCTTCAGATGACCGCAGCCATGCCGACCACGACCGACTACGCCTGGGCCGACAGTGGCACCCTCGACGACCCCTACTGCCTGACACTCGTACGCGGGCTCACGCCCGAGGAGTTCATGGCACGGGTGCACGCGGAGACCCGCCCCCGGCCCATGCGCCTGGACGCGGACTTCCACGACGTCAGCTACGACCTCCGAAGCGCCGGTGAGTCTCTCTTCATCGGCGCCGCGGCCGTTCCCGGCGAGAACTGGACGCTCGCCTACGAGAGCAACGGCCACCTCGGCATCACCGCGGAGGCGATGATCCCGGTGTCGATCGGCACCCGAGTCGTCTCCCACTACGAGGGCGGGAACGGGCGCTACCGGTTCTTCTGGGCCGAGGACGGTGACGTCCGCCTCGACTTCGACCCGCTGTACGCCAACGACCGGCGCGGCAGCACCCCGGACGCCCTGCTCGACGACATGGTGGAGATCGGTTACGACCTGCGCGACGACGCCTCGGTGGAGGACACCGACTTCACCTTCCCGCTCATCGCCGCCTCCTTCGCCCTGGCCGAACGCCTCACCGGCATCCGCGTCACCCCTGAACTCCTGGCCGACCGCACCTACCTCTGCGGCCAGGCCCGCGTGCCCTTCCCCCAGGATCACTAGCGGTCGCGTGCACCGGTCGCCCTCAACGGCAACGGCTCGGCGTCCCGGGAGACGGCCTTCCGATCTCCAGAGCGCCCCGCAGCTGCCAAGACCCTGGGTCGGCAGGTCCCCGGCCGACCCCCGGCCGGAGGTCGTGGGGGGCTTGGCCCCCCACTGAGGGGAGCCCGAGCGCGAGGCGCGCCACCCGCGAGGACCGTGCCCCTAGGCGGGTGAAGGCACGCGAGGCGTCCCGAAAGATTCGGACATTGCCCGAAACGTGGGGCAGGGCCAGCGCCACATGCAGCTCCGGCACCGCAGGATCGGATGGGCCGTGTCGCTCGTGATCCCCCCGGCGTCACGAGGCTGGTGCAGGTCGAGCAGGCGCAGGCCGAGCTCGGCGAAGGTCAGCAGGGTGTCCCTGGCGTCGCCGAGGAAGTCGAGGTCCTCGCCGGCCAGCCTGGTGCGGACGGGGACGTACCCGTCGTTGTTGAGCAGCCCCCGCAGGCGCCCTGCTTCGTCGTGCCACGAGGTGGCCTTCTCGGTGCGGATGTGGATGGCCTCCAGCTGTTCGCGCAGGCGCTGGCGCTGGGGATCTTCGGAATGCTCTGTGGTCATGTGTACGCTCGGGCCCCTGGCTTCCGTGATGCGATGGTATTGACCAGGAGGGCCCGTGCAACCCCCCTTTCCGGCACTTGCCGGTGTCACAGTGTCAAGCTTCGCGTACTCTCCGTTTTCATGGAGCCCAAACGCGGGACAAAAACCTGGCGTTCCACTATCGGCGTGAGAACGTGACCAGACGCCTCCACCCCGCTAGCCTGCCCATGTGGAGCTCAAGGTCTCGACTCGATCACATGCCGGCCATGCACTAGTTGCGATCGCCGGTGAAATCGACCTCTATACGGCGCCCCGCCTGCAGCAGGAGTTCACTCGCCTCCTGCAGGACGGGCCCAATCGCGTGGTCATCGACATGTCCCTGGTGGAGTTCTGCGACTCCACGGGGATGAACGTGCTGCTGTCAGCACTCAAACGCATGAAGGAGCAGGGGGGTGAGCTCGACGTGGCCGCCCCGCGCCCCGCGGTGCGCAAGATCCTTCAGGTCACGGGACTCGATTCGGTGTTCACCGTGCACGATGAGGTGCCCGAGGAGTTTCTGATCTCCGAGGGGTCATGACGCCGGACACGGCGGTCGTCATCCCGGCCAAGAACGAGGCCGACCGCATCGGCGCGACCGTACGGGCGGCCCTGGAGCTGCCCGGGGTCGATCTCGTCGTGGTCGTCGACGACGGCTCGCTCGACCAGACCGGCCGGGTGGCGCGGGCGGCGGGCGCCAGGGTGGTGCGCCACAGCCGCAACCGCGGCAAGGCCGCCGCCATGGAGACGGGCTCGGAAGCGGTCCGTCTGCTCGACGGCGACACGCCGCGGCACCTGCTGTTCCTGGACGCCGATCTGGGCGAGTCCGCGCGTACGGCGGCCGCCCTGATCGAGCCGGTACGCGCGGGCAAGGCGGACATGTCGATCGCGGTCTTCGCCACCCGGGTACGGCTGGGCGGCCACGGCATGGTCGTCCGCCTGTCCCGCGACGGCATCCGGCGGGCCACCGGCGGGTTCGAGGCGACGCAGCCGCTCAACGGCCAGCGCTGCCTGACCAGGGCGGCGTTCGAGGCGGCCAGGCCGCTGGCCCACGGCTTCGGCGTGGAGACCGGGCTGACGATCGACCTGGTGCGCAAGGGCTACCGGGTGGCCGAGGTCGAGGTCGAGATGGCTCACCGGGCCACGGGCAACGACTGGCGCGCCCAGGTGCACCGCGCGAAGCAGTTGCGGGACGTGGCGCTGGCCCTGGCGGTCAGGGAGCCGGCGGTGCGCAGCGCGCTCGGCAAGCGGCCCGCCCGTTAACGCGGTTCCGGCCCTCAATTGAGGGTGTTGCGGACGCGTCTCGGCGGTTTGGGCCGCCAGGACGGTCCGTTACGGCTGCTTGCGGAGGAGCTCGACCAGAGAGGCGATGCTCTGGTCGGCGCGTCCTTCCGCCACGGCCCGCCTGAGCAGGTCGTGCATGGGCTCGTGCCAGGCGACGTCCAGGTTGCCCTCCCTGCCGATCTCGTGGTCGTGCGAGATGCCCTCGTGGAAGAGGCCGAGCGCCGACTCCGGGTTGGCGTAGTCGCCCTTGTCCACGGCCTCGGCCAGGGACGGCAGCAGCTGGATGATCATCTCCAGCCACTTCGTCTCGTAGCGCACCAGCGAGCTCGCCTCCAGCCCGCGCGCGGTGACCAGCGCCGCGCCCTGGAGGAAGGCGACGATGGTCGGCAGCAGCGTGCCGCCCACGGCCAGCTCGTACAATCCGGCCAGATCCGGCTCCTCACCCAGGTGCACGGTGTCGCCGCCCATGACCCGCAACGTCGGCGCGTAGCGGTCGAAGACCGCCCGGTCGCCGCTGTAGTACAGCAAGGTGTCCGGCAACCCGACCGCCGAGGGCACGTTCTTGATCGCGCCCGCCAGGAAGTCCACGCCGTGCCCCGCCGCCCACGCCGCGGTCTCGCGCGCGCCCGCCGGGGTTCCGGTGTTCAGGGTGACCAAGGTACGCCCGGACAGTTGGCCCGCCGCCGGTTCCAGCGCTTCCCGGGCGGCGTCGAAGGTGGTCAGGATCGCGATGACCAGCTCGCTCGCCGCCACGGCCTCCTCGACGCTCGCCGCCCGCACCGCCCCTTCGGGCGTCGGCCTGCCGGCAGAGCGGTTCCATACGGTCGTCGGGTGCCCTGCGGCGACATATGCCTTGGCCAGAGCGCTGCCGATGGCGCCCAGGCCGATGATCGTTACTGGTGTTCTCATGCTCGCCATGCTCCGGGCTAGCGAACATTTCATCAAGTACCTACTATTTTGTTCGTGAAGAAGGCGCGCTACACCTGCGGTCTCGACGCCGCCATGGACGTGATGGGCGGCAAGTGGAAGGTGCTGATCCTGTGGGGCCTGTACGACGGCCCGCGCAGGTTCGGCGAGGTCAGGCGGGAGGTGCCCGGGATCAGCGAGCGCATCCTCACCCTGCAGCTGCGGGAAATGGAGAAGGCGGGCCTGGTGCTCCGTGAGGACTATCACCAGATCCCGCCCAAGGTCGAGTACTCGCTGACCGCGTTCGGCTCCTCCCTCCTCGCCGCGCTCATCCCGCTCGGGGAATGGGGGGAGGAGCACATGGCCCGCATCGAGGCCATTCCCCGCGACTAGCCGGTGAACGTCACCGTCCGGCGGCGGGCGCGGACCGTGTGGAAGATCCGGGTTCCGGTCACGGCCAGGGCGGTCAGCGCGGCCGTGGCCGTCCAGACGAACAGGGCGGGCCAGACGTAGGAGATCTGGGCGAGGGTGCCGGAGCGGTTCATGAGCAGGCCGAAGAGCTCGGCCAGCCCGGCGAACAGCGCCACCGGCAGCGCGTACGGCGCCAGCCGTACCACCAGACGCCAGGTCGCACGCCCGGAGCGGCGGCGAGCCCAGGTGCGGGCGCGGTAGACGCCCAGCGCGCCCAGGGCCAGCGTGAGCAGGGTCATTCCGGCCAGGATCGGGTCGGCGGAGCTGGTGAAGGGGGTGAGCCGCTGGTCGGGGCGGCCTTCCGCGAGGTCGATCAGGCCGTCGGCGATGATCGCGGCGTCGTCGCCCGACATCATGCCGGTGTTGGTGACCACGGCGATGCCGTACCCGCTGCCGGGCAGGAGGACCTGCGCGGCGTTGTGGGTGAGCAGCCAGCCGGTGTGCTTGAGCATGGGCGCGCCGCCGGGGGTGCGGCCGGTGTACCAGCCCATGGCGTACGTGCTCTCGCCGACGCCGGAGCCCTGGTGGGTGGCCTTGATCGCGGGCCGGTCGCCGTTCTGGGCGATGAGCCACCTGGCCATGTCGCCGGCGGTGGAGACCACGCCGTAGCCGCCGTTGACGAACCATTCGGGGTGCGAGCGCGGCACTGTCCGGCCGTAGGCGCGGACGTAGCCCTTGGCTGCGCCGGGCAGTTCGAGGCTGGAGTCGACCGTCTTCGTGGCGTTCATGCCGAGTGGGCGGAAGACGCCGGCGGCCATGTGCTCGGCGAAGGGCCGCCGCGCGACGACCTCGACCAGGCGGCCCAGGAGCGAGTAGTTGGGATTGTGGTAGTACATCCTGGCGCCCGGCTCCGCGCTCAACCCGGCGGTGCGCAGCATGGCCACCGCGTCCTTCAGCGTCGCGGGGGCGTCGAGCGTGAGCTCGGGGAAGCTGTGGTCGGACATGCCGGAGGTCTGGTTGAGCAGTTGCCTGACGGTGATCTTCGCCGCGCGCGGGTCGGCCATCGTGAACTCCGGCAGGTACTGCCTGACCGGGGCGTCGAGCTTCACCTTGCCCTCCTCGGCCAGCTTGGTGACCGCCAGGGCGGTGAACGACTTGGAGACCGAGGCCAGCGGCATCGGGGTGTCCTTCGTGATCGCGTCGCCGTCGGCGGTGTGGCCGTAGCCGGCGGTGAGGACGACCTTGTCGCCCTTGGTGACGGCGACCATGGCCCCGGGCAGGCCGGTCCGCTCGACGTAGTCGCGGACATAGGAGTCGATGCCGAGGGTGTCGTCGGCGGTCGCCGTACCCATCGCGGAAAGAAGGAAAGCGCCGGTCAGGGCGGTGATCACCATCGGAGTTCGCATGAGGAAACCGTAGAAATCCCACCACCCCCGGCGGACCGCCCGATCGGCAGCGGTGTCCCCCGACTTTCGTCAGGTGTGCTGGAATCTGCGGGTGACTTCCGAGAGCAGGGCCTTGAGCGCGTCCTTGTGCACCGCGGCGAGCGTCCTGCTCACGATCGTCATCGGGCTGCTCGGGCCGTCGGCGGTCGTCCCCGATCTGGGCGGGCCCTCGCTCGGCCTGGATCCAGGCCCCCACCTCGTGATCGGGCTGGCCGCCGCGGCGATCGTGCTGGGCGGTCTCGGCCTGCTCGGCGGGCTCGCGTACGGCTCGCGCCTGCCCCCCAGGCTCCTGGTCGTCCTCGGATGTACGGCCGCCGCCGTGCTGGCCTTCCTCCCGCCCTCGGGTTCGGCCGACCACCTCAACTACGCCGCCTACGGCCGCATGGTGGCGCTCGGCGTCGACCCCTACACCCACGGCGCGGCCGACCTTCCCGGCGACCCGATCGCCGGGGCCGTCGAGGAGCCGTGGCGTGAGGAGGCCAGCGTCTACGGGCCGGTCGCGACCGTCGTCCAGGCGCTGGCCGGCTGGGTGGGCGGCGGCTCGCTGTGGCTGACCGTCCTGGTGCTCGCGCTCGTCAACGCCGCCGCGTTCATCGCCACCGGGCTGCTGCTCGACCGCTTCACCCGCGACGACCCCGCCCGCCGCTTGCGGGCCGCGCTGTTGTGGACGGCCAACCCGCTGCTGCTCTACCAGCTCGTCGCCGGCATGCACGTGGACACGCTGGCCATCGCCTGCATGGTCGCCGCCCTGCTGGCCAGGTCGAGGCCCGCGAGCTCGGGACTGCTCCTGGGCCTCGGGGTGGCGGTCAAGCTCAACGCCGGGATCGTGGCGCTCGGCCCCGCATGGGAGCTGCGGCGGCGGCCCGGACGGCTGGCCGTGATGGCGGGGGTTGCGGTGGCCGTCGTGGTGGCCGGGTACGCGCTGGCCGGGCTCGCCGCGCTCGAACCGGTGACCAGGACCAGCAAGGCGATCTCGCACGCCTCCTACTGGAAGACGTTCCAGGGGATGTTGCAGGCCGTGGTGGGGGAGGGCAGCGCGTACCGGGGCGAGATCCAGGTGGCGTCGCTGCTCGTGCTGGCGCTGGTGGCGTGGGCGCTGTTCCGGGCGCTGCCCGGCAGGGACGCCCCGGCCGTGGCGGCGGTGCTGTCGGTGGCCTACGTGTTCGCCACGCCGTACATCCTGCCCTGGTACGACGGGCTGGCCTTCGCGATGGTGGCGATGGCGGGGGCCTCGCTGGTGGACCGGTTCCTGGCGGGGCACCTGGTGATCCTGTCGCTGGCGTACCTGCCTGCCCGGGTCGAGATGCAGCCCGCCGACCTGGAGTGGCTGCGGACCGTCGTCAGGCAGCAGGTGGCGCCGTGGGCGCTGCTGGCTCTGACGCTGGCTCTGGCGGGATGGGCGTGGACAGCTGCAGCGCGCGCACGGACGCGGCCACGGCCAGCGGCACCGCCACGGTGAGCGCCATGGCCGGGATCGCGATGCCCGAGTCGTTGATCAGGAAGCCGATGAAAGCGCAGGTCAGCGCGCCGAACAAGCCCGCACGCAACGGCGGCGCCAGCTTGTAGGCCTGGCCGAGCGCGGAGGCGCCCCATCGAGAGGGCCGGTTCAGCACCAGGAACAGGAAGGCCAGCGCCACCAGCGACAGCAGCGTCAGCGACCAGTTGCCGACGGTCACGCCGATCATCGCGCCGAACTTCCTGCCGACCACCGTCCAGGCCTGCCCGTCCAGGATCTGCTGGACGAAGTTCCCCAGATGGGTACGCTGCGCCGCCGGCCGCATGAAGTCGAAGACCATGATCGAACCGATCAGCAACGCCCCCGCGAGCCCCACGACCAGCAGCTTGCCCACCGAGACCCGGCGACCCGACAGCAGGATCAGGAAGACCGCCAGCCCGATCACGAACGCCGGCACGCCGCCGAAGTCCGCCCCCCACGCCGGCCAGCCATCCGCGAACACCGCGAACATCCCATACGCCGCGCACACCCCCAAAGCCAGCCAGGTACGCGCCCTGAGGAGCCAGGCGACACCCGCCAGCGCCAGGATCGTGCCGGTGGACTGGATGGCGAAGGCGATGTTGCTGAACCCGTAGAAGCGGCCGCCGGTGACCGGCTCGTAGCCGCTGACCGCGTTGACCTGCAGCTTGGAGCCGGTCATCACGTCGATGAGCAGGGCGAGCGACGTCACGCCCGCCACCACCGTGAGCGGCCCCGGCACCGCCGCCCGCCACGGCCCCGCGAAGGCCAGCCCGGTGATCAGCCCGGCCGCCGCCACGATCGTGACGATCAGCGCCGCCATCGGCGCGGGCAGGCTCCACCAGGGCACGAGCTGGGCCAGGAACGTCGCCACCGCGATGGAACCGGCCAGCACCGACACCACCTGAACGACCACGAGCAGCCGCGACGCCGCGGCCTCGCCGTCCCGCGGCGAGGCGGGCTGGGCGCGACGACGGCGCAGGGCGAGGGCGGCGAACAGGTAGAAGAGCAACTGCACCACGACGAACACGGCGAAGAACGGCCCGCGCACCTCACGCAGCACCTGGCTGGCCAGATCGGCGTCGGCCAGCTGGGTGACGGTCTCCTCGGTGGTCGCGGGGGCGTCACCGCCGTCGCTCCAGGCCCGCCCGACGACCGCGCGGGGCGACTCGAGCCCCAGCGCGCCGATCGCGGTGGCGGTCAGGTCGGTGATGGTGACGAGCGCGTCCTGCCGCGTCGAGGCCGCGGTGAGGAAGCCACGACGGTACGGCGGGCCGCCGGGAGAAGGCCCGGCCGCCATGGACACGTGGAGATGGGCGGCGGATGAGGTGTCGGAGATGCCGCCCACCAGGACCGTGCTCCCCTCGGGAACCCGGGCCATCAGCGCGCCGACCCTCTTGTCGGCCTCGGCCGCGGCGGCCGCGCGCTGCTCGGCGGGGAGCCCCGCGGGCACCCCGGCCTCGTCCTGGGGCATGCGGGCCCAGGCGGCGGCGAGCGCGTCGGCCTCGAAGACGACCAGGGCGTAGCCGGTCAGATCGCCCAGCCCCTCCACGTTGTCCGCATATTTCGAGATCCGGCCGCTCTTGTCGGCGGCGGCCAGCGCCGCACCCGGACCCACGGCCCCCACGGCGCCGCCCGAGTCGGCCACGAGCTGGCCCAGCGTCCCGAGCACCGCGTTGTACCCGGTGCCGGACTGGTAGGCGGCCAGCGACTCCCACCCGGGGACCCGGGCGCTCGCGCCGTCCGGCTCCGGCCTGGGCACCGGGGCGCAGCCCCTGCCCGCGGTGCCGGAGCGCTGCCCGGCCGAGACCGTCAGCCAGCCGGCGACCGGACAGGTGACGCCCCGGTCCGGCGGTGGCACGGCACGGGTCGACATCGAGGCCGAGCCGCCCTCGGCCACCAGTTTCCACAGGTTGGGGGTGCGTGACGGGTGGAGATCGCCCCATTCCAGACCGGGCACTCCCAGCAGCACGACCCGGCCTCGGGGGGCGGCGGAAGCCGTACCGGCGCCGAGGACGCCCGCCAGGACGGCGCCCAGCACCAGAGCCGCCAGGAACCGACGTGCCATGAGCGCAACCCCCGCAGTGTGCGTCCTCGATCGACTGGAGCCACGGTAACGTGCCAGACCGTGACAGGTGGCAAGCGGCAGTGGTGGACGTGGTTGCTGGCGGCGGCGGCCGTCGCGCTGGCGGCGTGGCCGCTGGTCGAGTACTGGCTGACCAACCCCGACGACCAGCGGCTGGTCGACCTCGACGTCTACCGCACCGGTGGCGAGATGATCCGGGAGGGGCGGCCGGTCTACGAGTTCTTCACGCCCGCGCCGCAACTGCTGCCGTTCACCTACCCGCCGGTGGCGGCGTTGCTGGCGGTACCGCTGGCGATGATGTCGTGGACCACCGCCCAGTGGGTGTGGACGATCGGTGTCTTCGCCGCCCTCGCCGTCACGGTCTGGTTCTCCTTCAAGCAGGCGCGGGCCGACAAGAAGCCGCTGCTGTTCGCGCTGGCCATGGTCTGCTGCACGTACCTGATGCCCATCCGCGACCAGGTGCGCTTCGGGCAGGTGGACATCCTGCTGGTCGCGTTGTGCGTGGCCGACCTGCTGGCGGTCCGGCCGAAGTGGCCGCGCGGCTTCCTCATCGGCCTGGCCACCGCGGTCAAGCTCACGCCCGGCGTCTTCCTGATCTACCTGCTGGTCACCCGGCAGTGGCGTACGTTCTGGATGGCCTGCTTCGTCGCCGCGCTGCTCACGGTGCTGCCCTTCGCCGTCATCCCGCAGGACGCGGCCGCGTTCTGGTTCTCCGCGCTGCTCGACCCCGAACGCCTGGGCTCCAACGCCGCCACCACCAACCAGTCCGTGCGCGGCATGCTCATCCGGCTGTACCTGCCCGACCTGCTGACGTCCGCGATCTGGGTGGCGGTCATCGCCTTCATCGGCTGGTACGGCTTCCGCGGGGCCTACCGGGCGTACCAGGCGAAGGACATGGTCACCGCGGTCGCCCTCACCGGCCTGATGGCGGTGCTGCTGTCGCCGGTCGCCTGGATCCACCACCTGGCCTGGGTCGTCGTCGTGCTGGGCGCGATCGTCGGCGACGGGCGCGACCGGGTCAGGCTGTGGGTGGCCGCCGGGGTCTGGCTGTACTACGTCGTCCCGGTCCCCTGGTGGGGCGTCTCGCTCAAGGCGCTGGAGATCCCTGCCGTCAGCCCGGTCCTGGGCAAGATCGTGCAGAACGGGTACGGGCTGGGCGCGATCGCCCTCGTCTGGCTCCTGGCGGCCTGGTTGCCCAAACGCCGCGGGATCTTGGCTGACTGATTACCCTGTGTGGTGTGCTCGTTACCGTATGGGTCATGATCGGCGTCCTCGCGGGCGTCAGCGGCGTCGTCATCGGCTACGTCGCCCTCAAGCAGGCCAGGCTGGCCGTGCAGGACTGCCAGCAGATGCTGGCCAGGCAGTCCACCGTCAGCACCATGGGCGGCGACCTCAAGGCCATTCGCGACGTCGCGGTCTACCGCTACGACGCCCTTGAGGAGATGACGGGGAGGCTGTCGTTCTCGATCGCGATGATCAACGGCCTGGGCGACGGCATCGTCCTCACCTCGATCAACGGCCGCTCGGAGACACGCACGTACGTGCGGCCGGTCGTGGGCGGAAAGGGTCAGACGCCGCTGGCCCCGGAAGAGGAGGAGGCGGTGCGCGCGGCCAGACTCGGACTCGGCCCGGAGATAGAACCACAGATGGCACGCCGCTGAGCTGGTTACTCTGGTGTCATGCCCAGAATCGCCTATCTCGGACCCGAGGGCACCTTCACCGAGGAAGCCCTGCGGCTCATGGAGCCCGACGCCGACCGCATGCCCTGCGCCACCGTCGGTGCCGCGCTCAACGCCGTACGGTCCGGTGAGGCCGACGGCGCGGTCGTCCCGCTGGAGAACTCGCTGGAGGGCGGCATCACCACCACCCTCGACGAGTTCGCGTGGGGCGAGCCGCTGCTGATCACCGCCGAGCTGCTGCTGCCCGTGCGGTTCTCCCTGCTGGCCCGGCCCGACACCGAGCTGGTGCACATCAAGCGCGTCTACACCCACCCGGCCGCCATCACGCAGTGCCGCGGCTACATCAACCGCGAACTGCCCGACGCCGTCGTGGTCTCCGCCCCTTCCACGGCCGCCGCGGCCCAGGAGGTGTCGCTGCCCGGCTCGCCGTACGACGCCGCGATCGCCGCCCGCATCGCCGGCGAGCACTACGGCCTGGTCGAGATCGCCGCCAACATCGGCGACCGGACCGACACGGTGACCAGGTTCGTCCGCGTCGCCCGGCCCGGCGCGCTGCCGGAGCCCACCGGCTCCGACCGCACCACGCTCGTGGTCTTCCTGGCCGACGACCACCCGGGCGCGCTGCTGGAGATGCTGACCGAGTTCTCGGTGCGCGGGGTCAACCTGACCCGGATCGAGTCGCGGCCCACCGGCGACGGCATCGGCCGCTACTTCTTCCACTTCGACTTCGAGGGACACGTGGCCGACGCGCGGGTCGGCGAGGCCATCTCGGGCCTGCACCGGATCTGCGGCGAGGTCCGCTTCCTGGGCAGCTACCCGCGCGCGGACGGCGTCACCACCCAGATCAAGCCCGCCACCACCGACGCCGCCTTCACCGAGGCCGGTAGCTGGCTCACCCACATCCGCCAGGGCAGGCCGTAGTTCTCCTTTCCGTCACGGGCCCTTATCCCGTCACGGGCCTTTCATCCGTTACGGCAAGCCGCACCACCGCCACCCGCCGACGTGGGTGACCGCCGATCGTGGGGGTCGCCTCTCACGTCGGACGGGCTGCCCACCGCCACGGCCCACGTGAGCCGGGGTGGTGGTGGTGAGGTCGCCGGGGCGGTGGTTTTAATCGGTCCTGCCGTCAGCGGAGGAGCGAGTACGCTTGGCCTGTGATTGACCTGCGGACACTTCGGGAGGACCCTGAGCGGCTGCGAGCGTCGCAGCGCGCACGGGGTGAGGACGACTCGATCGTCGACAAGCTGCTGGCCCTCGACGAGCGCCGGCGATCCGCGCTGACCTCGTTCGAGACCATGCGCGCCGAGCAGAAGTCCATGGGCAAGTCCGTCTCCAAGGCGCAGGGCGAGGAGAAGCAGGCGCTGCTGCAGCGGGCCAAGGAGCTCGCCGCGCAGGTCAAGGCCGCCGAGGTCGAAGCCGAGCAGCTGGGTGCCGAGCTCGACGAGATGGCCCACGCGGTGCCCAACATCGTGGAGGAGGCGGCTCCCCACGGTGGCGAGGACGACTTCGTCGTGCTGGAGACGATCGGTGAGCCGCGCGCGTTCGACTTCGAGCCCAAGGACCACCTGGAGCTCGGCGAGGCGCTCGACGCCATCGACATGGAGCGCGGCGCCAAGGTGTCGGGTTCGCGGTTCTTCTTCCTGAAGGGCGTCGGCGCCCGCCTGCAGCTGGCCCTGCTCAACATGGGCATGCAGCACGCGATCGAGGCCGGGTTCACCGCGATGATCACCCCGGTCCTGGTGCGTCCGGAGACGATGGCGGGCACCGGTTTCCACGTCGCCCACGACAAGGAGATCTACCGCCTGCCCGACGACGACCTCTACCTCGTCGGCACCTCGGAGGTCGCGCTCGCCGGCTACCACGCCAACGAGATCCTCGACGGCGCCGAGCTGCCGCTGCGCTATGCGGGCTGGTCGTCGTGCTTCCGGCGCGAGGCGGGCTCCTACGGCAAGGACACCCGGGGCATCATCCGCGTCCACCAGTTCGACAAGGTGGAGATGTTCACCTATGTCCGCCCGGAGGACGCCGCCGCCGAGCACCAGCGCCTGCTGGCCTGGGAGAAGGAGATGCTGGCCAAGATCGAGGTGCCGTACCGCATCATCGACACCGCGGCAGGAGACCTCGGCATGTCGGCGGCGCGCAAGTTCGACTGCGAGGCCTGGATCCCGTCCCAGGGCCGCTACCGCGAGCTGACCTCGACCTCCAACTGCACGGAGTTCCAGTCGCGCCGCCTGGCGGTCCGCTTCCGTGACAAGGACGGCAAGCCGCAGCACGTGGCGACGCTCAACGGCACGCTGGCCACGACCCGCTGGATCGTGGCCATCCTGGAGAACCACCAGCAGGCCGACGGCTCCGTGGTGGTCCCCAAGGCGCTCCGCCCCTTCCTGGGGCTGGACGTGCTGGAGCCGGCCAAGTAAGCGATCGCGGCGGACGCGCGACCGCGCTCCGCCGCGATGGCCGCATCACCGGGCCCGCCTCAGGGTTGGGCGGAGTGGGTGCGGGCGGTGCGCCGTACCAACGTCAGCCCGAGGGCGCCGATGGCGACGGAGAAGAACGCGGCCATGGCGAGCGCCACGTCGTAGGAGTCGGGCCACCCGAACGCCCAGCCGCGGAACGGCGCCGCGATGCCCAGCGCGACCAGCACCCCCGTGCCCAGTGCCTGCCAGAGGGCGGTGGAGGGGATCTTCGCGAGGACCGACTCCACGATCGCGAGCACGACCGCGGCGAGCAGGAGCGCGCTGGCGGCCAGCCACAGCATGGCGGAGACACCGCTCGCCACCGGATCGAGCAGCACGTACGGCAGCACGCTCCCGGTCGCCAGGGCGGGCGCGATCCAGTGGGTGGCGATCCTGCGCCTGCCCCTGGCCGCGATCATGAGCCCGGCCACGATCGCCCACACCCCGGCCAGCAGCGCGACGGCAAGCTCGCCGTGGACCTCCTGACCGCCGTCCATCGCCGTGGCGGCCCCCGCGGTCAGCTGCCCCGACGGGTCGTACCCCAGCCGCGTCCACCGCCCGCTCTCATCCCGTACGGCCACGCCGTCCCGCCCGTTCGCCACGACGACCACATGACCCCGCGCCGTCGCCTGGACCGCCAGCGACACCGAGGACACCCGCTCGCCATAGATCCGTTCGAGTATTTCGAGCCGACCGGGGGAGATCTCCCAGGACGGCTGCCAGGTCACGCTGGCGTCGTCCGACTGCATGACCCTGACGCCGTCGCCGCGTACCCAGTAGCAGCGCCGCGGCTCCCGCGGCACGCACATCGACTTCTGCCCCTGCGCGTCCTGATCGCGGTCGGGGGCGAGCCTCCAGGTGCGCCCGCCGTCCGTGGAGACGTTGCCGGACCCCCAGGTGCTCGTCACCGTGATCCGCCCGCCGTCGACCCGCACCGTGTCCGCGGCGGGCGGGCTTCCCGCCGGGCCCGTGGCGGCCACGGCCAGTACGGCCAGTGGCACCCCCACCACCGCCAGCCACCTCCGGGGCGCCTCGTGCTTCCTGACCCACCACGCCAGCCCGAGCGCGGGAAGCGCCAGGAGGTCGCTGGGATCGGCCAGGACGTGCGAAGGGCCCGCGACGAAGGTCCAGGCAAGGGAGGCGGCCTCCGCGCCCGTCTCGGTGGTTTTCACGAGGGTGAACAGCGCCCCGGTGAGCAGGGTGGCGGCCAGGTCGGCCTTACGCAGCAGGAGAAGGGAAAGAAGGGGAGCGGCGACGACCAGTCCGGCGACGTCGCTCAGCTTGCCGGTGACGAACCCGGGCCAGGCCTGCTTGAGCAGGTGGTCGTTGACGAGCAACAGCGACGCCGCGACGAGCGTCACGGGATGGCACAGCCACGCGTACCTCATGCACTCATCGACGGTTCCGGATTTGCGGTCGTTCGGCCGGAACGCGCTTCGAGTCACACTCGTGATCCCCTCGTAACGCCCCATCCCGCTCCAGCAGCGCCCATCCCGCCTCGCCGCGGTTCTGCCCACGGCCTCTGGACCGTCGGCCGGTTGGTGATCCCTGGGCGCCCCAGGGTGAGGCTGCAGAGCGTGCGCGTCTCTCTCGACACCGATCGGGTGGACACGGCGCACGGGGGCGTTCATGGCGGCGTGCCGCCGGGCGGGGGAGCGTGGTCGGGTCAGTCGCAGAGGTAGCGCTGGATGGTGGGGGCCACCCAGTGGATGAGGTCGTCGCGGGACATCGCCACGATGGGCGGAAATTTCAGGATGTATCGGGCGAGCGCCAGTCCCAGGATCTGGGAGGCGGCCAGGCCGGCGCGCACGGTGGCCTCGTCCGGGCCGGTCAGGGTGACGATGACGGGGGCCAGCTGAGTGGCGAAGATCTCACGCATGCGCTCGGCGGCCGCCTCGTTGGTGACGCCGGTGCGCAGGAGCACCTGCAGAGCCTCGTTGTGCTCCCACAGTCCGAGGAAGTGGCCGACGAGCCCGGCGCCGATCTGGTCCCGCGGCAGTGCCGAGAAGTCCGGAAATTTCAGGTCGATGTGTGCGGCGGCGGCGAACAACTTCTCCTTGTTGCCGAAGTAGCGCATCACCATCGCCGGATCGATCCCGGCGTCACCGGCGATAGACCGGATCGTGGCCTTCTCGTAGCCGTCTGCGGCGAAGCGTTCCCTGGCCGCGGCCAGGATGACGGCCTTGGTGTCCGCGGAGCTCCTTCTCATGTCAACGATTGTAGGCCAACAAGTGTTGACATTGCCAGCACGCCAGGCGCAGACTGATGCCAACAAGCGTTGACCAAAGGAGAACGAAGATGCTTCCCACCGCCACCGACGTTCTGGTCATCGGCGCCGGCCCCACCGGACTCACCCTGGCGATCTCGCTCAGGCTCCAGGGCCTCGACGTCACCGTCGTGGACAACCAGGCCGAGGGCGACAACACCTCCCGCGCCGCCGTCGTGCACGCTCGCACCCTGGAGCAGCTCGAGCCGCTCGGCGTCACCGGGCCCATGGTCGAGCGGGGCATCCACGCCAAGCGCTTCACGATCAGGGACGGGGACCGCGTGCTAGTGCCGGTTCCGTTCGGGAACCTGCCGACGGACTACCCGTACACGCTGATGATCTCCCAGGCGGAGACCGAGCGGATCCTGCTGGACCGGCTGGTCGAGCTGGGCGGGCGGGTGGCGCGGCCGTACACGCTGACCGGGCTCACCCAGGACGGCGCGGGCGCGACGGCGGTCTTCGCCGACGGGAGCAGCGTGCGCGCCCGCTACGTGGCCGGCGCGGACGGCATGCACAGCACGGTGCGGGAGCAGGCCGGCATCGGGTTCAGCGGCGCCTCCTACCCGGAGTCGTTCTCGCTGGCGGACGTACGGCTCAGCGGCGGCGTGCCCAGCGAGGAGGTCGTGCTGTACTTCTCGCCGGCCGGGCTCGTCGTGGTGGCCCCGTTGCCCGACGGGACGTTCAGGATCGTGGCCACGGTCGACGAGGCGCCCCATGAGCCCGACGTGGCCTATGTGCAGCGCCTGCTGGACGAGCGTGGCCCGCGGCGCCAGAAGGTCGTGGTGAGCGAGGTCGTGTGGGGTTCGCGCTTCAGGGTCCACCACAGGGTCGCGGACGCGTACAGGAGCGGCAGGGTCGTGCTGGCGGGCGACGCCGCGCACGTGCACAGCCCGGCGGGCGGTCAGGGGATGAACACCGGCGTCCAGGACGCCGTGGCGCTCGGTGAGGCCCTGGCGGAGACGCTCAAGACCGGGGACGAGGCGCCCCTGGACGCCTACGCGGCGGCCCGCCGCCCGGTGGCCCGGGAGGTCGTGGCCTTCGCCGGCCGGCTGACCCGCCTGGCGACGATGAGCCGGGCGCTGCGGCCGGTCAGGAACGTGGTGCTGCGGCTGCTGGCCGCTCTGCCCCCCTTCCGCCGGGCGCTGGCCTGGCGGCTGTCGGGGCTGGTCTACCGGTGACCCGGAGCCTGGACAGCGGAAAGGGCGAGGTCCGCTGGAAGCGAACCCCGCCCTACCTCGCTTACTTCAGATCAGATGGCGCGGACGGCAGAGGCCTGCGGCCCCTTCTGTCCCTGCGTGATCTCGAACTCGACCCGCTGGCCGTCTTCGAGGCTGCGGTAGCCGTTGCCCTGGATCTCGGAGAAGTGCACGAACACGTCCGGTGCACCGCCGTCCGGAGCGATGAAGCCGAAGCCCTTTTCAGCGTTGAACCACTTGACGGTTCCCTGAGCCATAAAAGCTCTCCCTCAGGATGTGAATCTATGGGACCCACACCTCATGGGTCCCGGTGTGTCGTACAGCAGCAACCCGGGGTGGCTCAGACAAAGTCATGCTGGTTTTCACTACGGGATCAGCTAATACAACGCCATCACATCTAACACCATTCCACCGCCTTGGTGTTCCCCTCGCTAGGAAGATTTCTGTTGGACGGCATCACCGGGCAAACTGGAACCCGTTATGAACACCCCTCGCCTTGTGGCCACCGACCTCGACGGAACCGCCCTGCGCTCCGATGGAACGGTCTCTTCCCGAACGGCTGCTGCCTTCGCCAGGGTAGAGGAATCCGGGGCTGTGCTGGTACTCGTCACCGGCCGCCCGCCTCGGTGGATGAGGGAGGTGGCCGAGGTCGTCGGGCACCGCGGGGTGGCGATCTGCGCGAACGGGGCGCTTGTCTACGATCTCCACACCGAACAGATTCTTGAATCTCACCTGATCCAGGCCGACGTCCTCGTGGAGGTCGTGGATCAGCTAAGAGCGAACATCCCCGGACTGGCATTTTCGGTCGAGTACGAAGGTGGTTTTGCGCACGAGTCAGATTTCCGGCTCGGTGGCCTGGACCGAAGGGCGGGACGCGGCGGCGGCGTCGCGCCGGGGATCCTCACCTCGCGGCCGTGCGCCAAGCTGCTCGCCCTGCACCCGGAGATGGACCCGGACCGGCTCCACGGCGCCGTGCACGAGCTCGTGGGGCACCTGGTGACCGCCACCCACTCCAGCCGCAGCGCGCTGGTCGAGATGAGCGCGCACGGCATCACGAAGGCCACCGCGCTCGCGGCGCTGGCCGGGCGGCACGGCATCGGCCCCGAGGACGCCGTGGCGTTCGGTGACATGCCGAACGACCTGCCCATGCTCGCGTGGGCGGGCAGGTCGTACGCGGTGGCCAACGCGCATCGCGACGTGCTGGCCGTGGTCGGTCAGACGACCGAGGCCAACGACGAGGACGGCGTCGCCCGCGTGCTCGAAGAGCTCTACAGGTAGGGGCCGGAGCCGCCGGGCTGCTGCTGGCCCTCCTGCGGCACTCCGGGCAGCGCCCTGCGCATCTGCTCCAGCTGGGCCCTGGCCGCCATCTGCTGGGCGAACAGCGTCGTCTGGATGCCGTGGAAGAGCCCCTCCAGCCAGCCGACCAGCTGGGCGTGGGCGATCCGCAGCTCGGCCTCGCTGGGCGGGGCGCCGTTGTCCTCGGTGAACGGCAGCGACAACCGCTCCAGCTCGTTGACCAGCTCGGGGGCGAGGCCGTCCTCAAGCTCCTTTATGGAGGACTCGTGGATCTCCTTCAACCGCTTGCGGCTGGCCTCGTCGAGAGGAGCCGCGCGGACCTCTTCGAGAAGCTGGCGGATCATGCTGCCGATGCGCATCACCTTCGCGGGCTGCTCGACCAGGCCCGCCACCGAGCGCTCTTCCTCGCCGCCGTCGCCCTGCTGCCCCTGGAAGTCAGGCCCGACCACCACGATGTGGGGGGTGTTGTTCTCCTCAGCATTCATACGTCTCACCGTACTAGCAGGATCTTGCCGACGTGTTCCCCGGAATCGAGCATTTCGTGCGCCCGCGCGGCCTCGGCGAGTGGCACCTCCGCGTAGATCACCGGCCGCACCGCACCCGCGCTGACCAGCGGCCACACGTTGTCGACGACCCCGCGCACGATGACGCCCTTCTCGTCGGCGGGCCGCGAGCGCAGCGTGGTTCCGTGTACGGCCGCGCGCTTGTTGAGCAGCATCCGCAGATCGAGCTCGGCCGAGGTGCCGCCCTGCAGACCGATGATCACGAGCCGCCCACCCGTCCGCAAAGCTTTGATATTTCGGGATAGATACTTTGCGCCCATGATGTCCAGAATCACGTCGGCCTCCGCCTTCTCGGCGAAGTCGTCCTCCCGGTAGTTGATCACTTCGTCGGCGCCCAGCTCCCTGAGCCGCTCCAGCTTCTCCGCGGTCCCCGCGGTCGCGATCACCCGCGAGCCGAACGCCTTCGCCAGCTGGATCGCCATCGTCCCCACGCCGCTGGCCCCGCCGTGCACCAGCAGGGTGTCCGAACGCCGCAGCCGCGCGGTCATGAACACGTTCGACCACACCGTGCAGACCACTTCGGGCAGCGCCGCCGCTTCGGTCAGGGAGACGTTCTCCGGCACCGGCATCACCTGCTGCCACGGCACTGTCACCTGTTCGGCATATCCGCCGCCGCCCAGCAGCGCGCAGACTCGGTCGCCGACCTGGAAGTGCTCCACGTCCGCGCCGACCTCGGCCACGACCCCCGAGCACTCCAGGCCCGGATACTCCGAGTCGCCGGGAGGCGGGTTGTAGAAGCCGAGCCGCTGGAGGACGTCCGCCCTGTTCAGCGCCGAGGCGGCCACGTCGATGAGCACTTCTCCCCGCCCGGGGCGGAGATCCGGCACCTCGCGCCACTCCAGAACCTCAGGCGCGCCGATCTTGGAGATCACAATCGCTCGCATGCTGACCAAGATAGGCGTGTGGCGCTCGGCCGAGCCCCCGAGCGCGGGTGCCGGGCAAAGAAGTTGAGGGTTGCCGCCGTCCGGCGCGACGCTTGACGTTAACCTGCAATGTATTTGCTGCCCCTTTAGACCCACCCAAGGGGGAACACGGTGGCAAGGCACGATCGCGAAGAATCTCTCGAAGAGCAGCTGGCCTGGCTCGACGCCATCAAGGAGACGGAAGAGGCGCCGGTGGCTGTGAGCGCCACCGCCGAGGCCGCGGCTTCGCCGTACCCGAAGGACCCATGGCTGTCGGTGCCGTCCGCGCAGGAGACGCCGACCCCGCCGCTGTTCCGTGCCGCCGTCGACTCCGTGTACGGCTCCGCCGCCGCGGAGGAGCTGCCCGCCACCGAGAGCGAGGCCGCCGAGTGGCTGGGTGAGGAGTCCGCGCCGGGCAAGGAGCCGGCCGGGCCGGGCGACGACGAGGCCGAGAGCTTCCTGGCGCCGCTGAAGCCGCTGCCGAGGCCGGACGACACCGACAGCTACACGCTTCTCTCCCCTGCTCCCGCCCCGGCGGAGGAGGAGACGCCGCCCAAGGCGGAGTACACCGAGGCCGACACCCAGCCGGACAACCCGTGGCCGAAGCCGTCGGAGTGGTCCAGGCCCGCCTTCGACCTGCCCAAGCCCGCGTTCGACGAGCCGAAGGGCGGCTTCGGGAAGGACTTCGACAGTCCCTTCACGCAGGACCTTCCCCTCGACCTCGAACGTTCCCGCGCCGCCGTGGACCTGCCCGAGCCGGACGCGCCGGAGATCCTTGAGGACGCCGAGGAAGAGGAGCGGCTGCAGAAGCGCTTCGAGGCGTTCAAGCCGGACTGGTCGCCGCGTAACGACCCGTTCGGCCAGCCCGCCGATCGGCCCGCCGCCGACCGCCCCGCCCCGGAGCCGCGGCAGCAGCCCGCCGAGCCGCGGCAGCCCTTCAACGAGCGGTCCTTCACCGAGCGGCCACAGCCCGCGGACCGGGGCTTCGAGCGCCCCGAGCCCGCTCGTTCCGAGTCCGCGGAGCGCCCCGCCAGGACCGAGCCCGCCGCCCGCACCGAGTCGGCCGCCCGCGCAGAGCCTGCCGTTCATCCCGAGCCCGCCGTTCATCCCGAGCCTGCTGAGCGGCCCGCCGCCGAGCGGCCCGCGGCGCGGCGCCGTGCCGCGCCCGTGCCGGTGTTCACCTCGCCGCCGCGCCCGCCGGTCACCGGACGTCCCACCGCCGACAGCCTCGACCCCGAGTCGCTGCTGCGCGGGCGCCGCAACGCGCCGTCCAAGGGCTGGCGCAGGCTGGTGTACAAGGCCTCCGGCGGCTGGATCAAGCCCGGCGAGCCGGCCGAGGTGCGCCGCCGCCGCGAGCTGCTCAACCGGGCCCGCACGCCGGTGGCCACCGGTCACCACCGCGTCGCCGTACTGAGCCTGAAGGGCGGGGTCGGCAAGACCACGACCACGGTCGGGCTGGGCGCGACGCTGGCGCAGGTGCGCGGTGACCGGGTGATCGCCGTGGACGCCAACCCCGACCGCGGCACGCTGTCGGACAAGCTGGAGCTGGAGACCTCCGCGACCGTGCGGGACCTGCTGAACGAGCGCGACCAGGTCAAGCGATACGTCGACATCAGGGCCTTCACCTCGCAGGCGCCCTCCCGGCTGGAGGTGCTCGCCTCCGACCGCGACCCGTCGGTCTCCGAGGCGTTCAGCGGCGCCGACTACCAGGCCGCCGCGCAGGTGCTGGAGAACTTCTACTCGATCTGCATCACCGACTGCGGCACCGGCCTGCTCCACTCGGCCATGGGCGGCGTCCTGGGCCTGGCCGACCAGATCGTGCTGGTCAGCTCTCCCTCCGTGGACGGCGCCAGGGCCGCGTCGGCGACGCTCGACTGGCTGGAGGCGCACCACTACGGCGACCTGGTCAGGGACGCCACCGTGGTGCTCTGCAGCGTACGGCCGCGCTCGAAGTCGGCCGTGGACATCAAGAAGCTGGAGGCCCACTTCGCGGCGCGGTGCCGGGCGGTGGTCCGCGTGCCGTACGACCCGCATCTGGAGGAGGGCGCGGAGATCGACCTGGACCGGCTGCAGGAGGCGACCAGGGAGTCCTATCTCCAGCTCGCCGCCAGCGTGGGGGACGGCTTCGCCGGACACGAGTGAGCGGAGGGTGTGGGATTCGAACCCACGAGACCATCGCTGGCCTGGCCGCTTTCAAGGCGGCTGCACTCGTCCACTATGCGAACCCTCCAGTGCGCACACCACCTTAGCGCCTGTTCCGCTCCTGACGCTCGCGGTAAGTTCGGTGGGTGGATCTCAGGGTCGAGGTCGAACGCGCCGGTGGGGACGCCCTCGTGCGTCTTGAGGGGGATCTCGACAAGCTGTCGGCTCCCCGGCTGAAGCAGCGGCTCGTGGAGCTGTCCGAGGACGGCTGCCACACGCTCGTGCTCGACGCGGCGCTGCTCGACTTCTGCGACTCCAGCGGGCTGTGGGTGCTGGTCGAGCACCACCGGCGCCTGACCGCGCTCGGCGGGACCATGCGGCTGAGCGGCGTGCACGGCATCCTGCAGCGCGTTCTCGACGTCACCGGCCTCAGGGCCGTCTTCTACCCGGTGAGGGCACCATGACCCACCACGAGTCGGCGCTGCTGCGCCGCGTGCTCGGCGAGGAACTGTCCGAGGCCATGTGGTTCGGCCTGGGCGGCGGGATCGGCTTCATGTACTTCGTCTTCGAGTACGCCGGTGAGCCGCCGCACCTGTCGGTCATCGCCCAGGCGCACCCGGAGCCGATGCTCGCGCGGGCCCTGGATCGGGCGGGGGTGCCGCACGAGATCCGTCACACCGGCTCGGCCAAGGTGGCGGAGCGGAACCTGCGGGCCGCGCTCGGCGCCGGGCACCGGGTGGTCTGCCGGGTGGACCGGCACAGGCTGCCCTGGCGGCCAGACTTTCCTTTCCCCGAACCCATCGACGTGGACGTGCTCGACCTCGACGGAGATCGGGTACGGCTCGGCGACGGCGACCTGTCCCTGGAGGCGTTCCTCGGCGCCTGGTCGGCGGCCAAGAAGGAACGCCACCAGCTCGTCGAGATCACCGGGACCGCGGGTGGGCGGCCGGACGTCGCCGGGGCGATCAAGGAGACCGCGGCCAGGCTGACCGGGCCGGTGCTGGGCAACAACTTCGACGTCAACTTCGGGCTGTCGGGCATGCGCAAGCTGGCCGAGCAACTCGGCGACACCTCGACCAAGCAGGGGTGGACGCGCCGGTTCACCGATGCCGGGGTCGCGCTGGAGCGGCTGGCGGTGTGCCTGGACGTGGAGTACACGGCTCCGGCGGCGTCGCGGCCGCTGTTCGCGGAGTTCCTGGCCGAGGTGGGGGAGGACGACGCTTCCCGGATTTATCGGGCTTCGGGGGAAATTTGGGCGGATGTGGTGAGTGCGGCGCGGGCCGGGGAGTCCTACCCGCGCATCGGTGAGCTGGTGGCCTCCGCCGTACGGGAGGAGGAGCGGGGAGTCGCCCGGCTATGAGGTCAGCTGTGAGAGCAGCCACCGGGGTCCCGACGTCTCGGCGCCCAGGGCGGCCACCCTTTCCTTGAGTCCCCGGTCGGCGGTGACCACGCGGTAGCGTTCCCACGGCCTGGCCTGCCGTACCAGCTCGACGATGGTGTCGTCGCCGCTGCCGGCGGCCGCGACGACCTCGACCTGGCCGGCGGGCGGCGCCTGCCTGGCGGCGCCCTCCACGACCGCCACGATCCTCGGGTACCACTGCGCGAGCAGCGGGTGCGTGAGGCCGCTGCGGGCGGCCACGTCGCGCACCAGGCGGGTGGCGGCGCCGAGGCGGTCGTTCCACCAGCCGTGCTCGGCGCGGGCGCCGACGATGTTGGCCACGTCCAGCACGACGGTCTCGGGGACGAGCACGCCCTGGACCTCGTCCCACGTCTCGGCGAAGCCCGGGTGCAGCTTCCTGGCGGCGATCTCCGGCAGGGGCAGCCAGAGGAGTTCCGAGCTCTCGGAGTTCGCGGGCGCCGCGTCCAGCAGGGTGCCCGCGTCGGCGATCACCGTCTCGAACGTCCATCCGCCGTGGTCGTCGAGGTAGACGCCGCGCACCCGCAGGCCGTCGGCGCCGAGCGCCGCCTCCTCGTGGGCCTCGCGCAGGGCGCTGACGATCGCGTCCTCGTGGCTGTCGCGGGCGCCGCCGGGCAGGCCCCACGTCCCGCCGTGATGGCTCCACCACGCGCGTTTCTGCATGAGGACGTGCGGGGTGCCCTGTTCGTCATGGTGTACGGCCAGCAGCCCCGATGCCCCGTGCACCCCCCAATGCCGGTGTCCACGCGCGCATTGGGCCCATCCGTCACCGTCTTTCGCCGCCATGCGAATAGTCTGTCAGCCCCCGCCCTTGCTGAAATGCTGGTAGTCCTTCGTGCCCGACCAGTAGCCGCCCCACTCCCATCCGACGGCGGCGAAAGCCTTCACCACCTTGTCGCGGGGATTTATGACGCCTTTACCTTCCATGGGACGCTCGGTGAATTTCTTCGCATTTTGGTGGGCTGTGCCGCCGTCCGCAGTGACGTACGGGTTTTCGCGGGGATTGATGTCGATTGCCTGGCCATAGGCGTGCTTCGACCAGTTGCTGGACCCGGTGGCAGGCCGGCAGTTGAAGGCCGAGGTGTTGTCGGCGTCGATCGAGTCGTAGTCGTCGCCCTTGTAGGCGTCGACCAGCTCCATCTTCTTGATCGGCCAGCGCTGGGCGTACAACTTCCGGAAGACCGTGACGATGTCGTCGGTGACCGTCTCCCGCACGATCAGCTCGCCGGTGTGCGCCTTGTCGTCGAAGCCCCAGTAGGTCATCGTGATCAGCCGCAGGTCGCCGAGCGGCACCGGGCAGCCGGGGCGCCACGAGTACGGGACCCGGTCGCGGGAGACCTTGGAGATCTTGGCGGTGAACTCCGGCGGCCCGGCGGGTGTGCTCGGGACCTGTGTGGGCTCTGTGGGCTCCGCGGGTTCCGTGGGCGGTGCGGTCGTGGGCGGGGCCGGGGCCTGCGCGGCCGAGGCGACCGGTTTCTGCTGCCCGGCGCACGCTGCCGCCGCAAGCACCATGACCAGGGCCGTTACACGCTTCATCCAGCCACGATACGTGCTTTCCGCTAGGGCACGATGAGGACGGTGCGCCGGGAGCGCCGGGCGAGTCCCACCGACACGGAGCCGGTGAAGCCGCGCCAGACCGAGCGGGAGCGGCCGACCACGATCGCGTCGGCCATGCTCGCGTCGGCCAGCGACTCCAGCGCGCGGGTGGCGTCGCCGCGCATGGCGATGAACTGCCAGGGCACGCCGACGCCGCGCATCTCGTCCCGCAGATCCTCGGCAAGGTCGCCGGCCGGATCGGGGACGATCGGCGCACCGGCGAAGAACCAGAGCGTGGCGCTGTTCATTGACTCCACGAACGCCACCAGCAGTCCGGCGTTGTCCCGGCGGGCGAGCCCGGCCGCGTACGCGAGCGCGTTGCGGCTCGGGCCCGAGCCGTCGTAGCCGACCACGATCAGGCCGGCGCCGTCCTTGCCGATCTCGAACCCTGGGTCGGCCAGCGGCTCCCCTTGGGGATACACGGCACGTCCCTGGTCAGCGCTTCTCGGCCACGTGGCGGCCGCGGCGGGCCAGTTCGCGCAGGGCGTCGGCCGCGTAGGCCACCAGCGCGGCGAACGACAGGCCGGCCAGGATCCCGCCGAGCCACAGGTCGTTGACGGTCGCGTCGGTGTAGGCGGCGCCGCGCGGCTGGTAACCGACCACGAACGGGGCGGCGACCAGCCAGAGGCCGCCGAGGAACAACAACACCAGGGCGCTCACGCCCAGCTTCGCCTTCATCGCTTCTCCTCAACCAGCGAGCCGTTGTGCCGGGTTCTCATGTCCTCGCGCAGCGCTTCGACCAGCGGGGCCAGCATCGTGGCCAGGTCCGCGGAGGACGCGCCGGCCGGGGCGGCGGGGGCGGGCTCGGGTTCAGCGGGGCGCTGCCGTACCGTCACGAGACCGCGCGCGACGAGCTCCTCGTAGATCGCGGCGATGAACGCGCCCACGCCGGCGAGCGCGACCACGGCCACGCCGAGGCCGGTGAAGAACTCCGCGTTGGTGGCGGCTGTCCAGTCGGCGCCCTCGGGCTGGGTGCCCAGGGCGAACGGGGCGATCATCAGCCACAGCCCGGCGAGCAGTGCCAGGGCGGCCGTGACCGCGCCCACGAACGTGCGGATCATAGGGTGACTCTCTCTTTCTCGGGTGGCGCCGCCTGTGCGATGAGCGCCCGCGAGGTCGGGCGGAGCACGTCGTGGGCCACGGATCTGGCGCGCTCGCGTTCCGAGCGCCCGTCCGGCGGCGCCATCCTGGCGACGGCGCTCAGCAGGGCGGAGGGGTGGCCGTTCGTGTTCTCGACGCGCTGGGCGATGAGTTCGAGCAGCAGGCCGGCCAGGACCATGTCGTCCTTGGTGAGCGTCTGGGGCGCGGCGGCGGGCTGGTTGGTGCGCAGCGGAAGTTCCTTGAGGAACAGCGTGGCCACGAAGCCGAGCACCGCGATCGGAACGCCGACCAGGAACACGGTCTCCAGCCCGCGCGTGAACGACTCCAGCACGATGCCCTTGACGGGCTCGGCCAGGTGCTGGATGGCCTCGGGGCTGCCCAGTTTCGGCGTGCCTCCGGCGGGCAGGCTGATCCCGGCCGCCTGGAGCATGTGCGCCATCTCGTCCTTGAGGCGGTTGGTGAGGATCGCGCCGAACGCGGCCACGCCCACCGCGCCGCCGAGCGAGCGGAAGAACGAGACGCCCGAGGTCGTCGAGGCCATGTCGCGCGGCTCGGAGGCGTTCTGCGCGGCGAGGATGAGCATCTGCATGGACAGGCCCAGGCCGATGCCCAGCACCGCCACGTCGAAGCCGATCAGCCACTCGCCGGAGTCGACGTGCAGCCGCGACAGCAGGAAGAGCCCGATCGCCACGATCAGCAGGCCGGAGACCGGGAAGATCTTCCACTTGCCGGTCTTGGTGACGATCTTCCCGGAGATCACGCCGGACAGGAACAGCGCGATCACCATGGGCAGCGTCATCAGCCCGGAGTTGGTCGGGCTGAGCCCCTTCACGATCTGCAGGTACTGCGGCAGGTAGATCATCGCCCCGAACATCGCCATGCCGACCAGCAGTGAGGCGAGGCTGGTGAGGACGAACGTGGGGTTGCGGAAGAGCCGCGGCGGCAGGATCGGGTCACGGGACTTCTGCTCGGCCAGGACGGCCAGCGCCAGCATCAGCAGGCTGATCGCGGCCAGCGCGTAGGTCCAGAAGGAGTTCCACGCGAACTCCTGGCCGCCCAGCGTCAGCAGCAGCATGAGCGCGCTCGCGCTCGCGGTGATCGTGAAGGCGCCCCAGATGTCCACCGTGGTGTCGCGCCGGACGTGCTCGATCTTCAGGAACTTCTGGATCACGAAGAACGCGACGGCGGCGAACGGCACCACGACGTAGAAGCACCAGCGCCAGCCGAGCCAGTCGGTGTCGACGATGAAGCCGCCGAGCAGCGGCCCCGCCACCGTGGACAGCCCGAAGACCGCGCCCATGTAGCCGGAGTAGCGCCCGCGCTCGCGCGGGGAGACGATGTCGCCGAGGATCACCTGCGACAGCGCCGACAGGCCACCCACACCGAGCCCCTGTACGGCTCGCGCCGCGATGAGCTGGCCCATGTCCTGGGAGAGCCCGGCGGCCAGCGACGCGGCGACGAACAACGCCAGCGACGTCTGGAAGAGCAGCTTCCTGCCGAACAGGTCCGACAGCTTGCCCCAGAGCGGGGTCGAGACCGTCATCGTGAGCATGGTGGCCGAGGCCACCCACGAGTACTGGTCCTGGCCGCCGAGTTCGCCGACGATCGTCGGAAGGGCGGTGCCCACGACGGAGGTCGAGATCATCGAGGTGAGCATCGCGAGCATGAGCCCGGCCATCACCTCGAGGATCTCGCGATGCGAATACTGCCGCCGTTCGGCCTGGGCCACCAAGCGCCCCACCCCCTTAACATGTGAATACCAAGCGAGTATACGCCCGTTTACTAGCCGCGCGGCAAGTGGCCTCCGCGCGGGTAGAGTTCGGGCATGAACGCCGAGGCGGCCACGGAGACCAAGCCGCGTGATCGCGAGGCCACCCGGCAGCGCCTGCTGCGCGCCGCGCGCTCACTGTTCGCCGAGCACGGCTACGAGCAGGTGACCGTCCGCATGATCGCGGCGGCGGCCGACGCCAACATCGCGCTGGTGGGGCGTTACTTCGGTTCCAAGGCCGGACTGTTCGGCGAGGTGCTGGCCGGCGAGCCCACGGTCGCCCGGGTCATCGAAGGCGACCGGGAGGGTCTGGCCAGACGGCTGGGGGAGTACGCGGCGGAACGCATGTACTCCGACCCGGAGAGCCCGATCCTGCGCTCCCTGGAACGCTCGGCCGGTGACCCCGAGATCCAGGAACTCGTCCGCGAACGGCTCCGCAACGCGATCATCGCCCCGTTGACCACCGGGCTCGAAGGGCCGGACGCGCAGGCGCGGGCGCGGCTGGCGATCGCGGTCTTCCTGGGAATCGGGACCATGCGGCGCCTGCTCGGCCCCGAGGTGCCCACCCCGGCCGACGTCGACCGGATCACCGCCGTCTTCGAACTGTGTCTACGCCCGCACACGTGATCGTTACGTACGTGAGGCGGTAGCCGTAACATCCGGCCCGCAGCATGTCCGGCATGCGAGACACGTCGATCGCGCACGACCAGCTCACGAAGCAGGCCGCGCCCGCCTTCACGGACCTGGCCGACGACCTGGCCAGATCGGTGCGGAAAGCCGAGGACATCCTGGGACGGCTGGGCGCCTGGCCCGTGGGTGAGGAGGCGGACGAGGCGTTCGTCGCCTGGTACGGCCCCAAGCGGCGGGAGATGCCGGAGATGATCGAGGACTTCGCCGAGGCCTACCGCGACCTCGCCGAGGGACTGCTGATGATGCGCCGCAACGTCGCCACCGTCGACTGGGGCATCGCCGACGACCTGCGCATCGCCGACGTCCCGGTGTACCGATGGCCGTGAACGCGCTGCTGCTGGCCCTCATGGCCGGTGGCACGGGCTCAATGGTCGCGCTGCGCGTCTACGCGGGAGTGACCGCGCCGGAGATCCCGCCCGGCGAACTGCGCAAGGCCGCCAAGGCCTTCCGCGAGCTGGCCGACGACCTGGACCGCGGCGACGGGGCCATCGCCACCAGGGCGAACGCCGCCGCCTCCACGGTCTGGCTCAACAACTCCGGCGACGGCGTGGACGCCTTCTCGAAGCTCTACCTGACCAACCTCAGGTTCTTTCCCTACGCCTTCGCCAACGACTGCCGGGTGATCGCGGTGGGCTGCGAGGCGTACGCGCGCATGGTGGAGGACGTGCGCGAGCGGTTCGTGGAGCTGGAGAAGGCCATCATGCAGTTGCTGTGGCTGGTCGCCTTCCAGCCCCTCACCACCGCCCTGTACGGTGTGGCCCAGGCGATGGCCGCCGCCCAGCTCGCCCGCCTGGTCAAGCTGGCCCAGGTCCTGAAGTCCGTCTTCCTCCACAACGTGGCCAGGATTCTGCAGCTGACCTTCCCGAAGTACGTCCTGACCACCCTGAACTACGCCGCGGTGGACGGCGCGGCCTACGCCGCGGGCTCGATGGCCGCCGACGCCTCCGTGGACGTGGCCCACGGCAGGGACGTGGACCCGTCGGCCACCGAGTTCGGCAAGATCGTGACGGCCAACACCGGCTACATCCTGGGCTACGACGCCGCCAAGCTGGCCCTTCCCGGCCCGGCGACGCGCGGCGGCGAGCTGGCCGCCCGGTTGTTCGGCTCCGGGTTCGGCTACACGCCCGTGAAGAGCGCGCTGGACGGCGACGGCACCATCCTGCCGACGGGCGACGAATGGATCGGCAAGCTGGAGGGCCACGGCATGCGGGCCCTCATCTTCCCGCCCGGCTGGCGGTACCGCTGACGGTTGACAGGTGATCGAACCAAACGCATGCTTGGGTGGCTGTGGCCCTTGGCGCGAGGCCGTACTTCACTCCGTTGCGAAGGGTTCCGCCATGCCTGCACACCCCCACCCCACCCGCCGGACCGTCTTACGCGGCACCGCGGCCGGAGCCGGGCTGCTGATCCTGGGGGCCGGCGCCGCCCACGCCGACGCCGCCGCCACACAGGAGTTCGACGTCGTCGTGGTCGGAGCGGGGGCCGCGGGGATGACGGCCGCGCTCACAGCGGCCAAACGAGGGCTGAGCACGCTCGTCGTGGAGAAGGCCGCGACGTTCGGCGGCTCGGCGGCCAGGTCGGGAGCGGGGATCTGGGTTCCCAACAACGAGACGATCCTGGCGGCGGGCGTACCGGACACTCCGGCCAAGGCCGCGGCGTACCTGGGAGCCGTGGTCGGGCCCAGCGGGGTGCCGGCGGACAAGCAGGCGGCGTTCCTCGCCAACGGGCCGGCGATGATCTCGTTCGTCACGCGCAACAGCCCGCTGCGGTTCCGCTGGATGGAGGGCTACTCCGACTACTACCCCGAACTCCCCGGCGGCCTGCCCAACGGGCGCTCCATCGAGCCGGACCTGTTCGACGGCAACCTCCTCGGCGCCGAACTGGCCAACCTGAACCCCGCCTACATCCCCGTCCCCGCCGGTGAGGTCATCTTCAGCGCCGACTACAAGTGGCTCAACCTCGCCCTCGTCAACGCCCGCGGCGCCGCCGTGGCCCTGGAGGGCGCGGCCCGGTGGCTGGCCGCCAAGGCGCGCGGCATCGAGCCCCTGACCATGGGACAGTCGCTGGCCGGCGCGCTACGCGCCGGACTGGCCCAGGCCGGGGTCCCCGTCTGGCTCAACACGCCCCTGACCGACCTGCGCGTGGAGAACGGCCGCGTGGCCGGCGTCCTCGTCACCCGCGACGGGACCCAGACACTGGTACGCGCCCGCCGCGCGGTCATCCTGGCCTCCGGCGGCTTCGAGCACAACGACGCCATGCGCGACCAGTACCAGGAACAGCCCATCGGCACCGACTGGACCGTCGGCGCCGCCGCCAACACCGGCGACGGTCACCGGGCGGGCCTCCAGGTGGGCGCCGCCGTGGAGTTCATGGACGACGCCTGGTGGGGGCCGTCCATCCCGCTGCCCGGCGAGCCGTACTTCTGCCTGGCCGAACGCACCCTGCCCGGCAGCCTGATCGTCAACCAGGCCGGGCGGCGGTTCGTCAACGAGGCGGCGCCGTACAGCGACGTCGTGCACGTCATGTACGAGCGGGACGCGATCCCGGCGTGGCTGGTGATCGACCAGAACTACCGCAACCGCTACCTGTTCAAGGACATCGCCCCGACGCTGGACTTCCCCGGCTCCTGGTACAGCGCGGGCGCGGTTGTGAAGTCATGGTCATGGAACGGCCTGGCCGCCAAGATGGGCGTCCCCGCCTCCGCCCTGAGTTCGACGCTGACCCGCTTCAACGGCTTCGCCTGGACCGGCCGCGACCTGGACTTCCGCCGCGGAGACAGCGTCTACGACCACTACTTCACCGACCCCGCCGTCATCCCCAACTCCTGCCTGGCCCCCCTGCTGCTCCCGCCCTTCTACGCCCTCAAAATCGTCCCCGGCGACCTGGGCACCAAGGGCGGCCTGAAGACGGACGTCCACGCCCGCGTCCTGACCACCGCCGGCACCGTCATCCCCGGCCTGTACGCCGCCGGCAACGCCTCCTCCCCGGTCATGGGCCGCAGCTACGCCGGAGCCGGCTCAACCCTGGGCCCGGCGATGACCTTCGGCTACATAGCCGCCCGCCACCTGTAGGCCGGGCCTTCTCGGTGCGCGGGCTCCGTCCGTCGGGGAGCCCGCTTCCGTACCCGACCCCTGCTGACCGGATGCGGCCAGGCCGACAACCACCGTCATGGACCACCCGTCCCATGGAGCGTTCCCGTTCCCTTCGGACGCAGAGGATCCGACGATGCGCCTCCTCCTTCGGACAGCCGCCGCCACCCTGACCGCCGCCGCCCTCATCGGCATGCCCGCCCAGGCCGCGGCACCCGCCGTACAGATCATCAAGGTGTACTACGACAGTCCGGGCAAGGACACCCGCTCCAGCACCAGCCTGAACGCCGAGTACGTCGTCCTCAAGAACACCACCCGCAAGCCGATCCAGATGGAGAAGTGGATCCTGCGCGACAAGACCGGCTACAAGTACCGCTTCCTGGCGTTAGTCCTCAAGCCCGGCAAGACGGTGACGGTCCGCACCGGCACCGGCGACGACGGCACCTCCACCGTGTACTGGAACCGCGGCCAGTACGTATGGAACAACGACGGCGACACCGCGAGCATCCACCGGTCATCCGACCTCAAGAAGATCGACACCTGCTCCTGGGGACGCGGCCGCGCCTGGACACATTGCCCCTAGCCTTGCGGTCCATGAGATGGTTACGCCGCCGCATCCGCCAGATCCTCGCCAAGCGACGATTCCGCCGCCGGAGGGCGCGCCGGCAGGACCTCAACACCCCGTCCTCCCCGACCGGCGGCCAGAACGACACGGGAGACGTGATCCGCGGCGCGGACTTCTACAACGACGGCACCACCGGCGGCTTCTGACACCCTCAGGGCGACTCGGTCCGCCCTGTCCTGGCTTCGCGCCGAGAGACCCGCGGGCATCGGAAATCCTGGGACTCCATCGACCGATTCAGCCCGTCTGGCAAAAACGGACCTGACGCTATCGATGCGGATGAAGTGTGGATTTTGCGCGCGATACCGCAGAACACGTCTTGGTGCCTACTCCGGACGAATCGTCTGGAGCCAGACGCGAGGCCCGCCACCATTCTCGATCGCCCAGAACATCCAGCCGTTGCGGTTGTCGTTCACCTCCGGCTGGTAATGCCCGACGACGGCCCGAGCCGCCCCGGTGGGGGACTTGTAGGACTTCCCTGCCAGAGGCCCGTCAACGATCTCGACCCGGGCCGGAGCAATGAACTGAGCACGGGTTCGATGTCCTGCGTAGTCGGCATAGATGGGGATGCCGTCTCCCGTCGTCTGGGGGGAGACGGCCTCCCCACCCGCCGAGGGGTCGAGGATCAAGCGCCGCACGATCTCCCCCTCGGTGGTGCCTGCCATACGGGCGGCGAACGCCACCTTGTCCTTGGTGTCCTGCGATACCTCGATAAGCGCCATCAGGGATCTCCTCTCTGTGCAGAGCATACACAGCAAAGCAAGCACTGTGCGCAGCATTTCAAGCAAAGCCGAGAACGGGGACAGCGGGCCGTCCACCTCAGCCGGCGGGGCCGCAACGGTGTCGGGGACGCGCTCCGGGGCGGCCGACTCGATCTCTCGCCCCGAGAGGGCCTGGTGCCCTTCGCGATCCAGGGCGCCTCTCTAAAAGGGATAAATGGCGCTATGGCCCGAATATTCAGCGCAATTCCCGCGCTCCAAGATTTCATCTTTGACAGCCTTGACCTGCCCATCTCAACAATTGATTGTTGATGTGCGCATCTCGGAAATGCATAGGCGCATACAGGGAGGTCGAGGCAGGGTTTGACGGATGCGCAAACGCGAACTGTGAGTGGTGGCAACCCAGCCAACAAATTCCGACAAGAAGGATATTACGGATGGCTAACCACAATTTCGGTACAGCAAGAAAGCGCTTCTTCGTCATCCTCGGCGTGCTGAGCCTCGCCACGAGCACAGTGAACGCCACCGCCGCGACCGCGAGCAGAGCCGACCCGGACCAGGCGGCCGTCAAGCAAGCCGGTCAGACCGCGGCGCAACTCTCCGCCTACTGGACCCCGGCCCGCATCAGGGGCGCGAAGGAGACCCGGCCCGAGAACCGGGGCGCGGGCAACAGGAGCACCTCGGTACCGAAAACCAGCCTCCCGCCCCTCACCTCCGCCGGCACGCGCCCCGCCAGAGCCGCCGGCCCGGCCCCCCGCGACGTCCGCGCCGCCATCGTCAAGGCGCAGCGCTGGAACAGCCACGGCGTGATGCCGGCCACCACGATCGGCAAGCTCTTCTACACCAACGACCAGGGCGCGGACCGATACTGCTCCGCCTCCGTGATCAACGCCAACAACCGCAACACCATCTGGACCGCCGGACACTGCGTCCACCGCGAAGGCGGCGGCGGCGCCCAGGGCTGGTTCACGAACTTCCTGTTCCGCCCCGACTTCGACGCCGGCAGTTCCCTGGGCACATGGGGCTGGCGCACCGCGGCCTCACCCCGAGGCTGGACCGAGAACGGCGACTGGGCCTACGACATCGGCGCCATAGCCCTGGCCCCGAACTCCCAGGGCAACGTCCAGGACATCACGGGCTCCCAGGGATACCACTTCAACAGCGGCCGGCACGACTACCAGGTCTACGCCTTCGGCTACCCCGAGGACGCCGCCCCGGAAGACCGCCCCGAAATGGACGGCCAGCGCCTCTGGTACTGCACCGGCGCCACCTGGAAGCCGGGCTCGGACAGCCGTATGGGCTTCCACTGCGACATGTTCCACGGGGCCAGCGGCGGACCCGTGCTCTACGATCTCCAGTTCCCCCGCGGCTGGGGCTACATCATCAGCGCCAACAGCTGGCACTTCTTCGACAACGACGAGTGGCGCGACCCGTACCTGGGCGACGCCGCGGTCAACGTCTACAACACGGTCAAGGACCGCTAACTCACCCTCCGGTGGCGTCGCGCTGGCGCTCGTCCGTCCAGTAGTCGAGAACCTGCCCGGGATCCCCGTCGTTCTCCAGTACGGCCGGCGAGACAGGAGACCTGGAGTCAGCCTGAGCCAACACCACCCGATGCACCGCAAACCCAACCGCGACAGCCACCACGAACACCGCCACAACCCTGACAGACACCTTCATCGACATAAGCGTCACTCCCCGCCTCAATCCTCCGACGCTGAGTGACCCCTGGCAACCGCCTCTGCCGAACCGGCCTTCCCACACAACGAGCTCAGCCAGCCAACTGCCTGCCTGGCTGAGCTCTCCTTGACACATCCGTGGGCCTCTACACTGCGGAGGCCCGAGGATCTGAACCCCGGATGGGCAGTAAACCCCATCTGCACCGGCAGCAGATGTAGTGCGGTCGGCGTTGGACAGGTCCTCCGACACCGGTCTCCTGGCCCGGATGCGCGCCTGACAGTGGGTTGCAAGCGGCTCTCCTAGGCTGCCGATCATGCGAAAGACCTCCGGATTAAAGACGCTCGCCGCCGCCGCCGTCGCTCTCGCCGTACTGGCTCCCGCCCCGGCGACAGCCGCCGCGTGGGGCTGCTCCGGCGGCGGGGCAACGCTCAAGACCAAGCACGGTCATGTCAAATACCTGTGGAAAGTGTGCGGTGACGGCTACGCCGCCGCCTCGGGGACTGTGCACGACACCAAGTGGGATCTGTGGACGGCGGTCGTCGAGGTCAGCTTCTCCAAGGCGGGCAAGAGGGTCGGCGGCACCGGCGGCCGGGTGGAGGCGGGCCGGAAGAAGGGCAGCAGAGATTTCGCCTTCTCCGTCGCCGCCAAGCAGGGCGCCGACACGGTAGTCATCAAGGCTCGTCGCTGCTTTCTGGGCGGCAACCTGTGCAACAACACCACCACCTTCACGGGCAAGCTCTGATCTTGTCGCTTCGGCCCTGGTCTTCGCGTAGATCCTGAAAGGCCGCATAGCGGACGCTTGATCCCGCAGCGGCGGGCGCAGGCGAGCCTGCTGCCGGCGCATCCACGCGACCCGGACAGGTGGCTGTCACGGCCGACGGTGTCGGCGCTCTTGATGTTCTGGGAGTCGATCCCACGCGGCTGACGGCGCGCCTTGACTCACAGCTCGACCAGCAGGGCTTCGGTGACACCGGCCTGTTCCCACTGCTGGAAGCACCAGCACACGGTCTGCCTGTCAGCTGTTTGGAATCTGACCGCACGGAGCGCCGCCCTCGATCCATAGGCGAGGATTCGGCAGTGGTCTGTGTGCTCGGGTAGGAGAACGCTGGGCGTGGAAGACCTTGAGTGATGGCCCCTAGACATCGAAGCCTTCATGCCGCCCTTCTCCCGCCACTCCCAGGCTCGGCCCCACCGGTCCCGAAGCCTGCTGTTTCGGCACAGCCCTACTCGATCGCTCACCCACGGTCCCGACCGCCTCTTCTGGCGACAAGGCCACAAGGTTCATCAATCGGGGAGCCAGCTTTCGATGTCCCCTTCACAGGTAGGACCGAAGGGCGCAAGCGAGGTGAAAGAAACGCGCGGAGCACCTTTGACCAGAGTGGGATCCAGCTGCTCAACCACTTGGCTGGGCAACGGGTGGGCCGGGAGGGCGTCCGACCGGAGGGAGGTCCTTCAGGGGTCGAGCTTCAGCTCGACTGGAGAAACAGCCTTGCCCCCCACGCGCGAAGCGCGCATGAGGGGCAAGACCATGCCGTGCGGAGGCTCGGGGATTTGAACCCCGGATGGGCGGTAAACCCAAACCGCATTAGCAGCTCGGGTCCTGCCTCGCCGGACCTGCGTCAGCTCGGCAAACGCTGAATCCTGGACTGCATGCAACGCCTGTGAACGGACCCGGATTGCAACTAGCGCTGCAACTAGAACACCTTGTTCATCAGGCCGCCGGCATCGCCGGTCTCTGATCTTCCGTGTGGACGCACATGCGCCTCCCGTCTGCCGTCGACCCGCCCGCAGGGGAAGCGGGCCTGGGGCATGGGTGCCAGATGGAGCGCCCTACTGGACGAACGATCTGGTACCCATGGCCCAGGTCTGCTCGGCTTGTCCCGGATCGATGGCGGACGGGATGATCAGGCATCCACCCCAGTCACCTACGAACCTCCGGCTCGGCACGGCGATCATCCCGGAGCTGGAGCGCCCCCGCCGGAGGCATGGTTACGTCGGTGGGGGGTTGGGCACCGGTACCCAATCCGCTGACCTGCAAGGACTTCCGGCGCACATGGCTTGCCAGGACTACGCGCGCATATCGCTCGACTGAAGCTCGGGCCCACTACCTGCACAAGGGCACGCCTCGATGCTCGCTGGGCCGGGGCTGAGGAACGAAGTCCCGGACCTTCGATCGCCCCCAGCCACTACCTGGGCTCAACTCACATCTGGCGATCGTGAGGGCGGTAGTCGTGCGGAGACGCGGGAGCGTTGCCATGACGATGTCTTGCTGTTCATGCCAGAGGTCCTTCGCACCGCTGGGAGTCCTGCATGTATAGGTCGCACGTCATTCTTGATCTATTTCACGTGCAACATCGTAGGAATCCAACTCCATGCAGAGATTGGTATAGAGATCGCGGAATGGCGCATCCTTTACACGTCCAGACAGTCGCTGTTGCGTTCGTTCTGCTTCCTCCGCTGAGCGTGCAACCATCCGTGCGAGCTCCTTGTATGCAAAAAGGTAAGCGCGCGAGAATCTCTTGGGCTGATCTGTCAGTGTCTGATCTGCCTTATCGAGAAATTCGCGAATTCTCCTTGCCCTCGCTGTCCCTTCGCTTGGCTCGGATAGGTCGATGCGTAGCGTTGCGCAGAGTGCCAAGAGCAATAGGTAGGCTTGATATTTGTAGCGATCTGCGTCCAGAAGGCGGGAAAACGGCTTCGCGTAATCTTCGCTTGCGAACTGCTTGATAGCTCTATCCAGTGCGACCCTGCCACTCCTGATTGCAGTGAATAGGACACTGTAGAGGTGATCTTCTGCGTCCGGGAGCTGGAAGAACTCCTGCAATGCATCCATTTGGACGTTGGTGTAGTTGTCCTGAAATAGCTGGTTGGGTCTGCGGCAGAATATGCCAAGAAACATGTGTCGAGTCAGGGCGTACGTTACTTCTGTTCTGGTGTACGAACGAAGAACGGCCGCGAGGCTATCTGTTCGATCAGTCTTGAGTCCTTCGCCTAGTTTCGTTGCAGCACGCGTAACAAGTTGGGGGCGCACGTAACGGGCGAGCTCAAGCTCCATTCGACCGACAGGGTTTTGGTAGTTGGCTGATTGTGCGATACTCCACGCAGAGGCAGAGTCTGGAGTGCGAACTACTTTTACGACGATCTCAAGGTTGTCTGATACTTCGCGGCTGTGCCATAGACACATCGTTGTCTGGCACCCATTGACAATAGCTGCTCGCTCCACACGAAGTACCTGCCCGCGCGGATCCATGGCTAGTTCTTCGCAGCGAACTGTGATGCCGTTGTTGCGCTCAAGCATCCGCTCTGGCTCGTTCTTTATTGTCTGCATGATGCTGTTGTTGACACTGAATTTGTCTTCAGTGCTTCCAAGCCATTCTCGGATGTTTTCAAAGAACAGGCCATCGCCGTACTCGTCGACGAGCCTGATGACATCTTGCCCAGAGAGGACTCCAAGCAGTACGTCCCCTGCTTGGACCCATGCCCGTAGCGACCTTAACTCAAAGGAGGCGGGCAGGGTTGTTGAGCGTGCGTAGGAGCGTCGAAGCCACTGAAGTAGGTCGTTACCATCAATGAAGATGATGCGATCTTCTTCGACTAGGCTTGAGTAGAACGAAAAAGAACTGAGTCGTCGATCTTCATAGCGTCGTCGGATGCCAGAAAGGTCTGCGCCCGTCGCGATGATGTAAGTGATGTTCTGCGTAAGCTCGTCTGCGAAAAGAACCCCTTCTTGCTCATTAATCGTTTCATTCTCGTACGCTTGGAACTTGCTGATAATCGAGTCAAGCTCTTCGGTTCCACTTATTCGCAACTTTGATTGACATACTGCACGCGCGCCATCAGGTCGAGTATCCGACAGAATATCGATGCCCCGATCGTGACTCTTTTTGGCGTTTAGTTGATACTCGAAAAATTCTTCGCATCTGGGCAAGTGGGGTAGAACAAGGAGAAGAGCCTCCGCAAATCGCTGGCCACGCTCTGTGGTATCCAGTGGCTCGAATTGGTCGGCGAGATATGCAGTGAAATCGGAGAGCGCTTGAAGGTATGACGGATATTCGGTCGTTGCCTCTTGCTTCATTACCTGCTCGTTCCTTGTAAGAGTTGTCGAGCCGCTGGGCTTACGTAGCGTTGCGGTCGCCATGAAGCGTGGAGTCCAGGGCGGAAGTGCTCACATGTCATTCCCGATGATTGTAGATTGCAGGACTCTCGCCGTGGATGGCTTGAGCTTTAAGGGCCCTCGTTTCGAGCCGCTGCGTCGTGTTTTGGGCTTCTCGGCTGTGAAGTTTTAGCAGTCGCCATGCGGTATAGAGCAGAAGAAAGATCGGCCCTCCGATGAGAAAGGCTGATGATGCTTGGGTGTATAGATAGATCGTTCCGATTGTCGCGGTCGCGGCGATGTATCTAGTGAATCTCCAGTAGATGGTCTTCTGGGTTTGGAGGGCTATCTGATAGGCGACCGCCATAGCGATCTCTTCGTTTGTTGGGTTGGTTGAAATATGCTCAGCCATAACTGGAGAGATGCCGGCGCCTGTCCGTGTTTGTATCTCAATGCTGAAGCGTCGCGCTCTTCCGGCGATTCCCACGGGATGGATACCAGACATCGTTGTAGGCTCATCCTCATAGCGGGCACGGGTAGTTGATGCTCAACATCTAGGACATCGTTGGAACTTGCAGGAGTGATACAGAGGGACTGACACCTCTGGTCTACGGGCGGGCCCGAGCACGGCCGCGCGCGAGAACGGCCCCTAGGCCGCACGCCCAGCGTGCGGCCGAGCGCAGGGCCCGCGCTCGCGGCGCGGGGCGCACACCTTGATCCATATAAGAGGGATTCGGCAGTGGTCCGCGTAGCCGGGTGGTAGAACGCTGGGTGTGGAGGATCGTCGGGATCGGCTTCGGGCGCTGGGGGAGTTCGTTCGGCGTCTGCGCAAGGATGCTGGGCTGACGGGTAAGGATCTTGCGCTTCGGGCTCAGATTGCTCAGCCGACGATTTCGCGGATTGAGACCGGACAGCTCCTCCCTACTCCGGAGACCGTTGATCGACTGGTTGAGGCGCTGGGGTTGGATGATGCCTCGCGTGCCGAGTTGGACGTGCTTGTTCTGAGGTTGCGCGATGAGGTCTCGCGGTTGAAGGGCGGGTTGGCCGGCCGTGAGTCGGCGAACATGGCGCGTGTGCGCTCCGCCAGCCGTGTGGTCTCGTTCCAGGCGGGCATGATCCCGGCTCTCCTGCAAACGGGCGAGTACGCCCGGCTCTGCCTGGCGTTCGGCAGTGATGTGGACGAGACGGACGCGGCCAAGGCTGCGGCAGTACGGGTAGAAGCCCAAGCGGTCATCTTCGAGCCCGGCCGCGAGTTCTCCTTCGTGCTCACCGAGGGCGCTGTCCGCACGTGGCCGGGGACTCCCTCGTTGATGCTCGCCCAGCTCGATCGTCTGATGCAGGTGGCCACGCTGCCCAACGTGCGGCTGGGGATCGTGCCGTGGGCGCTGCCTACGCCTGGGCTCCCGCTCCATGGGTTCACGATCTACGACGGATCGTTGAGCGTGGTGGAGAGCCTGACCGGTGATCTCACGATGAGCGAACCGGATGAGCTGGCGGCTCACGTGGAGACCTTCGAGTCCTTCGCTGCCGTCGCTGTGTACGGCGATGCCCTGCGGGAGCTGCTCGGCTCGATCGCGGCCGACTTCCGGGAGCTGATCCCCAGGTTCAAGTAGTGGCGCATTTATGCGTCGAATACCTTGAGTGATGGTGAAGGAGACTCATACGCTGGCGACATGGATGTATAGACCCCTAGACATCGGAGTCGTCCATGCCACCCTTCTCCCGCCACTTCCTAGGCTCTGCTCCATCGGTCACCGAAGCCCGTCGCTTCGTCACTGCCCTACTCGGTCGCTCGCCCATGGCCCAGACCGCCGAACTCATCGTGAGCGAACTGGCCACCAACGCCATCCACCACACCGCCAGCGGCCGGTTCGGCGGACGTTTCATCGTCACCGTCCAAGCGCAACCCAAACGGGCCTGGCTCGCCGTCGTCGACGAAGGTGGCCTCAGCACACCGAAATGCTTCCGCCCGAGCCCGGAGGGGGAAGGTGGTCGCGGCCTGTTCCTGGTCTCCGAACTGTCGACTGACTGGGGCATCTGGGGTGACGAGAACGGCCGCACCGTGTGGGCAACCCTGGTCGCCGGTCAGGAGATCCCGTGGACCTGACCTCCTGCCTCTCGCCGCACCCCTACCAGCCGCGCGCAGACGCCGTCCGCCTCACCTGGCTCCCGCCCCGAGGTGACGAGCGGTGCAGAGTGATCGCATGGACCTGCGACTGTCGCGCCGTCTACTTCGAGCTGTGCGCGGCAGGCGGCCAGACCTTCATCCGGCGCACGTCGCGGACCGCGAAGCGCGTCACCATCGCCGAGACTCATCGCGGAACCTCGGCAGAGACCCAGAAGATCTGGACCGCGCTCATCCAGGGCCTGGTCCGATGAGTCCGCGCGGCGTCCCCAATCGCCGGTCGGCTATCCGCGCAGTTAGCTCTATCACCGGCGAAGCGGTACGCATCGTACTGTCAAGGGGGATAGACGTCATTTCGTCTAGGGGCCTAGACTCGCGGCAAGCAAGTAGTGGGGGAGCCGTGCCATCCAACGACGTTGAGCGTATCGCCGCGATCGAAGACCCGTACCAGCTGCTCAGAGTCGCCACTGAGCGCCTGAACGCCGCTCAGCAGGAGGTCACCGAGCTGTCCCGGCTGCGGCGCCGAGTGATCCAGGAGCTTCACGCCCAAGGGCTCTCCTATGCGCAGATCGCCAAGGAGGCCGGCCTCACCCGCGGCCGCATCCATCAGATCCGCCACACCGGCCCAGCTCCGGAGGGCGCGTTCCTCGGCACGGGGACCCTCACCCTGGCCACTCCGCTCAAGCAGGAGGCGTCCAACGCCCGGCCAGTCGTCGCGATGGAAGACGTCACCGCGGCCAAGCGCCTGGAGGACCTGGCCCGCGGCTTCGATCTGTCGACGGACCTCGAACACATCCCGCTCGGCGGAGCGATCAACCTCAACCGGCCCAACCTCATCGTCATCTGCGGCCCGAGGCCCTCACCGGTCATGGCGACCCTGTACGAGTCCGACCCGGTCTTCGAATGGGTCAAGGAGGACGTGTGGACGCTGCGCGACAGCCGTACTGGTAAGACGTATCGGTCGGGCTCGGACAGCGAGCCCGCACAGCCGGTCGATTACGCCTACCTCGGACGGCTCCCGCGTCCGGACGGCAAGGGAAGCTTGCTGGTACTCACCGGAATCCACCCACAGGGCACACTCGGCGTGGTCCAGCTCCTCCAGACCGAGATCGCGACGCTGTGGGGTCAGGTGGCCGACAAATCCTTCTCTACGGTGATCAGGGCCGAATACGACCCCGACACTGGGGAACCCGTGAAGGCGGAGCTGGCCAGTCCGCTCTACCTACATGAGGAGGCATAGCCCGTGCGGGTCACCTTCGCCACCGAAGCCGCCCCCGGCCGTCCGAACGAGGACTTCGTCGCCGCGACCCCCGACGCCGTAGTCCTGCTCGACGGCGCCGGCACGCCAGCGGGCTCGGACTCCGGCTGCGCGCACGGTGTGGCCTGGTACTCCCGCACCCTGGGCTCAACGCTGCTCGCCTCGATGGTTCAGAGCGGTGACGCCTTGGCCGGCCTGCTGGCCGAAGGGATCAAGTCGGTCGCCTCGCTGCACGATGGGACGTGCGATCTGTCCCATCCCGGCTCTCCGTCTGCGACCGTGGTCATGCTCCGGCGTACGGCTGCCGCCGTGGAATGGCTTGTGTTGGCGGACTCCGTGCTAGTGCTGGACACGGGGGAGCCCATGGTCATCTGCGATGATCGCGAAGCCCAAGTCGGCGCGCTCCACCGATCCGAGATGGACGCGCTCGCCTCGGGTAGTGACGAACACGCCTCGGCGCACCGACGCTATGTCGAGACCCTGCGCTCGTTCCGCAACCGTGACGGCGGCTTCTGGGTCGCCGCAACCGACCCGCTGGCCGCCGATCAGGCTCTTGCGGGCAGTCTGCCCGCCGAAAACGTTCGTGCGGCTGCGCTGCTCAGTGACGGAGCTTCCCGGCCGGTCGATCGTTTCGCTCTGGCCTCCTGGCGGCAGGCCCTCGACATGCTCGCCCACGATGGGCCGAACGCCTTGATCCAGCAGGTTCGAGAGGCCGAGCGCTCCGACCCAGAGGGAGCGCGTTGGCCGCGTGGCAAGACGTTCGACGACGCGACCGCGGCGTACTGCCTCATCTGAAAGGCCCGCTCGAAACTTTTCGAGCATCTGGGTGTGTAGCCCCCTAGACAGTCGGGCATGATGGAGTTAGCTTTCTTGTACAGCCCCCTAGACACCTCGCTCCAGCGGAACCGCCGCAACTGTCTAGAGGGGTAGACGAAGGAGGTGAGGCCACCATGGCACTCCAAGGACCCATCCCGGTCACGTTCGGCATGGTCTTCCCGCACGGCTGCTACGTCGTGGGGGAGGTCGAGCCGGTCAAGGACTTCGACGCCTCGACCAGCGGCCGTTTCGTCCAGGCCCGCGACAAGCAGACCCGTGAGCTGGTCTGGCAGGTCTCGGTGATGGACGCCGACCCCACGGTCAAGGCCGCGCAGAAGACCGTGTCGGTCAAGATCCTCAGCCCGGCTCAGCCGGTACCCCCGCCGCCGATGCCGGGCCTGCCGTTCACGCCGGTCGAGTTCGACCACGTCACCGCCACGCCGTACGTGAACGGCAGCGGCCGACTGGCGTACTCGATCAAGGTCCGCGAGATGCACGCGCCCCGCACCGCGAACAAGCCGGTCGCCAAGGACGCGGCATGAGCAGGCGACAGGCTCTCCCGACGAGCGTGATCACCCTCAACACCCGCGACGGCGCGAGCGCCGACAACCACGTCTACCCGCTACGAACCCCGATCCTCGGGCTGACCTTCGGCCTGGTCCAGGTCCAGATCACCACGTCTTCCCCCGCCCGCGTCACCGTCGCCGACGTCGAGTTCGCCCGCCAACTCGCCGCCCAGACGCACGCCTTCGCCCGAGCCGTCGAACGCGCCTACCGCAGAGGAGTAGCAGCGTGACCGACCACGACCCGTACACCTACATCAGCGTGGCCCTCACCCCGAAAGAGGACCCCTCCGTCACCGTCTCGTTCCACGACGCCGAGATGTGGATCCGCGCGACCGTGCTCGCCGATCGCCGGCCGCTGCTCCACCTGTCGTGCGGCAAGGCGAGCGTCTCCCTCTCGACCACCGGCGCCGGTCCCGTCAACGAGGCCGACGTCGCGACCGCCCGCACCCTCTTCGAGGCCGCGAAGCAGTACCTCACCGACTGCGAGCGCCTGCACGCCGAACAGGCCGCCTGATGCGCGGCGGGGCCGCTGGAAGCTGCAACTTCCGGCGGCCCCTTGATCTTCCCTACACGCGAATGTCCGGAAGGACTCCACCCTAATGTTCAAGAAGATGCCCGGCGAAGAGCCGCATCGCATCGTCTCCACGACCCCGGACACGGCCGTCGTCTTCCAACCGGCCGTCGTCAAAACCCCCGCGATCATCACCTTCGTCATCTTCGGCTGGCGCGCAGTCTCCAGCCTCGCCCGCACGGCTTTCCGCCACCCCGCCGTGGTCCTCGCCGTTGTCGTCCCTGCCGTCCTGTCGATCCTGTACGGCTGGCGCATCGCCGTACTACTCGTCACCCCGATCCCCGTAGGACTGCTCACCTGGAGCCTGATCGACCGATCCACATTCGCGCGCTGGGTCGGCTGGCGACTGCTGGCCTGGTGGCGCCTGATCTGGATCTACCGTCGTCACTGGCAACCCGTAATGATCATCTCCGGTCTCGGCAGACACATCCGCGGCCGCGACTACCTGCCCAGGCTCGGCAAGGTCACGTGTACATCGTGGGCCGACCTGATCACCGTCCACATGCTCAACGGCCAAGCCGTCAAGGACTGGGCCGACCGCACCGACAACCTCGCCCAGGGCTTCGGCGCGAGCACCTGCCGCGTCTCCAGGATCAAGGGTGGGCGGCTGCTACTCACCTTCCCCCGACTCGACCCACTGGCGAACCCGCTGTCCGCCATACCCATGCCCGAACAGCCCACAGTCGGCCCGATCGAGGTCGGCAAGCAGGAGGATGGGCGGCCCTGGTTCCTCAAGGTCCACGGAACCCACGTTCTGATCGCCGGTGCGACCGGGGCAGGCAAGGGTTCGGTCCTGTGGTCCACGATCCGGGGCCTACTCCCGGCCGTGCGAGCCGGACTCGTCGAACTGTGGGCGCTCGACCCCAAGCTCATGGAGCTGTCCTTCGGCCGCGAGATCTTCAGCCGCTACGCCGCCGACCCCGCCGAGTGCGCCGACCTGCTCGACGAAGCGGTCAACCGGATGCAGAAGCGCGCGACCCGCTACGCCGGTGAACGGCGCTCCCACATCCCGACCGTGGCCGACCCCTTCGTCCTGGTGCTCGTCGACGAGGTGGCGTTCCTGACCGCCTACCAGGCCGACAAAGACCTCAAGCGGCGCATCTCCGCCGCCCTGGCCACCCTCACGACCCAGGGCCGCGCGGTCGGCTTCGGCGTCATGGCCGCTCTTCAGGACCCGCGCAAAGAGGTCATGAACGTCCGCAACCTCTTCCCCGACAAGATCGCCCTTCGCCTCGACGAATCCGAACAGGTGGACATGGTCCTCGGTGACGGTGCCCGCGACCGGGGCGCGCTGGCCGACCAGATCTCCCCGAACCCCGAACTGGGCGCCGGCGTCGGCTACGTCCGCCTGGAAACCAGCCCCGACCCGATCCGCGTCCGCGCCGCGTTCGTCTCCGACACCGACATCCGCGCCATGGCCGGTGAGGCCCCATGACGCTCGCACACTTCCTCGACGGCCTGCGCTGCGCCTGCTGCGGCCAGCTCAACGCCCTCTGGCTCGACCCCGTCCGCGCCTCGGTCGAGTGCCGCGAATGCGGTCAGGCCGCGCTCATCGTCCTCGACGAAGGGAGGCCCGTATGACACCACGCCCCGTGCGAATCACTCAGCCTCTGGCCCGCGCAGTGGCCGAAGAGGTCGCCAAGCTCAACGGCGTCTGCATCCGCCCGATCGCCCTCAAACGCCTCGACACCCGCAACGGCAAGCAAGAGATCATCGACGTCCCGTGCGGTGCCGCGCTGGAAAGCAAGTGCCCGCCCTGCGCCAAGCGCAACCGGCAGCTTCGGATGGCCCAGTGCCGTGAGGGCTGGCACCTCGCCGAAGAACCCGTCACCAGTGAGACAACCGAAGAACAGCGCTGGCTGGTCGAGTTCCGCGCCGACATGCAAGCCCAGCGCGACGCGGCGGCACAGGCCGACCAGGACACCGCCGACCTGGACACCATCCTCGACGGACTCGACGAGGAGATCCGCACCGCAGGGATGCGCGGCTCAGTCCTCGGTCGCACTGCTCCCAAACGAACCCGCTCGACGAAGCGGCGGCAGGACGCCCCGGACCTGCCCAAGCGCCGCATGGTCAAGACCACGCTCGGCCGTACCTTCGAAGCGCCCGACGGGAACGTCTACCGGCCGTCGCTGTTCGTCACCCTGACCCTCCCGTCCTACGGGAAGATCCGCAACGGCGCTCCGGGAGATCCGGACGCCTACGACTACCGGCGCGCGGCCCGCGACGCCCTGCACTTCTCCAAGCTCGTAGACCGCTTCGTCCAGAACCTCCGGCGCGTGGCCGGCTACGACGTCCAGTACTTCGCCACCGTCGAACCCCAAAAGCGCCTCGCCCCGCACCTGCACATGGCCATCCGGGGCACCCTGCCGCGCGCCGAGATCAAGCAGATAGCCGCGGCGACCTACCACCAAGTGTGGTGGCCACAAGCCGACGAAGTCCGCTTCGACGCCGACCACCTGCCCGTCTGGGAAGACGGCTACCTCGACCCCTCAACCGGCGAGTACCTGCCCACGTGGGACGAGGCCCTCGACGACCTGGGCGACGAGCCCATGCACGTGATCCGCTTCGGCGACCAGGTGGACGTCAAGGGCGTGCTCTCCGGCACCCCGGACGCCGACCAGTGCATCCGCTACCTGTCCAAGTACCTCACGAAGTCACTCGGTGAAGACTTCGCGGGACGACAGGACCACGTGGACCGCTTCGTCGCCGCCCTGCGCTACGAACCGTGCTCGCCCATCTGCCCCAACTGGCTCCGCTACGGCGTCCAGCCCAAGAACGCCCGGCAGGGGATGCTTCCCGGCCACTGCCGTTCCAAGGCGCACAAGCCGGACCACCTCGGCTACGCCGGCCGCCGTGTCCTGGTCTCCCGCAAGTGGTCGAACAAGACCCTGGCCGACCACAAGATGGACCGCCGCACCTGGGCACTGGAAGCCCTGGGCCAGCAAGACGAGCCGACCGAACCCCATCGCTACATCTGGCGCCCGGTCAAACCCGGCGACCCAGACCTCGCCCCGCTCGGCCTGCGCCTGCTGCGCAGCATCGCCCGCCGCCAACAGCAACGCGCGGAACTTTCGGCAACCGAAGGGGAGGCGGCATGAAGCTCTTCTATCGCCCCAAGGAAGCCGCCGCGGTCCTCGGCATGAGCCGGACGGCGATCTTCCGCCTCCTCAGCTCCGGTGACCTGCGCTCGATCAAGCACGACGGTTACCGCCTCATCCCCGCGAACGCGCTCATCGAGTTCGCCGAGTCCCTCGAATCCAAGGAGGTCGCATGATGGCCAAGAAGCCGGACGGCCGTTCCTCGATCTACTTCGGCAATGACGGGTACTGGCACGGCTGGGTGACGGTGGGCACGAAGCCGGATGGCTCTCCCGACCGCCGCCACCGGATGGCGAAGACCGAACCCGAGGTGACCCGCAAAGTCGCCGAACTGGAGACCCAGCGCGACACCGGCCAGGTGACCAAGTCCGGCAAGGTCCCGACGCTGGCCGTGTGGATGGGGGAGTTCCTCGATGTGATCTGCGAACGCCTGGTGGCCTCCAACAAGATGGCGCCCCGCACCCTGGACGACTACCGGTCGAAGAACCGCCACTGGATCGTCCCGCTTCTGGGTCGCCATCGGTTGAACCGGCTCGAAGCCGAGCACCTCGACAAGGCGTACACGATCATGCTGGAACGCGGGCTGGCGCCGGCGACCGTGCTGAAGATCCACCGCATCCTCTCCAGAGCGCTCAAGCTCGCTCTGAGGCGCGGCAAGATCACGCGCAATGTCGCGACTCTCCTTGACGCACCGACCGCGGAAGAGAGTGAGATAGAGCCCCTGTCGCGTGATGAAGCGCGCCACATCCTCGACGTCGCGAAGAGCAGGCGGAACGGCGCGCGTTGGTCCGTGGCGCTGGCGTTGGGCATTCGGCAGGGCGAGGCTCTGGGGCTGCGCTGGTCGTTCGTTGATCTGGAGACCGGGGAGATCCGGGCCTGGTTCCAGGTGCAGCGGCGCCCGTGGCTGCACGGCTGTGACGACCCGCAGAAGTGCGGCGAGAAGTGGCACCGTCGGCCCTGCAAGAAGCGCTGCCCCATCCACAAGCATCGCCCGACCTGCAAGCCGGACTGCGCCCAGTCCGGTCACACCTGCTACAAGCGACCGTGCCAGAAGGATTGCGCGGCACACGCGGACAAGTGCCCCTCGCGCAGGGGCGGCGGCATCGTGTTCCGGCAACGCAAGGGCAGGCGCAAGCTGACCCTCCAGTGCCCGGCCGCGCTCCTGGAAGTGCTCCGCGAACACCACGCCACGCAGCTCAAGGAACGTGAGGTGGCCGGCGACCGTTGGACCGACCTGGATCTCGTGTTCCCGACCAGGTACGGCGGGCCGGTCGAGCGCACGGAGGACTGGAAGACCTGGAAGGCCATTCTCAAGGAAGCCAAGGTGAGGGACGTCCGGGTCCATGACGCTCGCCACACCGCCGCGACACTCCTGATCGAACAGGGTGTGCACATCCGCGTCGTCCAAGAGGTCCTCGGCCACACACGCGTGACCACCACGGAGCGGTACACCCACGTGGCAAGCCCGCTGATGCGCGACGCAGGGGAGCGCCTGGCGTCGGCCCTCTGGGGAGACAGTTGCAACTAGGTCTGCAACTACGACAGGTTCAGAAGATCAAAAAGGCCCTCCCTCGGTGATCGAGGAAGGGCCTCTCATCTGCGGAGGCTCGGGGATTTGAACCCCGGATGGGCGGTAAACCCAAACCGCATTAGCAGTGCGGCGCCATAGACCTGACTAGGCGAAGCCTCCCGGTAGCCACGTGGCTTCCGACAGCGTACCGGCCTTCTGTCGAGGCAGCAAAGCGGTTACGCAACGCATGTTGTCCACCGCCTGTGGATAACCCTGTCCACACCTGTGGACAGGGTCGCAAGGCGCATGGATTCAGGCCGGGTTGGCCTCGCCCTCGATCTCGATCTTGACCTTCTTGCCCACCAGCACGCCGCCCGTCTCCAGTGCCTGGTTCCAGGTCAGGCCGAAGGTCTCGCGGTCGAACTCGGCGCTGATGCTGAAGGCCCACACCTGCTGGCCCCACGGGTTGGTGCCGGCGCCGTTGTACTCGACCTTGAGCTCGATCTCCTTGGTCACGTCGCGGATCGTCAGGTCGCCGACGACGGTGAACTCCTCGCCGGAGTGCCCGGTCACGCGCGTGGTCCGGAAGGTGAGCTCGGGGAACTTCTCGGCGGAGAGGAAGTCCTCGCTGCGCAGGTGGCCGTCGCGGTCGGGCTGGCCGGTGGTGATGCTGGCGGTCTTGATGGTGATCTCGGCCGTGGAATCGAGCGGGTTCTCCGCGATCGTGACCGAGCCGTCGAAGTCGGCGAACTGGCCGCGTACCTTGCTGACCATCATGTGCTTGGCCGTGAAGCCGACGTTGGTGTGGGCGGCGTCGAGCTTGTAGGTGCCGGCGGTGGGGATGTCCAGGCCGTCCCAGGTACGAGTGCTCATCGGGGTCTCCTTGAAATCAGGCTTGAAGGTCAGGGCAGTGCAGATGCTTGCGGCAACAAATGTCTACACGAGGAATATTCCTCGCGTCAACTATCGTCAGATACAGTATGAGCGTGAGCCCCTTTGACGACCCCCGCCTTACGGCCATGGGCCTGATCGCCGAGGTCCATGCCGGCCTGTCCGCACGGATGAACCCGGTCTTCCAGGCGGCTGGGCTGTCCTGGATCGACTTCGAGACGCTGATCAGGCTGTCGCGGTCACCCGAGCAGCGCCTGCGTATGACCGACCTGGCGGCACAGACCGGTTTGTCCACGAGTGGGGTGACCCGCGTGGTGGACCGGCTGGAGCGTGAGAGCCTGGTCGCGCGGATGGCGTGCCCGACCGATCGGCGGGCGTCCTACGCGGTGCTGACCGACGCGGGGCGTGAGCGGCTGAGCGACGTGCTGCCGCGGCACCTCGCCGACATCGACGACTGCTACACCACTCTTCTCGACGACGACGAGCGCGCGACCTTTCTCTCCGCCCTGCGCAAAATGCGCGATGTCGTACGGCCCGGCGCTACGGCTGGGGCGGCGGCTGAGCGGGAATGCACAACTCCAGCCTGAGCTTGGCCATCGCCCGTGAGACGGTGCTCTTGACCGTCCCCACGCTGATCCCGAGCACTCTGGCGATGTCCGGCTCGCTCATGTCCTCGTAGTACCGCAGCACGATCGCCTCGCGCATCCGCGCGGGCAGCTGGTCAAGCGCCTGTTCGAGTCGCACGTGGACCTCGCCGCAGACCTCGGTCTCGGAGAAGGTCTCCGGCAGTTCGTCGGAGGGGTACTCCTCCAGCTTCCGCCGCCGCCACTGGGAGATGTTGATGTTGACCATGGCCCGCCGTACGTAGCCGTCGAGCGAGCCGCGGTCCTGGATGCGGTCCCACGCCAGGTACGTCTTGGCCAGCGCGCTCTGCAGCAGATCCTCGGCGTCGCAGGCGTGCCCGGTGAGCTGGTGGGCGGTGCGCAGGAGGGCGGGACCGCGAGACGTCACGTACTCGCGGAACTCCTCTTCCCGGCTGGCAGTCTGCATCGTGGCCAGAATCGCAGGGTGAGGGCCTGTTCGGGCTGAACCGGAATTCAGGATTCGGTCTACCAAACATAAAGGTCGGGACATGCCGGTGGCAGTTTGTTCGACACCGGGTGTCTCCACCTTCCCCCGGGGTTGCGTATTTTGCTCTCATCTGGGGTGTCCGGTGCCTGCCGTACCGGATCTCGTGTGAGGCTATGCGCGTGGGGTTTCCGAGTGTTGAGCGGCGCAGAGCGCTCGCCGCGGCCGCGTTGGGCCGGGAGGCGGGCGTGCCGGGCCCGGATCCCGGGGACGGCGCGCCGTTAACCGCCGTGGCCGGCGAGATCCTCGACGTGAGCCCGCATCTGATCATCATCGAGACCGTGGACGGCGAGGAAGAGCGGCTGGTCATCGCGCCGTGGGCGACGGCGTGGCGGGGCGGCGACGTCGCGCCGGCCGATCTGCCCGTGGGCGGCCGGGTCATGCTGCGCGCGCTGCGCGACGGCCGGGTCGTCGAACGCATCTGGGGGGATGTGACCCGGATGACCGGCACCATCGTCTCCATCGACGGCCGCAAGGACCTGTCCGTCGAGCTCGACTGCGGCTCCCATCGCGGCCACCGCACCATCGTCATCCCGTATCGCACCACCGGGCGGTTGCGGGTACGGCATCCGCAGTTCGAGCCCGGCTACCTCTTCGACGCCATCGGCATCAGGGACCAGGGCGAGAGCCACGCCCTGCTGCCCGCCACCTCGCAGCCCGCCTACCCGGCCAGATCCGTGCCGTCGCCGCCGCCTGCCTACGCCGGGCAGCAGCCGCGCATCTCGGGCACCGCGACCTGGGCCGACGTCTTCGACGAGGACGAGCGGGGCGCGGCCTATCCCATGCTGGAGCGTTCCGACGCCGGGTGCCCGGATTCGGCGGTGTCCTGCGTCGGCCTGCCGTACCTGGCGATCGGATCGTTGTTGCAGGTCAAGAACCTGTGTACGACACGCAGCGCGAACGTGCCGATCGTGGCGTGCGGCTGCTTGGCCGGTCGCTTCTGTGACCGGTGTGTGGAGTGCGGCACCTCTCCGCGGGGGCGGATCACCGAGCTGTCGCCCTCGTCCTTCGTGGAACTGGGGGGCGAACTGACCAAGGGCTGCTTCAATGCCCAGATCGGATTGGGGTGACCGCACATGCTCGAATCGCAGCTGCCGGTGCTGATCGTCCTCCTCGTTTTGGGTACGGTCGCCAAACTCGCCACGGTGTTCACCGGAGGCGAACCCGGCGCCCTCAGCCGCCTCGGTCCCGCCGTCCTGGTCCCCGACAAGCTGCAGGCCCCCGCACTGGTGTGCTGCGCGGTCGGTGAGCTGGTGCTGGTGACCGGTCTGGTGCTGACCACGCACCCGTTGTTCCGCTGGGGAACGGTGCTCTTCTTCGCGCTGTCCACCTACGTGCTCATGGAACTGCGCAGGCGCCGCCCCGACGCGGGATGCGGCTGTTTCGGCGAGGTCAGCTCGGCGCCGGTGGGCCGCCGCTCGATCGGGCGCACGCTCGTGCTGACCGGGATGGCACTGGTGTCGGTATGGGCGCCGGTGCCCGGCTGGGTGGCCTTCACGAACCCTTCGTGGTTCCTCCTCGTGGGGGTGGCGGTGCTGGCCGTGCTCTCGCCCGAGATCGAGGAGGCGGTCGACCGGATCCGGTATCGGGCGCCGTGCGAGCAGCGTCCCGCGCCGCAGGAGAGCCACACGCTCGCGCGGCTGCGCGCCAGCGGCGCCTGGCGTGCCCACCGCGACGGGCTCGTCGCGGCGGAGCCGTACGACAGCTGGCGTGAGCTTTGCTGGCGTTTCTTCGCCTTCCAGAACCAGGCGGGCGACGACGTGGTCTTCGCCGTCTACCTCAGCGGACGCCGGCCTGCCGTGCGCATGGCAGTGGTCAGCACGGATTCCATGCCGGAATATACGCCGGTCTCGGCCTGACGCTAGACCGTCCTATAGAGCGGTAGGACGGCATGACGATGTGGCTCTATTGGGTTGTCTAGCTTCCCCACTAGACAACCCAATAGAGGACTAGGAGTGCCGATTAGATCGGTTGTGCACGTAGGAACCTCCCGAAATGCGGCACTGTGAACGCGATCTGACCGCGTTCGGCGCTGTAGATGAGACCCTTCTTGATCAAACTGTCGCGGGCCGGTGACAGGCTGGACGGCTTGCGGCCCAGGGCGTCGGCCACGTCGGAGGTGGCCACCGGCTCGTCGCCGATCTGGGCCATCGCATGCATGTAGTCGCGCTCGGCCGGCGTCGCCCGCTCGTACCGGCTGCCGAAGAAGCCCACCGCGAGCTCCTCCTCCGCCTCCGGCGCCGCGACCTTGACGTCGTCGGCGGTGATCGGGCTGCGCGGCGCGAGGTCCCACGCCACCTTGCCGTAGGCCTGCACGAAGTAGGGGTAGCCGTCGGCCGCCTCGTAGAGCGCGTCGAGCGCGTCCTGGGTGAACTCCACCTCTTCCTCCCGGGCGGGGAGGATCAGCGCCAGATCGGCGGCATCACGGTCGAGCTTGTCGATGCGGGCATAGCGGAAGAGCCGCTCGGAGTAGCTCTTGCTGGCCGACAGGACGCTCGGCAGGTGCGGCAGCCCGGCGCCGACCACGATCAGCGGCCCGCCGGTCTGCGACAGCTCGTGGCAGGCGGCGCACAGGGCGGAGATGTCGGCGGCCTGCACGTCCTGCATCTCGTCGATGAACAACGCGACGCCGACGCCGAGGTCGGTGGCGACGCCTGCCGCGTCGACGAACAGCTCGGTGAGGTCGATCTCCAGGTCGCCGGAGTCGGCCCGCCCGCGGCTGGCCGGCACCTCGATGCCGGGCGACCAGTGGGAGGTGCCCTTGGCGGCGGCCGGGTCGCGCATCGCGAACGCCTTGAGCACGCCGAGGAACTCCTCGATGCGCTCGGGCGCGCGGTGGCGCGGCGCCAGCTCGCGGATCGCCATGTGCAGGGCGGCGGAGACGGGGCGGCGGATCGACTGGTCGGGCCTGGCCTCGATCTTGCCGGTGCCCCACAGCCGCTGCATCGCCATGGACTTGAAGGTGTTGAGCAGGACGGTCTTGCCCACGCCGCGCAGCCCGGTGACGACCATGCTGCGCTCGGGGCGGCCGCGGGCCACTCGCTCCAGCACCACCTCGAACTGCTGCAGCTCTCGATCACGGCCGGCCAGCTCCGGGGGACGCTGTCCGGCACCGGGGGCGTAGGGATTGCGCACGGGGTCCACGCTCTCGGACTTTATTGCCGGGTATAGCGGTCGTCGTAGATTTGGGAAGAAACAGCTACGGCGTGTCTGGACGAGCATGGCACCCCCTCTCACCTGGCCGAACCCGTGTTCGATTCGATACCCAGAACTGTAGCGCGCACTCGAACACCTGCGCGATGCTTTCGAGTAAAGATCTTCGCAATACCACCCCCGACGCAAGGAAGTACTCACCCGCGAGCCAGCAAGTGGTTGAACTTGGCAGCCGCGCCGACCGCCCAATAGCGTTCCGACCCATGCGGACCTTCGCGAACCTTCAGGAGCTCAAGGCGAGCGCCGGCGAGATCTTCGGCCCGACCGAGTGGCGCACCGTCACCCAGGAGCAGGTCAACCTCTTCGCCGACGCCACCGACGACCACCAGTGGATCCACGTCGACGTCGACCGGGCCAAGCAGAGCCCGTTCGGCGGCACGATCGCCCACGGCTACCTCAGCCTGTCGATGCTGCCGTCGTTCCTGGAGGAACTGGTCGAGGTCCAGAGCATCGCGATGGCGGTCAACTTCGGCCTGAACAAGGTCCGCTTCCCCAAGCCCATCCCGGTCGGCTCGCGTGTTCGCGCCACGGCCGAGCTGGCCGCGGTCAAGGGCAGCCCCGCCGGCCAGCTCACCACGCTGAAGGTCACGATCGAGGTCGAGGGCGAGCGCCGCCCGGCCTGCACCGCCGAAGTGCTCTTCCTGTACGTCCCCGAATAGCCGTGCAACAGAAGCGCCCGGCCGCCGCTCCTTGGATACGTGGACCACACAGCTGATTTCGACGAGTTCGTCCGAGCGAGGGGGGACGCCCTCCTCCGGTACGGCTATGTGCTGTCCGGAAACTCGGAGGACGCGGCGGATCTTGTCCAGGAGGCACTGGCGCGCCTGGGTGACGCCTGGCATCGCGTGCAGAACAAACAGAACCCCGAGGGGTACGTTCGCACGACGATGACCAGGCTGCACATCAGCGCCTGGCGTCGGCGGCACAGGGAGGACCTTGTCGCCGACGTACCGGAAGAGGGCAGGTCTGACAGGTACGGCGACGCCGACCTGTGGGCCGAGCTCCAGGAGCTGCCGCGCAAGCAACGAGCCGTGCTCGTGTTGCGCTACTACGAGGACCTCGCCGACGCCGAGATCGCCGAGATCATGGGCGTCTCGCGGGGGACCGTACGCAGTCAGGCGGCCCGCGCCCTGGACAAGCTCCGCATCAAGCGAGTGCTTCAGGAGGCGCGATGAGAAGCGAAGAAGACCTGGTGCGGACGCTGCGAGCGGCCGCCGACCAGGCCAAGCCCCTGCCGGGCGGACTGACGGAAGCCGTGGTGGCACGCCGCCGCGGGCACAAAAAGGCGCAGTGGGCGCGGATGGCGCTGGCCGCCGCGGCGGTCGTCGTCCTTGCCGGAGGTACGGCTTTCGCCCTGTCCAGCGGGGGCGGACAGGCCGGACCGGCGACCCAGGTCACCGTGACCAGCACAACGGAGCCGGTCGCACACGTCACCGAGGCCTGGCCGGAGGCGATCGCGAAGGTCCCGCGGGTAGCGTCCAACGGGTGGAAGTACCGCCCGGTCGCCGCGATCGGCCCGGCGGAGATCCTGCTGGCCGCGGACCAGTCGTTCGAGAAGGCCGGCCGCGTGGCCGTCTACGACATGGCGAGCAAGGCCACACACGATCTGGGCGCGGTGCCCGACCCCAGGCGCGGATACTTCGTCCAGGACTGGGCGGGCGACGACAAGCATGTCGTCTGGTACGGCGAAACGCCCAACAACAAGGACATCTGGGCTGACATCTGGGTCATGCCGCGCACCGGCGGCGAGGCCCGCCGACTCACGGAGCTGACCGGCGACCAGGCGCAGATCGAGGTACTGAACGTCACCGCCGACCACGTCGTGTGGTCGGTACGCAAGGGCGGCGTCTACCGGATCCCGCTGACCGGCGGCGAACCGGAGAAGATCCAGGGCACCGACGACCTCCACCTGAACGCCTGGCCATGGGCGTTCGCCTTCGGCCCCGGCAAGCAGAGCGAACGCAACCAGACCCGGCTGGTCAACCTGGAGACCGGCGACTCCACGGACGTCTCTCTGCTGGAGGGGGACGAGGGCGTCATCTGCAACGAGTACAAGTGCGTCGGAACCCAGGACGGCGGGATGTTCTCGCAGGGCCCCCAAGGCGACTCGCGGAACCTCCTCCCGGAAGGGGTGAGCCTGCACACGGCAGAGGAACGGCTGCAGGACGACGTCATCAACGCCATGGGCGGCTCGAAGCTGCCGCTGGCCTACGACCTCAGGACCGAGCGGCTGGTCTCCTTCGGCAAGGAGGGGCTCGGCTACTGGAACCTGCCAGGCATCCTCGCCTGGGACGACGACGCCGAGGGCGTCCAGAAGTGCGTGAACAACTCGTGCACGACCGAAGAGAAGGGCGGCGGCAAGGAACTGACCGTCGTCAACCTGAAAGCCATCCGTAGATGATCATTAAGCGCCCTCCGAGTAGTAGATCGCCGCCTGTACGCGGCTGCGCAGCCCGAGCTTGCTGAGCACCCGGCTGACATGGGTTTTCGTGGTCGCCTCTGCCATATCAAGCTCCTTGGCGATCTCGGCGTTGGACAGACCGCGCGCCACGCAGGCCAGCACCTCCCGCTCGCGTGGCGTCAGGTTCTCCAGTTCCTGGGGCGCCCGCCGTTCCGGCTGCTGGGCGAACGCGGAGATCAACCTGCGCGTCACCGACGGCGAGATCAGCCCGTCACCCCTCGCGACCAGCCGCACCGCGGCCACCAGCGCGTCGGCGTCGGTGTTCTTCAGCAGAAACCCCACCGCGCCGGCCCGCAGCGCCCCGAAGACATACTCGTCGAGGTCGAACGTGGTCAGGATCAGCACGTCACTGACCCCGGCCAGTTCGCGGGCCGCGGAGATCCCGTCCATCCGCGGCATGCGTACATCCATCAGCACCACGTCCGGCCGCAGCTCCCGCGCCATCGCCACGGCCTCCACGCCGTCGGCCGCCTGACCGACCACCTCGATGTCGTCGGTGCCGCCGAGGATCAGCACGATCCCCGCCCGGACCGCCGCGTGATCGTCGGCCACCAGCACCCTGATGCCGCCGCTCATCCAGCCTCCTCCGCCGTGGGCAGTCTCACCTGTACGCGCCATCCGTCGGCACGCGGACCCGCCTCGATCTCCCCGCCCACCAGCGCGGCACGCTCGGACATCCCCACCATCCCGGCCCCGGACCCCGGCAACCGCGCCTTGCGCCCGTTGACCGGATTGTCGACGGTCAACACCACATGCCTCGCCTGATAGACAACGCGCACGGAAGTCGGCTGATCGCCATGCTTGAGGGCGTTCGTCAGCGCTTCCTGAAGAATCCGGTACCCCGCCAGATCCACCGAGGCGGGCAACTCCCGAGGCTCCCCGACGATCTCCAGCTCGGCCGCCATGCCCGCCTGCCGCGACCGCTCGACCAGGCTCTCCGCGTCGGCCAGCCGCAACCGCATCGCCTCGGTCTCCTCGCCTTCCTGCCGGAGGAGCCCGATCATGGTGCGCATCTCGTCCAGGCCCTTCACGCTGTTCTCCCGGACCGACTCCATGATCGTGTGGATCGTCTCCGCGTCGAGATCCCGGCGCGACAACGCCGCCGTGGACTGGATCGCGATGGCGCTGAAATGGTTGGCGATCATGTCGTGCAGCTCGCGCGCCATCCGGTTGCGCTCGGCCGAGATCGCCGCCTGCCGATCGAGCTCGACCAGCCGTACCACCTCCTCGGCCCTGGCCCGCTCGGCCGCCGCCAGATCACGCTGCTGCCGCAACACCATGGCCGTCGTCACCGGGATGACCAGCAGCAGCCCGAGCTGGATCGAGATCACCACCAGCTGCCAGAGGTTGTCGACGAAGAACCCCGCGCCCAGCCCGGCGGTGATGGCGATGCTCGCCGTGATGCCCAGCAGCCAGCGCGCCAGACGCGCCGGCCCGTAGAGCGCGGCCGAGTACAGATTGTCGGTGAACACCAGCACGGTCCCCAGCGAAGGCCCGACAAAGATGTCGATCCCCACCCCGACGAGCCCGAGCCCCAGCGACCAGATCGGCGCACGCGTCCGCACCACGACCCCGGCACACACGAAGGCCAACGGCACGAACAGCAGCCACGTGGAGCCCCGCTGGAAGTGCGCACCCCCGGCGATCAGCGCCGCGCCCATGGCGAAGGCCAGGACCGCCCCGAGTGCCGCACGCTTCATTGCCCTATCTCATCACTCTCGCTCGCCCCTTCCCTCCTTCGCCCGGCCAACCTGTGGATACACACTTCGATGTATCCACAGGGCAGAATCGACCATCCGGTTCTGGGCACCCCGCTGGGTCCGCTATGCTTTCTTACGAAGCAGGCGGCCGTAGCTCAATGGATAGAGCATCTGACTACGGATCAGAAGGTTGGGGTTTCGAGTACCTCCGGCCGCACCACAGCTCAAAGGCCCTCCGGGATCGTCCCTGAGGGCCTTTTTCGATCTTGTACAGCTGGGTTGTACAGCTACGGGGTCTGCAGGCTGTCGTTGAGCTTGTCGAGCGCCTTGCGGGTCTCTGGGGATGGGACCTGAGGTTGGCGGCCAGGCTCAGGACGAGGGTGGGCCAGGAGGCGGGGCCGCGCCGTACACGGTGATGGTGTTTGTCGCGTTGGCGTTCGCGGGCGGCCATGACGCAGGTGAGGTCGACGCAGATGGCGACGGCCCAGGACATCCAGCCGGGTTGGCCGTGTTCGGTGGCGGTGTCGCGGATGTGGGTGAACGATCCGGCGCCGGCGATGGCGGCCAGGACGATGATGGGTCCGGTGTCGAGGAGCCAGGTAGCCAGGCGTCGCATCGTTGTATCCCCCTTTCAGACGGCGATCGGGTGGCGGGTCAGGTCGGTCCAGGACGGGGTCAGGTGGGCGTGCTGCTTGGCGGCCTGTTCGACGGTGCGCTCGTCGATGAGGTACGAGCGGGCGCGGTACCAGTGGCCGTCTTGTCCGGCGACGATGGCGACGCCGGGTTGTTCGGCGGGGATGGCGCGGGCCGAGACGAGGGCAGCGGGGTCGAGGTCGCCGAGGGTCATGGTGGCGGTTTCCGGGTCGTTGACGCGGTGACATATGCGGCCTGAGCACTGGGCTCTGAGCGCTGTCACTCCGGGGCCGAGGTCGGAGCCGATGCGCTGGCCGCAGCAGAACAGGTAGAGGCCGAAGGCGCGGCCGAGCTGGGCTATGCGGAGGAGGGCTGTCGAGGTGGCGGCGATCTCGTTCTTTTCGGATTTGTCGGCCATCAGGTACAGCTCGGCGATCTCGTCTATGAAGATCACGATGGGGGTCGGGCGTTCTGTGGGTGGGAGTTGCCAGATGTTGCGGGCTCCTGCGGTACGGCACCGCCCCATGCGGGCGATCATCAGGGCGATGAGGTCAGTGAGCAGGTCGGTGGATTCGGCTCGGCTGGTAGCGAGGGCGGACAGGCGGGACGCGTAGGGGGTGAATTCGACGCCGCCTTTCAGGTCGAAGCCGATCAGGGCGACGGGTTGCGGGGCGAGGCCCGCGAGGACGGCGTTGGCGAGGTTGGATTTGCCGGATTGGGTGGCGCCGGCGGTGAGCCAGTGGGGGACGGTGCGGAAGTCGATGGTCCAGGGCTGGCCGGTTTCGAGGCAGCCGACGGTGACCTTGAGGAGGTCGTCTGAGGCGGGGAGTTGGTCGATCGTTGCCAGGGGGTCGGTCAGGGTGACGTGGAGGACGATTCGGCCGGGACGGGGTGAGGAGACGCGGACCGCGTGGACGCCCCAGGAGCGGGCTAACGCCTCTGCGGCTTCTGAGTAGTTGGTGGGGGTCTGGCCCTCCAGGGTGTGGAGGGTGACGCGCCAGCCGTACCGCGTGGGGAGCGGGAGCCAGATGAACGGTTTGGTGTCTACGGCGACGCGTTGGAAGCGGCGCTTGGCCTTGACGATGCCGGTGGAGGCGATGGCGCCGGGGACCGTTGTGAACCACCACTGCTGGCGCTTCTTCGTCAGGCCGCAGCCGAGGGCTACGCGGCGCCAGGTGAGGCGGACGCTCAGGGCGGTGAGGGGGTAGCCGATGATCCACCAGAACGAGCGCGGGTGGAGGGCTCGCCAGGCCCACAGGATTCCGGTTGCCGCCGAGATGGCGATCAGGGTGAGGGTGAAGGTGTCAGGCATGGGTGGCCTCGATGGTTGAGGCCTTGTAGCTGATGCCCCAGCGGGTCTGGCCGCCCTGGGCGATCTCCCAGACGTAGCCGAGCAGGTCGCGCGGGGTGACGTCCTGGCCCTGGGTGATGGCGGGTTCGCCGGTGGTGTTGACCTTGACGAGTTCGATGCGGCCGAGGGTGTCCTCTGCCATGAGGATCGTCTCGTAGAGCGTGTTGCCTTCCTTGTCGGTCTTGATCTGGCCTGTGTCCTTGCTGACGAGGCGGGGGCGTGGGGTTTTGGCGCAGGTGAAGGTCAGGCGGGCGGTGTCTACGGGGATCGGGATGGTACGCATCGAGTGCCTCCTATCCGTCATAGCCAACATAGTTAACCTAGTTGGCTCGGTTGTCAACGTTGGCGTGGGTGACTTGGTGTGGTGAGATTGGGGCGATGGTCAAGCACACCGGGCGGCCGGGATATCTACAGATCGCCGATGATCTGCGGGAGCAGATTCGCGGTGGCGCTCTTGCGCCTGGGGCGCCGTTGCCTTCTACGGCTCAGCTTGCCGAGCAGTACGACGCTTCGCTGTCGGTGGTGAAGATGGCGGTCGGGTTGCTGCGCAACGAGGGGCTCGTGATCGGGCAGCAGGGGAAGGGCGTCTACGTCCGGGATCTCGACTCGGTGCCGGCCGTGGATTTGGCGGCTGAAGTCAGCGAGTTGCGTAGTGCGGTGCGAGATCTAGGGGAACGTCTCGCTCGGGTAGAGAAGAAGCTGCGGAGTTAGCGCCTCTGGCGTAGCAGCCGGTCACCATGCGGGTCATCGAGTTGGCCGCGGTCGCTGGTCGGTGGCGGAGGCTCATGGCCTTGTCTTCGCGGCGGATGTTGATGACCAGGGTGGCGAAGCCGTACGCGAGTGCGATGCCGATGACGGCGGCGGCGATCAGTGGGATCCAGGTCATGGCTGAGGCTCCTTACGAGGGTTTCGGGGTGGGCGGTTCTTGCGGCGGCGGGCGGCTCGGCGCTGGTTCGCGGCTTGTCTTCTGTGCCAGCGCTCGCGGTTGCGGCATTTGGTGCAGAGCGTCTGGCCTGGTTCGAGGGCGGCGGCGCATGCGCAGGTCTGGGGATCGTTCATAGGCATTCCTCCTTCGGTTGCGGGCTTGTGGAGCTTGTGCAACCGAGGATGCGCCGGGTGATCGGGACGGGATCACTACACGACGGGACATGTTCAAGACGTCCCGCTTACGATGGCCAGGTCCCCGGACGTCCCCCATGTGGGCAGGTGAGATGGCGAACGAGCGACTGCGGGCTGCGCTGCTGGCCAAGGGTGTGGGCGTGGGTGACCTGGCTGAGGCGATTCAGGTCGATCCCAAAACCGTGGAGCGGTGGGTCACCAAAGATCGTGAGCCGTATCGGAAGCATCGTTACGCTGCGGCTTCTTACCTTGGGGTGGATGAGAGCTATCTCTGGCCCAAGGCGTTGTCGCGGGAGCAGGTGGCGTCGGCGTCCGAGAGTGAGATCGTCACCGTGCATCCGCACCGCTGGGCCGTACCTCGGGACGCTTGGGGACATCTCTTCGAGAAGGCGTCCCAGGAGATCGGGATCCTGGTCTACAGCGGGACGTTCATCCATGACGACAAGGGGCTGATGCGGCTGCTGGCCGATCGGGCGGGGGCCGGGGTGCGGGTTCGGATCTTGCTGGGTGAGCCGGAGAGTGCCGAGGTCGCTCAGCGCGGGATCGATGAGAACATCGGTGACGCGATGCGCGATCGGTGCAAGCAGGCCATCACGTACTTCCGCAACCTGGTGCCCGGGGCTGAGATTCGGCTGCATCGGACTGTGCTGTACAACTCGATCTTCCGCGGCGACGATCAGCTTCTCGTCAACACTCACGCGTACGGCCAACCCGCCGGCGACGCGCCCGTCATGCATCTGCGCAGGGTGGCAGGTGGGGACATGGTGGGGCTGTATCTGGGGAGCTTCGAGAAGACGTGGGACGGGGCGGTCCCGCTAGAGTCCTGACCCATGGCTACGCGGATCGACTACTTCGACGACCCCGACGCGCCCGCGGCCAACAGCCTGGTGCCGTCCGTGAACGTCATGGTCACCAATGTCGAGGGTGCGCTGTTGATGATCCGGCGCAGCGACAACGACAACTGGGCCGTCCCTGGCGGCGCCATCGATCTCGGGGAGTCGATTCCGGACGCCGCAATCAGGGAGACGCTGGAGGAGACCGGGATCACCTGTGAGATCACCGGGATCTCGGGGACGTACAGCGATCCGCGGCATGTGATCCTCTACACCTCAAACGGTGAAGCTCGGCAAGAGTTCTCCCTCGTGCTCACCGGCCGCGCCGTCAGCGGAACGCCCACGCCGAGTGACGAGTCGCGCGAGGTCCGATGGGTGCCACGGGACCAGGTGTCGACGCTGTCCATGGACCGCTCGATGCGGATACGGATTGAGCACTTCCTGGCGGAGACGGCGTTGCCGTACATTGGCTGATCTTGGCGATGGCGGACCGGAGAGGCGGTCGGCGTGCAGGGATGGTGGCCGAACCTACTGCAAGGCGCTTTCTCCTCGATCATCGGTGGCGTGGCGGCGGCGCTCACCGCGTGGGGTGTCGTGGTGGCGAGCCGCCGGCACGACCAGCGGACCCTTCTGGAGGTCGAAGCCCGCGGCGCGGCGATCGAACTCTTCGTGATGCTAGGGACGCTTGACATCAAGCTGACGCAAGCTCTCGACAGTGGCGTTCCTCTGGGCAACGTCACGAACGACCGTGAATGGATCGTCAACGCGCTCAAGGTCGAGGTCGCCATGTTCACCCTGGGGCGGGACGTTGGCCGGCAGTTCTCCCGGGAAATCGGTGAACTACGTCGCGCCCTGGAGTTGGCGGAAGGCCAGCAGCTTCCTCACGAAGATCTCTTACACGCGGCCTCGGCTGCGCTCCAGAACCTCACCGATCACCTGGCGAACTGGATGATGAAGGGTCGGCACCTCGCTTAGTCCTGGGCCGCCAGGGATACGTTGATCGCTTGGACGGCAGCTCGGATGCATGGCGTCGAGGCGGCAATGGAGCGCGTCACCAGATGGTCGGGACCGTAGCGTGAGTGGATCTCAGTAAGGCGTTCCTCGACATCGAGATGCTGGCCGTCCGGTCCTGTCGTCATATCGCTGTAGGTGAGCGCGTCCATCAGGTGGGGACGTTCCTTGTCGAACTCGCTGGTCAGCGCATCGAAAAGTGAGCGCTCAAGGGCCTCGTTGACGGCGCAGGAGTGGTGGGCGACCAGTCGGCAGAGTGTCTCGTCGGCCTTGTGGACATCACGCAGATATCGGGCACCGTCGAGAGGGTGGAAGCCGGTGTCCACAAGCTGTGGAGAGTATCCGATGTCGTGGAGGTAGGCCGCGGCCACGAGGGTGTCCGCATCGGCGCCCAGGATCGGGGCGAGGGTCTCGGCGCGCTTGCCGACGCCTTGCGTGTGTGCCCATCTGCGCGGCAGGGGCTCTTCCAACAGTCGTTTGGCCAGGTCATAGGCCCAGGCAACTTGTCCCACGCGGTTCACGATAAGCGGGGGACCCTGACCGAGGGCTAGAGGAAGAGGTGAGACGTCCCTGGACGTCTCACCTGAAAGTCACTTCTGCCCGAGGAATCGCCCCCTCCCCTGTCGTGCGTGGATAAGACCTTCTTGCTCCAGTACGGCCAGCGCACGCCGTACCGTGTTGCGCGACGCCGCGTACCGGCACCGAAGGGTGCGTTCGCTGGGCACCTCAGCCAGCTCACCCCGCTTGATCGCGTCCCGCAGGTCGCCGGCGATGACCTCATAGCGGTAGGACATGCTCTCGTCGCGGCCGCCGGTCACCACGCGGCCCTTGGAGGGGACGGTGACGATCAAGCCCTCCCTCTCCAGGATCGCCAGGCCGCGCCGTACCGTGTTGCGCGCGACCCGAAACTCACGCCCCAGCTCAGCCTCGGATGGCAGGAGGCTGTCTACCGGATAGACGCCGGTGGAGATCCGTGTTCGCAGGCGCGCGGCGATCTGGGGATAGACGCGGTTGCCGGTCAGCCAGGAGCCGTCCTCATCGGCGTTGGACATGCTGGCTCATGGTGCTGGATCGGTGCCGGCGAGGGCTGCGTCCCACGCTTCTTGGGGGATCGGCGGGAAGCTCAGTACGGTACCGACGAACCTGTTGAGCGAGGAGAGCGTGCCTCCTGTGCGCTCCCAGCGGCGCATAGTTTCGCACCAGTGGGCGTTGTTGTAGTTGCGTTGGAAGTTCTCAACGGCCCATTCAGGCAACGCATCGACGTCGACGGCGAAGGGGGCGAAGGGGGCGAAGAAGGGGATCTGGTCGGCTACGGCCTGGTTCCACGCTTCGTCAGGGATCGGGGACACACCCACACGTTCTAGGGCGATGTTGACCTGGCCATGATCGAGACCGTTGCAGGCGAGGAGCCGTACATGGTTTGCCAGTACGGCTCAAACCAGGCATCTGGAAACAGAGACGCCGGTTGCTGGTCCTCAGTGGCCATGGACCTACTCCTTGATACAGCGGGCGGAGACGAAGACATGTACCTTGACCTGGATTGACGTTTCGACAATGCCGCGGGGCCCTCGGGGTCTGGGAGCCGTCACCCGAAGGCCCCGCGCGTTCCCTGGCATGGGCCTGGACCAGGGGATGGCGCGACTGCCGCAGAGACCCAGTCGCGCGAGGTTGTAGCCCCGCTTCGGGGAGGGAGCGTCCTTCCGAAGCGGGGGTTGCACGGGGTGCGTACTCAGTCATTGGAGGTACGCACCCGTTCCTGGCCGAGTCCGCCGCGCTCCCTCCCGTTTGCACGGACGCGGCGGCGCACGCCGGGAAGTACCCGAGGTCGCTACCAGAGGGGCGGGTAGCAGGTACCGCAGCGGATGTCACCGCAGTGGTTGAGGCAGTACCGCAGACCGCACCAGTGAACGGCCTCGCACACGTGCCGCGGGCTGGGAACGACCCGAGCGCCAGGCGAGATCTTGATCGGCCGGTCGTCGAACGCGCACGAGGCGGTGAGGCCGCCGGGCATCGTCATCGCGGCACCGCCTCTTGACCGTAGGCGTGCACCGGGGTTCACTGGCGGGCGCGCAGCTCGTTGTAGCGCGCAACGAGCTTGGTCGCGGCTGCGCTCGGGGTGTCAGCGGGAGCGTGGTCCCAGATCGGAACAGCTCCTCGCGCGCCGGTGATCCACGAGAAGAGCAGACCGTCGCAACTGACGAGCAAACCCGCCCCAAAGTGTGACCCACGCCCGCCCCTGGAAGAACGGCTGAAGGTCAGCAGCCACGTCCCGACCGGCGAGTTCGGCGACCAGGAGCCGCGCCGCTTCGTGCGGAAGGACGCGGCTCCGGCATAGGCAGGGGCTTCGCTCATGATCAGGCCCTTCGGTGACGGATGTCGTGCGAACGAGCTTCGTTCGCGGCCATCAACATCGGCACCGCATCTCTGGGACGTCTAGGGACGTCTTGTGTTACCGTCCGCGTAGGAGCGCCAGCCGCATGGGAGGAAACACCCCCGTGAACGACTACCTTCGTGCCGCCTTGGCCCACGCCCGGTTGCAGCCTCTCGACCTGGCAGCCCGTCTCGGCGTCGACCCGAAAACCGTCAGCCGGTGGCTACACGGCCGCATCCCCTACCCTCGCCACCGTGCGGCCGTGGCCGACTGCCTCCAGGTCGACGAGATCGACCTCTGGCCCGAGGCCACCGACGTTCACCAAGTGATCAGCCACGAGGTCCGCGGCATCTACCCACACCGCTGGGCCGTCCCGAACGCAGCCTGGCGAGCCCTCCTCGCCGGGGCCACCAGAGAGATCGACATCCTCACCTACAGCGGGCTGTTCCTGGCCGAGGACGCCGGACTCATGAGCCTGATCGCCGAACGTGGCCGCGCCGGCGTACAACTCCGCATCCTGCTTGGCGACCCCGACAGCCCCGAGGTCGCAGCCCGAGGCGTCGACGAGGGGATCGGTGCCGACATCATGGCCGCCCGCGTCCGAAACGCCCTCACCCTATTCAGCCCACTCCAGAAGATCCCGAGCGCGGAGATCCGCCTCCACCGCACGGTCCTCTACAACTCGATCTACCGAGCCGACGACGACCTGTACGTCAACACCCACGCCTACGGCACCAAAGCTCCAGACGCACCCGTCATCCGCCTCCACCACGCCATCCCCAACGGCACAACAGCCACCTACCTCACCAGCCTGGAACGCACCTGGAGAACAGCCAGGCCGATACGCAGCACCTCCTGAGCCACGAGAGCCAAATATCTCTACGTCAATCAAGGCCGCCCGCCTGCGGCGGCCGGTGCGCGTCGGGGCGGTCGCTGGCCGCGCTGCGGCTCTTCGGCCGGTCGCGGTCAGCGCCGCCCACGCGCAATCTTTAGGAGACTTCCTCTCAAACTTTCACTTCACCTCTACGATAGATCTCACCCGTCCACGTGTGCCTGGACCAAGATCCCTGGAGAATAGTTGGACGCTTTCGACATCGGCCGACTCACCGATTTTGATTTTGAAGAAGTATGCAAGAGTCTATTTGAGTACCAGCTAAATCTCCCCCTGGAGATCTTCTCTCAAGGGAAGGACAAGGGAGTGGATCTTCGTCATCTTGGGTCGATCTCCGATCGTGCGATCATAGTCCAATGCAAACACTGGGCAAGGTCCAAGCGCACAACCCTGATTAAGCACATTCAAGAAGTTGAACTTCCCAAAGTACGTCGATTGAATCCCGCGAGATACATATTGGCCACATCGACTGAGCTGACTGTCGATGCCAAGGATAAGCTCGCTAACATCCTGGCTCCCTATTCAGCGCCGGGAGACATATTCGGGCTCAATGATATCCAAGCACTTCTAAAGTCTAATCCTCGAATCGTTGAAAGCCATGTTCGCCTCTGGCTTAGCAGCGCAGCGGTGCTGAGCTCTCTGCTCAATAGAGGCCTACTGGCGCGTTCGGCGTGGCTCAGGGAAGAAATCAATGAATCTATCAAAACCTATGTCCCTAGCGAGTCTTTCTCGGAAGCGGAAGAGCTATTGAGCGAGGAACATGTATGCATCATCTCAGGGAACCCAGGAGCCGGGAAAACTACACTCGCTCAAGTTCTGGCTGCCACCTATGCTAGCCGGAGCTTCGATGTCATTGACATTTCGGAAGACATTCATGAGATCAACTCCGTATGGAACGATGATGTTCCGCAATTCTTCTACTATGATGACTTTCTAGGCCAGTCGAGTCTCGACGATAAGCTGGGAAAAAACGAGGACGGCAGACTATTGTCCGCTCTTAAGCGAATTCAGAAGTCGAACAACAAGCGCATAGTGCTAACAACTCGCGAATATATCCTGAGGCAGGCGCAGCAGCGATACGAGCGCCTGAGTCGCTACGATCTATCACCTCTTGTATGTGTAGTCGACCTTGACCGAACCTCACCCGCTGCCCGTGGAAGTATCCTCTATAATCACATATACTTCTCCAATCTCCAGGCTCGACAGATAGCTGAATTCGCAGATCGTGATATCTTCGGAAAGATAGTTTCCCATAAGAGCTTCAATCCTCGCATTATATCTTTCATTCTTGCCAAGGTAGCTCCGCAGGAGGATCCTTCCATATCAATTGCTGACGATGTCCTCGCACACCTGGATCATCCCGCGAGCCTTTGGGAGCATATTGTTGAAAATCAGCTCGACGAATTTGCTGTCGACCTTCTCTTGGTGCTCCTGACCTTCGGTCCGGGGGGTGCGCTTGTCGAAGACATCAAAGGCGCACTGCGTGAATACTGCAGTAACATCGGAAGTCCGTGGAGTGTGAGCCGATTCCGACGGTCGATAGATCTTCTTGAGGAAACGATGCTCAAGATAAATATCACACCCGACGGCCCGCTCCTTAGATTCCACAATCCATCTATTCGCGATTACCTAGTAATGCATCTCGGAAAACTTCCGGAAACGGTTTCACATCTATTCCAGGCATCCGCTCATTTCGAGCAGATATACAATCTCTGGAAAATCGGCGGACGTTGGATGGGTACGCCCCTCCCATCTCGACTGTATCATCATTCCAATGATATATCAGATGCAATCATCAGGACCCTTGATTCTTCGCTAGCATACGACCCTCAATACCTCCTGGGGCGCAAGAGGATCGTGGATCGCTTTAGGCGGCTAACCGAGGCGCTCAATATGTCAAACGCGCTTAAGCTAGTCAATGTTGGATCGTTCTTGAAGCAATACCTGGAGCAGCATCCAGTCAATAGCATCGACCCGCACACTGACTGGTGTCCTCCCATGGTAAAAGCCTTGTGGGCGTCGAATGATCCGCAGCTTCAGGACCTAAAGGAGCCTGTTCTTGAGCGAGTTATCGAGATGGAGTTGGAGGGCATCGAGGACTGGGAGTCCGCACGACTGACTCTTGGAATTCTAGAGGAATATGGTGATCTTGTTCCCTATGATGCGCTCGAATTTATTCACGAAGAGATCAGAAGATACATCAAAGAGTGCTTCGGATATATAGAGGAATTTGGCACCTTTGAGGGTGAGTACACGCTCGAAACTGTAGAGGATATTCTGGAATATGCCAAGGGTCAAATTGGTACGGATAGCTTCGAGGTAGTTGAGAGTGCAGTCCGGAGGTATCGTCTTGCAAATTCTCTTGATGTGCCAGACCTTGCAGTTTCGGGACAACTGCCGTTGTTTGATTTAGAGAACACTGAGAGTGAGTCCGAAGGGATGCGAAGGGCCATAGCTGCGCTAGCTGAACGGGAATGAACAGCAAACTGAGAGCGATCAGGCAATTTGAGTTAGCGGGTACTTGTCGATTCTGAGAGCTAGTCGGGTCGGTACCGTCACGATCGCTGACTTCGGTTTCCGTCGCAGGTGGCTGGGGCGATCTGCTGCCGCGGGCCTCCGTTCCTCGGGCCTGGCGGCCCTGCGGTACGGGTTCCTTACCATCGAGCAGTGAGGCGGGCCGCCAGCGAGGGTGCTGTGTACAGCAACCGGGTACAGCAACGCTGGCTTACGCGGGCGTATGTCGCCAGGCCGCATCTGCTGTCTGACCAGCGTGACGAGGCCTCTAAATCGTGACCGGCGCCCGTTTGCAAGCAGGAAGTCTAAGCTCGAATCTCCTAGGCTCCACCAGCGGTCTCACCTCCCTACGTGGAGAGCCCGACCGCTCGGAACTCCTGCGGTCTGTAGAGCTTTTCTCGGACCAGCGGCTCCGGCCCTGTCCTCTTCCGGAGATGGGACCGTTTCGGCGCTTCTTGGAGCTATTCGACGATCTCGTTGAGCGCGTCCTCGTACGCTTTGGCGTCGGAAGGAGCCATGTCCTTGTCCACACGCACCACAACGTTGCCCTTGACGTACGTGTACTCAGCCAGCATCGGAGTCTTCCCGAGCGCCTGTATGTACTCCGTGCGAGCTTCGGCGCCGCTGGCGTCCTCGAACACCTCCACACTGCCCGCCCTTTCGGCCTTGACTCTGCTATCGGTGAACTCAGCCTTGCTGAGGTAGCCGTTGGGGCGGCCAAGCAGCTTGTTCGGGTCGGTGTTCTCGTCGTGGACGGTGCCGAGCTTGGCGGGTACGCCGTTGGCGCCGAGGTCGCCGATGATGGCGGCGGTGTCCTTGTTGGTCGTGGCCCCGCCACAGGCGGTGAGGAGGCCGGCCAATGCAAGCGCGGCGGCGGCGTGGGAGTGTCGTCGTGACCAGATCATGAGGTCATGCATACACACTGGATCGGTCCAGCACGGCAGTGTTGATGCGATTGATAGCTGCATCGCCACCCGGGAATGACCGAGAGGCCGCCCTGCCCTACGGACCAGGTAGTCCATGCGGCGATGCCTCCGCAGACTCCTATTCGATGGTGAAGAAGTCTTCGTCCATCTTCTTGATGGTGATGGTCTGGGCTTCTTGGACTCCGCAGTCGTAGGCGACCATGAGTTCTCCTAGGCGGCGGCCGTCGATCAGGATGATCCGGGAGGGAACCTTCTCGGCGAAATCGACGGCACCTGGGGAAAACCGGGTGGTGGCGATAAAGATCCCCCGGGACGCCTGGGCGCCTTGGAGAGCGCCGGCGAAGGCCTGGACATCTGGTCGTTGCACCGTCCGGTCGGCGGCGTAGCGCTTGGCTTGGACGTAGACCACGTCCAAGCCAAGCGGATCCTGGCGGATGAGCCCGTCCATGCCTTCATCGCCCGGTCCGCCGAGGTGGCGCACCTCGCCTTCGGGGCCACCGTAGCCCATCCGGGTCAGCAGCTTGAGGACGCAGTGCTCCAGGAACTGCGGCGGTGCCTGACGAAGTCGCTCGACCAGTTCGTCGGCCAGTGCTGTATGCGCCTCGGTGATGAGCTGAGGGATCAACTCCAGCGGCGGCGCATCCGCCGCGGACAGCTCCGGCTCCTCCGCAGCCTTGTCGGCCTTGCGGCGGCGGGTACGGAACTCCTGGTATTCCGTGAACCGGTTCAGCACCTTCATGTCCACCCGGTTCGGGTGCTCGGCCGAGACCTTCCGGCCTCGGTCGGTGATCCGGGTGACGCCTCGACGTGGCCGCTCCAACAAGCCGGCTTGGGCCATGTGAGTGACGGACCATGCGATCCGGTTGTTGAAGAGCTTCTGTCCGCCCGACGGCAGCATCTCCGTGCGCTCGTCCGCGCTCAGCTCGAAGCGGTCGGCCATGGATGCGATCACCTCAGCGGACTCATGGTCACCGCCGTCGAAGTGCATCTCCAGAACGGGCCGCATCAAAGTCTGGAAGTCGGGGATGGGCACGATACTCCTCCGTTTACCGCCATCGTCAATCAGGGCCGCCATGACGATGGACGGGTTGGGAACCTCCTCAGTCAGGCGGCGTGATCTATCTTCAAGCCTGTGCCATGCCTCTGGACAGCGGTTGCCTCAATCGACATGTGTATTCCGACGGAGGAGAGTCGAGGCGGGAGGTGACAGTAGCGCTGAAAGCAACGTCAGCCACCAGAGGCATCTGGCGACAGCCGTACACGACGCCCCGAGCTCGGCCTCCATTGGGCGAGCAGGGTGATTGCTCCGCCTGGGAAGCGGACGGTCGTGCTGGTCGCGCAGCAGGCTATCTCCGCATGAACGGGACGTTGTAGGCAGGCGGATGGCCGTTCATCAGCTTGGTCAGGTCCTCATCAGTGAAGGCAAGCTCGAAGGCGTTGCCTGCTTGCCGCGGATCCCAGCCGCGACCGAGCGCCGTGTGTATGGTCGCCGTCACAAGCGCCGGCCGTATGGCCATCGTCCGTTCTCCCCACCATGCGTCCGGCCGTGAGCAGGGAAGCGACACCAGAAGGACGCGACCTGACGCGCCGACCAGTTCCACCAGCGGGCCCGCCCCTCGGGAAGCGGCCATATCGACCGGAAAGCTCCTGAGCACCATCCTCCATAACGACACGGAACGAGCGCCACGTGTCTGAGATCGGTCTACCTCACATCGGTGAGGTCGAGCCGGTTACGCTCGGGATCATGCGCAGCCGGGCTGAGGGATGCCGTCAGCAGTGAGGTGTTCGGCGATGGCGTAGAGCCCGAGGCTCTCGCGGTACTCGTGGAAGAGCCGAGCGGCGACGGGGGCGGAGAACTCGTCGAGTTCCAGGCGGTGTATGCGCTCGCCGTCCGCGGCCTGGCCGGGTTGGGGTGCCGGGCCACAGTTGACCAGGCGGTAGCCGTAGGGAGGTCGGCTGCCGAGGAAACGGCCCTCCATCTGAGCTGGTGCCGGCACGGCCGTACGGACACAGATCAAGGCAGATGCGTGGCTTGCTCTTCTTGGCCTGTTGCCGATGGTCTCAGGGGCAGCCTGGCTCGCGGCGACCGCAACGTGTCGTGCTGTGTCTCAGCCTTGCGTCCGATGCCATAAGTTGCCGAACTACTTCTTGGATGCTTCGAGGATCTTTATTCCAGTGTCGTAGCGTGCACTGGCGGAAGGGTCGAGGATAGCCAGAAGCTGTGCAATCACCATAACTGTACATGCAGTGGTAACGGCAGCAGAGAGCCCGGCAGGAAACATGCTTGCCAGGAGGATCGAGGCGAACAAGAGTCCCAATGAGGCAAGGAGAGCGAGTATCCTTAGAAATACCCTGACCACAGGACGAGACCGATGGCCTTCGTTTGGATGTTCGGTAGCCGCGAGAAGCTCCCAATCTCCATCGCATACATTTAGAAGGGCCAATGAGAAGGCTACGTGAGCCTGTTCGATATTGACAACTCCTCCCAGGGCAAGCCGTATCTTCCACCTTCTGAAGGCATGAGAGATGCGTGTCGCAAGTTCAAATAGCTCGCGATCACTCTCCTTGTAGCCAATTTTCAAAGATCGACACCAAGGGGCCTTCGATAAGACGTGCGATAGACTCGGCCTCGCGAACCAGTTCCGTCCTGATTGCACTAACGGCATAAACCGGAGACGGCTGTGTGATATTTGTCACCGCATTCAGGTATTGGCAAATCAGAGCTAGTTTGTGCGTTATTAGTGAAGTCACGCCTTGAGATCGATGAATATACCCAATCTGCTCTAAAGTGGTAAGCCAGATCCCAAATCGAATCGCGAGACTCCCCCACCAAACTATTCCAGTAAATGCTGCTAACCTAGCAGTGGCATCCCCGACATGCATCCAATCGAGCGATTGAGTAATATTCCATCCAGTTGCTCCCTCGAAAATGAGGGCAAGTTCTCCCACAAGGGACTGAATGTCATGCAGCCAATATCTTGCCCATTGTGGGCTCTCCGGTGAAGAGCTGAGGCCCAAAAAGGCCGCAACGGTGAGGCCAAGTATTACAACAATCTTGCGCCCTATCATTCTCACAAACAAGGCGTTTATCAATACGATGCCAATCAAGAGCAAGAGCGATACGACTATGGCACTCGGCTCGCCCGAGAACGCACGCGACATCACAGGAATCGCCAGTAGCAGTGCCAGGAATGCAGGAACCATTACGGCAAGAGTGAAGAGTCGAGTCCGCTCTACAAGGCCACGACTTTGAATCGGAGAATGACGCCACTGCTCGATGAGTACATTACGGATGGAATCCTGCAGTGCCGGCCGGACTCGCTCTATCTCTTCGAGCGAGAGCCTTAGGCCAGCTTCTGTTGCCTCTGTAATACGCCAAGCGCTATCATCGAAATATTCTCTTTGTCCTCTACCGAGGCTTTTGAATTCCTCTACCGCTCCGTACAAAAAGGCATCGACTGCTAAAAATGGTCGTTTGATGAATCTAGCCGTAACCCAAATCGCTACTACAATGCGGAGCGGGACACCCGATATGGGCTTCCCGTTTTCGGATTTCGGGGAGGCCGGAATATTGGCGTTGTCGCCCATAAGCACTACTATGCCAAGACTGAGACTTTTCTGTCGGCAGATCGTAAGATCAACGAATCTGAACACGTCAAAGATGCATTACTGCCGTGTGGATTCCGCTCCCCGGTCCGGTACGGGTCCACTTGCCATCGAGGCAGACTGAGGTCTGGCCTCTGCCGTACAGCACGCAGGTACAGCAACGCACCCGGACACCGGCTCATCACTACGTACCCCTCCACACGCTTGACCAGCGCAGCAGCGTCTCCGCCACCCCGTCGCCGTTGCCTACGGATCAGAAGGTTGGGGTTTCGAGTACCTCCGGCCGCACCACAGCTCAAAGGCCCTCCGGGATCATCCCAGAGGGCCTTTTTCGATCTTGTATGGCTGCGGGGTCTGTCGTCTGGATGTGGCGGAGGATCCACGTCGCCACGTGAGGGTGCACGCCGAGGGCGGCCAGCAGCGAGGCGCAGGTACGCGGATGTGCGGGACGTCTGCCCTGTTGCACCGGACGCCGAAGGCGCGCTTCAGGTTGCGGCTTCGTGGGTGTGCCGTGCCTGGGGGTGAAGACGAGGTCGGACTCCCATCTCTGATGACGGGCAAAGGCCGCCTGCCATGAGGCGCGGCACTTGAGGAGGCCGGAGAAGGAGGTTCTCCAGGCGGAGCGACTTGCTGGATCAGGGAACTACAGATGACTACGTCGGTAGCCGGCCAAACAGTGCTCGGGATAGGACGCTGCCGACTTCGTGAGCTCCACTATCCAAAGCTGCCAGGCTGACGGATTCGTCCGGTTCCGTCTGATACATGCCAACCGAACGGCCAATGCCCAACGGGTGAGCACGGGTTCGCGAGCGATGCGGGTCAAAGGTATCGACGCTGATGCGTCCGTCCGACGGCACGCCCGCGGCCACGACGACACGTCCTTGCTGGATAAGGCCCAACGCTCCTGTAAAGCGCAGCATCTCAGCGAGCTGCTCCGGTAGCGCTTTGGGATCCAGAATTGAGCCCATCTGGTCTTGAGGGAGGGTTGATCGAACTGAGACCTGCCCCGTCTTATGCAACCGAACTTCCCTGATTCTTCCGTTCTGAGGTTTGTCCCCTGCGCGCCGCTGATCGTTATCGGTACTGACGGCCGCATGATCCTGGGATCTGAGAAGATTGAGCGCCTGGCTGGTCTCGATATATTCGGCCCCGCGAACCCGACGCACCAGCGAATCAACGAGTCGGTCCATCTCGCGAACCGAGTATCCAGGGTGATCCATGGGTAGCGCGTGTAGTTCGAGAAGGGGTTCTTGGATGCTCCTGAATGAATTTACTCCGCCGTCATCTGCGATCCAGATCAGAGGAGGCTGCTGAGTCAATCTTCTGAATTCTAGGGGAGATGGTTGTGAATCCAGCTCGTGCAAGCCTTTGACGATCTTGGTCTGAAGCTCCATGCTGCTGGAGAAGGAGTCCCGAAACACACCCGTCCCGTACGCCTCCACGATGCGCATGAATTCGTGCTGATCGGGCTCGAGTCTCACACCGTTCTTACGGAAGACCAGTCGTGGTTTCCCCAGGCGTTGCGCGTGTATCCATTCATCGTGCGTGGCCGACCGTCCAGTTTCCAGGAACACATGGCCATAGTGGGCACCCATAAGAAACAGACAGACATCTGCGGACTCCAGGGCGGCCAGACATGCTTCTCTGCTCGGAGTGGTCTGGGCTGAGAAGTCTTCGAAGCGCACTGGGATATGGCCCAGCGCGGTGATCAAGCCGGGGATGGAGTCGCGTTCTTCCTCCAAGCCCTTCCGTACGCTGCTGATAAAGGCTCTCACGATATGATGTCTCCACTGGTCGAGGTTTCACTTTGTGAACCGTGGCGGTTCGTGCGGCAGATGGTATCCGGATGCAGATGAGGCGGAGTCAATGGCCGAGATCTCGGATGAAGCGATACGCGCCTACTGGAAGGAACATCGGGAACAGTTACGCCAGTGTGAGACCCAGCGCTCGACGCTCAGCAACCTTCTGATGGTAATCACGGCCGCCTTGAGCGCTCTGATCGTTCAGCAGCGCTTCTCGCTGTACGTCCTGCCCTTGTGTGTCTTTATCTCGATGGCCGGCCTGTACGGCGCCGTCGCCGTCTCAAAGTACTACGAGAGAGCTTCCTACCACCTGTCTCAGGCGCGTGCTTTGACCAAAGACCTCGCGGAGCGTGGGGTACTGGGCACGGATGAGAGGTTGGTACAAGCGCGCGCTGATCACTACCGTGCCTTTCCCCGGATGCATCGCATTCGCCTTCATCGGCTGTGGGCGGTCCTGCACTTCGCCATCGGGCTCTATGGGCTGTCACTGTTGCTGATATGTGCGGTTGTGGCGTGACCGGGGCGTGACGTGGCCATCGATGCTCTGGCTGAACCCGGAGATCGGCCCCATCGCATCTTCACCTACGCGCATCAATGTGCGCAGCGCATGGGAAAGTGCTGACTTGTCCAGTTTGTCGAGTTTGACCAGCGACAAGTCACTCGTATCGACTAGGCCTGGCTCAGCCTGCTCATCGCTCATTGAAGCCCTTTTACGATCCGGAACTCTGTCGGCAAGAGGATAACCGTAGTGATACGGCAAATGAGTCCTGGGAGCTGGAAAGGCTCAGCCTCCATTATCGGGTGGACGGTCCCCGCCTCGGAGGCGTGAAGTCAGGTTAACGGCCGGCTGGGCGGATTCCCGAGGTCTGGGGCAGGATCCCGCCGCGTAACGTCACCTTCACCGGTCGGTCCATCCTGCTGGAGCGGTTGCACGCGGGCCTGTCCACCGAGGTGACCGCCGTGGTCCCGCACGCCCTGCACGGACTGGGCGGCGTGGGCAAGACACAACTCGCGGTCGAGTACGCCCACCGGTTCCGGTCCGATTACAACGTGGTCTGGTGGGTTCCGGCAGAGCAGCCCGTCCTGGTCAAGTCGTCGCTAGCAGGCCTGGCGCCGCATCTGGAGCTGCAGGCCGCGAGCAGGAGCGGGGCCGAGGACGCGGCGGACGCGGTGTTCGACGCATTGCGGCGCGGCGAGCCGTACGACCGATGGCTGTTGGTCTTCGACAACGCCGACCAGCCGGAGGAGATCAGCGCCCTCATCCCGCGCGGGCCCGGCCAGGTGATCATCACCTCGCGGAACCACCAATGGCAGGGCATCGTCGACACCGTGGAGTTCCTGTCCAGGCGGGCTTCGCTGTCCGACAGTGACGCGGACCGCTTGGCGGAGCAGCTCGGTGATCTTCCCCTCGCCTTGGAACAGGCGGGTCGAGACCGGCTTCCCGCGGGGAACTGGACGAACGGCTGCAGTCCCAGCACGTCACCGCGTTCGGCGATCAGGCGCCGACGACCCTGCGAATCATGAACAAGCTTGGCTGTCGACTATGGACTGAACGGCGACTACGAGGCTGCCAGGACCTTGCACGAGGTCGTGCTCCGAAACAGCGTCGGAAGCGGATCTGCGAGACCGACATGCTCAACAGCTGGAACGGCCTGGCCAAGGCCGTCCGGCTGACCGGTGACTCGCGCGGCGCGATGGACCTTGGCGAGGACGCCTACGCCTACGGGGTGCAGGAGCTCGGCGCCGAGCACCCGCGGACGCCGCGCCCGGCCCGCGATCTGTCGATCGCCAAGCGCAGGGCGGGCGACTTCGACGGATCGCTTGAGCTCGCCAAAGGACGTGCATGCCCGCTTACGGCGCAGCATGGGCGACCACCACCCGGAGACCGCCACGGTGGCCGGCAACCTGTCCAACGTGCTGCGCGCGATCGGCGACATCGCCGCGGCCTACGCGATCGCCGAGCAGGCGGTCGCGATGTACGAGGCCGTCTACGGCGAGAGCCACCCCTAAGTGTACGGCTGCGCGACCAACCTCGCGATCCTGCAGCGGCTGCGCGGCGACCCCGAGGCGGCCAAGCGCTCGAACGAACGGGCGTTGACCGGCCTCGACCGGTGCCTCGGACGTGACCACCACTATGCCCTGACCCGCGCCATCAACCTGGCCGGCGATCATGCCGCGCTGGGCGAGCACGAAGGGGCCGCGGCCCCTGGGCATGGAGACCATGACCAGGCTGCGGAGGATCCTCACGCGCGAGTACCCGCTGCTGCTCCTCGACACACGCGTCTCCGGCCGGACGGAGGAGGGTGACACGCTGCACGCCGAGACCCAGCGCGGCTATGCCGAGGGCATGGGCGCCGATCACCCGGACGCCCAGCTCGCCTTGGCGCAGGACACGCGAATGGACTGCGACTTCGACCTGCCGCCCATCTGATCCGGTCCGGCCTGAGTCCCTCCTACGGCCTTGGCGAAGTCGCAATGACCGTGGGGTCGTTCCTGCCGCGTTCCGGGCCGGGGCACGTGCTCATCACCTCGCGCGAGCCCGCCTGGGACGAGGTCGCGGTGCCCATCGAGGTGGGTGTGTTCGAGCGGGAAGACAGTGGCCCTTCCGCGGCCTCCCGCCACCGGTAGAACTCGGTGAGCTCGGCCGGACCCTGCTCGTGGCGGCGCTGTCTGCGCCGGAATCCGCTGACGCGCCCCTGGAAGAGACCGCCCCACGGGCGGGGATCATTGCGCCAGGGCGCGTAGTAGCGGGACGGCAGCAGGAGACCGCCGGCCTCCGTGGGCAGCTCGACCTCGAAGTCCGCGCCGGAACGGATCGCGGTGGCGGAGTGCCCGCCGGACCCCCTCACCCGCGCGTGGTAGGTCCGCCAGGCACAGGCACCACGTTGGACGCATCGTTATCGCCGCCGCTCGTCGCGCGTGAAGCACGTTCGTCAGGTACGGCGGCGCGGTGTTCTTCGCGGGTACGACTTGGCCGTCTCCGCCAGGCGGGTGGCGTGCTCGGCCTGCCTGCGCCAGTGGCCGTAGGCGTCGCCGCGCTGGGCCAGGCGGTCGAGCTCGGTCATCGTGGAGACCGGGATGAACGCGGGCTCGGCGTCGCGCCACGGCGTGCCGGGCAGCGGCATGAACGTGTGCGTGTGGATGCGGGCGCCCATCGCGGCCAGGTCCGCGGCCAGCTTCAGGGAGTCGGACTGGTCGGCCGCCGACTCGCCCGGCATGCCGAAGATGAAGTCGACGTTGGGGCGGAAGCCGTACTCCATGGCGATCCGCACGGCGGCGCGCACGGGCTCCACGCCGTGGCCGCGGCCGGAGGCGTCGAGGACGCGGTCGGAGCCCGACTGGGCGCCGATGATGATGTTGTCGTTGGCCACGTACCGCTTCAGCAGGCGCATCGCCTCGGGCGTCACGTGCTCGGGGCGGATCTCGGAGGGGAAGCTGCCGAAGAAGACGCGGCCGTGGGCCGGTAGCTCGGAGCGGACGCCGTCCAGGAGCTCTTCGACGCGGTCCAGATCGGGGTCCGGGCCGGGCGAGCCGTACGAGAGGGAGGTGGGGGTGATGAAGCGCACGTCCTTCAGGCCGTGCGCGGTCATCAGCCGGACGTGCTCGCGCACCGACTCCACGGAGCGGTGGCGGAACTGCGCGCCGAACATGAAGGGCGTCTGGCAGAAGCGGCAGGTGTAGCGGCAGCCGCGGGTGATCTCGACGGGGCCGAAGTTGCGGCGCCGGTCGGGGAAGGACGGGTAGGCGTCCAGCGGGAGCTGCGGGGCCGGGCGGGTGCGCAGCGCCACACCGTCGTGGTCGCGCAGGGCCAGGCCGGGGACCTCGCGCAGCGGAGTGTCCGCGCGCAGCGCCGCCACCAGCGCCACGATCGTGGACTCGCCCTCGCCGATCGCGGCCAGGTCCCAGCCGGCGTCGATGACCTGCTGGGGTTCGGCGGTGGCGTGGACGCCGCCGGCGATGTGCAGGGCGCGCGGGTCGTCGCCGAGCGCGCGTACCTCCGCGAGCTCGGCGGCCATCGCCTCGGCGTCGGGGGAGTAGAACGACCACAGGACCAGCACCCGCTCGCCGCCGCTCGCGGCGACCAGCGCCGCCGTCTCCGCCGCGGTCGCGCCGAAGTGGATCTCGCACTCCGCGCCCGCGCGCTCGAGCGCGGCCAGCAGCGCGTGCACGCCGTAGGTCACCGCCTTGCGGTAACGCACGACCACGCTCACTCGGTACGGCATGCGGGACAGGCTACGCGTTTGACCCTCACGTAGCGTGAGGCCGCAGACTTCTGCCATGAGTTACTCGGTCGGCCAGGTCGCCAGGCTCGCCGGTGTCACCGTGCGCGCGCTCCACCACTACGACGAGATCGGGCTGCTCAGCCCGGGTGAGCGCACGGCGGCAGGGTACCGCGGGTACACCGAGCCCGACCTGGACCGGCTCCAGCAGGTGCTGTTCTACCGCGAGCTCGGGTTCCCCCTGGAGGAGATCGCGGTCATCCTCGACCGGCCGGACGCGAGCGCGATGACGCACCTGCGGCGCCAGCACGAACTGCTCGTACGGCGCATCGACCGGCTCAAGAACTTGACCGCGGCCATCGAGAAGGAGATGGAGGCACGGACGATGGGCATCAACCTGACGCCAGAGGAGCGTTTCGAGGTGTTCGGGGACTTCCGCCCCGAGGACCACGCCGAGGAGGCGGAGCGGCGCTGGGGAGGCGGCACGGCGTACGAGCAGTCCCGCACGCGCATGGCGAACATGACGAAGGCCGACTGGGTGAGGTTCACCGAGGAGGGCGGGGCCGTGGCACAGGCTCTGGCCGAGGCGTACGAGGCGGGCGCGCCCGCCGACGGCCCGCGGGCCATGGACCTGGCCGAGGAACACCGGCAGTACCTGACCCGCTGGTGCTACGACTGCACCTTCGAGATCCACCGCGGGCTCGGCGACATGTACGTGGCCGACCCCCGGTTCGCGGCCAACTACGAGCCGCTGGCCGAGGGGCTGACCCAGTACATCAGGGACGCCATCCACGCCAACGCGGCCCGGCACGGGCACTAGAAGCGGCCGGAGCCCTTGTCCGACCTGTGACAACGGCTGCTCTGGCGCCTGGCGGGTGCCACGGTGTGCCGGCCGAGGTCACCGCTCGGTCGCTTACGGCTGGCGTGGCGGGCATGTTGACCTGGCAAAACGCCGCGCGAGGCGTCAGGCTCCCCCTCCCCGCACCTCCCGACCGACTCGAGACCTGTGTTCAAGGCAACCGGCAGACGATCAGCCGGCTGCTCCACCAACCCCAGGGGCGGGCCAGGAGTCGGCATCTGGACCGACGTGACCCACTACCGTTCCTGGATCACCGACACCATCAGGGCACACAGCGCCTCCTGAGGCGGGCGCAGGCCGAGGAGCGGTGTACGGGTCATCCGGAGGGGGTTCACGGTCGAAGTAGGTGATGTCAACTCCTCGACAGGAAGATGAACATGACCGAGACACTCATGAAGATCCCCGTCTCCACTCCGCTCACCACCGAAGACGCGCAGCGCATCGTGGACCAGATCTGCGCGGACGACGAACTGGCGTGGCAGGTGGCGGCCGAGCTCGACCGTGACCCGCGGCTCCTGCTCGCCAGGCTGTTCAAGCTCAACCCCGCCCAGCAGGGCGGGTTGCTGCGGATCAAGCTGGAGCGCGCCCGGTCCACCTTCGCCGTGGTCGCCCGCGCGCTGCGCGAGGGCGATCCGGTGGTCGTGCGCGTCAACCAGGCCGCCGCGGTCACCTCAGCGTTCAAATGCTCCATCAGCGCCTCGATGGAGATGAGCCTGACCGGCGGTGGAACGGTCCTCGTTGAGGCTTCCATCTCCTAGCGGAGGCCTTTCTCGCTGACCTTCGGCTGAGCAGAACTCGTACCCGGGCGGCTAGCACCGGGTACGAGCACTAGCTGGGCTTCCGCCGGCGTCGACTTCGCGGCCGCGGGTTGGACAGCCCCCACCGGTGGCGGACGTGCGGATGGGACGCTTGCCGCCGGCGTTCTCGGCTGTGACCGCTGGAGCGCGAAGGTGACAGGTTCGTGGCGATTGACGCGATCGACGGGATTCGGTGCGAGCGGGTGGCGACAGTGGCAGTGTGAGCACCGAATCGGGGGCCGATCAGGCGGAGCTGATGCGCGCCGGGGTACGAGCCCGGGTGGCGCGGCTGGTCAGGGCGGCGGGCAGCGGCGCGCGGCGCTGGTCTCCGCCGGCGCTTCTCGCGATGTTGTCGGCGGGCGCGTTCGGGCCGCTGCTGCTCTCGGGCGCGGGCGGCGCGGCGGTGGCTTCGGCCGCCGTCGGTGCGCTGACCGCGGTCGGCGGCAACGTGCTGACCGACGTGATCAAGGCGGCGGTGGCTCGGCTGGAGGAGACCGGCACGTCCGAGGATCTGGAGGACGAGCTGGAACGCCAGATCCAGTTGGTCCTGCGGGCCGATGGAGAGCCTGCCGCGCGACTGCGTGCGGAGATCGCCCGGATCCTGGGGCCCGCCGGCGCGGTGCGGGCGGCTCTGGAGGAGGCGATCGCGAGCGGCGATCGGGAACTGCAGGCCCGGCTGACCGCGGGCCTGGCCGAACTGGGCGAAGAGTTCACCGAGTTCAGGTTCGTGCTGATCGATCTGGGCGCTCAGCTACGAGCCCTCTGCGCCGGCGTGGACCGTAACAGCACCCAGCTCCAGGTCTCGGTGGGGTTGCAGTACCGGCAGGCCATCGACATCCGGCTGCTGATGGAGCAGGTGGCGGCCATCGAAAGGCGTACCCGATCGGTACGCCGGCCGGACCTGGGCGCGGGCCAGGCGGAACGGTGGCGGACGAGCTGCCCCTACCGGGGACTGATGGCCTTCACCGAAGCCGACGCCGAGGTGTTCTACGGGCGTGAGATGGCCACCGCCGAACTGGTCAGCACCCTCGCGCGCCGGTCGGACGGGGCGGGGATCCTGGTGGTGACCGGGCCCTCGGGGGCGGGCAAGTCCTCGTTGCTGCGCGCCGGACTGATGCCGGCGATCGCTCGGGGAGAGTTGTCGGAGCAGGCTCGTGGGTGGATACGTCACCTGCTGGAGCGGCCCACGCGCTCGCCGTTGTCACGCCTGGCCACGTTGATCGCCGGGATGGCCGGGTTGGACGCGCCCGCCGTACGGCAGCATCTGGCGGCTCAGCCCGAGCAGGCGCATCTGCTGGCGCGTCAGGCGGTTGAGTCCGAGGCCCGCCGTCGCGGTCTGCCGGACGCGGCGGTGGCGGCGTGCCGGATGGTCCTGGTCGTCGATCAGTTCGAGGAGGTCTTCGCCCAGAGCGCCGATGAGAAGCGGCAGGCGGAGGCCGCGGCCGAGCGGACGGCCTTCGTCAGCGCGCTGCACGCCCTGGCGAGCGTCCCCTGCGGGCCGGACGACAGCCCGGCAGCGGTGGTGGTGATCGCGGTGCGTGGTGACTTCGTCGACCGCTGCGCCGATGACGCCCATCTGGCCGCGGCGCTGCGGGACGGCCCGTTCGTCCTGGGGCCGATGAGCGAGGGCGATCTGCGGCGTGCGATCACCGGACCGGCCGAGGCCGCCGGCCTGGAGATCGAGCCCGGCCTGATCGACACCATCCTGGCCGAGCTGCGCGCGGCGCGGGGAGGGTACGGCGTCGGGGCGCTGCCCCTGCTGTCGCAGGCCATGCTGACCACGTGGGAGTACCGCGAAGACGACCGGTTGACCAGCCGCGGGTACGGGCGCACCGGAGGCGTCACCCAGGCGGTGGCCACCAGCGCCGAGGCGGCGTACACCGCTCTGGACGCCGCTGGGCAGGTCGCGGCCCGCCAGGTGTTCGACGAACTGACGGTGGTCACCGCCGACGGAGTCCCGGCCCGCCGCGCCGCGTCCCGGTCCGCGCTGCCGGCCGGGGAGTTGCTGGAAACCTTCGCCAGGCGGCGCCTCATCGTGATCGACGGCGAGTCCGTGCAGATCGCCCACGATGTCCTGCTGACCGCTTGGCCTCGGCTACGCGGCTGGCTGGCAGCGGATCTGGCCGCGCATCCCGTCCACCGCCAGCTCGTCGACGACGCCCGCGCATGGGATCGTTCCGGCAGGAAGTCGGCCTACCTCTATCGGGGCGAGCGTCTGGCCGGGGTGCGGTCGTTGATGCCGCGCCGGCAGGCCGACACCGGCTGCCATCCGGCGCTGCCGCGCGTATCGCACGAGTTCCTCGACGCGGCGGCGCGGGCGCAGGCCGGGGCCACCCGCCGCCGCCGGGTCCTGCTCTCCATCCTGACCGTGTCGCTCGTGGTGGCCGTGGTCGCGGCGGTCGCGGCCATACGTGCCCAGCAGGACACCAGCCGCCAGCGTGACGCCGCCGTGTCGCGCAGGCTGGCCGCGCAGAGCGAACTGCTCAGCGCCGATCCCGATCTGTCGGCCCTGCTCGCGGTGGCGGCATGGCGGATCAGCCCCACCGACGAAGCCCGCGCCGGCATGCTCACCGCCCTGCGCGATCCCGGACGCGCCGTGCTCACCGCCCATGGCTCCGGAGTCAACGCGATCGTCTCATCGGTGGCCTTCAGCCCGGACGGGCGCCTCCTGGCCAGCAGCAACGGGTACGCGGTGTGGTTGTGGGAGGTGGCCGCCCGCCGGCCGATCGCCTCTCTCGGCGGTCACACGAACGAGGTGTTCGCGGTGGCCTTCAGCCCCGATGGGCGCCTCCTGGCCAGCGCAACCGGCGACGGCACGGTGGCGCTGTGGGATGTGGCCACCCGCCGACAGGTCGGGACGCCCATGGGCGGCGGCGGCAACAGGGTGAGGGACGTGGCCTTCAGCCCGGACGGGCGCCTGCTCGCGGGCGGCACGGAAGACGGCACGATCCGGTTGTGGGATGTGGCCGCCCGCAAGCCGGCCGGTACCTTGACCGGTCACGGCGACGCCGTGCTCTCGCTGGCCTTCAGCCCGGACGGGCGTACCCTGGTCAGCGGCAGCGAGGACCACACGATGCGGCTGTGGAACGTGGCCGCGCGCAAGCCGATCGATGCCCCCATGCGCGGATACATCGGCTCGGTGGACTCCGTGGCCTTCAGCCCGGACGGGCACAGCGTGGCCGGTAGCGGCGGCGGCAGCGTGCGGTTATGGGACGTGGCCAGCCGCGAACCGACCGGTCCCTTCCTGCCGGGGGCGGACTTTGTGTCCTCGGTGGCCTTCAGCTCGGACGGGCGTACTTTCGCGACCGGCGCGGACGGCACGGTGCAGCTGTGGAACGTGGCCACGCAAAGGCCGGTCGGCGCCCCCTTGACCGGCCATGCCGGTGAGGTGTTCTCGCTTCGTTTCAGCTCCGACGGGCGGAGCCTGGCCGGCGGCGGCGCGGACGGCACGGTGCGCCTGTGGGATGTGACCGCCCGGACGCCGGTACGCACCCGCTTGAGCGGCCACAGCGATGAGGTGTCTTCGCTGGCCTTCAGCCCGGACGGGCGTACCTTGGCCAGCGGCACCGACGGCGTCGTGGTCCGATTGCTGGACACGGCGGCTCGCGAGCCGGTCAGCACCATGCTCGGCGGCCACGACAACCATGTGCGTGCGGTGGCCTTCAGCCCGGACGGACGTCTGCTGGCCAGCGGTGACGACGACTCCGTTCGGTTGTGGGACATGACCACGCGCGAGCCTGTCGGTGTCCCCATGACCGGTCACACCGCTCAGGTGTACTCGGTGGACTTCAGCCCGGACGGGCGTACCGTGGCCAGCGGCCGGAGCGACGGTACGGTGATGTTGTGGGACGTGGCCTCTCGCCGGCCGGTCGGCGCTCCCTTCGGTGGTCCGGGCGACGACACGACGTTCTCGGTGACCTTCAGCCCGGACGGGCGGATCCTGGCCGGGAGCGGCGGCGACGGAGTGGTGCGGCTGTGGGACGTGGCCACCCGCGAGCTGATCGGTCCCCCGTTGACCGGCCACACCGCCGAGGTCGGCTCGGTCGCCTTCAGCCCGGACGGACGCAGCCTCGCCAGCGCAGGTCGCGACGGCACGGTGCGGTTGTGGGACGTGGCCACGCGCAGGCCGATCGGCGCACCGTTGACCGGCCACACCGCCGAGGTGTACTCGGTGGCCTTCAGCCCCGATGGCCGGGTCCTGGCCAGTGGCAGCGGTGACCGGACGGTGCGGTTGTGGGACGTGGCCACACGCGGGCCGATCGGCCCGCCGCTGACCGGGCACACCGCTCACGTGTTCTCCGTCGCTTTCAGTCCGGACGGGCGGCGGCTGGTCGCCGGAAGCGATGGCGCGGTGTGGACGTGGGAGGTGGGCGTCCCGCGTTATCTCGATGACGCGGTGTGCGCCATCCCCGCCCGCACCCTCACGCGGGCCGAATGGGCGCAACACATGTCCGAGGTGGACTTCCGGATAGTTTGCCGATGAACCCCGACCTGAGACCTGGTAGGTCGCCACTCCCGTCGCGGTCTTCGATCGCACAGGGTGGTCGCCGTTAGGCCGGTGAGCGCCGCGAGTGACGTGCGAAATCCCATGGTTCATGGGATGCCGACAGCGCGGGGGAAGTTGGGTACGCGGACCGGATTCGGGAGAAGACCCACCCGCTGTCCTCGCGGGAGTTCGAGCGGCCGAAGCTCGGGGGACGGTTTCGTCGGAAAATGCAAGCCTCGAATGATCGAGAATCATGATTTATCGTGAGAATACCCCCCGCTGGCATGTCGTCACCGCCGATGACGGAGCCAGAGCACGCGTGCCACCACCGAGTCCGGGATGATCCGCGAACGAAGGGTGTTACATGCTTTCACGCTTAACCAAGTTACTGATCGCCGTCGCCACGACCGCAGCACTCATCACAGCGCCCGCGCAGGCCCAGCATGTCTGCACCGGAGCCCCAGGCCACGTCCAGAGCCCCGTGGAGATCGACCGCTCCCAGAACTGCGGCTCCGCCACCCCCGCGATCACCATCAGCTACGGCTTCGCCGACGGGACCATGCGGTTCCGCGACAAGAACCTCAACGGTTCCGTCGACAACCACGACGACGTCTCCTTCGTCCCCGACCAGCTCAGCGACCCGCACATCATGTACGGCACCACGAAGTACAAGCTCACCGAGGTTCACTACCACTTCGACGCCGAGCACAAGTTCCAGGGCCAGGCGCAGGCCCCGGCAGAGGCCCACTTCGTCCATGCCAGCGCATCCGGGTCCACCGTGGTCCTCGGCGTCCTCATCGACGGCGTGAGCGTCCCGGCCTCCGACGCGCACGACCATCCCCTCGCCGGTGTGCCGACCACGCTGGGCGACAGCTGGAGCATCGGCTCGGTGAACCTCGCCGGAATGCTCCCCGCCAACAAGGCGAGCTTCCGCTACTCCGGCTCGCTCACCTCCTCGCCCTACACGCCGGTTCACTGGGTCGTCTTCAACGACCACGTCGAGGCCACCGACAGCACCATCACCCAGGTGAAGGCGCCCTTCGGGGCGGCCGGGAACAATCGCGACCGCCAGAACGTGGCGCCGAGGATCTACCCTGGCAACCCCTGACCCACAGGTAGGCGGACAGCACCCGCCCGCTCGCTGAGCAGCGCACTCGCGCCTGCGAGGTGCGGACCCCGCCCGAAGCGGTCTGTCGCCCTGGCCGGCTCCTCCCGCGACGCCGGCCAGGGCGTTCCAGGTCCTGCGAGCGCCCTCAGCGATCTTGAGCTCCTGATCCAACCCTCAGGTCTACGCGCTCGGGCGTTGGGCCCCGACCATCCGGACACGGTGACCACGCGCGCCGAATGGGGCCATTGATCACGGAAGACCAAGCCGGCCCCCGTAGAGGCGCGCCGATCGGGGCCTGACCCGCACCGATCGGTGATGCCGAGGTTCAGGCAAAACTGTGGCGAAATGTGAGAAAAGCCACACCACGATATAGCGCCCTATGTCCGCTAAGGTCGATCGAGACCCGCCCTGAGCTGGGATTTTGCGTCGCCCGCAGAGATGTGGGAGGCGCGGGTCAAGCTTTACCGGAGGTTCGCATGACCGATCTGGCATTTCGCTCCGCAGGCCAGCTCGCCGCCGCCGTCGCGGCAAAGGAGGTGTCGAGCGTCGAGCTTCTCGACCACTACCTCGACCGGGTGGAGCGACTCGATCCGAAGGTGAACGCCATCGTCGCCCGGGACGAGGAGGGCGCGAGGGCAGCGGCGCTGGAGGCCGACCGCACGGTCTCGCGCGGCGAGCCGCTCGGCCGCCTGCACGGCGTCCCCGTGACGATCAAGGACAGTCTCGAAGTCGCGGGCATGCGGACCACCGGGGGTTCGGCTCGCTGGGGGGAGCATGTCTCGACGAGCGACGCCGAGTCGGTCGCGCGCCTCAAGAACGAGGGGGCGATCGTGTTCGGCAAGTCCAACATGCCGCCGGACGCCCGGGACTGGCAGACGTACAACGAGGTCTACGGGACCACGAACAATCCGTGGGACCCGACCCGCGGACCCGGCGGTTCGTCCGGCGGGTCCGCCGCGGCGCTCGCCGCTGGGCTGACCGGGCTGGAGCTCGGCGGCGACTCGGCGGGCTCGATTCGGGTGCCCGCCCACTTCTGCGGCGTCTACGGGCTGCGCACGTCGTTCGGGATCGTGCCGAGGTACGGGAGCGTCTCGGGGCATGCTCCCGGAACGCTGGCGGACTTCGACATGGCGGTGCTCGGCCCGCTCGGCAGGCACGCCGACGACCTCGACCTGGGTCTCGACATCCTCGCGGGGGCGGACCACGACCGCGCCCCGGCTTGGCGGCTGGAGCTGCCCGCCGCCAGGTCGGCCACTCTACGGGGCTTTCGGGTCGCGGCATGGCTCGAAGACCCGTTCTGCCCCGTCGACGGCGAACTGGTCGCGATCATGCGGGCGACGGTGGAAGCGGTGCGGGCCGAGGGCGCCGTCGTGGTCGAGGGCAGGGGACCGGTCGGGCTCGAAGAGACGATGGCCCTCTACGAGCCGTTGCTGATGGCGCAGAGCGGACTGGTCGAGCCGGACGAGTCGTACGCCGGGCTCGTGGACCTCGCCGCCGCCGAGGGGGCCGCGGGCGGGTTCGCGTCGGACCTGACGGTCAGCTTCCGTGAGTGGCACGCGCTCGACGAACGCCGGCAGCACTCCCGGCGCCGCTGGTCCGAGTTCTTCCGCGACGTCGACGTGCTCCTCTGCCCGGTGACCCCCACGGCCGCCTTCCCGCACGACCAGCAGCCCGATCCCACCTGGTCGGTCCGTACCCTGCGGGTCGACGGCGCCGACCGGCCGTATCGCGACATGCTCACGTGGATGGCGCCGTCGGCGGTCAACCACCTGCCCGCGGCGGTGGCGCCCGTCGGGACGACCCGGGACGGGCTTCCGGTCGGCATCCAGGTGATCGCGCCCTACCTGAACGACCGCACCGCGGTTCGGTTCGTGCGGTGCCTCGCGGACGTGATCGGCGGATTCCGCCGCCCGCCGGGCTTCTGAGCGCCGCGCCGGCCCGACACGGTGTTCTCGTCGTACGCGGAACGCTTCCCGGGCCGGCCGTGGTCGTTCCCCCATCAGGCGTACCCGCTGCTGCCCGTGGTGGTGATTTATCTTCCAGTCACAAGTTGTCCATCCCTCGTCGTTACGGTCTGGCCGGTCAGTGTCCGATCGAGGGAGACGATTCATGACGATCACCAGCAAGCTCGCCGCTGCCGGAGCCGCCGTCGCGGTCGCGGGCTCGATGCTCGTGGCGGCGCCGGCGGCCTCGGCCGCCTCCGACTACGACAAGTACCCGTGCCAGGAGGGCCGCGCTCGTTCGCCGTTCATGCCGGTCAACCCCGCCGCCAACCAGTGGAACCCCAACGGCAAGCACGGCAAGGGCGGTGGCGGCTCCAACGGAGCGATGACCGCAGGAGAGGCGATCGGCGGTCTCATCTCCATGATCGTCGATGAGACCAGAATGGACGGCCGGCGCGAGAAGCTCACCGAGGACGCCGTCGCCGCCGCGGACAAGGCCTCCGGCGGCCGGTGGAACATCGCCGTCCTCTACCAGGGCCTCACCTACGACGGCAAGACCATCGCACCCAGCGCGGGCAACGACAGCCCCTACTTCAAGAAGCACGACTGGGGCGGCAGTCTCGTCCAGAACGAACCGGCGGCCAAGCTGATGCTGTGCCACTGGGGGCTCGGCGCCACCAACCGCGACACCCGCAAGAAGGTCGCTCCCGCCCACGTCTACTCCGTCTACATCTTCGACACCGCCGAGACGCTCGTGAACCCCGGCGACGGCGGCTTCATCAACTGGCGTTTCAAGGGCTGGTTCAACCGTGAGGGCAACACTGTCCGCTTCGACAAGGCCCCCGGCTACCCCGAAAAGCAGAACCTGGACCCGCTCGACACCCGTCCCGGCGGCCAGAAGTAGCGGCGACATAGGGCACGGCCAAGGTACGGCTCACCGCCGCCCGGCCTGACGCCCGCGCGGAAGAACGAGGGTGGGCCGGCACCGTGCCCGGCCCACCGCTCGGATCGGCCCCATCGGGGGAGCGCTGGCCACCGGCCGCGACGCCGGAACGCGGTCAGGAACGTGTCGGAGACGATGCCGTCGGCATATCGGAGGACCTGAGGGCTGTTTTCGGGCGCGGGGTCGTGCGAGGGTGTTCCGTAAACGTTTACGGCGTTTGGGAGCCTTCATGACATCCCCCGGTTTCAACCCGTATCTGCCCAGGCCCATCGATCTGCCGGCCGAGGTACCACTGGCGGAGGGCAGCGACCTGTCGGTGCTGGACGAGGCGAAGATCTTCGCCGCGCCCGGCGATCCGGGGCTGTGGGAGGTGTGGCGCGAGCGGATCGGGCAGTGGCGGGAGCAGGCGCGGGAGCGGATCGGCTACTCGGACGAGCGCTACCGGGTGTCCGACCGTGATCGTTTCAGCGTGTGCGTGGCCTGGTTGTGGGACGAGACGCTGTACGACCACGCGCGCGGCACGTTCACCGTGGACGCTTTCCTGGACGCGGCCGAGCGGGACTTCGGCGGGTACGACGGCGTCCTGCTCTGGCACGCCTACCCGGTGATCGGGATCGACTCCAGAGACCAGTTCGCCTTCTATCGCGACATTCCCGAGTTGCGGGAAGTCGTCGCGGACTTCCAGCGGCGCGGCGTCCGGGTCTACCTCAGCTACTACCCCTGGGCCAGCGAGACCTCCACCGACATCGCGGACCTCACCGAGCGGCTCGGCGCCGACGGCATCTTCCTCGACAGCTCCAAGGAGGGCCGGCCGGAGCTGCGCGCCGCACTCGACGCCATCCGGCCCGGACTGGTCATGGAGGGCGAGTCGCGGATCCCGCTGGCCCGCGTGCACGACCATCAGATGTCGTGGGCCCAGTGGTTCGCCGACTCGCCGGTGCCCGGAGTACTGCGCGCCAAGTGGTTCGAGCGCGGGCACCTGCCGCATCACACGCGGCGCTGGCACCGTGACCACCTGGACGAGTTGCACTCCGCCTGGCTGAACGGCGCGGGCATCCTCGTCTGGGAGAACGTCTTCGGCGTCTGGGTGGGCTGGAACGCCCGCGACCGCGCGGTGCTGCGCGGTATGCGCCGGGTGCATCGGACTCACGCCGCCTGGTTCGGCTCGCCGGACTGGACGCCACTGGCCGACCACGTCGCCGGCACCACGGTGTACGGCTCTCGCTGGGTCCACGACGGGGTGCCGCTGTGGACGGTCGTCAACCGGGGCGCGGCCTGCGACGGCCCCTGGCTGCGTACCGGTGATCGGCCCGGCCATCGCTGGATCGACCTGGCCACGGGCACGCCGCTGACCGTCAGCCCCGCCCCGGACGGCGGTGTCCACATCGGCGGCCCGCTACCGGCGGGCGGCATCGCGGCCGTGATGCCGGTGCCGCCGGGCGTCGATGTGCCGTCGGCACCGGATGCCGATGTGCCGTTGGCGCAGGTCGTTGAGGAGCCGGAGGATGACGCCTTTCCCGCCAGGGCCGCTGTGCGGGTGGCGAAGCCGTACGCGCCCCGCGAAGCCGTACCGGCGGGGATGGTGGCGGTGGGCGGGGGCGAGTACGAGCTGACCGTCCGTCATCGCGTGCGGGAGACCGGTCTGTACGGCGAAGCCCCCTACGTCGATGAGTGGAAGCCGCTGCCTCCTCGGCTGCACCACACCGGCACGCTGCGCCGGGCGGTCCGGCTCGGGCGGTTCGCCATCGCGGTCAGGGAGGTGAGCGCCGGGGAGTACGCGGAGTTCGTCCGCTCCAGCGGCTACCGGCCGGTCCGCCCCGAACGCTTCCTGGCCGGACATCTGGACGACGCCACCGCGCCCGCCACCTATGTGGATCTGGAGGACGCGCGCGCGTACGCCGCCTGGGCGGGAGCGCGTCTTCCCACCGAGGACGAGTGGCAGGTCGCCGGGGAGGCGGGGTTGCTGGAGCGCCGCGGGCCGCTGGTGTGGAACCTCACCGAGAGCGAGCACACCGACGGGCGTACCCGGTTCTGCATCCTCAAGGGCGGCAGCGCCTACGTCCCTGAGGGGTCCGACTGGTACTTCGACGGCGGCCCGCAAGCGGCCGACGTGTCGGCCAAGCTGCTCCTGCTCGGTGCCGGGCTCACCCGTTCCCCTTCGGTCGGCTTCCGCCTCGCCGCCGACCTGCCGCCCCGATAGCCGCCCTGCCCACCCGATAGCCGGCCTGCCGCCCCGACAGCGAGCGGGCGGTCAGGTCAGGGCGACGCCGTACATCGTCTCGATGATCTTGATGGGAAGGTCCAAGGTCTTCGGCTCGATGGTGGTGTGGACGGTGACGCTCCTCTGTCCGTCGTCGGTGCTCAGCGCGAGGGTGAAGGATCCGGGGAGGGTGCCGCTGACGCCGCGCACGGTCAGGCCGTCCATGCCCGCGCTGTCGAACTCGATCACGCCGAGGCCGTAGCGGGCGTGCGGCAACCAGGCGGCGCCGCCTTTGGTGACCATGGTCCACATCTCGTGGTGCTGAGCCGGTGGCAGCAGGCCGCCGGTCGCGATCGCCCGGAGGAAGCGGGTCAGGTCTTCGGTGGTGGAGACGACGCCGCCGGCCGCCCAGCCCCAGGAGGTGTTGAGCGCGGTGACGTCGGTGGGCGGTTTGTCGGGGTCGATCATCGACGCCCAGTTCTCCGCGGTGAGCGTCGCCGGGTCGACGCCGTCCTTGAGGGCGCCGGTGATGTAGGCCGTGGGATGCGGGTGGGGATAGCCGGTGGCGTCGGCGGGCCGTACGTGGGTGTGGGTCAGGCCGAGCGGCCGGATGACCGCGCGTTCGACTTCGGCGGCGTAGGTGTCGCCGGTGACCTTCTCGATGATCGCGCCGGCCAGGTAGTAGCCGCCGTTGGCGTAGACGAACTGCTCGCCCGGCTCGCCGACCGGCGGCTGGGACACCGCGAGCCGCACCAGTTCGGAGGTGGTCCAGACGCGGGTCGGCTGGGTGACCATGCTGTGCTGCAGGTCGGGTGCGAGGCCGGTGAGGAACAGGCCGCCGGTGTGGTTGAGCAGGTGCCGGATGGTGATCTTGTCGCCGTCGTAGCCGCCCGCCTCCATGACGCCGGGCAGCCAGGTGTTCACCGGGTCTTCGAGGCTCAGCCTGCCTTCGGCCGCCAGGGTCAGCACGGTGGCGGCGGTGAAGGCCTTGCCGGAACTGCCGATGTGGAGGTGCTCACCGGGCTGACGCCTCTGCCCGGTGGCGAGGTCGGCCACTCCCGCGGTGCCGAACCACGACCCATCGGCGTCGTGGACTTCGGCGACGATGCCGGGAACGCCGTCCTCGGCCACGGCCCAGTCCAGGATCCGCTGGATGTCTCGCGCCATGTGATGCCCCTTCTCTCACTGAGTACGTTGTACGCGGTTAAGGGTCAGGGTAGGTTACTGGGTACCACGTACGCAACTGGGTGACATCCGGCAAAATTTCGGGTTAAAAAAGTGTGAAGGCGAATCCGGGCTTCGGCGGAATACAGGGTGTAACCCAAAGAAGGGACACCATGCGAATGGCCGCTCCCCCGGACGTGCCTGTGACAGTCGATGACGCGGCACTCATCGAGCAGTCGTGGCGCCGCCCGGACGTGTTCGCGGTGCTCTACGACCGGTACTTCGACGAGATCTACCGCTATCTCGCCGGCCGGCTCGGCCCGCACATCGCCGACGACCTGGCCGCCGAGACGTTTCTCGTCGCCTTCCGCAAGCGGCGGACCTACGACGCCGCCCGCGGAGCTGTACGGCCGTGGCTGTACGGGATCGCCACCAAGCTCCTCGCCCAGCACCGCAGGAGTGAGACCCGCCGGTTATCCGCCTTCCAGCGCGCACCGGTGGACGTATTGGCCGACGACGGCCCCGAGGACAGGGTGACCACGCGCGTCGCCGCCGCGAACGCACAGGGGCGGCTCGCGTCGGCGCTGGAGCGCCTGTCCCACGGGGACCGCGACGTGCTGCTCCTCATCGCGCTGGCCGACCTCAGCTACGAGGAGGTCGCCCAGGTGCTCGACATTCCTTTCGGGACCGTCGGATCCCGCCTCAACCGGGCCCGCAAGAAGTTGCGCGCGGCCCTGGGCGGAAGCAATCCCATGATCGGAGGGTCCGATGGATGATGACCTGACCGCGGTGCGCGATCTGCTCTCCGCTCCAGGCCCCACCCGGGAGACGACCGACAAGGGCCGCGCGCGCCTGAGCGACGCGTTGTCGCGCCGGCCCAGGAGGTGGGTCACGCCGATGCGCACCGGCATGGTCGCCGCCGCGCTGGCCACGGCGCTGGGGGTGGCGGTCCTCGTGCCGTCGGACGACCTGGTCCTGCTGACTCCCGACCCGACCGCCGCCTCCACCGCGCCGACCGCCAGGCAGATCCTGCTCGCCGCGGCCACGGCCATGGCCAGGACGCCGTCGGCCGGCGACTACTGGCGGGCGCGCACGGTCACCGGCAAGCTGATCGTCAGCCCCGATCGCCGGTACGTGCTGCGCCGCGACTCGGCCAGCGAGACCTGGCTGACCCGGGCGGCGGGCGGGCGGAGCGGGTCGTTCAACCAGTACCTGGGCGCCCGGCCGGCCTCGGATAAGGACAAGCTGGCCTGGCAGGCTGCGGGCGGCCCGGTCAGCTGGCGCTACCCGGACGACGTCACCGGCATGGGCTTCATCGGCGCGGGCGAGACCGTGCAGTCGGCGCCGGGGGCGCGGGTGGGCGGAGCGCCGAAGGAGCCGGTCGACTGGGACGAGGTCAGCAGGATCCCGGCGGGCGCGGCGCCGCTGCGCTCGTACCTGGAGGCGAAGATCGGCGCGGTCAGCCCGCGGGAGCTGGATTCCCGGCTGCGCAAGAGCTGCATGGAGATCCTGTCCGGGCTGCCGGTCTCGCCGGAGGTACGCGCCTCCGCGTACCAGGTGATGGCCTCGCTGCCGGGGATGACGGCGGAGGGAGAGGTGACCGATCCGCTGGGCCGTACGGGACAGGCGCTTCGCTACCAGGTCAACCGGCCGGAGGGGCAGGTCAGCGACGCCCGTTTCGTGGTCGATCCGGACAGCGGCTTCCCTCTGGCCAACGAGACCAAGGGCGTGGGGCGGCTGGCCGACGGCCAGAGCGTGGAGGTCAGCTCCTTCACCGCCTACCAGCAGATCGGCTGGACGGACGAGGAACCGGACTGGGAGAGCGATCGTGTTCACGCTGAATGAGGTCAGGGAGCGCACGTACAAGCCGCGCGACGCGTGGTGGACGGTGTTCCTGGTCGATCCGCTGGCGGGGCGGCTGGTGGTGGCCGCGGCCAACCGCACCTCGATCACCCCGAACCAGGTCACGTGGGCGGCGTTCGCGCTCGGGCTGGGGTCGGCGGCCTGCTTCGTCATGGGCGACTGGAGCTGGGTGGCCGCCGGGGCGGTCCTGTACCACCTGAGCTTCGTCCTGGACTGCGTCGACGGCAAGATCGCTCGGCTCAAGGGGACCGGGACGGTCTTCGGCGGCTGGCTCGACTACGTCTTCGACCGGATCCGGGTGCTGGCCTGCTCCATGGCGCTCATGTGGGGGCAGTACCGGCTGACCGGCCAGGATCTCTACCTGATCCTCGGCATCCTGGTGGTCTTCCTCGACATGCTGCGCTACGTCGACGCCTTCCAGGTGGCGAAGGTCCGCCGCGCGATGCGCCGCCGGCTCGACGAGGTGATCGGCGGTCCGGGCGAAGAGCACGACGAGGAGCACCATGTGGAGCCGGAGGAGCTGATCGACCTGCAACGCGGCTTCCGCAGCCGCTTCTCCTGGTACATGGTGGCGCGCGACTGGCTGCGCGACCACCGGGTGCGCACGCACCTGATGAGCGGCATCGAGTTCCAGATGGCGGTGTTCATCGTGGGGCCGCTGCTGGGGCTGGTCGTGCCGGTCACGCTGGCCGCGGCGGGGCTGCTGCTGGTCTTCGAGGTGGCGATCATGTACAAGCTCTGGCTGTCCTCGCGCGACCTGGCCAAGGCGCTGACCGGCATGAGGGCGGGGGGTTAATTGCGTTGAGAGCGGGGGCGGCCGTCTGCTCTACTCGGGGGACGGACGGCCGCCCAGCTCCGTCGATGAGAAGAGGAGCCCCAAGATGCGCGAAGCGTACATGTTTCCACAAAAGGTAAATCTCACCTCTTTTAGGGACATGACGCTTCGTGAGAATGCTCAACTTGGGGATCTTGGCGCATGTAGACGCCGGTAAGACCAGCCTGACCGAGCGGCTGCTCTACGCCGCCGGGGTCATCGACGAGATCGGCAGCGTCGACGACGGCAGCACCCAGACCGACTCGCTCGCTCTCGAACGCCGCCGCGGCATCACGATCAAGTCCGCGGTCGTGTCCTTCGCGATCGGCGACGTCACCGTCAACCTGATCGACACCCCCGGCCACCCCGACTTCATCGCCGAGGTGGAGCGGGTTCTGAGCGTGCTCGACGGCGCCGTGCTGGTGATCTCCGGCGTGGAGGGCGTGCAGGCCCAGACCCGCGTGCTCATGCGCACGCTCAAGCGCCTGCGCATCCCGACGATCCTGTTCGTCAACAAGATCGACCGCCGCGGCGCCCGGACCGACGCCGTCCTGCGCCAGATCACCGAACGGCTCACCCCCGCCGCCATCCCGCTCGGGACCGCGCGCGACCTCGGCACGCCCGCCGCCTCCTTCCATCGCGCGTACGGCGGAGCCGACGTGCTGGCCGACAACGACGAGGCGCTGCTGGCCGCGTACGTGGCCGACGCCGTCCCGGAGGACCGCCTGCGCCGCGAGCTGGCGGCCCAGACCGCCGGCGCCCTGGTCCACCCGGTCTTCTTCGGCTCGGCCATCACCGGCGCCGGTGTCGCGGAGCTGAGCGACGGCATCCGGGAACTCCTCCCGGCCGCCGAAGGCGCGGCGGACGCCCCGGTCTCCGGCACCGTCTTCAAGATCGAACGCGGCCCGGCGGGCGAGAAGATCGCCTACGCCCGGCTGTTCACCGGCGCCGTGCGCGTACGCGACAAGCTGCCTTTCCGCACCGGGCAGGAGGGCAAGGTGACCGCCATCGCCGCCTTCGAAAGCGGCGCGGCGATCCCCAGGCAGGAGGCGCGCGCCGGCCAGATCGCCAAGCTCTGGGGCCTGGACGACATCAGGATCGGCGACCGCATCGGCGAGGCGGCGCCCGGCGCGGACGCCCACCACTTCGCCCCGCCCTCCCTGGAGACGGTCGTCATCCCCGCGCGCCCGTCGGAGAAGGGCGCCCTGCGCGCCGCGCTCGCCCAGCTCGCCGAGCAGGACCCGCTGATCAACCTGCGCCAGGACGACCTGCGGCAGGAGATCTTCCTGTCCCTCTACGGCGAGGTGCAGAAGGAGGTCATCGAGGCCACGCTGGCCGACGAGTTCGGCCTCGCGGTCACCTTCCGCGAGACCACCACCATCTGCGTCGAACGCCCTTCCGGCACCGGCTCGGCGGTCGAGTTCATCGCCAAGGACCCCAACCCCTTCCTGGCCACGGTCGGGCTGCGCGTGGATCCGGCGCCGGTCGGCAGCGGGGTGGAGTTCCGGCTGGGGATCTCGCTGGGCGACATGCCGTACGCCTTCTTCAAGGCGGTCGAGGACACCGTCCACGAGACGCTCCGGCAGGGGTTGCGCGGGTGGCAGGTCGTGGACTGCACGGTCACGATGACGCACTCCGGCTACTACCCGCGCCAGAGCCACGCGCACCAGGGCTTCGACAAGAGCATGTCGAGCACCGGGGCCGACTTCAGGGGGCTGACGCCGCTGGTGCTGATGAGCGCGCTCAGGCGGGCGGGCACGCGGGTGTGCGAGCCGCTGCACCGCTTCCGGCTGGAGATCCCGGCCGACGCGCTGGGGCCGGTGCTGCCGTTGCTGGCGCGGTTGCGGGCCGTACCCAGGACGCAGGGCGAGGGCGTGATCGAGGGAGAGATCCCCGCGGCCAACGTGCACGAGCTGCAGCAGCAACTGCCCGTGCTCACCCGCGGCGAGGGAGTGCTGGAGAGCTCCTTCGAGCGCCACCACGAGGTCTCCGGCGCGCCGCCCGAGCGCGAGCGGACCGACCACAACCCGCTCAACCGCAAGGAGTACCTGCTGCATGTGGAACGGAGGGTCTGAGCAGCTCAGAGCGCGGAAATGTCGGTGGCGACCGGCATGATGAACCTATGAGCGACGCGCCTCCCCTCACCCTCATCGCCGACCACGCCGCCTACGCGGAGGCGGTGCAGCTGGCACTCGACGCCTCCGCGGCCTACTACGCCGACGGCACCTCCACGCTCGACGACGACTCCTACGACCGGCTGCTGCGCGGCATCGTGGCCTACGAGGAGGAGCATCCCGAGGAGGTGCTGGCCGACTCGCCCACGGGCAAGGTGGCGGGCGGCGCCGTGGTCGGCGACGTGCCGCACAGCGTGCCCATGCTCAGCCTCGACAACGTCTTCGGCGCCGAGCAGCTGGCCGAGTGGGCCGCCTCGGTCGAGCGCAGGATCGGCAGGCCGGTCGCGGAGTGGAGCGTGGAGCCCAAGCTCGACGGCCTGGCGATCGCCGCCCGCTATCGCAGGGGCCGCCTGGTCCAGCTCATCACCCGCGGCGACGGCACGGCGGGCGAGGACGTCAGCCACGCCGCCGGCACCATCGTCGGGCTGCCCGAGCGGCTGGCCGAGCCGGTCACGGTCGAGCTGCGCGGCGAGGTCATGATGACCGCCGCCCAGTTCGACGACGCCTGCGCCAAGCGCCAGGCCCACGACGGCACCACCTTCGCCAACCCGCGCAGCGCCGCCGCCGGCACCCTGCGCGCCCAGGACCGTCCCTACACCTGCGAGCTGACGTTCTTCGGCTACGGCGCGCTCCCGACGCCCGACGACACCTCCGAGCTGGCCGTCCGCCTGCGAGAGCTGCCGCACAGCCAGGTCATGGAGTGGGTGGCCGCCCAGGGCGTCCAGACCACGGCCGCCACCCCGGTCGCCGGCGTCGTCGCCCACAGCCTGGAGCGGGTCCAGGAGCGCGTCGAGCAGATCGCCGCGGCCCGCGCCGAGCTGCCCTTCGGCATCGACGGCATCGTGATCAAGTGCGACCTGGCCGATGACCAGGCGGCGGCGGGCTTCAGCTCGCGCGCCCCGCGCTGGGCCATCGCCTACAAGCTGCCCGCCACCGAGAAGATCACCAAGCTGATCGCCGTGGAGTGGAACACCGGGCGCACCGGCATCATCGCGCCCCGCGCCGTGCTGGAGCCGGTCGAGCTCGACGGCTCCATCGTCACCTACGCCACCCTCCACAACCCGGCCGACATCGCCCGCCGCGGACTGATGCTCGGCGACTCGGTCGTCGTCTACAAGGCGGGCGACGTGATCCCGCGCGTCGAGGCCCCGGTCGTGCACCTGCGCACCGGCGAGGAGCAGCCGATCGCCATCCCGGAGGTCTGCCCGTCGTGCGGCGACGCGATCGACGCCTCGCAGGAGCGCTGGCGGTGCGTGCGGGGCCGCGCCTGCCGCGCGATCGCCTCCATCCAGTACGCCGCCGGCCGCGACCAGCTCGACATCGAGACGCTGGCCGAGCAGCGCATCCAGCAGCTGCTCGACGCCGGTTTCATCACCGACTTCGCCGACCTGTTCTTCCTGACCCGCGAGCAGGTGCTCGGCCTGGAGCGGATGGGCGAGACCAGCACCGACAACCTCCTGGCCGCGATCGAGCAGGCCAAGGCCAGGCCGCTGAGCCGCGTGTTCTGCGCGCTGGGCGTACGCGGCACGGGCCGCTCGATGAGCCGCCGCATCGCCCGCCACTTCGCCACGATGGAGGCCATCCGCGCCGCCGACGCCGAGGCGATCCAGCAGGTCGAGGGCATCGGCCCGGAGAAGGCGCCGGTCGTGGTGGCCGAGCTCCTGGAGCTCGCGCCGCTGATCGACAAGCTGGTCCAGGCGGGCGTCAACATGACCGAGCCCGGCGCCACCCCGCCCGGCGCCGCCGCGCAAGAGGGCGCGGAGGAGACCCAGGGCGAGCAGGGGCCGCTGTCCGGTATGACGGTGGTGGTGACCGGGGCGATGTCCGGGGTCCTGGAGTCGCTGTCGCGCAACCAGATGAACGAGCTGATCGAACGCGCGGGCGGCAAGTCGTCGTCGAGCGTCTCGGCCAAGACGTCGTTGCTGGTGGCGGGGGAGAAGGCCGGGTCGAAGCGGACCAAGGCCGAATCGCTGGGCGTGCGGGTCATGTCGCCGGAGGAGTTTGCCGCTCTGGTGGAAGGGGTTTACCCGGGGTAGGGAGCAGTTCCCAATCTGATGAAAGGGGTTTGCCAGGGGGAGAGACCAGTTCCCAAGGGCTCCGGGAATACAGTAGATTGACGCCCGTCTATCGGGGCGCTACGTCTTTGGGCCGCTGCGTAATCACGCTCCAGGGGCACTTTTACGGCAAATGTGGCGTTTTGCACCTGGAGCGGGGATTGAGGTGGCCGACAGCACCAGAGGCGTACAGTCCGGCACCGCTCGTGACTCCGCCTGGAAACGTGATTTCCGGCTGCTCTGGACCGGCTCGGCCTTCTCTCAGTTCGGCACCGTCAACGCCACCCTGGCGGCTCCGCTGCTCGCGCTCGCGCAGACCGGGTCGCCGGTCTTCGCCGGCTGGGTCACGGCCGCGGGAACGCTGCCGCGCCTGCTGCTCTACCTCCCCGCCGGGGTGATCGTCGACCGGTCCAACCGCCGGGCGATCATGGTGATCAGCGCGTTCCTGCAGATGGCGCTGGCGTCGGTGCTGGTCGTGGGTGTGTTCAGCCAAGGCGATGTGACCCTTCTGCTTCCGCTGGTCGCCGGGGCGCAGGGTGTCTGCGCGGTGTTCTACTCCACGGCGGAACTGGCGGTGGTGCCGAGGCTCGTGCCGGAGGAGAGCCTGCCGAAGGCGATGTCGCGCAACGAGGCGCGCATCCACGGGGCGGGACTGCTGGGGCGGCCGTTCGGCGGGCTGCTGTTCGATCTGATGCATGGGCTGCCGTTTCTCCTCGATGCGGTCTCCTCCGCCCTTTCGGCTTTCTTCCTCCTGAAAATGGACAAGAAGGCATTCAAGCCACCGGTGACGCATCGATCCGCCATGACGAGTGATTTGAGGGAAGGCGTCAGCTTTCTGCGTAGTGATGCGTTCCTGTTCCTTGTGGTGATTGTTTGCGCTCTTGCTAATTTTTTCTTCCAGATTGTCGGACTTTCTCTGGTGCTGCTGGCTCACGCGCAGGCCCTGCCGTACTGGCTGACCGGGGTGCTGATCGCCGCCTCCGGGTTCGGCGGGGTGCTCGGGTCGCTGGTCGCGCCGCGGCTTCTGAGCGGGCGAGAGCCGCGCAGGGTGATCGTCATCTGCGTGTGGGCGTGGTTGTTCCTGAGCGCGGCGCTGGCGGTCAGCGACCACGGCTCGGTGCTCTACGTCGCCGTCCTGCTGCCGCTGGCCTGGGGCGGGATCGGGTTCACCGGGGCCTGCCTCAACGTGGCGCTGTTGATCCACTACGCCAGGGAGGTGCCGGTCCACCTGCACGCGCGGGTGGTCAGCGTCAGCCGGTTCTTCTCCGGCGGGGCGGTGCCGCTCGGGGCGCTGGCCGCCGGGTACGTGATCGCGGGGCTCGGCACCAAGATGGCGGTCATCATGGTCGCCAGTGTCATCCTGCTGATGGCGCTGACGGTGTCATACGGCTCGCTCGCCTGGGGGCTGCTCGTCCGGATCCGCCTGCGGGCCGGGCTGTGGAAAGATCGCGTCGCTGAGTGCGTAGAGCTCGTTCTCCAGGCGGGAGCGGACCGGCTGCGTGATCCCTTTGGGGCTTTCGAGCTCGCCGTGCGCCGCGGCCCAGCTGAGCGACTCACCGAGGGCCTCGATCCGCGCGTGGCACGCCCGCGGGCACAGCGGCCGCAGCCTGGCCATCGCGGTCTTGGCGGCGACGGTGTCATGCCTGACCTGCCAGACCTGCTTGGCGAGATCGGCGGGGTCGAAGCGCGTCGTGCCGCCGCGGCGGAGCTGCTGCGCGTACTCGACGTTCAGGGCCAGGTTCATCACGGCCTCCGCTGCGGTGGCGAAGGTCTCCCTGAGCTCGCGATCGCGGGCGTCGCGCCGGTCGTCGGCCCGCTGCTCGGCCGCGGCGAGCCGGGTGTGCCGCGAGCGGGTCCGCTCGGTGAGGACCGCGGTGAGCGAGCCGGTCAACGCGCCGAATACGGCGGCGCACGCGGTGATGACGGCGACCATGACGAGCTGGTTCAGGGCTCCTCCGACAGGCGCCTGGCCGTGCCGTGCTGATGCGGCGGCAGCGGAGGATGGGTCGCCAGGATCGCGAGCTCGGCGTACCTGGCCGCGTCGGAGGGGTCGCCGGAGATCATGCGGACCCTGGCCGCGCGCAGATAGACCGGGCCGTTGTCGCCGGCGTCGGCGACCGCGCCGGCCAGCTCCCGGTCGGCCTCCTCCGTACGTGACAGCGTCGCCAGCGCCAGCGCCCTGGCCGCGCGGGCTGAGGGCTGCGGCCAGCGGCTGCTCGCCTGCCCGATGTCGCGCAGCGCCGACTCCGCGTCGCCCAGGTCGGCCAGCATCTCGCCGCGGGTGCGCCTGGCCTCGGGCACGTTGCCCTCGCGGTTGATCACGTTGTTGAGTACGGCCAGCGCCGCCTGCGGCTCTCCGGCCATCCAGAAGTTCTGCCCGAGGCTGGTCTGCAGGGTGACGTCATGGGGGACCCGCTCGACGGCGGCGCGTAACATGCCGGTGGCCTGGCGCTGCCTGCCTTGGTCGAGCGCGACCCGGCCGGCCGCGGCCAGCAGCCAGCCCACCGCGGTGTTGTCGCGCAGCGCCTCGTAGAGCTCGCAGGCGCGCAGGTAGTGGCCGGCGGCTTCGTTGAGCCGGTGCTGCTCGTAGGCGATGCTGCCGAGCAGCGACTCGATGGCCGCGCCGGCCCGCAGTTCGTCGGGGGAGCAGGCGTCGGCGGCCTTGCGGGCGAGGCTCCTGGCGCGTTCCGGCTCGCCGTCGAAGGCGGCCTCCATGGCGGCGCGCAGCCGGTCGGCGGTGCCGGGGGCGGGGCGGGGCCACAGGCCGGGGTCCAGCCGCCTGAGGGGGGCCATGAGCCTCGGGTGGCGCAGGATGTACATGCGCAGGCCGTACTTCTGCGGGGCCCTGATGAGGTGGCGGTCCTCCAGGGAGCGCACGACGGCGGCGGTGATGCGCTCCGACGAGCCGAGCTTGCGGGCGACGCCGGACACGACCGTCTGGTGCAGCCACGCGTGGAAGGCGGCGGGCAGCAGCTCGAAGTCGGCGGCGATCGAGGCGAGCGTGGCCGAGCAGTACTCGGTCAGGGCGGCGTCGACCTCGTCCTCCATCCGCGCGATGGGGTGGTCCTGGCCGGGCGGACGGCTCCACAGGCGGGTGCCGGTGACCTGGAGCAGCATCGGGTCGACGGTGGACACGGGGCGGTGCGGCCGGCCCATGGCGTCTCTGATCGTGCGGAGCTCGTCGAGCAGTTCGCGGGTGCGGGAGGGGGCGGGGCGGTAGCCGGAGCTCTCGATCGAGCGGCGGACGATCTCGGCGGCGGCCTCCGGGGTGAAGGGGCTGAGCGCGAACTCCTCGTACTGCAGGTCCTCGAAGCCCTTCACCACGCGCAGAAGCTCGTCGAGGTAGTCGGTGCGCACCGACAGCAGCAGCCGCAGGCGGGGCCGCTTGGCGGCGGTGGCGAGGAGTTCGTTGAGGAAGGCGCAGCGTTCGTGCTCGTTGTCGCCGGCCGGGCGCAGGAACAGCTCGACCTGGTCGATGGCGGCCAGCGTCGGCGCGGGGCGGCCCTGCCGGTCGACCTCCTCGCGGCGTTGCAGGAAGTCGTCGATGGACAGGCCCGGGACGTGGGTGTGGGCGTTGGCGGCGTGCCAGGACGACAGCAGGGCGAGCACGTACCTGTTGTGGTCGGGCAGGGCGGCGACGGGCCACACGCGCGTGGGCGCGGTCAGGCCGATGGGGAGCACGTGGGCGTTGCCCGCCTTCAGGGCCGGCACAACGCCCGCGCGCAGCAGCGAGGTCTTTCCCGCGCCGGCGTCGGAATGGAGGATCGTCAGCCGGCGCTGCTGCCATGTCCGGGTTAGTTTTCGGACCTCTTCCGCTCGTCCGAATAACAGCATCTCATCGTGGGCTTCGAAAGGCCGCGCTCCGATGAATGGTCCGCGCGGAGCTGCGGGAACCGCTGAGAAAGCTGTCATTAGCCAGACCTCGCTCATGGAGGACGGTACGGATCAACCGCCTTGAGATCGCGCCGCGGTCGCCTGGCGACGATACTGCCGATTGTGGCGAGACCGAAACCCGCTCGCCGTCGCGGCGCGCCCATCAAGGGGCTCCGCAATAATACGGCAATTCCTCGATTTCGAAAGAGCTCGATTGGGGTGGCCGAAATCGCCTATTAGGCATGCACGTCCGACGACTTTGGTGCTTCGAGATCCGCTAGAGAGCGGTGCTGTTGTCGAAGCGCGCGAAGCCCTCCCCTTCTTCGAGATCAGGTTCGAGCAGCTCACGTAGGGCCTGCGCGAGGACCGTGTCCCCGAGTCGGTCCAGGTCGGGATGGGAGAGCAGGGAAAGATCGACGAAATCGCTGCGGTGCTCGGCAAGCTGTGGTCGCACGGACATTCCCCTATCGACGCCTGCATACGGCCTGCTGTGTCGCCGCCCGGATCACACTCCTTCCTGCCCGGCGCGGCCGTTCCGGTGAATGTTCTCAACTGGCATGTATCACATTCGCGGGCCGCGGTATACCCTTCACAAACGCAAGGCCTTTTGTGCGACGCCGAATGTGCGGATAGGGCCGCCACTGAGCCTGTCCGCACGCCGGTGTTGCGGCTATCGTTTCCTTGCTTGTCCATTCTCTGCGGACGGGAGGGCGGAGCGCGTGACCGATTCGGAACGTCCCATCATGCGGGGGGCGACCGGCGGCTTTCCTGAGGTTTGGAAAGTCCCCCCGCGCAACACGAACTTCACCGGGCGCGACGAGCTCATGGGCAGCTTGCGCTCCAGCATCACGAAGAAGACCACGGCCGTGGTCCCGCACGCCCTCCAGGGCTTCGGCGGTGTCGGCAAGACCCAGATCGCGATCGAGTACGCCTATCGCTTCCGCGGCGAGTACGACGTCGTCTGGTGGATCCCCTCCGACCAGCCCGGCCTGGTCCGGTCCACGCTGGCACAGCTCGCGCCGAAGCTGGGCCTGCCCGACCCGACCACGACGGGCATCGAGGAGGCCGCCAACTCCGTGCTCGACACGTTGCGCAGCGGCAAGCCGTACGACCGATGGCTGTTGATCTTCGACAACGCCGACGAGCCGGAGGACATCAACGACATCCTCCCCCAGGGCGCGGGCAACGTCCTGATCACCTCGCGCAACCACCGCTGGGCCAGCCTGTACGAGACGGTGGCCGTGGACGTCTTCCCGCGTCCGGAGAGCGTGGAGTTCTTCATCAAGCGCATGCGCCGCTCGATCACGGAGAAGGACGCCGACCGGCTGGCCGGCGCGCTCGGGGACCTGCCGCTGGCGCTGGAGCAGGCGGCGGCCCTGCAGACCGAGACCGGCATGTCGGCCGACGACTATCTGCGCATGCTGACCGAGCGCACCGCGATCCTGCTGGGCGAGGGCAAGCCGAGCGAGTACCCGCTGCCGATGACGGCGGCGTGGAGCCTGTCGGTGAACGAGCTCAAGGACAACCTGCCCGAGGCGATGGAGCTGCTGCGCTGCTGCGCCTTCTTCGGTCCCGAGCCGATCCCGCGCTCGATCTTCGTCTCGGTCGACGGCCCGGTCCGCCCGGTCATCGCCGACCTGCTGGCCGACCCGATCCGGCTGGGCACCGCCATCCGGCGCCTGGGCAAGTACGCGCTGGTGCGCATCGAGTCGGAGCCGTCCAGGCCCACCACGCTCCAGGTCCACCGGCTGATCCAGGCGCTGCTGCGCGAGGAACTGGAGCCGGAGACCCAGGAGGAGATCCGCTCGGAGGTGCACTCCCTGCTGGTGGGCGCGGCGCCGGAGTCGCCGGACAACCCGACGGACTGGACGACGTACGACGCGCTGCTCGCCCACCTCGAACCGGCTCGGCTGGCCGACAGCGTCCGCGACGACGTGCGGGGCTTCGCGCTCAACGTCTTCACCTACCTGAACGCCTCGGGAAACCACCAGGGGCTGCGCGACCACCTCGACACGTTCCTGCAGAAGTGGACCGACGAGTTCGGCCCCGACGACCTCTACGTGCTGCGGGCCCGGCGTGTGCAGGGCGACCTGCTGCGCAGCATGGGCCAGTACACCGAGGCCCACCAGCTCAACACCGCGACGCTGGCGAAGATCCAGGCGAACGTGGGTGTGGAGCACCCCGACAGCCTGGTGCTGCTCAACGGCATCGGCGCGGACCTGCGTGCCCAGGGGCTCTTCCCGGAGGCGCGCGACCACGACACCGAGTCCGTGCGCCTGCACCGCAAGGTGTTCGGGCCCGACCACGTGAGCACGCTGCGCGCGGTCAACAACCTGGCGCTCGACTACGGCCTGACCAGTGACTACCTGGGCTCGCGGACGCTGCTGGAGGAGGCCCTGCGCTCCGGCGGCAACGCGGTCAACCGGATCACGCAGCTCAACCTGTGGGCCGGTCTCGGCCGGGCGGTCCGGCTGTGCGGCTACTACAGCGAGGCCTGCGACCTCGGCGAGGACGCCCTGGCCTTCGGCCGCGAACTGCTGGACGCCGACCACCCGCGCGTCCTGCTGACGCAGAAGGACCTGTCGATCGCCCTGCACCGCTACGGCGAGCACGAGCGGGCCCTGGAGCTGGCCCAGGACGTCCACGCGCGCTACGTGCGCCTGTACGGCCTCGACCACCCCGGCACCCTGGCCGCGGCGACGTGCCTGTCCAACGCGCTGCGCGTGAACAACTTCATCCAGGAGTCGTTCGACCTGGCCAACGACACGATGCAGCGCTACCCCAAGCTGTACGGCCCCGAGCATCCCTACAACTACGGCTGCGCCAGCAACGTGGCGCTGATGTACCGGGTGCGCGGCGAGCCGCTGGAGGCCCGCCGGCTCAACGAGCGCGCCATGGAGGGCCTGGACCAGCGGGTCGGGCGCGACCACCACTTCACGCTCACGGTGGCCGTCAATCTCGCCAGCGACCTCGCCATGCTCGGTGAGCTCAAGGAGGCCTGCAAGCTGGGCGCCGACGCCCTCGAACGGCTGCGCCGCCTGCTGGGCGAGGACCATCCCACGACCCTGGCCGCCGCGGCGAACCTGGTCGTGGACCTCGCGCAGTCGGGCCAGACGGAGAAGGCCGAGGCGCTGTCGGCCGAGACCATGGACCGCTACCGGGACACGCTGGGACTCGACCACCGCGACGCGGTCGTGGCGATGGAGGGCCGGCATCTCGACTGCGACTTCGACCCGCCGCCGATCTAGGCGCGGGGCTGCGACAGCAGCGACACGTCCTCGACCATCACCCGCCGGATGTGGGAGATCAGCCGGTACAGGTCCTGGCAGTAGACCGACGGATTGCGGAATCCGCTGCCGGGCCGGTACCGGTGCGGGTAGAGCCCGCCGCCGCACACCCGGACGAGGTCGCACGACAGGCACGCGCCGGACATGGCGCGCATGCCGATCTGCCGCGCCGCGATCGCCGGAAGGGTCAGGACCGCGTCGAAGGAGTCCTTGAGTACGTGGAGCAGGGTGCCCGCGGCCCCGTCGTAGGCGGACTTGAGCGTGTCCACCTGTTCGACGGCGCCGCTGGTCTCGACCACGACCACGGCCACCGGTGAGAGCCCGATGGCCTCGCTGCGCGAGGTCCTGCCGCACAGCAGCCGGATGATCTCGGTGAACAGCCGGATCTGGGTCTCCCGCTCCGGCGCGGCGTACCAGCGGTCGAAGACGGCGGACAGGTAGTCGCCGTAGGGCGTGGCCGTGTCCGACCAGCCGGGTGGCGGGCTCTCCCAGTTGCCGTGCGGCAGCAGGAAGTCCACCATCGGCGGCTGGAACTCGATCAGCGCCTCGTAGGTCTTGACCGGGTCGTTGGCCAGTTCGAGCGTGCACAGCAGGCCGCTGAACAGGTGCCGGTAGGCGGGGTCGGCCAGGCGTTCGAGGCCGGTGCGCACCTCGTCATAGGTGCCGCGGCCCGAGGCGCGGCGGCGGTGGAGGTCGTGTCCCTCGGCGTCGCCGTCGAGGCTGACGCCGACGTAGACCTCGTGCTCGGCGAACAACTCCAGGAACGCCTCGTCGATCAGGACGCCGTTGGTCTGCACCCGGAGAACCAGTTCGGTCTCACCGAGGGCGGCGCGCAGCGCGGTGACCGCGTAGCGGGTGTGCTCGACGCCGGCCAGCAGCGGCTCCCCGCCGTGCAGGATGACCTCGACCCCGCTCAGGCCGTGACCGGCGGCGTGCTCGGCGATGCGGGCGGCCACGCGGTCGATGGTGGCCTTGGCCATCCGCCTCGGCTGGCTGCGCCAGCCCTGGTCGGCCATCTCGTAGACGTAGCAGTAGTCGCAGGCCAGGTTGCAGCGGCTGTGGAGCTTGACGATGAACTGCCGGAACGGCGTGGGACGCCATCCGGATTCGAGGAGACCCTGGACGTCGAGCGGCCCAGGCCACTCGCGCTCGCCGGGCATGATGTCCCCCGCGCCTTCTCCCACGCTGATCAGCTCCCACGGATGAGATTAGAGCGCAGAGATTGGCCCCGATATGCCCCGTTTCAGGGGGTGGCAAACTCCCGTTCACGAACGAGCAAAGGCCGACCGGGGATCCGGTCGGCCGCATGCCCCGCGGGTCTCACAGGCCCGAGGGATCACGTCCCACGCTGATCTCCTCGGCGATCCTGCGGATCTCCGAGACCTCCAGGCCGGGAGCCTTGGGCAACTGCCGCAGCAGCGCCTCCATCACCACCGGCACCGGCTGGCCCGCCAGGCTGCCGGCGAGGCCGTGAACGGCCTGGAACAGCGCTGCGTCCGTGTTGTGCATGCGACCCCGTCTCATCGTCGACAGATTTTCCCCGGGGTCACGCTACGACGAGCCGCCGACAGTTTTGCTCCGCACCGCCGTACAGATCTCGTCGAGGGCGCGTAGCTGGGCGGGGGTGAGGGCGTCGAACAGGCTCTGCCGTACCTCTTCGACGTGGCCGGGGGCGGCGGCGGCCAGGGCGGCGAAGCCGTCCTCGGTGAGGACGGCGATGTTGCCGCGGCGGTCGTCGGCGCAGGGGGCGCGGCGGATCCAGCCGCGCTCCTCCAGGCGGGCCACGGCGTGGGACAGGCGGCTCTGCGAGGACTGGGCCCGGTGGGCGAGGTCGGTCATGCGCATGGAGCGGCCCTCCGCCTCCGACAGGGCCACCAAGATCATGTAATAGGTGTGCGGCATTCCGGCGTCGCGCTGGAGCTGGCGGTCCAGGCGCTCGTTGACGAGCTGGGTCGTGGCCAGGAAGTTGCGCCAGATGCGCTGCTCTTCGTCGTCGAGCCATCGGGTCATGCCGGCCAGTTTACTTGAACTCTCAAATAAGTCGGGGTATGTTGCTTGAGAGTTCAAATTTCCGAGGAGGGATCGTTATGCCGGTCCAGCGGCTCAACCACGCGGTGCTCTACGTCCGCGACGTCGAGCGCAGCGTCGCCTTCTACCGCGACGCGCTCGGCTTCGAGATCGTCATGGAGATGCCGGGCGCCGCCTTCATGCAGGCTCCGGGCTCGACCAACGACCACGATCTCGGGCTGTTCCAGATGGGCGCGCAGGCCGGTCCCACGACCGCGGGGCGTACCTCCGTCGGGCTCTACCACCTGGCCTGGGAGGTCGACACGCTCGACGAGCTGCGGCGCATCGCGGCCAACCTGAGCGAGCTCGGCGCGCTCGCGGGCGCCTCCGACCACTCCACCACCAAGGCGCTCTACGCCAAGGACCCCGACGGGCTGGAGTTCGAGGTCTCCTGGCTGCTGCCCGCCGCGCTCATCACCGACGAGGTGATCGCCGCCCGCTCCGGCATCCGCCCGCTCGACCTCGCCAAGGACATCGAGCGGTACGGCGGGCAGACCCGCGGCGGCGTGGGCGTCTCCATCCCCGCCTAGAGGCGCGGCCAGGTTCCCAGGACGGTACGGACACTTTCCGCGAACTTGCCGATTTCCGGGTTACCGTGGCCATAAGAGACTGACCCGCCCGGGAGTAGGTCATGCAGAGCGACCCTGAGCACATCGTCGACGTCATCGACGGGGTGGTCGACGACTGGGAGGCGATGAGCGCCGACTCGATGCGCTGGGCGCCTCCGGAGACCAAAGAGCCCGACCTGTTCGACGAACTGACCGAGATCGTGGCGCCGCTGGTCAACGCGGCGACCACCGTTCTGCGCCCGGTGGGAGAGGCCATCGAGCGCGTTCTGGACCACCTCATCGAAGGCGGCCCTGACGACCGCGACCGCTGACCCCCGGGAACCCCTGAGACGGGATCAGGGTCAGGTCAGGGGTACGGCCCGATGCCCGCGCCGGCCGGTGCGGGGCAGGCTTGGAATATGGCCGCAGTAAAGAGGTTCTATCCCCACATCGCGTTCTTGGCGATCACCTTCTCGGTGATCGCCGTCGTCGTGGGCCAGATCGTGCCCGACCCGTATCTGGACCCGATGAACGCGACCGTCAGCGAGTACGCCGTGGCCGACCGCGGGGGCGTCACGGAGCTGGGGATGGCGATTCTGGGGCTGGGGTCGTTCGTGCTGCTGGCGGGGCTCCGGGCGGCGGGGGCGCCGATCAAGGGACTGCCGCAGTGGCTGCTGGGGGTGTGGTCGGGAGCGCTGATCGTCGCCGCGGTGGTGCCGACCACGCCCATCGGGATGGACATGACCACGACGGCGATGATCCACCGCTACGTCTCGGTCGCGGCGTTCGTCAGCCTGCCGGCGGCGGCCGCGCTGCTCGTGCCGAGGTTCACGGCCGACGCCCGGTGGAAGCCGATCGCGCGGACCATGGAGTGGCTGGCCCTGGCGGGCGGGCTGGGCGTGCTGGCGATCGCGTACGTGGCGATGCCCGGCGACCGGGTGCTGATCGGGCTCGTGGAGCGCGTGCTGCTGGGCGCGGAGGTCGCGGTGCTCGGGGTTCTGGCCGCGTGGTTGGTCAGGCTGGCCTGGGCAAAGCGTGTCCAAATCCTGACATATCACAAGTTTCTCACGAATTGATCATAATCACCTACTACTTCGGTGCTATCCTCTCCCGCGATCTTCTAACCGGGAGCAGGTGTCATGGCATCGGGCAGATCCATCCGATTCAAGATCTCGGCGCTGCTCGTGATCCCCTTGGTCTCCCTCGTGGGACTCTGGGGATTCGCCGCCGGGACCACCTCCGGAGACGCCCTCAACCTGCTGAAGATCGACACCTTGTGGCGCGGCGCGATCGACCACGCCGACGGTCTGGTCAGCGCTCTCCAGCAGGAACGGCTCGCCTCGGCCGAGAAGGTGGCCGGAAGCCAGAGCGACCCCGCGGCGCTGGCCGCGAGCAGGGCCAGGACCGACAAGGCCCGCAAGACCTTCACCGACCAGGCCTCGTCCCCCGACACCGTCGGCGCCCTGAACCGCGACATGGCCCGCCAGCTCAACGAGACCCTCACGGCCGTCGGCGACCTCGCCGACGCCCGGCGGCTGGTCGACGCCGGCTCCGCGACCCCGGCCGAGCTGATCGCCGCCTACGGTGAGATCTCCGACGCCGTACACCGGCTGTACGCCGCGTTCGCCCTGGGCACCGACCTGCAGCTCTACCAGCAGGCCCGCGGCCTCATCGGCGCCGACCAGGTGCGCGAGCTGCTCAACCGCGAGCACGCGCTGATCGTCGCCGCCGCGGGCGCCCCGTCGGAGGCCGACCGCCGGCTGCTGGCCCGCCTCGACGGCGCCAGGGCCTACCAGTACCCCAGGGCGATGGCCGACCTCGAACCCGGGCTGCGGGTGCTGTTCCAGAAGGTCGACACGACGGTCCTGGACCGCATGGTCACCGGCTACCTCGCGGGCGGCAAGAGCGACGTCGAGCTCTGGCGCGGCGTCGCAGAACCGGTGCTCAAGGGCTACGACGAAGCCGTCTGGAAGAACGGCGAGGCGCTGCTGGCCCGCATGGAGCCCGCCGGCTACGCCATCATCCTGCGGGCCGTCGCCGCGGGCGCGCTCGGCCTGGTGGCCGTGATCTTCTCGATCATCGTCTCCGTCCGGGTCGGCCGCCGGATCACCCGCGAACTGGCCACGCTGCGCCGCGGCGCTCTGGAACTGGCCGAGCTGAGGCTGCCCGAACTCGTCGGCCGCCTGCGCAAGGGCGAGAACGTCGACCTGGTCGCCGAGGCGCCGCCCGTCGCGGTGCAGGCGGGGTCCACCAGCGAGGTGGTCGACCTGGCCGCCGCCTTCGACAGCGTGCAGAGCACCGCGATCGACGCCGCCGTCGAGCAGGCCAGGCTCCGCCAGGGCATCGCCGAGGCACTGCGCAACCTGGCCCGCCGCAGCCAGTCGCTCGTCCAGCGCCAGCTCAAGCTGCTGGATGAGATGCAGAGCCAGACCGAGGAGCCGGAGGCGCTGGAGCGCCTCTTCCGCCTCGACCACCTGACCACCCGCATGCGCCGCCACGCCGAGGGCCTCGTGCTCCTGTCCGGCGGTACGGCCGGCCGCAGATGGCGCTCCACGATCCCGGTCGAGGACGTCCTGAGCGGAGCCGCGGCCCAGGTCGAGGAGTACACCCGGGTCCGCGTCTACCCGATGCCCGAGTGCGGCGTAGCCGGAGCCGCGGTCGCCGACCTCATGCACCTGTTCGCCGAGCTGATGGAGAACGGCGCCGCCTTCTCCTCCCCGGGCAACGAGGTCTCGGTCCGCGGCGAACTGGTCGGCAGGGGCTTCGCCGTCGAGATCGAGGACCGCGGCCTGGGCATGTCCGAGGAGGCCAGGTCGGCGGTGAACGAGCGGCTGGCCAGGCCGCAGGAGTTCGACCCGTCGCAGACCGAGCGGCTCGGCTTCGCGGTCGTGGGCATGCTCGCGGCCAGGCACGGCGCGGTGGTCACGCTCAAGCCCTCTCCCTACGGCGGCACGACGGCGATCGTGCTCCTGCCGTCGGTGCTGATCGAGCCGCTGCCCACGGTGGCCGACGCGCCGCCGGAGCTGGAGTCGGTCTCCGTCTCGGTGGTGCGCACGACCGAGACCGGGTTGCCGCGCCGTACGCGGACCACGACCAAGAACGCGGAACTGCCCCGCCGTACGAGGCAGGCAAACCTTCCGCAACGGGTAAAGCAGGAACAGACAGAGGAACGCTCGCCCGAGGAGACGAGGGCGCTGCTCTCCTCGCTGCAGTCAGGCTGGCAGCGCGGACGCCAGGACAGCGAGAAGGATGGGGGATCTGAATCGTGAGTCGCGAGGACGAGTGGGTGGATGAGGAGGCCGGGCCGGTGGTGCGGCCGTACGCGGTGGCCCGCGGCCGCACGCGTTCCTCTTCGGCGGCTCTCGACCTGCTGGCGACCGTGGCGGCGACCGGGCTGCCCGCGCCCGCGCAGGCGGAGCTGAGCACGCAGCACCGCAGGCTTCTGGGTCAGATCTCCCAGCGGCGGGGCGCGCCGGTGGCCGAGGTCGCGGCAGAACTGGGCCTGCCGGTCGGCGTGGTGCGGGTGCTGCTGGGCGATCTGATCGACTACGGGCTGGTCCAGGTACGCCAGCCGCTCGGCAAGGTGGGCTCTCCGACGGAGAACCTGCTCAGAGAGGTCATCAGCGGCCTCAAGGCCTTGTAGGAATCCTGGGATAACCCAGAGGCGCGCCCGGGAACGAGCGGGGCATGTCACATCATCTGAGCGGCCCCAACCTGCGCCCGCCCGCGGGGGACGCCCGTCTCGACCTCACTGACCTGTTCGCGTTCCAGTCGCCGGACCGGCGGGAGCACACCGTGTTGATCATGGATGTGAACTCCTTCGGCTTCGACCCGTCGGCAGGGCCCCACCCGTACCCGGGTGCCGTCTACCGGCTCAACGTGGACACCGACGGGGACAACCGGCCCGACGTGGCGTTCAGCTTCGTCTTCTCGGAGCCGGACGCCCAGGGCGGCCAGAAGGTCACCCTCTACCACGCCACCGGCGAGCGGGCCGGGGAGCACCACGCGAGCGGCGAGGTGGTCGTCCGCGACGTGGACGTGAGCTTCGGCCCCGACCCGATCATCGTCAGGGAGGGCTGGCTCACGCTCTCGGTGGGCCTGCGCAGCGACCCGTTCTTCGCCGACCTCGAAGGCATCGGCAACGACTTCACGTGGACCGGCAACGACACCATGGCCGGCAACAACGTGATCAGCATCGCGATGGAGATGCCCGACCGGGTGCTCGGAGAAGAGCCGCTGATCGGCCTGTGGGGCCGCGTGGTCGTCGAACGGGACGGGCGGTGGGTCTCGGTGGACCGGGGCGCCCATCCGTCGCTCACGGCGTATTTCAACGCCGAGGACGCCAAGGACGCGTACAACGCCGGCGAGCCCGTGGACGACGTCCGGAAATATCGGGACACGTGGGTCAAGGTCCTGGAGCACACCGGCGGCTACACCTCAGAAGAGGCCGCCAAGGCCCTGGAGGCGGTCCTGCCCGACGTGCTGCGCTTCGACCGCTCCAAGCCCGCCCGCTACCCGAACGGCAGGCGGCTCGACGACGACGTCACCGACATCCGCCTGCAGCTGGTCAGCAACGGCCAGATCCAGGGGGACGGGATCGGGCCGCACACCGACCTGCTGCCCGGCTTCCCGTACACCGGACCGCCGCACCTCTAGCCGGCGGCGGTCAGCGTGCGCAGAGAGTGCTCCACCAGGGAGACCATGACCTCCTTGGCGGACGCCCGCCGCCGCACGTCACAGAGCAGCACCGGCACGTCGTCGTCCAGGTCCAGCGCGACGCGCACGTCCTCGACGCTGTGCCTGGAGGCGCCGTCGAAGCAGTTGACGGCGACCACGAACGGCGTGCCGCGCTGCTCGAAGTAGTCCACCGAGGGGAAGCAGTCGGTCAGCCGCCGGGTGTCGGCGATGACGACCGCGCCCAGGGCGCCGTGGGAGAGCTCGTCCCACATGAACCAGAACCGCTCCTGGCCGGGCGTGCCGAACAGGTAGACGACCAGTCCCTCCCTGATCGTGATGCGCCCGAAGTCCATGGCAACGGTGGTGGTCGTCTTGGTCTCGACCCCGTCGAGGTCGTCCACCCCGATGCCGATGTCGGACAGCACCTCCTCGGTCCGCAGCGGCTTGATCTCGCTGATCGAGCCGACCAAGGTGGTCTTGCCGACGCCGAAGCCGCCCGCGATGAGGATCTTGAGCGCTACGGGGTCGTCAGAGAGCTCGGAGTCCATTGATCACTTCCTTGAGAAGTCGCTCACTGGGCCGCGGCCCCGCCGCGTTGGGAGCGGTCACCGAGATGAGTCCGTGGTCGTGCAGGTCGCTCAGCAGCACGCGGACGACGCCGACCGGCAGGTCGAGCTCGACGGCGACGTCGGCGACCGAGATCGGCGAGCGCGCTGCCCGCAGGATGGCGAGTTGCTCGGGGCCGAGACCGCCCGGCGGATCGCCCACGGAGCTCACCATGGCGATCAGGTCGAGCGTCTCACCCGAGGCGGACCGCGTCCTGCCCCGGGTCAGAGCGTAAGGACGGACCAGCGGCCCGGCCTCGTCGTCCATCCACATCGTCATGACAGGCCCGATCGGGGGTTGGTCGTGATGTGCTGCCCGACCCGTTTGACCAGCATCGCCATCTCGTAGGCGATGTGGCCGACGTCCACGTTCGCCTCGGCCATCACGGCCAGGCAGGTGCCCTGGCCGGCGGCGGTGACGAACAGGAACGCCTGCTCCATCTCCACGATGGTCTGGCGCACGTCGCCACCCTCGAAGTGGCGGCCGGTGCCGCGGGCCAGGCTGTGGAAACCCGACGCCACGGCGGCCAGATGCTCGGCGTCCTCGCGGGTCAGGCCCTTGGAGTGGCCGACCGCGAGGCCGTCGGTGGACAGGATCACGGCCTGCCTGACGGCTGCGACCCTGGTCGCCAGGTCGTCGAGGAGCCAGTTGAGCTCCCCGGTGTTCGTGATGGGCGTGCTCATGAGTCGTCCCCCTCGTTGTCTGCTTCTTCTCGGGCGCGCTGGGTTCCCCGCTGGAACGCGGAGAATAGGTCGCGTACCTCGTCGGGAGAGCGTTCAGTTGTGGGCGGCGGCGGTGGATCCGGCGGCTTGCTGAGCTGGGCGGGCAGGTTGGCCTGCCGTACCCGCCTGGGCAGGCCGTCGTTCGGCTGGCCCACCACGGCGAGTGGTTTGGGCCTCTTGCTCGAACGGCTCGGCAGCTCGATCGGCTCCTCGTCCGGCGCGGGAGGCAGCGCCTCCCGCTCGGTGACGAGCCGCTTCGGGATGAGCACGATCGCGGTGGTGCCGCTGAAGGGGGAGGCGCGCAGCGTCACCTGCAGCCCGTGGCGCTCTGCCAGCCTCGCCACGACGAACAGTCCGAGCCGGTCGCTGTCGGCCAGGTCGAACTCGGGCGGGTCGGCCAGCCGGGCGTTGATCTCGGCGTACTCCTGGGGGCTGAGGCCGAGCCCGCGGTCCTCGACCTCCAGCACGTAGCCGTTGCTGACCAGGTCGCCGCGCACCTGCACGGCGGTCTCCGGCGAGGAGTAGATGCTGGCGTTCTCGACCAGCTCGGCCACGAGGTGGGTGAGGTCGGCCGCGGCGCCGCCGTCGAGGGCGGCGCCGGGCATGGCCTCGACGTTGATCCGCGCGTAGTCCTCGACCTCGGCGATGGCGGCGCGCACGATGTCGAGCACCGGCACCGGCTTGCGCCAGGCGCGGCCGGGGGCGGCGCCCGACAGGATGATCAGGCCCTCCGCGTGCCGGCGCATGCGGGTGGTCAGGTGGTCGAGGCGGAACAGCTCATCGAGCCGGTCGGGGTCGTGTGTACGGCGCTGCATGGCGTCCAGCAGGGAGAGCTGGCGGTGGAGCAGGCCCTGCTTGCGCCGGGCGAGGTTGAGGAAGACCTGGCTGACGCCCTGGCGGACGGTCGCCTGGCCGACGGCGGCCTCCACCGCGGTGCGCTGCACCGAGCCGAAGGCGCTGGCGACGTCGGTGATCTCGGCCGAGCCGCTGACCTTGAGCGGCTTGGCCTCCTTCTTCACGTCGATCTCGTCGCCGTCGCGCAGCCTTTGGACCAGGCGCGGGAGCCGTACCTCTGCCAGGTCGAGGGCGGCGGTGCGCAGGCCGGCGAGCTCGGCGGCGAGGCGGCGGCCGAAGCGCACGGAGATGAGGATGGAGGCGATGACGGCGACGAGCCCGACGCCGCCGGCGAGCGCGATGCGCACGATGATCGCGGTGGCGCCGTCGGTGGCGCGCTCGGCGATGACCCCGGTGGCGGAGGCGCCGATCTTGTCGAGCTGGTCGGCGAGCTTGGTGACCGCGGTGTTCCACTCGTCGGCGTTGTCCGGGGGTCGGCCGGTCTTGACCACGCTCAGCTCGGCGGCGCTGAAGTTCAGGAACGCCTCCCCGCCGAACACCTCCTCGTACGGCTGCCGCAGCGACACGTCGAGCCCGGCCAGCCCGCGCGCGTGCATGAACTTGCGGGAGGCCACGTACTCGGTCATGGCGGTGACCTCGGCTGGGCTGAGGTCACCGCTGATCACGGCGCCGCCGACGAGAGCCTGTTCCCTGGCGATGAGCTCGCGGGCGTTGCCCATGGACTGCAGGGAGGAGGCCTGCTGGAACAGGGCGAGGTCGGGCACGGTGACGAGGTGGTCGTAGAGGCGGAACAGCGCGTCCAGCACCCGGTTGTACTCGTTCATGCCGCTCAGCCGGGAGCTGTTGCCGGTGTCGATGTCGCTGCGGATGGACCCCAGCCGGGCGAGTTCGGTGTTGAGGGCGTCGAGGGTGGGGCGCATCTCCTCGGTGACGGCGTCGCCGGCTTCCACGGCGGCCTTCTGGAACCGGCTGACGGAGGTGTCGGTGCGGGCCCGCTGCTCGCCCAGGTCCTCGGTGAGCTTGCGCGTGGTGGCCGCGGCGACGGAGCGCGTACGTTCCGACTGAAGCTGGAGCCCTAGATCGGTGGAGGTCACGCCGATCGTCTGGTACAGGGTGTTGGCCCGAAGAAGGTTCTGTCCGTCACCGACGGTGAGGTTGAGGACGAACCCCCAGAGCGCGCTCAAAGACAGCAGGGGGAGCAGCAGCAATAAGAAGATCTTGAACCGAATTGACCGGTTTCGGGAGCCCATGTTCCAACCTCGGGGTCGAGGCGTATATCCACACTTTGTGTAAATACACCTCCGGAAGATCGCACAGGAGACTAGCACCTAATAAGGTTCCGGCGCAGTGGGAGGAACACGATGATTACCGTGATAACTGGGGCCAGTGCCGGGATCGGAGCCGCCGCGGCAGGGCGGCTGTCGGCCCTCGGGCACGAGGTCGTGCTCGTGGGCCGCGACGCGGCCCGGCTCAAGGCCGTGGCCGACGGGTTGACCGGCCCCAAGGCCGAGGTCCTGACCTGCGATTTCGCCGCGCTCGACGACGTGCGGCGGCTGGCCGGGGTGCTGCGCGAGCGCTACGAGCGCATCGACGTGCTGGCCAACAACGCCGGGGTGCTCAGCAAGCGGCGTCAAGTGACAGGAGACGGCCATGAGCTGATGGTTCAGGTCAACCATCTCGCGCCGTTCCTGTTGACCCATTCTCTGACCGACCGGGTTGACAAGGTGGTCACGACGACGTCCATGGCGGCCGGCACCGGCCGCCTGGATCCCGGCGACCTCAGCAGGGAGCGGCGCCGGTGGAACGCGTGGATGCAGTACGGCGACACCAAGCAGGCCAACATGCTCTTCACCCAGGCGCTGGCCGCCCGCGGGGTGCACGCGACCTGCTTCCACCCGGGCGTCATCCGCACCGGCTTCGCCGGCGACACGCTGCTGATGCGCCTCTACCTGGCGGTCCCCGGCATGGCCAAGCCGCCGGCGACGGGCGCGCGCACGCTGGTCCACCTGGCCACGTCCGCGGGCGAGCCGGGCCGCTACTACGTCAAGGAGAAGCCGGCCCGCGGCAGGGCCGACCACGACCTGGCCGAGCGGCTCTGGACGGCCAGCCTCAGCGCTCTCGGCGGCTGATCGAGCGCAGCCAGAGCAACGCGAGGGCCGAGATGACGATCAGCCCGCCCCAGTTCAGCACCGTGTAGAGATGGATCTGCCCGTCGGTGACGCCGGGCACCTTCCCGATGCGGATCAGCTGGAACTGCCACGGCTGCCCGGTCAGCAGCAGCGTGATCGCGATCGCCAGCCCGCTCATCGAGTCCCAGAGCGCGTGGAGAAGGGAGACGCCCAGGTACGCCAGGATCACCTTGCCGGCCAGCCTGCCGCCCGCCGAGAACAGCACGCCACCGACGATCGCGGTCCACAGGCCGTGGCCGACGGGCGCGAGCACGCCCCGCAGGATCTCGGTCTCCACCAGCTGTGCCACCGAGATGCCCTCGCGGGTGAACAACGCGTTGAAGGCGTATCCGGCGCTCTCGAAGGCGGCGAAGCCGAAGCCGACCGTGGCGCCGAGCACGACGCCGTCCCAGACGTCGTGCCGGCGCAGGCCGCGGGTCAGCAGCATCAGGGCCGCCAGCTTGACGCCCTCCTCGATGAGGCCGACGCCGGCGTACATGACCAGCGACGGCTGGAGGTAGCTCTCCAGGATCGAGGCGCCGAGCACACCGAGGACGCCGCCGATCACGAACGCCTTGAACAGCAGCTCGACGGTCACCTCCGACGAGCGCTCCCGCGTGTAGGCCCAGACCACGAACGTCACCGGCACCAGGAAGCTGCCGAGCAGCACCACGGTGGGGAGGAGGTTGGAGTTCTCCGTCCAGATCGTGACCAGGACGGACGCGGCCCACAGCGCCAGCCCGATGAGGAAGATCTTCAGCCAGGGTCTCATGTGGACAGCTCCGCGACGGCTCGGTAGGCGGCGGTGACGGCGGCGTCGGCGTAGGCGGCCGGGATCGAGTCGGAGTTGGCGATCGCGATCCGGCCGTGCCGCCTGCGCGCGGTCTCGGCGGGGAAGGGACCCTCGGGGTAGAAGGCGTTCCAGGGGCGGCAGTACTCGGGGGCGTAGCCGTGGCCCCAGCGGTTGACGGTGATCGCCTCGATGTCCTTGCCGGGGTCGAAGCCGCCGGCGCCGAGGAGCCTGGCCAACTGGTCGCGGATCGTGTACTCGAAGAAGGAGAAGTCCGTCTTGAGCAGGTTGTGGCGGCCGGCGATCGCGCCCTCGCCCGGGCCCATCGTCGACACGCACGGCGTGGCGATCATGTGCACGTTGATCGGCTGGGAGGGGTCCTTCGGGCACTCGTAGCCGGGCATGCTGACCGGGTAGTCGAGCTCGGAGACGCACCAGTAGGCGCCGGTCCACCTGGTGTGGTTGATGCCGACCTTCCGCCAGGCCTCCCAGTTGCGCAGCTGCACCATCGCGTAGAGCAGCGGCATCTTGACCGCCTGGTGCATGGCCTGCTTCTGCGCGGGCGGCAGCGACGGGACCAGGTAGGGGATGACCATGTTCCAGCAGGCCATGACGACGGCGCCGGCGCGCACGGTCTTGATCTGGTGGCCGTCGAAGTAGCCCACGGTGGCGGTGGTCGCGGTGTCGGGGTCGCCGTCGTTGGACGCCGTCACCACCGGGCTGGACAGCCGGAAGCGCACCCGGTTCGAGGGCAGGTCGAGCTTGCCGTAGTCGAAGGAGGCGGTGGTGATGTCGTCCATGCCGGTCGCGCTGGCGAAGCCGGGGATCATCCGGCCGACCATCATCCTCACGAGCGCCTGGTTGCCCTCGGGGAAGTGGTAGATGTACGCGTCGTCGGCGTCCCATTCCTTGATCATGCTGGGGGAGTTGAACTTGGAGGGTTTGCCGGCGTCGAGCTTCAAGCCCTGGAAGCCGGGGAAGTCCCACTCCTCCGCGCTGCCCCAGGCGTCGATCGCCCCGAAGGCCTGCGTGCTGTAGGCCCATTCGTCGCTGGACTGCGTGCGCAGGAACAGCTCCGCGTCCGGGTGGACCTTGCACACCTCCAGCAGGAACCGCGAGTACGTCAGGTCGGCGAGCCTGCGTTCCTTCTCGGCCTGCGACATGCCGGGGAACCAGTCGGGCGGGTTCTTGTACAGGCGCAGCAGGTCCTTCTTCGCCTGCGCGGCCACCGGGAGCTGGGCGATCCACTCCTCGGCCTTGATCCCCGGCGTGTACTTGACCAGCCGCTCCACCGGGAAGGTCTCCCGGTCGCACATGACGCTGTCGTACATCTTGAGGTTGGTGTAGAGCTTCTGGTCGAAGTACTTCTCGAACTTCTCGACCTTGACGCCGAGCTGCCGCAGGAGGTTCTTGCCCTCGGGCGTCCAGACGGAGGGGGCCTCGATCGACTGCGAGCCGCCGTAGCCGATGAGCGGGCCCTTGCGGGCCTGCGGGGTGAACTCGTTGCGGCGCGCGTGGCCGCCGATCTCGTCGTGGTTGTCCAGGATGAGGATGCGCGCACTGGGGTTGGCCCGCAGCCATTCGAAGGCGGCGCTGACTCCGCTGATGCCGCCGCCGACCACAACGAGGTCGTAGTTCTCGCCGGTGAACTCGGGCGTGCCGGCGTACTCCCAGAAGCGGTCGTCGCGCAGGGCGTGCGGCACGCTGAGCGCCTGCGCGGTGTTGCCCTGCAGGCCGGTGAGCGTGGGCGGGAACTTCACGTCGGTCGGGACCTGGAGCTCGGGGGTGCCGATGACGCCCGGTTCACCGGAACGCGGCCCGCAGCCCGCCGCGGCGCCGAGCGCCGCCACCCCCGCGGCCATCGCCACGCCGTCGAAGAAGTCCCGGCGCGATATGCGCCGTCCCATCCCGAGCTCGTGTGCCCTGCGGGGGTTGATGTCACTCATGGGCGCGATCATCACTACGGGCGGTAAATACCGCTCTAAGGCGCGCAGCCCCTGGAGGAACATTTTGCGTCGCCTATTACCGCGAATGCCTGATTGGAGTACCGTCCGGAATATCACCGACGGGGGGAGACCGATGGTCGGCAAGCAGGGACGGGTCACGGGGAGGATCGGCCCGGGTCTGGTCGGCGAGGTGATGGTCCAGGTAAGGGGCGGCGTCGAGGCCTTCTACGCCCATCCGAGCGTGGCCGACGAGGAATTCCCGGTCGGGACGATCGTGGTGGTGGTGGAGTACTTCCCGCCGCGCACGGTCTACGTGGCTCGCGCACTGGTCTAGGGAGGCCCGATGTCCCCTGAGTTCTTCATCGCCGGCGGGGGGATCCTCGTCGCAGTCGTCGTCATCATCCTGCTGTTCAAGGCCGTCTGGCGGGTCGCGGAGCCGAACGAGGCGCTGATCATCTCGGGCCTCGGCGCCCGTCGCCGCGGCGACGCTCTCGACTCGTTAGGCTTCAAGATCATCACCGGCAAGGGTACGGCGGTGCTGCCCGGCTTCCAGACCGCCAGGCGCCTGCGCCTCGACACCAGATCCGCCAACCTCCAGGTCTCCTGCGTCACCCAGCAGGGCATCCCCGTCCACATCAGGGGCGTGGTCATCTACAAGGTCGGCGATGACCTCACCTCCATCGCCAACGCCGCCCGGCGCTTCCTCGACCAGCAGGACTTCATGACGGGCGCGATCCACGAGCTGTTCACCGGCCACCTGCGCTCGATCATCGGCGGCCTCACCGTCGAGGACCTCATCCTCAACCGCGAGCGCCTGACCAGCGAGACCAGGGCCTCGGCCGCAGACGAGATGAGCAAGCTGGGCCTGATCGTCGACTCGCTGCAGATCCAGGAGATCGACGACGAGACCGGCTACATCGCCAACCTCGGCAAGCCGCACGCCGCCAAGATCGCCGCCAGCGCCCGCATCGCCGAGGCGCAGCGCGACCAGGAGGCCACCGAGGCCGAGCAGGTCGCCGCGGCCAACAAGGCGGCGGCCTGGCGCGACGCCCAGATCAAGCAGGCCTCCTACCAGGCCGAGATCGACCGCGCCCAGGCGACCTCCCGCCAGGCGGGGCCGCTGTCGGAGGCGAGCGCCCGCCAGGAGGTGGTCGTCCAGGAGACCAGGGCCGCCGAGCTGGAGGCCCAGCTGTCCGAGCAGCGTCTGCAGTCGAAGGTACGCAAGCCCGCCGACGCCAAGGCGTACGAGACGGTCACGCTCTCCCAGGCCGAACGCGACGCCCGCATCGCCCAGGCCGAGGCCGAGGCCAGGGAGACCGAGCTGCGCGCCGTGGCCCAGGCCTCCCAGGTCAAGCAGGCCGCCGCGGCGGACGCGGAGTCGGTACGGCTGCGCGGAGAGGCCGCGGGCGCGGCCACCAGGGTCGCCGGCGAGGCGGAGGCCGCGGCGGCCAAGGCGCGCGGCCTGGCCCAGGCCGAGGCGGCCAGGGCGCTGGGCCTGGCCGAGGCGGAGGCCGAGCAGGCCAAGGGCCTGGCGGAGGCGGCGGCCATCAGGGCGCGCGCCGAGGCGCTCGCCGACAACCAGGAGGCCGTCATCGCCCAGCAGCTGGCCGAGCGCTGGCCGGAGGTGGTGCAGGCGGGCGCCCAGGCGTTCGGCAACGTGGACCACATGGTGGTGCTCAACGGCGCGCAGGGCGTCGAGGAGCTCCTGGCCAAGGCGCTCACGCTGGGCGGCACCGGGCTGGGGCTGGCCCGCGCCATTCTCAACGGAGCGACGCCCAATGGAAGCGAAGAAAAACCACAAAAGCCCGTGAAACCGTAAAGGCGGGGCGTTCCGTCAACGTCGGAAAACGCGTGCTCCGATTCGTCTAGCGTGATGAAAAATGCCGCTGATGCGAATTGGGGAATTCATGCACAAGGCTTTTTCCGGAATATTTCTCATCATGGCGGTCAGCGTCGGCTGCTCCAGCGGGCAGGCCGCCGGCCCTTCCCCTTCCGCGAAGAAGCCCGTCGACGCGGCCAGGCTCGGCGCGGGGCTGCTGTCCGCGCCGAACGGCATGAGCGTCGCCTACGGCCCCGAGACCGGCGCGTACGGCTCGCTCAAGGCCACCAAGCAGGGCATGGCCGCCCTCAAGGAGGCCAAGGTGTCCGAGCCGGACTGCGCCGGGGTCGGGCAGCTCGACCCGGCCGAGCTGGGCGGAGCGCCCGCGGCCGTCGTCGCCTACTCCTCCAAGGACGGCTCCATCACCCAGGCCATCGTGGCCACCGACACCTTCCCGGAGCCGGTGCCCGCGCGGTGCGCGAAGTACCGGGCCGAGGTCGCCGGCGCCAAGGTCACCTACAGGACCGTCACGCTCAAGATGCCCGCGCGCGGCGAACGCTCGCACGCCTTCGTCACCACCGCGGTCAGCGACGGCAAGGCCGCCCAGATCTCCGCGATGGTGATCGCCAGGAAGGGCGTGGTCACCAGCCTGCTGGTCATCGGCACCAAGGTGAAGAAGGAGGGGCTGAACGAGCTCGCCCGCCTGGCCGACGAGAAGCTGGCCAGGATCACGGCCTGAGAACCACCTTCCCCACGGTACGGCGGGCCGCCAGGTCGGCCAGCGCCTGCCCGGCCCGCTCCAGCTCGTACTCCCCGCCGGTCAGCGGTCGCAGGCGGCCGGCGGCGGTCAGGGCGATCAGCTCGGGCAGAGGTCGCGCGGCGGTGCTCCCGGGCAGGCGGAGATGGGCGCCGAGCCAGTAGCCGCCCACCGAGACGTTGTGCTGGGCCAGCCGGCCGGGATCGATCGGCGACGGGTCCACGCCGCTCGACGTCCCGTACGCGATCAGGCGGCCGAACGGGGCCAGCGCGCCGAGCGCCGCGTCGAAGACCGGGCCGCCCACCGCGTCCAGGACCATGTCCACCGGGCCGCCGTCGTTGGCCGCGAGCACCCGGTCGGCGTAGCCGTCCGCCTCGCCGTCGACGGCCGCGTCCGCGCCGAACCCCATGACCAGCTCGCGCTTCTCCTTCGTGGACGCCGTGCCGATCACCCGGCCGGCGCCGAACTCCTTGGCCAGCTGGACCGTCAGGTGGCCCACTCCGCCGGCCGCCGCGTTGACCACGACGCTCTCGCCGGGCACCAGCCGCGCGGCCGTACGCAGGAGGTGCCAGGCGGTCAGCCCCTGCACCAGCAGGGCCAGCGCGGCGCCCGCCTCCATGTCGTCGGGGATCTCCACCCGCTCCGTCACCAGCGCCTTCGACGCGAACGCGGCGCCGGCGAAGGCGAGCACCCGGCGTCCGTCCGGCGTACGGCCCACCACCTCGCCGCCCGGCACGAACGGCAGCTCGGGTGGCTGGTAGCTGCCGCTCAGCCGGCCGAGGTCGGCGAAGTTCACGCCCGCCGCCTCGACGTCCACCAAAGTCTGGCCGGGGCCCGGCACCGGGTCGGGGATCTCGGCCAGGGTCAGCACCTCGGGTCCGCCACGCCGTTCCGCACGCATCGCTCTCATGGCCTCGACGTTAGGAGAGGGCCGTCCGCGTAGCCAGCAGGTGGTGTTCGCGGGAGTGGCGGAATGTATGAACGTCCTTCATATGTTGTCGCCGCCGTGAACGATCTGAGCGCGGCCGAGCTCCGCGTGCTCGTCGCCGTGGACGGCGAGGGCAGCGTGTCGGGGGCAGGCGTGCGGCTCGGCCTCACGCAGTCGGCGGTCTCGCACGCCCTGCGCGCGGCCGAGCGGAAGATGGGCGCGGTGCTGTTCCGGCGCGGGCGCGGCGGGGCCACGGCCACCGCGGCGGGGTCGGCGGCGGTCGGCCACGCGCGGCGCATCCTGCGGCTCATGGAGGTCATGCGGACCGACACCCACACCGCGGCCCACGGCGAGGCCACCGGGACCATCCGGCTGGCCGCCTTCAGAAGCGCGGCCTTCCATCTCCTGCCCGGGGTGCTGGTGCGGTTCGGGCGGCGGCACCCGCGGGTGACCGTGGACGTGCGGATCGTGCCCGACCTCGGGCGGGGGATCGCGGGGGAGGTCGCCGACGGGCGCGCGGACGTAGGGGTGGTGTCGCTGCCGGTGTACGTGGACGGCCTGGTCGGCAAGGAGCTGTACGCGGAGCCGTACGTGCTGGCCCATCCGTCGGGGCACCCGGACCCGCGCGCGCTGCCGATGATCGACTGGCACGAGAACTGCTCCGGCGAGACCAGGCGGTGGCTGGCGGCGCAGGCGTGGATCCCGCCCGGCGACATCACGGTCGAGGACGACGGGGTGGCGATGTCGATGGTCGGGCACGGGCTGGGGGCGGCCATCGTGCCCCGGCTGTCGGCCGTGGGGGCGCCGCCGAACGTGGCCACGGCGGAGCTCGGGGAGGGGGCGCCGCTGCGGCGGGTGGGGTACGTGACCACCCGCGAGCTGGGCGGATCTTCGGTGGTCAGGGATCTGCTCGCCGAACTGCGCTCGATCAGGCCCGTCTCCTGACGCCCCGGGAGCTCAGGTGGTGCGGTGCATGGAGGCGCGCAGGGCGGTGACGGTGTCGGCCAGGCCCTCCTTGGCGGCTCTGTCCAGGGCGGCGGTGAGGGTTTCCTCGTAGGTCGGGGCGGCGCCGTCCTTCCTGGCGCGGCCCTCGTCGGTGATGAGGGTGTAGACGCCCCGCCGGTCCTGGTCGCAGAAGTCGCGGCGGCTCAGGCCGCTGTTCTCCAGGCGGCCCACCAGGCGCGTCACCGAGCTCTGGTTGAGGCCCAGCAGGTCGGACAGTTCCTGCATGCGCAGGGAGCCGCCGTCGGCGAGCGACAGGTGGCACAGCGCCCGGTACTCCGACAGGCCGAGGCCGTGCTTCTGCAGGGCGGCGGCCACCTCGTGTTCGACCCTGGCGTGCAGGCGGATCACGCCCACCCACATGTCGTCGTCGTCCGTCGCCATCAGGCGCCTCCCTCCGTGCGGAACCCCATTGTACATGCACATACAGAATATGCATGTACATAGAAGATCTACACCTGGCGGGTCGGCACCACGGTGATCTCCGGGAGGCTCACGTGGATCGGGCGGCTGACCGCGAAGGCCACGACCTCCGCCAGGTCGGCGGCGGCCAGCGGGTCGATCTTCGTCTTCATGTCCTCCAGCCAGGCCGTTCCCAGCTCGGAGGCGGACAGCAGTTCGGTGACGACGACGCCGGGTTCGAGGTTGGTGACGCGGATGTTCCTGGGTGCCAGCTCGTTCCGGAAATTTCGTGACAGGTGGCTGACCGCGGCCTTGGTGGCCGCGTAGACCGCCGCGCCCGGCTCGATCCTGGCGGCCGCGATCGAGGAGATGTTCACCAGGTCGGCGGGCCTGCCCGCGTCGGCGGCGGCCTGGAGGTCGGGCAGGAACGCGCGGAAGACGTGGAGCAGACCGGCGACGTTCACGTCGAGCTGGCGCCGCCACTCCAGAGGCGTATCCGGTCCCGGTGTGTCGAGCAGGCCGGGGAGGAGGATTCCGGCGGCGTTGACGACGAGGTCGGCCCGGCCCAGTTCTTCGGCGATGCGGCTCCTGGCGGCCTCGACCTCGGCGGGGTCGCTCACGTCGGCGGCCACGGCGAGGGCCCGGTCGCCGATCTGGTCGCGGAGCGCTTCGACGCGCTCCTTCCTGCGGGCCACGAGCGCGACCCGGGCGCCCCGCTCGGCGAGTTCGACGGCTACGGCGGCGCCGATGCCCGATGAGGCGCCGGTGACGACGGCGATGCGGTTGTCCATGGCTCTCATCCTGGGAGGACGCCGATGGGGTAACCAGGACAGCGCCGAGGGTGGTACTCGCAGGGTCAGGCGCCGCGCGGGGAAATGTCCGACAATGGGGTCATGGCCAATGACCTCGGGGAGTTCCTGCGATCGCGCCGCGCCAGGGTGCGGCCCTCCGACGCCGGCCTGCCCACGTACGGCGAGCGCCGCCGGGTGGCCGGGCTGCGCAGGGAAGAGGTCGCAGTGCTCGCCGGGGTCAGCGTGCCGTACTACGTCCGGCTGGAGCAGGGGCGGGCGGGCAACGTCTCCGCCGAGGTGCTGAACGCCGTGGCCCGCGTGCTCGGCCTGGACGACATCGAACGCGCCCACCTGCACGACCTCGCCCGTCCGGCGAGCGGCAAGGCGGTGAAGGCCCCGGTGGAGCGGGTTCGTCCCACACTCAGGCGGGTGCTCGACTCCATGCCCGACATCCCCGCCTTCGTCATGGGCCGCAGGACCGACATGCTGGCCTGCAACCGGCTGGCCGCCCTGCTGTTCTGGAATCGGCCCACTCCGCCGGACGGCCCGTTGAACTGCGCCCGCCTGGTCTTCCTCGACGAGCACACCAGGACCCTGTTCCGCGACTGGGAGCACAAGGCCCGCGAGACGGTGGCGTTCCTGCGGCTGGACGCGGGCCGCCATCCCGGCGACCGGGAGCTGGCCGCGCTGGTGGGCGAGCTGTCGGTCAGGAGCGCGGACTTCCGCCGCCTGTGGGCCGAGCACGAGGTCCGGGAGCGCTCGGCCGGGCGCAACATCCTTGACCACCCGCTCGCCGGCGAACTGGTGCTCGACTACGACAGCCTGCGGCCGGGCGAGCAGGGCGACCAGGTTCTGGTCACCTACCTGGCCGAACCGGGCTCGCGTACCGAGGAGGCGCTGAGGTTTCTGGCGAGCTGGCACGCGGCGGAGGCCGTCAACGAGGTCTAAGCGGGATTTTTCCGGGCACTTGGGGGTCTCAACGACCCTCAGGAGGAACGGTGAGCCAGGCAGAGGCCGCGGCCCGCCAAGCGGCCGACAGTCCCGCCATGGTACGGCTGGCCCGCATCGGGCTCGCCTGCCGTGGCGTGCTCTATGGCCTGATCGGAGTGCTCGCCGTCCAGATCGCACTGGGCGACGGCGACCGGGAGGCCGACAAGAATGGCGCCATCGGCATGATGGCCGACCTGCCCTTCGGGGCCGTGATCCTATGGATCATGGTCGTCGGCTTCGCCGCGCTGGCGCTCTGGCAGTTGTCGGAGGTGTTCTTCGGCAGCAGGAAGGCCCTGGACCGCGCCGAGTCGGCAGGCAGGGTGGCGGTGTACGTGTTCATCGTCTTCACGCTGCTGACCGTGCTGCTGTCCGGGAGCGCGAAGTCGGAGGACAAGAAGTCGCAGGACGTCACCGGCGACCTGCTCGCGCTGCCCGCCGGGGCGGTCATCGTCACCGCCATCGGGCTCGGGTTGGTCGCGCTGGGCGCGTACTGGGTGTACCAGGGTGTCAAGAAGAAGTTCCGCGAGGAACTGGACATCGGCCGGATGCCGCCGCGCGCCCGCAAGGTCATGGACCGCCTGGGCTTCGCCGGATACGTCGCCCGCGGACTGATCGCCGGACTGGCCGGGATCTTCGTGGTCCAGGCGGCGCTCACCTTCGACCCCGACAAGGTCAGCGGCATCGACGGCACGCTCAGGGCCTTCGCCAAGACCCCGGCCGGCCCGTGGCTGCTCGTGGTGGTCGCGCTCGGGCTGCTGCTGTTCGCCGGCTACTGCTTCGGGGAGTCGCGCTGGCGCCGGACATGAGACTCGACGACTGGTTCCTCACCGAGGACGAACGCGGGAACCCCGGGACCAAGCTCGGAGCCTGGACCCGGGGCAACCTCGTCCGCCCGCTCATCCACGGCGCCACCTACTTCGCCGAACTCCGGGACCGCCTGGCCGCCCTGGGCCGCGACGACCTGCTGCTGTTCGCCGACTGGCGTGGCGACCCGGACGAGCGCCTGGCCGAGGACGGGCCGGCCATCGCGAGCGCGATGGCCGCGGCGGCGGAGAGGGGCGCGCTGGTCCGGGGTCTCATCTGGCGTTCGCACCTGGACTTCCTGCGCTTCAGCGCCGAGGAGAACCGCCACCTGGGCGAGCGGGTCGAGGCCGCCGGCGGCCAGTGCCTTCTCGACACCCGCGTACGGCACGGCGGCTCCCACCACCAGAAGTTCGTCATCCTGCGCCACGACCGCGACCCGCGACGGGACGTGGCCTTCGTCGGCGGCATCGACCTGTGCCACAGCCGCCGCGACGACGCCACCCACCGGGGCGACCCGCAGGCCACCCCGATGCCCGGCGCGTACGGCGCGCGCCCGCCCTGGCACGACGCCCAGGCGGCGATCAGCGGCCCGGCGGTGGCCGAGGTGGAGAAGGTCTTCTGCGAGCGCTGGGAGGATCCGGCGCCGGAGACCCGCCACCCGCTCAGGCGCCTGCGCGACCGCCTGAGCAGCATGGACAACGCGCCCCCGCTGCCCGAGCCGGGCCCGCCGCCGGAGCCCGCGGGCACCCACGCGGTGCAACTGCTGCGGACCTACCCGCATCTGCGCAACGCCCTGCCGTTCGCGCCGGAGGGCGAGCGTAGCGTGGCGCGGGCCTACCTCAAGGTCCTGGCCCGCGCGCGTTCGCTGGTCTACCTGGAGGACCAGTACCTGTGGTCCACGGAGGTCATCGAACCGTTCGCCGAGGCGCTGGAGCGCGAACCCGGCCTTCACATGATCATCGTGGTGCCGCGCCACCCCGACCAGGACGGCTGGCTGGCCGGCCCGGCCAGCCTGATCGGCCGCGCGGAGGCGCTGGACCGGCTGACGCGCGCGGGGGACGGCCGCATCGCCGTCTACGACCTGGAAAACCACGAGAGCACGCCCGTCTACGTGCACGCGAAGGTCTGCGTGGTGGACGACGTCTGGGCCACGATCGGCTCCGACAACGTCAACCTGCGCTCCTGGACGTTCGACTCCGAGCTGAGCTGCGCGGTGGTCGACGAGGAGCACGACCCGCGCCCGCCCGCCGGCGCGCGGCGTTTCGCCCGCGACCTGCGCCTCACGCTGGCCGCCGAGCATCTGGACCGCGACGAGGACGACGTGCTCGACCTGTGCGATCCGAAGGCGGCCTTCGACGCGTTCGCCGAGTCCGCCGCGCGTCTGGACGCCTGGCACGAGAACGACCGGCGCGGCCCGCGCCCGCCGGGCCGCCTGCGCCGCCATGGCCGTCCCGATCTGGGGCGGGTGAGCAAGGCGCTGGCGATGCCCCTCTACCGTCTCGTCGTCGATCCGGACGGCCGGCCGCCGCGGCTGCGCCGTACCAAGGACTTCTGATGCCCCGGCTCGGTCTCAGGCTCACGCTCGCCGTCGTCGTCGCCCTCTGCGCGGGTGCGCTCTTCGCCGCGCTGGCCCTGCTGGTCGAGGCGGCCTTCCCGCCGCTGTGGCACCTCGACCGAGCCACCGCGTACGGCCTGCACGCCGTCGCCACGGCCAACCCGGAGCTGACCCGGTGGATGCTGACCTGGACGGACGTGTTCGGTCCCTGGCCGTGGCGGCTGGCGGTGATCACGGCCGCGGCGTGGCTGGCCTGGCGGGGCGCCACCCGGCCGGCGGTCTGGGCGATGGTCACGATCACCGCGGGCGGGGTGCTCGGCCTGCTGCTGAAGATCGTCATCGGCCGGATCAGGCCGGAGCTGCCCGACCCGGTCTCGACCGCGCCCGGCGAGGCGTTCCCCTCCGGGCACGCGCTGACCGCCACGCTCGGCGCCGGGGTACTCGTGCTGCTGCTCCTGCCTCGGCTGCGCGGGGCGGGCAAGGCGCTGGCGTGGGGGATCGGGGCGTTCCTCGCGGTGTCGGTGGCCGCCACGCGCGTGGCGCTCGGCGTGCACTGGGTCAGTGATGCGGTGGGCGGGGTGCTGCTCGGCCTGCTGGTGGTCGCCGCCACGACGGCGGCGTTCGAGGGCTGGCGCCGCGACATGGGGAAGGAGCCCGCCGAGCCGCTGGTCGAAGGCGTGGAACCGGAGGGGGTGCGACGTGCGTGACGTGGTAACCCGGTTATGGCCGGCCGTCGTGTGGCTGTCGCTGATGACGGCGGCGACGTTCGCGCTGGGGGAACTGGTCGAGCGTTCCGACTGGGCCGAGCCCGGCGTCATGGCGGACATCGCCGCCGAGCGCGTGCCGCTCCTGGATCAGGCCACCCGCATCGGCAGCAGCCTGTCCGACACCCCGGTCATCGTGGTGCTCACCGCGCTGGCGGTGATCGGGTTCCGGCTGGCGACGGAGCGCTGGCGGGAGTCGGTGTTCCTGGTCGCGGCCGTCTGGTCGCAGTCGCTGGTGTTCCTGGCGACCAGCGCGCTCGTGGCCAGGAGCCGTCCGCCGGTGGCGCGCCTGGACGCCGCGCCGCCGACGAGCAGCTGGCCGTCCGGGCACGTCAGCGCCGCCGTCTGCTTCTACGGCGGCCTGGCCGTCCTGCTGGCGATCCATCTGCACGGGCACCGGGTGCTGTCCGGGCTGGTGTGGGCGATGGGCGCCGGGCTGCCGCTGATCGTGGCGGCCTCCCGGCTCTACCGGGGCATGCACTACGTCACCGACGTGGTGTGGGGGCTGGTGCTCGGGGTGTTCTGCCTGGCGGTGATGATCCGCCAGGTGCTCAGATGACTCAGATGAGCACGTGCGGGCCGGGGTGGCCGACGAAGGAGAACTGGGCGTTGCGGGTCAGCTTGATGTGGTCGGCCTGCCAGGTGTGCATGCTGGCGTCGGCGCTGCGCCAGTAGACGAAGTTGAAGCGGTCGGCCGAGTAGATCTTGACGCCGTCCTCCTTCAGGCGGCGGACCAGGTGGGTGTCCTCGCCGCGGGTGATGTCGGCGAAGGGGTAGGCGCGGAACATCTCGGCCTTGCCCAGGAACGTGCCGCCCTGGACGAGGAAGGAGTAGCGGTGCTCCAGGCCGGGCAGGCGGAGCATCGTGGTGTTGGAGCCCTCGAAGTAGCTGTAGTGCGCGCCCTTGCCGACGAGCTGGGCGTCGGTGTAGTCGAAGGCGCGGGCCAGGTCGGACAGGTAGTGCTCGCCGTACAGGTTGTCGTCGTCCATCTTGGCGATCAGCTCGCCCTCGGCGGCCGCGATGCCGAGGTTCATGCACGCGCCGAGCGACAGCTCAGCGGCGGCCGGCAGCACGGTCACGTCACTGATGCCCGCCATGCGCGCCTTGTCGGCCACGACGACGGGGTCGATGTCGAGGCCGTGCAGCACCATCACGAGCTGCAGCGGGCGGTGGATCTGCTTGGCCACCGAGGAGATCGCGTGCTCGATCTGCGAGGCGCGGTTGGTGGGCAGCACGACCGAGATCGAGCGCTCCCGGGCGCTGACCGGGCGGCCCAGCAGCCGCAGCAGCTGGTCGACGCGGTGGGAGAACAGGTGCTTGTCGAACACCTCCCGCATGGCCAGGTGGCCCATGCGGGCGCGCAGCTCGGGGCTGTTGATGAGGTGCAGCACCTGGTTGTAGGACTCGATCGGCTCGCGGGCGATCGGGATCAGCTCGCCGAACGTCTCCTCGATCGCGCGTGACCAGCCGGTGACGACCGGGGTGGAGCAGGCCGACAGCTCGAAGACGCGGCGCGCGCACATGGTCGGGGAGTCGAGCACGGAGTTGACGTTGAGGAAGACCTTGTACATGCGGTACGCGGCCAGCATCTGGTCGTAGGGGAGTTCGCCGACGATGTGCGGGCGGTACTTCTCCGGCCAGGCGTACTTCTCGTCCACCTCGCCGTTGCGGGCGAAGATGTGCAGGCCCAGCTCGCGTACCGGGTCGAGGACGGTCTCCATCTGCTCGCGGCGCTCGGGGTGCTTGTCGCGGAAGTACATGCCGGCGAAGACCACGTCGTGCAGGCGGCCCTGCTTCTGCTGGATCGGGTTGTGCACGCGGGGCTGGGCGGCGAACTGCAGCACGTCCACCCGGTCGTGTCCCAGTGTTTCCCGATATTTCGGCAGCATGTCGCCGTCGCAGGTGAACACGTAGTCGAACAGCTTGGCCGTGTCGATGAAGAAGTCGAAGTTCGGCGGGTCCTCCTTGTTCCAGAAGACCGTGGGGATGCCCTCCTGCTTGCACCAGGCCACCAGGTCCCGCAGCGGGTCCTTGGGAGCGTTGGTGCCGGTCATCTGGTAGCGCCAGCGGCCCTGGTTGCCGTGCCAGGCCGACTCGCAGAACAGCAGGTCGGGCCGCTTCTCGGCGAAGATCTCCGGCCAGTCCTTGAGTCCGAACTCGATCTGGTCCCACTCGTAGCGGAAGGCCATCCGGGAGAAGTCGTCCAGGATCACGGCCACGCGCAGGTCGGGGCGGTTCACCGGGCCCGCCGGCCACTTGATCGCGGGCACGTCGACCAGCGGCGGGCGCTTGCCCGCCTGCTCGATGATCTCGGTCACCGCCTGCTCGGGCGCCTTAGGCGCCTTGTCGTGCGAGCGGACGGCCTTGATGATCTGCCCCGGGCTCTTGGCGCCGAGGGCCTCGCCCAGCTTGAACGTCCGCTTGGCCTGCGTGGCCTCCAGCTTCCATCCGGCGTAGGCGGCCTTGGCCTCGGCGATCTCCAGCCGTCGCCGCAGCTCCCTGATGTCGGCCTCGTAGCGCTCGATGAGCTTGCGCTCCTCCGGGAGCCAGTTGACGGGACCGAGCCGCTGGTAGGTCGGCTCTTCTGGGGTTTCGGCCATGGTGCTCGCCTATCGCTTCGCGGGGTCAGTCGATGGTACGGCTGCGCCGTACCCCTTGTCCGGGTTTGTGGGGTTATTCGCCCCGAGTGCCCTGCGCGGCCGGAGACAGGTTGTCCCCCTTGAGCCACGCGGCCACGACCCGGGCGATCCGCGGGCCGGCGGCGCCGTCCCACAGGGGCGGCAGCTCGCCCGCGGGCGTCGCCGCGCCGTCGGCCAGCGCCTTGTCCGCGGCGGCCGGCAGCGAGGCCGGGGTGACCAGGCGGTTGGTGCCGTGGGTGATGGTGACCGGGCGCTCGGTGTTGGGCCGCACGGTCAGGCACGGGACGCCGAGCATGGTCGTCTCCTCCTGCACGCCGCCCGAGTCGGTCACGACCAGCGCGGCCCCGCGTACCAGCGAGAGGAACTCGACGTAGCCGAGCGGGTCCACGACCTTGACCGCCGGGCCGTCCACGAGACCGGCCTCGGCCAGCCGGGTACGCCCGCGCGGGTGGATCGGCACGACGAGCGGGATGCGCTCGGCCACGGACAACACGGAGTCGACCAGTTCCTTGGCGGCGGCCGGGCTGTCGACGTTGGCCGGGCGGTGCAGCGTGGCCACGGCGTAGCGCTCCGGCAGACCGAGCCGCGCCACGATCGGCGCGGGGTCCAGCCTGGGCAGCGCGGAGAAAAGGCTGTCGATCATCGGGTTGCCGACGAAATGCACCTTCTCCGGCGCGACGCCCTCGCGCGCGAGGAACTGCAGCGCGTCCGGCGAGGTGGTGAACAGCAGGTCCGACAGCGAGTCGGTGACGATCCTGTTGACCTCCTCCGGCATGCCGCGGTCGAACGAGCGCAGGCCCGCCTCGACGTGCGCGGTACTGATGCCGAGCTTGGCCGCCACCAGGATCGCGGCCAGCGTGGAGTTGACGTCGCCGTAGACCACGACCAGGTCGGGATCGTGCTCGGTGAAGACCTCTTCGAGGCCGATCAGGAGCGCCGCGGTCTGCTTGGCGTGGGTGCCGGAGCCGACGGCCAGGTTCGCGAGCGGGTCGGGCAGCGCGAGGTCGCGGAAGAAGACGTCCGACATCAACTCGTCGTAGTGCTGACCTGTATGGATGATGCCCTGACGCACACCGAGTTCGCCGAGTGCTCGGACCACCGGGGCGGCCTTCACGAAGTTGGGCCGGGCGCCCAGAACGTGAAGGACCAGGGGGTTCTCCCTCATTGACCTCGCCTTTCATTGCGAAACAGGGAAAAACGTTGCCTATGGTACGGTCACCGCGTGGTATCCGACGCCAGACGCAAGGTTTCCGCCAAGTCGGCCCGTGCGGGCGTCAGCGGACTACTCAAGGGCTTCGTCCAGCACCCGATCATCGTCTCCCGCGTCGTCGTGACGAAGGTGAAATCGGATCCGGTGCGGGTCGCCCAGGCCGCCGCGGACGCGCTTCCGCCGGTGCTGCGTCCCATCGTGGGCAAGGTCGCCTGGCCCGCCGCGCGCAAGGTGCGCTGGGCGGTGCGGAAGATCAGCATGCGCGCGGTCCAGGCCCCGTGGAACGAGGCAAAGGCGCACTGGGAGGCCGGCCGGATCACCGAAGCCGCCCTGGTGCTCGATCCCCACGTCAAATACCCCTTCGTCAAGCGCAGGGCCGCCTACTACCGGGGCGAGCTGGCCGCGATCAGCCCCGATCCGATCCCGCCGAAGCCGGCCGTGACGATCGGGGAGCGGGTCGCCGGGCGGGTGCTGCACTGCGTCACCAACGCCCTGCCGTACACGCAGGCCGGCTACACCGTGCGTACCCACCGCATCGTCACCGCGCAGAAGGCCGCCGGGCTCGACCCGCACGTCGTGACCAGCTGGGGCTGGCCGATGCTGCAGGGGCACGCGGACGCGACGCCGTTCGACGAGGTCGACGGCATCCCGTATTACCGGCTTCTGCCGGACGGGCGCGGCGAGATGCCCTTCGAGACGACCGGGCGGATCATCAGGGGCGCCGACGAGGTGACCCGGCTGGTCGAAAAGTTGCGGCCCCAGGTTCTGCACGCGGCGACCGACCATCGCAACGGCTCGGTGGCCCACGCCGTACGTCAGCGGACGGGTACGCCCTTCGTCTACGAGGTACGCGGGTTCCTGGAGGAGACCTGGGTCTCGCGTGACCCCGACGTGCGTACCGGGAGCCAGCGCGCGGTGCTGCAGCGCGAGCGCGAGGCGTTCCTCATGCGCGAGGCCGACGCGGTCGTCACGCTCGCCGAGACGATGGCCACCGAGATCGTCGAGCGTGGAGTGCCGCGGGAGAACATCTACCTGGCGCCCAACGCCGTGGACGACTCACTGCTGAACGTCTCCTACGACGGCGGCGCGTTCCGCCGGGACATGGGGATCGCCGACGGCGAGATCGTGGTCGGCTCGGTCTCCAGCATCGTCGGTTATGAGGGCTTCGCCACCCTGCTGCGGGCGGCGGCGTACCTGCGCGACCAGGGCACTCCGGTGCGCGCGCTGATCGTCGGCGACGGCAGCGAGCGGGAGAACCTCCTCGAACTGGTCAAGGAGCTGCGCCTGGACAGCGCGATCCTGCCCGGACGGGTCGATCCTGAAGAAGCGCTGAAAGCTCAGGCGGCGATCGACATCTTCGTCTGCCCGCGGGAGGACCTGCGGGTTTGCCGACTCGTTACGCCATTGAAACCCGTCGAGGCGATGGCGCTCGGGAAGCCCGTCGTACTCAGCGATTTGCCCGCTCTGTCCGAGCTTGTCGGCTCGGACGGCGCCGGTCTGCTCGTGCCGCCCGGAGACCCGGAAGAGCTCGCCAAGGCGCTGGCCGCGCTCCGTGAGGACCCCGCCAGACGTGCTGAGATGGGTGAGGCGGGACGGGCTGAAGTGGCCGCCAAGCGGACCTGGAGCCGCGTTGCCGAGACTTATCGAACGCTCTACCGATCCCTAGACGAACGATGACCCGGGATTTGCCTGCCGGTTGTGACGGGTTCGCTCGCATTAGGCGTGAGCTGAGTGGACTTGAGATAACCTTTGCGACCATGAAGTGTTGTTTCCGGCTCGCCAAGGTACAGCTGTGACAGAAATCGACTTGGCTGTCATCGGCCTGGGATACGTCGGCATGCCACTGGCCAAGGAGGCCGTGGCGGCTGGACTGCGGGTCGTCGGCGTCGACGTCGACCCCCGCAAGGTCGACGCGCTCAACGCCGGTCAGTCCTACATCGATGACCTGACGGACGCCGATCTCGAGCACATGCTGGACAACGGCTTCAGCGCCACGCTCGACGAGTCCGTGCTGGCCAAGAGCAACACCATCGTCATCTGCGTGCCCACCCCGCTGGACGAGGACCACCGCCCGGACCTGTCCGCGGTCGAAGGCGCCACCGGCACGGTCGCGCGCAACCTCACCAAGGGCACGCTCGTCGTGCTCGAGTCCACGACCTACCCGGGCACCACCGACAACGTCGCCCGCCCGCTGCTCGAAACCTCGGGTCTCATCGCCGGTCAGGACTTCCACCTGGCCTTCTCGCCCGAGCGCATCGACCCGGGCAACCCCAAGTTCGGCCTGCGGAACACCCCGAAGGTCGTCGGCGGCTACACCACGCCGTGCCGCGACCGCGCCGCCGCGTTCTACGCGCAGTTCATCGAGCAGGTCGTGCCCGTCAGCGGCACCCGCGAGGCCGAGATGGCCAAGCTGCTCGAGAACACCTACCGGCACGTCAACATCGCCCTCGTCAACGAGATGGCGATCTTCTGCGACGAACTCGGCATCAACCTCTGGGAAGCCATCGAGGCGGCGGCCACCAAGCCGTTCGGGTTCCAGAAGTTCCTGCCGGGACCGGGCGTCGGCGGGCACTGCATCCCCGTCGACCCGTCCTACCTTTCGTACACGGTACGCAAGCTCGGCTACCCCTTCCGGTTCGTCGAGCTGGCCCAGGAGATCAACGAGCGGATGCCGTCCTACGTGGTGGCCCGCGCGCAACGCCTGCTGAATCGGCATAAGAAGGCCGTGAACGGCGCCAAGGTCGTCATGCTTGGTGTGACCTACAAGGAAGACATCGCCGACGAGCGGGAGACGCCGGCCCTGCCGGTGGCGAGGGCCCTGCTGGAACTGGGCGCAGACCTCTCCTACGTCGACCCGCACGTCAAGGAATGGCTCGTGGACGGCACTCCGGTGCCGCGTGAGGAGGATCTGGCCCAGGCCGTAGTGGAGGCGGACGTGACCCTGCTGCTGCAGAAGCACGCCGCTTTCGACCTCGGGATGATCGAGGAGAAGGCCCGGCTCGTGCTGGACACCCGCGGTGTGCTCACCGAGGGTGAACGCGTCGAGCGGCTGTAGCGACGGAGGCTGCGCGCAGTGCACGTGCTCGTCATGACGGTGGTGCATCACCCCGAGGACGCCAGGATCCTGCACCGGCAGATCCGTGCGCTCGTCGATGCCGGTCATGAGGTCACGTACGCCGCGCCGTACACGGCGCGCGGAGTCGTTCCCCGCTCCTGGGTGAACAGCGTCGACCTGCCGCGCGCCGCCGAGCGCAAACGGATCTCGGCCGTGCTGGCCGCCCGCAAGCTGTTCAAGCGGATGCGGGCCAAGGTCGACCTGGTGCTGATCCACGACCCCGAACTGCTCTTCGCGGTCTGGGGCGTGCGCAAGCGCCCGCCCGTGGTCTGGGACGTGCACGAGGACACGCCGGCGACGCTCTCCCTCAAGCACTGGCTGCCGTCGTTCCTGCGCCCGCCGGTCCGCTTCTTCGCCAGACTCCTCGAGGGTACGGCGGAGCGTCACCTTCACCTGCTGCTGGCCGAGACCGCGTACGCGGGCCGGTTCAAGCACGCCCACCTGATCGTGCCCAACGAGACGTGGGTGCCCGACACCGTCACCGCCCCCGGCGACGACCGGGTCGTCTACCTCGGCTGGCTGTCGTGGGCACGCGGCGTACGCGAGGCCGTCGAGGTGGCCCGCATCCTGCAGCCGTACAAGGTGGCGGTCGAGCTGATCGGCTACGCCGACCCGCAGAGCCGTCCCATGCTCAACGAGGCCGTGGCGGAAGGCGTGCTCGAATGGCGCGACTTCATGCCCAACGACGAGGCGCTCAAGCGGCTCGACGGGGCGCTGGCCGGGCTCTCGCTGCTCCACGACGAGCCCAACTACCGCCACTCCATGCCGACGAAGATCGTGGAGTACATGGCGCACGGCATCCCCGTGATCACCACCCCGTCGCCGCGCGCGGTGGAACTGGTGGAGCGATACGACAGCGGCGTCGTCGTGCCGTGGCAGGACCCCAAGGCCGTGGCCCAGGCGGTGCTGACGCTCCGCGACGACGTGCGCGAACGGCAGGGCCAGGGCGCCCGCGGCTACGCGGCCGCCCGCGCCAACCACCACTGGCCGAACTCCGCCAAGCGGTTCGTGGCCCAGCTTGAGGCGTGGGCCGGGGTGAAGAAGTAGCTCTGGCTGTTTATTTCCGGCACATCACGAGGGCGGTAGGTTCCTGAACGTGCGCTGGCTCCTCGTCCTCCTGGGCGTAGCGGTCCTCGCCGCGGTAGCGGCCGTGGTCATCGTGCTGCCCTCCTCCTCGGAGAAACCGATCAAGACCAGCAGCAAGCCGGTCGCGAGCCCCACCAAGGAACAGCCGACGCCCCAGGTCTCCGAGTTCAGCGACCCGTGCGGCACCTTCGACACCGACGAGAAGTACACCTACGCCGTCACCGGCTACTGGATCATGCCGAAGTCGAACCCGTGCACCTGGCGCCACCAGTTCCAGGAGATCCACCGGGTCGGCGGCGACACCGTCATCAGGATCGGGTACGGCATGCAGTACCGGCCGATCGACGACCAGGGCCGCATCCTGCGCCGCGACAACAACCAGGTCGACGACCTCTACGCCGACTGCGTCGAGAACGGCAGGACCTGCCGGCAGGCCGCGGACGACGACCTCAAGAAGTTCAACCCGGGCAACCGCATAGCCAGGACCTTCGTCTACCGGACCGACGAGTCGTACAGCACGAGCATTTTCCGCTGCACCGACGTGGAACGGACCATCAAGGTCGGCAAGCGCGTCTACTTCCGCCTCATCGCGCCCATGGGCGGCGCCTCCGACGACGCGAGCTGCAACTTCGACGAGCCCGGCAAGTACGACCTGATCCTCGTCGCCGCGTCGGCGGAGGACAGCCTCACCCAGCTCCTCAAGCTGGGCGACCAGTTCGGCGTGCGCGTCTTCCCCGCGCTGCCGCTGGCCCCGCGCGACCAGAAGACCCCGACCAGGGCCAACCCCGCCCACATCGGCGCCCTGACCACGCTCACCCGCCGCATCCTGCAGGACTACGGCGCCCGCTTCGAGGGCCGCGCCGCGCTCGGCGGCGTCTACCAGCCCTTCGAAGTGCAGATGGGCGCCACACTGACCAGCAACCCCACACTCCAGGTGTACGCCGACCAGCATGACATCGTCGAACAGGAGCTTCCCGACAAGCCCATCCTGATCAGCCCTTACCTGGACGCCAGAAAGCGGGTCGGATTCGGCCAGACACCGTTGCAGGTCGCCGAGGCGTTCAAGGCGCTGGCCAGGACCGGCGTCGGCATCATCGCGCCGCAGGACAGCCGGGGCACCGGCAAGGTCGGCCTCTTCTGGCCCGATCAGCGCGGCGACGAGGTAGACCCCCGCCTGCGGCCGCTCGTGGGCGAGAGCACGTACGGCGACACCTACCACGGCTCCACCCGCGACTACTACCGCGAGATGTCCATCGCACGCGAGCAGATGCTCGCCGAAGGCTTCAAAGTGGACCTCTGGGCCAACGTCGAAGCCTTCGAACCCTCCGGCGACCAGCCCTGCACCCCGCAGGGCACCCGCGGCAAGACCGACAAGAAGCGCCTCGACCAGGCCGTGACCATGGCCGGCCGCTACGTGCAGAAGGTCGTCTCCTACATGTGGAGCGACTACATGACCTGCGGCGACCCTTCCCTGGAGAAGGAGATCATCAAGGATTACGCCCGCCCCATCGTCGTCGACGCCATCCGCCGCAACCGCGACATCCAGGACGGCATGGAGGTACGCGGCTACAACCTCGAAGGCGGCAGCGTCACCGTCGAGTGGAGCGGTGGCACCAAGGACCTCGACATCGCGGGCGTGGGCTGGCTGGACAAGGTCCCCCAGGACGCCAGCCTCGCCGAAGGCCTGCAGACCGCGTGGGTACCCTTCGACTGGTCGCAGGTGCCGCCCGGGGAATGGATCCGCATCGGGGTGAAGCTCCCCTCCGGACAGGCGGCGACGGAACCGCTTCGGGTCCGGATCAGCGTGTAACGTGCGGAGCATGGTGCCGAGCGTCCCGGTGAGCGTGGACCTGGTCGTGCTCACGGTGCGCTGCCAGGCATTGAGCGCGCTGGTCTGGCGCCGGGACAACCCACCCTTTCTCCGGCGATGGTCGCTTTCGGGCGGCTTCATCCAACTGGACGAGGACCTGCCGGACGCGGCCCGCCGGATCCTGGCCGAACGCGCCGGCCTGCCGGGCGCGCCCGTGCACCTGGAGCAACTGCAGACGTACGGCTACCCGGACCGGGACCCGAGACAGCGTGTGCTGAGCGTGGCCTATCTCGGCCTGGCGCCCGACCTGCCCGCGTCGGAGAAGGCGCACATGGCGTGGATCCCGGCGGCCGAACTGACCGTGATGGCCTTCGACCACAGACGCATCATGCTGGACGCGATCGAACGGGCACGGGCGAAACTGGAGTACACGTCGCTGGGAGCGGCCTTCTGCCCACCGGAGTTCACGGTGGCGGACCTGAGACGGGTGTACGAGATCGTGTGGGGCAGACTCCTGGACCCCCGCAACTTCCACAGAAAGGTCACCAAGGCGGAGGGCTTCCTGCTGGAAACCGGCGCCACCACCACCCGGGACGGCGGCCGCCCGGCCAAACTCTACAAACGCGGCCCAGCCGAACTCCTTCATCCCCCGATGCTGCGCTCCTAAAGGCAAGGACTTCGCTCCGCTCAGACGCTCCTCCAGGTCCACCCGTTGCCCAGCTGGGGTGTTGACCAGCTGACACCCACCCCGCCACAAAGGTGGTCGCTTCGCTCCCGCGTTTCTCCAGTCGGGCCGGGGGCCCGACCCCTGAAGGACTTCGCTTCGCTCAGGCGCTTTCTCAATGGGCAAGCCCAGGCACGGCCAGTTGGATACGGGCTGTCGTCCTGGATCCCGTCTCCGCAGGCAACCGACGTGCCACCTTTGGCCGGTGGGAGGAAACGGCGCAGGGCATGATGGCTGAACCTAGGAGTCATGGACTCGCTGCTAAGTCGGCGGACATCGGCGGAGGAGGCGTACTGATGGGGTACCGGCCCATGACCATGACCGAGCTCGGTGCCCGGCTCGCAGCCGCCGAGGACAACCGGATTCGCTGGAAGCTCGTATGGGAGTTTCTTGAGGAGTACCGGTGGGAGGAACCGGAGTGCCAGTTGCCGCTGCTGCGGGACGAACCCGAACCGGTCGGGATGAGCGCTGGGATGTCCTGCTGGCCGCATTGGCTGAGCACCTGGCGGCTCGGCACGACGCGGCTCCGCCGGAATGGACGGTGTCGCGAGTCCTGCGGACACCATGGTTCGTCTCTGAACTTCCGTCGAAGCGGGCTGAGGCACTCGTGCGGGCGCCGGCGGCGTTCCGCAAGCACGGCGTGTTTCTGGCTGGCAGCGACCTGGAAGCAGCATGACGTCAGACGGACTGCTCGGACGCGCGGAACGGGAGCAGGCGTTTACGGCGCTGGTTCCCGGAGCAAACCGGCACCCTACATATCGCTGTGACTCCCACCTCCACCGTTGACCAGCTGACACCCACCCGGGCACAAAGGACTTCGCTTCGCTCAGGCGCCTTCCCAAGAGCAAGCCCGGGGCACAGTCAGAGAAGCGCGCGACTCCCGCCACCTGCCTGCCTTTCACCCTTCAAGTCCACCAAATACCAGGTGGTGAAACCGAGCAGGGTGCAGCCTAACTGCTAACTGAGCCATGTTTTCGTGCGATCTTTACGAAGACAGCCCTGTGTCGACGTCACCGGCGCAAGATAGGGTGTGAACGTGTTGATCAGGTTTGCGGCTGCCAACTACCGTTCGATCAGTGAACCCATCGAGCTCTCTATGGTTGCGATCGATAGAGATCGCGAAGAGGCGCGTCCGGTCTCGCTGCTCGGGGAGAGCCTTCTGCCGATAGCGGCGATCTACGGGCCGAATGCCTCAGGCAAGTCGAACGTGATCGACGCGCTCGTGTGGTTGCGCGATGCCGTGCGGCACTCTCTGCGCATCTGGGACGACGAGATTCCGATCGAGCCGTTCGCCTTCGGAGATGGCCCGGTCACCCCGAGCAGCTTCAGCGTCGAGATCGCGATCAAGGGCGTGCGATTCGAGTACTTGCTTGAACTGGATCGCGAGCGGGTCGTCTACGAAGGGCTCTTCCACTACCCGGAGAAGAAACGCCGGAGAATCTTCGAGCGAGAGGAAATGGAGCTGAAGCTCCAGCGAGGACTCGGGGGTCTGTCCGGCACGCGGGAACTGATGACGCAGCGTACCTTGGCGCTTTCTGTCGCGCGGAGGTTCGACGAGCCGCTCGTCACGGACTTCGCCGCGAGTTTCATGAGAATGCACGTCCTTGGGCAAACGGCCAGGCACCGAATGCGTGGCCTGGCGCACGGCGGGGCTCCGCTCTCGACCCTTCGCTGGTTCGAGCAGCCTGGCGATCAGCTCTCGCTGTTCGGGGAGAGTGAGCTTGATGCCGGGATCATCGGAGGTCGCGAACAAGCGCTCTCGCTGCTGCGGCTCGCCGATCTCGGCATCGAGGACGTGATCATAGAGGACCAGGACGAGAGCTATCCCGAGGTCACGGGACGCGCTCGACGCCGGTTTCGCCTGCTCCACAGAACGCTGAATGAAACCATGCCGTTCGAATGGCATGCCGAATCAGAAGGCACCAGGACGTGGTTCGCACTCATCGGCCCTGTTCTGACCGCGCTCAGGTCGGGCACCGCCGTTCTCTTTGACGAGCTTGATGCGAGTCTGCATCCGACTTTGTCCGCCGAGCTGCTCCGCATCTTCCACAGCCCGGTGACCAACCCGCGCGGCGCCCAGCTCGTCTTCACGTCTCACGACGCCAGCCTGCTGAATTCTCTGAACAGGGACGAGGTGTGGCTGACGGAAAAGCGCCCGGACGGTTCTACTCGTCTCGGCGCGCTGGCCGACTTCGCGGGAGAGCGAGTACGGAAGTCGCAGAACCTCGAGAACGCCTATCTGCACGGAAGGTTTGGCGCGCTTCCCCAAGTGGATCAGTCCGCGCTGCTCCGCGCGCTTGGGCTGATCGGCTGATGGGCGCGAAGGGGCGGCCGAAAGGCGGCAGGCCGCTGCGGCGGCAGGCGGAAAAGCGCCCCGAGCTCCGCACCATTGTGGTCTTCTGCGAAGGCCGGAATTCGGAGCCCGACTACATCAACGGCCTGAAAAGGCTTGCGCACATAGCCGAGAACACCGCGCTCAGCATCCACATCCATCCCGATCATGGCGTTCCGCTGACGCTGGTCCGCAGGGCGGTGGAGTACAACAAGGATCCGGAAGTGGATGAATGCTGGTGCCTCTTTGATGTTGAATGGCCCCTGAATCATCCTAACCTCGCTCAGGCCGTCAATCTGGCGAAGTCCAACGACATCAACCTCGCGATATCCAATCCGTGCTTCGAGATCTGGTTACTGCTGCACCATCAAGCTTGCGGCGCCTTCATGGACACCGAGTCTGCGGAACGGTCATCGCGGAGGTTGGATGGGAGACCCGGCAAGAGTATCGACGCAGAGACGTACATGCCCATGCGGAAAAAGGCTGCGCGTCATGCCGAGAGGCTCGACGTCCGACATGATCTGAACGGAACCGTCTTCCCGCACGACAATCCGTCTTCTGGGATGTACAAGTTCCTGTGGAGTCTGGAGGGCAAGGACTGAGGTGTCATCTTCGCCGGCTGCAGATCACCTTCTGGTCCAAGCTCTACGGTGAAACCGGGGTCGGCTTTGGGCGGTCAAGAGGTGAGCCGAGACCGGTTGCTGGAGTCCGCTCGTGCGGTGGCGGTGGCGATGCTGGTCCAAGCGATCAGGCGGGCCAGGCCGATGGCGAGGGTGCGGTGGTGGTTGATGGCAGGGGCACGAGTGAGTTCGTGGGTGTCCCGCCGGCGCCAGGCGCAGACCGGACTCACTCGCGACAACTCCGTCACCACAGGACCGAATGCGTCGGCCGCATCTATGTGACGGTGTAGAAGAGCGAGTACTGGCTGCCGGAGCCGTTGAATTTCGCCTCTCGCTGGCCCTGGCCTTGCTCGGATGCTCTGACCGTGTGCGTTCCGAGGCTGTCGTCCGGATCGATGGTTTCGTTGTCCTCGTCGAACAGTTCAATGGTCATGGTGTCCTGATTCAGGGTGAAGCTCTTGGAGACCGTGACCGTGTGTCCTGGTGAAATCGGGACCACGCCGGAGTTCGGCCATGCGCGCGAGCCGTTTACCTTGATGTACACTTCGTCCTCCTCGCTGTCCTCTGTGCGAAGACATGAGAGATGCGTCAGGTTAACCGAGGTCATGACGGAATTCCTTTCCTTGCGTGCTGGCTATGGGCCCTTGTCCGACGGTGGAATACCCTGCACTCGCGAGAGCGACGCCCACGGAACACGACTATCGAATCGAGTCGAATAAGAAGTGGCCGCTGCTTGACTGTCGGTCTTCACCTGGGAGCGCTGCTTGACCTGGCAAAAGCTCTAGCCGAACCAAAGCAGATGGACCCCGGTATCGTCTTGGTCGGGAAGGACGGTGTATGAGGCAGAGGACGCCGCAGGAGAAGAAGCTTCTGAGCTACGCCAAGAACCGCCGCAACGCTTACGGCGAGAATGACAAGAGTTCTCGCAAGAACATCCGCCGCAACAAGCGCATCCCCCACCGGGCCAACAGGCACCGGGCCCACCAGATCCTGGAGGCCGCCATCGGCGCTGTGGACAAGGTCGCAGAGGAGCGGGTCGAGCTGCGTGTCGGGCGGCGGCGGCCCAAGGAGTGGCGGAAGGTGGCGGACGTTCCGCTGGGGGAGATCGTGCGGGCCAGGCTGCCGTGAGGAGTACGCACACGATCGAGATGGGACCTGGCGTGGTCGTCAAGCGCTACAGGTCCGTCGAGCATGGGCAGCCGGAGCGGGAGTGGCGGGCGCCGGGGTTGCTCGATCGGTACGCGCCGGGGCTGGCGCCCGCGCCGGTGAGCGCCGATCTGGACGGCGCACCGCCGAGCGTGGTGATGTCCTGGGTCGCCGGCTCGGCGGTGGACGAAGCTGTCGAGGGCGCTCTGGCCGACGCGCTGTTCTGGCTGCTGCGCACCCGCGCGGAAACCCAGGCGGAGCGGATGCTCGCCTTGCTCTAGTGGTCGCGCCCGTTAATTCGTCGGGGGTCGCTGGTGGTGCCAGGCTGTTGTGTCGCCGAGATAGAGGCCGCAGGCGCAGTCGAGGGCTTCC
>NZ_JBITGW010000008.1:0-419402 GCF_044457345.1 Nonomuraea sp. NPDC050547
AGCGGATCTGTTCACGCCTGGCTCGCGCCGCCGGGGTCAGACCACCACCATCCGGATAACGCATCCCACCGGCATACTCCCGAACCAGCCGATGAACACGCAACCACGCCGTGTCACCTCAGGCTTTCATCCTCTGTAGCGGGTCCGCGGCGGTGAGGGTGTGCTGGCCGACGCTGATGGTGATGGTGCGGTAGCGGCGGGTGGTTCGGACGAACTTCTTGATGGACCAGCCAGTGGTGTTCTCGATCCACCGGGAGAGGGCCAGGGCGGCGAACACGATGGTCAGGTGGGCGTCGATGGACTCGCGTTTGTGGTGGTAGATCGGCCGGGCCTTCAGGTCGTGGCTACTCATCCTGAAAGACTTTTCGATCTGGAAGAGCCGGTGGTAGGCGTCGATCACGAACTCGGGCGTGGCGCCCGGCAGGTTGGTGATGTAGTCCTTGAGCCCGGCCAGTTCCCGGGCCGTGGCCTCCAGGTCCCGGTTGACGCTCCTGAGTGCGCCGTCGAGCCGGATGAACCTGTTGCGCTTGACCGGCCGGCGACGGCGCGTTCGGCCTTGGCGACCTGCTCGTCGATCCCACGCAGGGTGCGCCGAGCCCGGTCGGCCCGATACTGGTAGTAGATCGTCTGGTCTCGGCGGGACGGGCCGGCCGCAGCGGGCCAGGGCTGGATGAAGATGCGCCCGTCGGGGATCGGCGTGTCCGGGTGCTCGCGACGCCACTGTTGGACCACGTAGGGGACCTCGGGGATCTTCATGCCGAGGATGAACGACAGGCCTGCTTGTTCGATGGCCTGCTTGTTCGTCTCGGAGATCATCCCGGCGTCCGCGACGATGGTGACGTCGGCGAGCCGGTGGGCGGTCATGAACGCCTGAGTCACTGGAAGCATGGTGTGCGTCTCGGCCTTGTTGCTCTCGAAGGCCTCCACCATCAGCGGGAACCCGCCGGCGCCGGTCTCGAAGTACAGCGTGGAGACGTCGTACAGCACCAGGGAGGCAGGTCCCAGCCGGGCATGCGCGGCACACGCCGCGGCCAGGCTGGCGCGCCATTCGGACTCAGCGTAGGCGGGCAGGCGGCGATTGACCGTCGGATAGGACGGCGGATCGATGCCGGCCTCCTCCAGGACCCGCAGGCTGTCCTGTTTGCTGGTCGGCTCGGTGATCCGCGCCATCACCAGCGCGCGGAACAGCTCGTCTTCCCCGGTCGCTTCGCCGAAGCCCAGCTGGTCATAGGCCCGGGATACGCCTCGTGCAAGTGGCCCATCCGGGAGCCGATGATCTCCAGCGGGCCGCCCGCTTGCGGGCTGTCGTCCAGCCCGAGATCCAGCTCGGTCTTACCGGCGGCGATCCACTGCCGCGCCACCGCCTTCAGCAACTCGAGCTCGGCGTCGTCATGCGCGGATCCGATGTGCTCGATATCCCGCGAGCCCCGGTGGGAGGAGTGCACGATCTGCACCGCACTCGCGCCTGACGCGGTCTTCACCGTGCGCACGTAGGGAGACACGCCGACAGCTTAGAAGGACCCGTTAGTGCGCACCTTGCGAACTGAAACCAAAGGTCACAGCCCTGCAGAAGGGCCAGAAACGCCAGAGTGATAAAAGTCAGGTCACAGGTCAGGCAGGTGCCACCGCCGAGCGTGAGAGTAAAGGTGGCGCGCACGCGCAGCACGAAGGCCTGGCCGTGCTCTTCCAATAAGATACGCAGTGCGTCCAGGCGCACGCCGTCGGCGTAAGCGTCGGTGAACAGATCGATGGCCAGCTCCCCCTTGGTGGCGAAGGTCAGCTCCAGGGGCAGGCCCGTGGCGATCGCCTTGACCGAGTCGCTGATCTGTTCGGCGGGGATCTACTGCCGCGAGCCGATCAGCGTGCGTCCCGCGCCGGCGCGGACGTAGGCCAGGTGGACGAGGTTGATGCCATTGTCGATGCCGCCCGGGCAGCCCATGTGCTGGCGCTTGACGCTGGCCGTCGCCGTGGCCTTCTTCTCCTGGCAGGACTCATCCAGCGCTCCCACGGTCAGGCTGCCCGGCCGGGCGGCAACGTCCAGGCAGGCCACCGCGAAGCGGCGGATGGCGCTCATCGTGCCCCGGGTGTCCCAGCTGGCTCGGTTCAACAGCCGCTGGGTAGCATCCGGACGGCGGTCGCCGATCCATTCGGCGATCGTCCAGCCGTTGCGTCTGGGCGACACGGACATGACGGCTCGGACGTACTTGGCGGCCTGCAGCCGTGGTTCGATCTTGGAAAATCGGTGCCCAGCGCGGTCAAGAGGTCGTCGAGGTTCCGTTGCACGCGCGTGGCCTCTACGATGAGGGCAGCCGCTTTGGATCTTGTTCTCGTCACACAGACATGATCACGAGCGGCTGCTCTCGCTGTACGGCTATCCCATCGAAAGATCGCATCGGTCAGTCGTGCGTTATGCCAGGTCACACAGTGAATTGCGGCTGTCGTACTAGACAAATCAGAACTTCGCGCTTCGTTGTCTACAATACGTACTGTATCGACAGACTTGTACGCAGATGAGTCTAAAATGGGCGGGAACTTGCGGTAGCGGTTCTACGTTCTCGCAACATGGAGTCAAGGCGAAGCTGGCGAACTGAGAAGCGACGGGGCCTCATCGCAATCCTCAACGAAATGAGTCCTTTTCTGGTTGGTGCTGGGACCTTGCTCGCTGGCCTTGGAGCTGTCCTGGCCGTCTACTTTGCAGCTCAACAGACGAAGGTTGCGGCACAGCAGCTCCGAATTGCCCAGGACCAGTTAGCTCGACAACGCGACTTGGCTGATGAGGAGTTCATTGGCCGAGTTGGTGTTACCTATGACAATAAGAACGTCAAAGTAATAAATGCCAATCGAAGCGAGGCGACGATTCTTGGAGAGGTGTTCATCCAGTACAACTCTGAGGTTGTAGTCGAAGTGCAGTTCCATTTTGTCTTGGATGCGTGCAGGGAAGCAAAAATAAAAGTCCCGGAGGCTGAAGAGGTCATCAAACGCTGGGCTGCAAAAAGTGAGGTAGGTGATATCCCTAGTGCACGCGAGGCTTCTCAAGCTAGATATGTATCCCAATTATTGATGCACTTTGTGGATGCCGAAGGAAAAGTGTGGACGAAGAGTCAGTCTGGCGCCTGGCGTCGCGAGGCTGAGGATCAGGCGTTTGCCCGTAGCTTCTATCAAGGCAGTTCTCTCCCCGTAGTTACGACGGTAGAGCTTCACCCAGAGGGGCATAGGCTGGCGGGGTGCTTTTAGTCTCTGGGGTCGGGCTGAGATGGCCGGTTGAGGAGAGCTTCCAAGCCGGACAGGACCTGTTCGGCCCGGACGAGTCCCAGGGCCGCCTCCACGAGGCGCTCCTGCGGCACCTCGTGCTGGTCATTGCCGCCTTGGCGGTCTGCGCGGTCACCACCGCCCCGGCCCGGCACCGCACCGACACCCAGGCCACGCGCCTTGCCTGTCTCGACGAAACGCCGCCCGAGATCTCCGGCCTGATCCCGCTGACGGTCGCAGAGATCAAGCGACTGTTCAGCACCGTCACCGGCCAGACGCCGACCCTGGAACAGGCTGCACATTGGTCAGCCTGGCGACGCCGCCATCAAGCACGCGCCCGCTGGTTCCACGGCCGCGCCCGCCTGGCCACCGCATATATCCAGCTCAACTAACGAATGGCGGCTGCCGTATTAGGCAGCACCTGAACGCGCTCGTCTCCCCACAACCCCTATGACCTTGTCGCGGTGGAACCAGTCGTCGACTTCGACCTGTCGCGCTGTAAGTTCATCGACGAGGTCTATGCCGCCTCAGGGCTCGACGGGCGGCCGAACATCGTTGAGATGGATCCCCTGAAGTTCGAGCATCTGATCCTGCCGTTGTCCGAAAGCGCGGCATGAAGTCCTGGGTGACGCAGTCGTCCAGAGACGACGGCGTGGACGGCGTCGTGGTCAACGAGGATCCTGTCATGGGTGGCGTCTGTATCATCCAGGCGAAGCGGTACAAGGGTCCGGTGTCGCCGAACGATGTGCGTGCTCTGGCCGGGTCGATTGAGGACATGCGGGCCTGCAAGTGGATTCTGGTCACGACTTCATGGGTCGTACTTGTAGCCGATGGGTGACAGCCGAGCTTGATCTAGAGACCAGGGGTGAAATATCGAGGCTTTGCCTCCGCTCGTAGAGATCTCACCCTGGTCGTCGCGGTTCACGGTGATGTTGCTCAGCACGAACAGGGCCACGTGCGGGTACTCCTTGGCGTGCCGGACTTCATTCGGCGTAAGGAGGATCTCCTGTGGATCGCCCGTCGTCCCCTTCACCTCGACATGCCAAGAGACGCCGTTGATCTCGACCACATAGTCGAAGCTCCCGGTACGAGAGGTGTCCGTAGCCTTGCCCAGCTTGCTGTAGTGGAGGAGAGCCTCGTTCATGGCGTGCGTCTCGACCGCTACCTTCACCCACTGGTCGGTGGCGAAGCCTTGGCCTTTGCGAGGCGTCCGCGGGCGGCCGGCGGCAGCGGCGACCCGACGTTCGGCCTCCTCAACGTCGCTCCGAGTGAGGACCGTAGGGGGCTGCTTTTCGACGAGTGCCTCCACGGCTTCCTTCACCTCAGGGAGCACATCGAGCACCGCGTTCGGGAATTTGGCGAGGTACGTCTGCCAGGTCCGTAGGGAATCCTGGTACTGAATCCACGGGAAGTAGAGCCGCTGTCGTGGGAAGTCTGCCTGTAAGGCGTCTCGGACGGCGAACAGGGCTAATCGGCGTTGCCGGAGTACCGCCAAGGGCAGTGGTTCGGCCAGTGGGCGATAGTCCGCGAGCGCAACGACGAGGCCAGGGAGCCATTCGGGCTTGGCGCCGGCTTGTCTCGCGTAGGAGCCACGTGCGACCCACCAGATCGGCTCGTTGTACCGCTCACCTGTCGCGCGGCTGACGCCCACGATCTGCTCTGCGGCGCTGTCGTAGTGAATGACGAGATTGTTGGCCTGGACGGCACTGACCAGTGCGTAGCCTGGCGTGCTCACACCGCCCCGAGCGGCGATGGGCGCTTTCACATCGCTGCCGATGTCGTCTCGTCGCGTGATCTCCATGAAAAAGGTCTCATCGGACCGCTGCGACCACCAGTACGCGACCATGGACCTCATCCTGCCGCAGCTGGATCTTGGACTCCAGAGGTCCATGCGTGGGCTACCGAGCTCAGCCCTCCTGCAGCCTTGCCTTCCCGTGCGACCATATGTGCTGTCTCGGCTTCCGTCCTTGCCGCAGCTTCTCCACCGCCGCACTGAAGCCGAACTGTTTCGCTGAGCTGGGGAAACGCACTGAAGATCATCCCGCATATATCCCGTGATCAAGATCCTACGGCTGCATACGGGTGCTCTCGGCGACCTATCAAGGGGCTGGAACGCAAGAGATCTGAGGCAGGAAAGCCGCAGGTCAGAGGCCAAATTGCCTGGTCGAGAAGCGTGCCCCCGGCAGGATTCGAACCTGCGGCACCCGCTTTAGGAGAGCGGTGCTCTATCCCCTGAGCTACGGAGGCGGACGCGACAAGCCTAGCGAAGTCTGGGAGCGCATGGGTCGCCCGGGCGGGGGTGAGTTGCCGGGGCTGGCGGGGTCAGTACTGGGATGGGGTGGGGTAAAGGGATCGCCAGCGATCCCCTAACCGATCATGGTGCGTGGATAGCGTCGGGCGGGTGACGAACAGGGGACGTAAACAGAGGCCAACGGTGCTGGTGGCCGCGTTGCTCGCGCCGGCGATTCTCGCCGGCGGGCTGATGGTGGGGGAGGGCGTCGGGTACGACGGGGAGCGGGTCGCCGTGGACAGGGTGCCGCCGGGGGTGGGGTTGGCGTTTGAGCCGGTTTATGTGCCTGCGCCGGCTCGGGCGGATCTGGTCTACGAGGGGAGCCTGCCGGCGCCTCGGAAGCCGGAGGAGGTGAGGGTGCGGGTGGTGGATGTGCCTGCGGTTCCTCCTGCCGGGGAATCGGTGGTGCGGCGGGAGGCGCCGGAGCCGGTTCGGGGGGAGCGGGAGCAGGAGCAGAGGAGTGGGTGTCCGGGGGAGTGGGAGGAGACCTGGCTCTGGGAGTTGTGCCGGGAGCGGGAGCAGCCTCCTGCCTGACGACACCGACGGCCTGACGACACTGGCGGCCCGACGACGCTGACGGCCTGACGAGACTGACGGCCGCACGGGCTGGCGGTGCGGTTCCGGGGTGTGAGGGGCCGGGTGGGGTGCGTGGGTGGGCAATGGGCGGGAGTGGGGGGCTCCAGGTTTGGTAGGTGGTTGGGTCAAGCGGGTTGAGGCGCTGGGTGGACGGCTAGTGAACTGTGAGGGGCGGGGTGGGGATGCGGGTTAAAAACCCTAAACGGGATATAGCGGCTCTCCGGAGTTGGGTCCGGGCACTCGGGGGGCTGTAGTAACGTGCGTGCCTGACCAAGGTAACGAGTGTGCAAACGGAGGAGTCGAGCGTGCCAACTCCTCGATCAGCGGGTCTGATCGCGGTCGTCGTGGCGATGACTTCACTGTTCGCACCCCCGGTTCGTGCCGAGGCTCCGACCAACGTTCCTCCTGCCGCTGTCGTCGTGGATCCCGGCAGTCTTACGGAGCTTCGCAAGGAGGCCGAGAAGTCGGCCAAGGAGCTTGAGGACGCCACCAAGGCGCTGGAGCAGCGGCGTTCGAAGGTCGCTGCCCAGGAGAAGGAGCTCAAGACCAAGCTGCGCGCCCTCGATGAGGCCGAGAGCCAGCTGGCGGAGATCCGCAAGCCGGTCTCGCGGCTGGCCGAGCTGTTCTATCAGCAGCCCATCGGTGGCGACGGGATCATCCCGTTCCTGTCGGGGGACGCCGGGGTCGGGACGCTTCGGGCCATGAGCGACGCCAGTCAGATCGTCGCCGTCCGGCAGCTGGCCGTTGAGCAGACCAGCCGGCTCTACAAGGAGACGGAACGGCTGGCGTCCGAGGCTCAGGAACTGCGGGCCGGGAACCTCCTGGCCGAGGCGCAGATGGCGGCGGAGATCGACACCCTGCGCCTGCGCTCGGACAAGATCGTGAAGTCGTTGACCGCGGCGCTCGTGAAGATGGGCATCAAGATTGACAAGGTGGGGCGGGCGGCCCTGGCCTGTAACCCGCTGCGGATCACCGCGGCCGACGCCTATCCGAACGGGCTCATTCCTCGTACGCTGCTCTGCCCGCTGCAGCAGCGCGGGCACATGTTGCGGGCGGACGCGGCCATCGCGTTCGTCAGCCTCAACGAGGCCTATCGCAAGCAGTTCGGGCGCCAGATCTGCGTGACGGACGCCTATCGCAGCCTTTCCGAGCAGCAGTCCGTCTACTATCGGCGGCCGGGGTTCGCGGCGGTGCCGGGGCGGAGCAACCACGGGTTCGGGCTGGCGGTCGACCTGTGCGGAGGGGTGGAGCGCTTCCGGTCGGCCGAGTTCAACTGGCTGGAGAAGAACGGCAAGCGATACGGGTGGTTCCACCCCGACTGGGCTTACAGCAGTCCGTTCGAGCCCTGGCACTGGGAGTACGATCCCAAGATCGACTCGCTCATCTAGGCAGGGGTGAGCTCCGAGGTGCAGGCCGGGCAGCGCGTGGCGGCCTTCGGGATCTCCGTGAGGCACTGCGGGCACTCGTGGTGCGTCGCCTCCTCACCGGCGGCCAGGCGGTCCTTGTACGAGGTGTACGGCCGGACGATCAGGAAGTAGACGACCCCGGCGACCAGCAGGAACGAGATCAGCGCGTTGATGAAGTTGCCGTAGTTGAAGCTGGACCGCCCGATCATGAACTTCAGCGAGGAGAAGTCGGGCATGCCGCCGAAGGCGGAGATCAGCGGGGTCAGCAGGTCGGCCACGAACGAGTTGACGATGGCGGTGAAGGCCGCGCCGATGACGACCGCGACGGCCAGGTCGATCACGTTCCCCTGCATGAGGAACTTCTTGAATCCACTCATGTGCAGGGATCGTAGCCTAATGATTACGCAGGGTGAGGCTTAAGGATAACGGAGAGCCGCCCGCCGGACTGGGCCGCGGCGAGCTGGGCGGCCTGTGTCGTCGTGGTGGCCAGCACGATGAGGGCGCCCTGGTCGTCCTCTGTCCTGGGGGTCGAAAGGACCGTGACGTCGTCGGCCACGAGCTGGGCGGACTGGCTCTCCCACGCCGCCAGTACGCCGATCGTCGAGCCGGGTTCGATGAGCTTCGCGGCGTCCGGGTCGGCGATGCGGACGGGCGCGGCCACGAGGCCGGGCGCCAGCCGTACCGGATGGAGGGGGCGGACGTCCGTGAGGGGCTCGCCCCGGCGCATCGGCGCGGCGAGCACGCCGCTCGCGGGCGGCGCGCGCAGGGCGCCGTCGGGAGGCGCGTTGAGCGGGGCCAGGCGCAGGTCGCCTGGGCGCAGTGTGCCGGGGGTCAGGTCGCGGGCGGCCACGACCACGGGGGTGCCGGGCTCGGGGAGTACGGCCAGCAGCGCGGCGAGGGTCGCGGTGGCGGCCAGGACGGCCGCGATCAGGCGGCGTTTCATGGCAGGTCGAAGGGGAGTTTGATGCCGTCGAGGGTGGAGCCGCAGGGGCAGGTGCGCTCCGCGGGCAGGGCCTTCACCGTGTCGGCCACCAGCGTGCGCATGCGGGCGACGTTCTGCGCGAAGAAGGCCAGGACCTCGTCATGGGTGACGCCCGCGCCCGCCTCCACGCCGGCGTCGAGGTCGGTGACCAGCGACAGCGAGGTGTAGCAGAGGGCGAGCTCTCTGGCCAGGATGGATTCGGGGAAGCCTGTCATGCCGACGATCGTCCAGCCGTTGGCGGCGAACCACTGAGACTCGGCGCGTGAGGAGAAGCGCGGCCCCTCGATGACGACGAGCGTGCCGCCGTCGACGGCGTTCCACTCGCCGGCGCGGGCGGAGGACACCGCGACCGCGCGGCCGGACGGGCAGTAGGGGTCGGCGAAGGAGACGTGGACGGCCCCGCCCATGTCGTAATACGTCTGCACGCGGCCGGAGGTCCGGTCGACGATCTGGTCGGGGACGACGATCGTCCCCGGCCCGTGCTCGGCCTTCAGGGAGCCGACCGCGCTCGGCGCGAGGACCTGGCGCACCCCGAGCGAGCGCAACGCCCAGAGGTTGGCGCGGTACGGGATGCGGTGCGGCGGGAAGCGGTGGTCGCGCCCGTGTCTGGGGATGAACGCGACCGATCGCGAGCCGATGCGGCCGATGGTGACGACGTCGCTGGGTGGCCCGTAGGGGGTGGTGAGGGTGATCTCCTCCGCGTCGTCGAGCAGGGAGTAGAAGCCGGAACCGCCGATGACGCCGATGTCTGCACGCATGCCGCAGAGATTAGCGGGAGGGGTTGGGGGGCGGGTGGGGCAGAGCGGCGTTCTGTGGACAGTGGGGTGGCTGTGGACAGAGGCCACTCCGAAAAGTAGTCGAAAGACTACACACAGTACGATCTCGATATGCGGCAAAAAGGGCTGGGCCTCATCATCGTCGCGCTCATGCTGGGCATGCTGCTGGCGGCGCTCGACCAGACGATCGTGTCCACCGCGCTGCCGACGATCGTGAGCGACCTCGGCGGGCTGGAGCAGCTGTCGTGGGTGGTCACGGGGTACCTGCTGGCCAGCACGGTCTCCACGCCGCTGTGGGGCAAGCTCGGCGATCAGTACGGCCGCAGAGGACTGTTCATCGGGGCGATCGTCATCTTCCTCATCGGATCGGCGCTCTGCGGGCTCAGTCAGAACATGGGCCAGCTCATCCTGTTCCGTTCCCTTCAGGGGCTCGGCGGCGGCGGGCTCATGGTGCTGGCCCAGGCGATCGTGGGCGACGTCGTGCCGGCCCGCGAGCGCGGCAGGTACCAGGGCTTCTTCGGGGCCGTCTTCGCCGTCTCCAGCATCGTCGGGCCCCTGCTCGGCGGCCTGTTCGTGGACCATCTGTCCTGGCACTGGGTCTTCTACATCAACCTGCCGGTCGGCGCGGTGGCGCTGTTCGTGATCATCGCGGTCCTGCCCGGCCACGAGAGCAGGACCTCGCACAAGATCGACTACGCGGGCGTGGTGACGATCGGCGGTGCCACCAGCTGTCTGGTCCTGATCGCCACGTGGGCAGGCACCATGTACGCGTGGACGAGTCCGCAGATCGTCGGACTCGGGCTCGCCGCCGTGGCGCTCCTCATCGCGGCATATTTCGCGGAACGGCGGGCGGCCGAGCCCATCATGCCCCTCAAGCTGTTCAGGCTCAGAGCGTTCTCGATGACGTCGATCGTGGGCTTCGTGGTGGGTTTCGGCATGTTCGGCGCCCTCACCTATCTGCCGCTCTACCTGCAGACGGTCCATGGCGTCAGCGCCACGCTGTCCGGCGTCCATCTGCTCCCGATGATGGCGGGCATGCTGACCATGTCCATCGTCAGCGGGCAGATCATCTCCCGCACCGGCAAGTACAGATTTTTCCCGATCGCGGGTACCTTCATCGCCACCGTCGGCATGTTCATGCTCTCCCGCCTGACGGAGACGAGCAGCACCCTGGTCATGAGCATCGACCTGCTCGTCCTGGGCGTCGGCCTGGGCATGACCATGCAGGTCCTGGTCATCGTGGTACAGAACGCCGTCGACTTCGAGGATCTCGGCGTGGCCACCTCGGGCGCCACGTTCTTCCGCTCGATCGGCGGCTCCTTCGGCGTCGCCACGCTGGGCGCGGTCTTCACCGGCAGGCTCAACGCCGACATGGCGGAACTGGTGGCCAAAACCCCTATCCCGCCCGGCGTCGACCCCGCGAACATCCAGAAGGACCCCACACTCATCCAGAAGCTCCCGGGGCCCCTCGCCCAGGACTTTCTCCACGTCTACGCCGACGCGATCGCCACCGTCTTCCTGGTGGGCACGCCCATCCTGTTCGTCGCGTTCCTGCTGTCCTGGTTCATCCCGGAACAACGCCTGCGCGAGACCACCAAGGCCATGGACTACGGCGAGGGCCTGGGCGCGACCTCCGCCGAGCGCTCCTCGCTCGCGGAGGTGGAAAGAGGTCTGGTACGGCTGGCCGACGCCGACCTGCGCAAGGACTATTACGTACGCCTGGGCCAGCTCGCGGGCCTGTCCGGCCTGCCTCCCCAGAGCGTCTGGGTCATCGCCAGGCTGGGCGGGGAGGGCTGGGTCAAGGCCGCCGACCTGGCGGAACGGGCCAACGTCAGCAGACAGGAGGGCCGGCCGTACGTGGACAGGCTCACCGAGCGCGGACTCGTCACGCGCTCGCCCGACGGCGACTCGCTACGGCTGACCGAGCAGGGCGACGCGGCGGCCGAGCGGCTCCTGGAGCAGGCCAAGGCCGGGCTGGGCAGGCTGGTGGCGGATTGGGGGCCGAGCCCGCAGCTGGTGCGCCTGTGTGAGCGGATCGCGCCCGAGCTGCTCGGCGCGGACGCCGACCGGCCGGGCTAATCAGCTGGAGGCCGCGGCGGGGGTGGAGGACTTCTCCGACGACGAAGACGAGGTCGTCGATGGGGTGGCGGTCTTCTCCGGAGTGGAGGACGCGGGCGTCGTGGTGGCGCTCGTGGACGACGAACGGTTGTCGGTCTTGTAGAAGCCCGACCCCTTGAACACGATCGCTGCGGCCGAGAACACCTTGCGCAGTTTGCCCTCACAACTTGGGCAGACGGTCAGCGCGTCATCGGAGAACTTCTGAACGACCTCGAGAGGCTGCCCGCAGTCGTTGCAGACGTACTGGTACGTGGGCACGCATTCCTCCTCAGGGGTTGGCACTCGACCGTGGCGACTGCTAATGCTAACCGATGGGGTCAAACTTTCATTCCAGACCCCGCTCGCCGTACCATCCGGCCAGCTTGCCACGGCGGCTGACCGCCCGCAGCCGCAGCTCGACCTGTTCGCGGCAACTCGCGGTGGTCACGACAAGCAACTGATCTTCCGCCCTGATCCGGGTGGTCGTGGCCGGAACGAACGATCTGCCCTCGCGCACGATCAGCGTGACGTTCGCCCCGGCGGGCAGCCGCAGCTCGAAGATCTCCACGCCGTGCAGCTGCGAGCCCGGCGGCACCTTGACCTGCAGAAGGTCGGCGTTGAGCTCCTCCAGCGGGGCCGCCTCCACCTCCAGGTCGTGCACCTCGCCCGGCGCGCTCACGCCCAGAAGCCTGGCCACGAACGGCAGCGTGGGTCCCTGCAGCAGCGTGAACACCATCACGATGACGAACACCTGGTTGAAGATGTCCTCCGACCCCTTCACCTCGGCCGCCCAAGGGATGGTCGCGAGCACGATCGGCACCGCCCCGCGCAGTCCCGCCCAGGACAGGAAGGCCTGTTCGCGCAGACCCGTCCTGCCCATGCGGGCCATCCGGGCCAGAAGCGCCGAGACCATGACCGAGATCGGCCTGGCCAGCAGCACGAGGACCGTTCCCGCGATGAGGCCGGGGATCACCGCCTTGGGCATCTCGCCGGGGCTGGCCAGCAGCCCGAGCATGACGAACAGCAGAATCTGCGCCAGCCACGCCGCGCCCTCCGCGAAGCCCCTGGTGGCGGCCCGGTGGGGGAGGCGGGCGTTGCCGAGGATCAGCGCCGTCAGGTAGACGGCCAAAAACCCGGAACCATGCAGGTGTACGGCGCCGCCGTACGCCAGGAAGGTGAGGGAGAGGACCGCGAGCGGATAGAGGCCGGAGGCGGCCAGCGCGACGTGGCGCAGCGCCAAGGCCCCGAGCGGGCCGACGGCCAGCGCCACGACGGCGCCGATGAGCAGTTCGGCGCCGGTCTTCATGACGAACTCGCCGAGGCCGGGGATGGGGTCGGCGACGCTGCTCAGCAGGACGACCGCGATGACCGTGGGTGCGTCGTTGAAGCCGGACTCGGCCTCCAGGATGCCCGCCAGGCGCGGTGGCAGGGGCAGGCGGCGCAGGACGGAGAAGACCGCGGCCGCGTCGGTGGAGGCCAGGACGGCGCCGAGGATCAGCGCGGCCCGCCACTCGTAGCCGAGCAGGCCGGCGACGGCGAGCGCGACGACCAGGATGCTCACGGCCACGCCCACCGTGGCCAGGATCAGCGCGAGCGGCACGGCCCGGCGAACGTGGTTCCAGTTGGTGGTCAGGCCACCTTCGGCCAGGATCACCGCCAGCGCCGTGAGGCCGATGTGCTTGGCCAGGTTCGGGTCGTCGAACTGGATGCCGAAGCCGCTCTCGCCCAGCAACAGCCCGAAGCCGAGGAACAGAAGCAGGCTCGGAAGCCCGCTGCGGTGGGCGATGCGGACGGAGGCGATGGCGGCGATGAAGACCGCGCCACCAAGAAGGAGCCAGAACTCGACGGTCACCTGGCCCCCTCTCTCTTTGCAGTCACATAAGCCTAGTGAGTCCCATAGGAGTCACCGCATAACGGACCCGCTCGTCGTGGGACTCGGCGGGGACGCCGTCGATCAGCTCGCCGTCGTGCAGCAAGGCGACCACGGGGACGTTCGGACCGACCCTGGACAGGGCCCGGTCGTAGGAACCGCCGCCGCGCCCGAGCCGGACGCCGGTGCGGGCGTCGACGGCGAGGGCCGGGACGATCACCAGTGCGGCGGTACGGATCGCGTCCACGCCGCGCCGGGTGTCGATGGGCTCCATGATCCCGGATCGTCCAGGTGCGAGGGTATCTGGCCCGTCGTATACCGCCCAGTCCAGATCGTCATCATCTTTGTGCACAGGCAAGATCACTGTGGCCCCGTGTTTCCACAGGGCGAAGACAAGCCCGTGCGTCTCCGGCTCGCTTCCGATAGACCAGTAGCACGCCACCAGCCCCGCCATCTGGACCCACGGCTGATCAAGGAGGGTTTCCCGGATGCTTGTCGCGTTTGCCCTGCGTTGCTCGGGCGAGAGCGAGGTACGCGCCTCGATCAGGTCCCGGCGCAGCTTCATCTTGTCCACAGGTACCTCCACTAGGGTCTACTCATGGCTGACTTCGACCCTGTGACGAAAGCCGTCGTGCCCGCCGCGGGTCTGGGCACCCGGTTCCTCCCGGCGACCAAGGCGACACCCAAAGAGATGCTGCCCATCGTCGACAAGCCCGCGATCCAGTATGTCGTCGAGGAGGCCGCCTCCGCCGGGCTCCTCGACGTCCTCATGGTCACGGGGAAGAACAAGCGGTCGATAGAGGATCACTTCGACCGCGCCTTCGAACTGGAGGAGGTGCTCGAAGCCAAGGGCGACGAGCACAAGCTGTCCCAGGTCCGCGAGCCCGCCGCGCTGGCGACCCTGCACTACGTGCGGCAGGGCCAGCCGAAGGGGCTCGGCCACGCCGTGCTCTGCGCCAAGCAGCACGTCGGCGACCACCCCTTCGCCTGCCTGCTGGGCGACGACCTGATCGACTACCGCGACGAGCTGCTCAAACGCATGATCGAGGTGCGCGGCACCTATGGCGGCAGCGTGATCGCGCTCATGGAGGTCCCCAAGGAGCAGGTCTCCCTGTACGGCGTCGCCACCATCCAGGCCACCGGCGAGGACGACGTGGTCAGGGTGACCGACCTGGTCGAGAAGCCCCCGGTCGAGGAGGCGCCGTCCAACTGGGCGATCATCGGCCGCTACGTCATCGACCCGGCCGTCTTCGAGGTGCTGGAGAACACGCCGCCGGGCCGCGGCGGCGAGATCCAGCTGACCGACGCCCTGCGTACGCTGGCCGGGCGGCCGAGCTCGGAGGGCGGGCCGGTGCACGGCGTGCTGTTCCGGGGGCGCCGCTACGACACCGGCGACAAGCTCGACTATCTGCGCACCGTGGTGAAGTTCGCCGCCGACCGGCCCGACCTGGCCCCCGAGTTCGTTCCGTGGCTGCGGGAGTTCCTTCGTGAAATCGGTTGACGCGCACCTGGCCGAGATCCTGGCCACGGTGCGTACGCTGGCGCCGCTCGAGCTCGAGCTTGAGCGGTCGCTGGGCACCACGCTGGCCGAGGAGGTCGGCTCCCCGGTGCCGTTGCCGCCGTTCGACAACTCGGCCATGGACGGCTATGCCGTACGCGCGGCCGACCTCGCGGCGGTTCCCGTCACGTTGCCGGTGATCGACGACGTGGCGGCCGGATCCGACGAGCTGCGTGCCGTCGGGCAGGGTCACGCGGTACGCATTATGACCGGTGCGCCCGTTCCGGCCGGCGCCGACACCGTCGTGCCGGTGGAGTGGACCGACGGCGGCACCGTCACGGTCACGATCAACCAGGCCGCGCCCCTGGGCAACGCCATCCGCCGGGCGGGTGAGGACGTGCGGGCGGGCGAGGTCGTGCTCCGCCCCGGCACGGTGATCGGCCCCGCCCAGCTCGGCATCGTGGCCGGCGTCGGCCGCCGCCGGGTGTGGGTGCGCCCGCGCCCGCGCGTGGTCGTGCTCTCCACCGGCGCCGAACTGGTCGAACCCGGACTCCCGCTCGGCCCCGGCCAGATCTGGGACTCCAACAGCTTCACCCTCACCGCCGCCGTCCGCGAGAGTGGCGGCGACGGCTACCGCGCCGCGACCGTGGGCGACGACCCGGCCACGTTCCTGGAGCAGCTCGACGCCCAGCTCGTGCGGGCCGACGCCATCATCACCAGCGGCGGTGTCTCGATGGGCGCCTACGAGCCGGTCAAGGAGGCGCTCGCGCCGCTCGGCACGGTCCGCTTCGAGAAGGTCGCGATGCAGCCGGGCATGCCGCAGGGTTTCGGCGTGGTCGGCGAGGACCAGGTGCCGATCTTCGCGCTGCCCGGCAATCCGGTCTCGTCCTTCGTCTCGTTCATGTTGTTCGTACGGCCGGCGCTGCGTCAGATGCGCGGACTGCCGGCCGGAGCCCCGGAGACGTCGACGGCCTATGTCGTCGGGCCGCTGCGTTCGCCCGCGGGCCGGCGTTCCTACCTGCGCGGCGTGCTGTCGGAGGACGGCACCGTGACTCCGGTACGCGGCCAGGGTTCCCACCAGCTCGCGGCGCTGGCCTCGGCCAACGCCCTCATCCTGGTGCCCGAGGACGTCACCGACGTACCGGCGGGCGCTGCTGTGCAGGTGATCAGACTGTGAGTTTCACCCATCTCGACGAATCCGGCGCCGCCCGCATGGTCGACGTCTCCGCCAAGGACGTCGGCGCGCGCACCGCGACCGCGACCGGCCGCGTCCTGCTGTCGGAGGAGGCCGTGGCGCTGCTGCGCTCCGGGGAGGTGCCGAAGGGCGACGCGCTGGGCGTGGCCAGGATCGCCGGCATCATGGGCGCCAAGCGCACGCCCGACCTCATCCCGCTGTGTCATCCGATCGCGCTGCACGGGGTGAAGGTCACGCTCGACATCGTCGACGAGGGCGTGGACATCATCTGCGTCGTCAAGACGGCCGACCGCACGGGCGTGGAGATGGAGGCGCTCACCGCGGTGTCGGTGGCGGCGCTGGCTCTGATCGACATGGTGAAGGCGGTCGATCCGGCCGCGGTGATCACCGGCGTACGGGTGGAGGAGAAGACCGGCGGCAAGACCGGCCATTGGACACGGCCATGATCCGCGCATGGGTGATCCGGGCATTGGTGATCACGGTCTCCAACCGCGCCTCCGCCGGGATTTACGCCGATAAATCCGGACCTCTTCTGGTTTCGCTGCTGGGTGAGGCGGGGTGTGAAGTGGACGGTCCTGTGGTGGTTCCCGACGGCGATCCGGTCGAGGCCGCGCTGCGCGACGGCATCGCGGGCGGATACGAAGTGATCATCACGACCGGCGGCACCGGGCTCACGCCAATGGATCTCACTCCGGAAATGACCGCCCGGGTAATTTCCCGGGAAATTCCGGGTATTGCGGAGGCCATCCGGCAGGCGAATCGCGAAAAAGTGCCGACCTCGATTCTGTCGCGAGGTCTGGCCGGCCAGGCGGGCGACACCCTCATCGTCAACCTGCCCGGTTCCAGCGGTGGCGTGCGCGACGGCGTGGCCGTACTCGCGCCCATCCTTCAGCACGCGGTCGAGCAGATCCGCGGCGGCGATCACCCGCGCTGATGCGTGGCGACATGACGTCCGATGGGGGGATGATGAGGGTGTGGATCGACTTCGTGGCTGGCCGGCGACTCTGAGCGAAGGGCCAGTGGGTCTGCGGCCGTTGCGGCTGGGAGACGTCCGGGTGTGGCGCGAGACGCGCCTGCGCAACGCCGAATGGCTGCGCCCATGGGAGCCGAGCAACCCGGAGACGCCGCTGTTCAGGACCGGTCTCGGACCGTACGTGTCCATGGTCGGCACGCTGCGCAGAGAAGCCCGCCAAGGCATGGCGCTGCCCTGGGTCGTCACCTATCAGGGGCATTTCGCCGGACAACTCACCGTCGGCGCGATCGTGTGGGGATCCGCCCGTTCCGCGCAGGTCGGCTACTGGGTCGACGGCGCGCTCGCCGGGCGCGGCATCACGCCGACGGCGCTCGCCCTGGCCGTCGACCACTGCTTCTTCACCACCGGGCTGCACCGCATCGAAGCCAACATCCGGCCGGAAAATCACGCGAGCAGAAGAGTGGTTGAGAAGCTCGGTTTCAGGGAAGAAGGCATTCGGCGTCGCCAACTCCACATCGACGGAGCCTGGCGCGACCACATCTGCTACGCGTTGACCGTCGAGGACGTTCCCGGCGGTCTACTCGTGCAGTGGCGTCGCGCGCGTGAGTCAGCGGCTCACGGTGGGTCTCCGGTAGAAGAGGTTTGACGATCTCGCGACACACCGCATCGAATGCTCGTCAATTAGTGACACGCGGTCTTACGGTGCGTGACGTGAGCACATCGAAGACGCCAAGAACGCACAGGCGTTTTCATGCTGCCCTTAATCGTGTCCGGAGGTGGTCGTGAGCAGCGTCCTCCTCTATCTCGCCATCGTCGTCATGTGGTTGTGCGTCCTTGTCCCGATGTGGCTGCGCAGGGACAAGACGAACCTCGCCGAGCTGGCCGAGCTCGAAGAGGAGTACTACACGGGCGAGCACCAGCTGCCGGACCTGGAGCAGGTGCAGGGCGCCTCGCTGATGGACCAGCCGGACACCGGCGAGTACTCCATCGAGGAACCCGCCGCGCCCGTCGTGGACCCTCGGCAGTTCCGCGCGCGGCGACGGGCGATCATCGTGGCCCGGCGGCGGCGGTTGCTGTTCTTCACGTCGTTGCTGGTGATCGCGTCGCTGGTGACGGCGGCGGTGCGGATGATGCCGTGGTGGGGGGTTGCTCCCTCAATCGTGGTGATGGCGGCTTATCTTGGGTTCCTGCGCATCGCCGTACAGGTGGATCAGGAACGGCGGCGCCGCGCCGCCCAGTCCCGTGCCGAACGGCGGCGGCGGGTCCGGGAGCAGCGGCGGCTGGAGGCCGAGCGGGAAGCCGAGATCATCGAGTTCACGGCACGACAGCCGGACGTCCTGTTCGACCAGTACGCGGAACCGCCTCGGCGGGCGGTCGGGGACTGAATCGGTGGCGCGAGGACCCCAGGGAGTTTGCTAATCTGGTCGAGTCCTTGGGGATGTAGCGCAGTCCGGTAGCGCACTTCGTTCGCATCGAAGGGGTCAGGGGTTCGAATCCCCTCATCTCCACCCAGGTCAAAGGCCGCTTCCGAGAGATCGGAGGCGGCCTTCTGCGTTGCTGGGTGACCAACTGAGTGACTACGGGTTCTGATCAGCGGCGGTGAAGGTCCTCAATCGCCAGCACGACGGCTGTGACGAGACATCCCAGGCCCACACCTACCAACGCGATTACCGCTGAGGTCGCGTCGCTCCCCGTTCCCATACCGACGCCCAAAATGAGGAACAACCAGCCGACGAGGACGAAACCACGAGCTCCGCCGCGACGGGCTTCTCTTACGCGCTTCAATGATCACCCTTCGTCGTGTGAAGCTGTGTGATGATCATGCATCATCCGTCTGGAAAGAGTCGATCCATCGCTTCGGCGCCCTCCAGGAGCACCGGGCGGAGCTGCTTGCGGTAGACCGTCTCGGTGACCGTCGTGTTGCTGTGGCCCACGAGGCGGGAGATGTTCTCCAGAGGGACGCCTGAGTCCGAGAGCAGAGAGACAAAGCTGTGCCGCATCTCCCGAGGGGTCCACTCCTTATCGTCCAGGCCCGCCTTCTTGAGGATGGCGCGGAAGGAGCGCCTGACGTTGTGCGCGTCGAGTGGCGTGCCGACCGCGGAGGCGACGAAGACCAGGTTGTGATCCTTCCACCGGTCTCCGGCGTCGGTGCGCATCACCTCTTGGCGTGCGCGGTGGGCTTTCAGTGCGGTCACGCACCGTTCGGCCAGACGACCAGCTCCACCTACACGCTGAGCAGAGCCACCCCATACCCGTGATGTAGATCAGCGGCGATCCCGAGACGTTCAAGCTCCGCGCGAAGCTGCTGCATCAAGCGCAGTCCCGGATCGTCGACCGTAGGAATTCGTGAAGGAATCATCACGTTCAGCTAAGCCGCCACGCGCTGACGGGGCACGATGACAATGGGAGATAGCCAGGGATACGGCTGTATCCGCGGATACGTAGGTTCGTCGTCGGCTTGCGGGCGGCTTCGGCGAGCGTACGCATCCTCACGTTCCCGGACCGGATGCGGCCTGAGCCGGATGAGGTGGGGCGGGAGGTGTTCACGCTTCTGGGCGAGGTGCGTCCGCTCGTTGGGGCGGTGGTCCGATCGGTCAGGCGACTGCTCTTCGACCTGGGGGAGGAGGAGTACGCCCGGCAGTGGAGCGGCGAGACCTTCCCCTTGCGCGAGCTGAACGCCTTGGAATCCTGGCTCAAAGATCATTGATCTCCTCAGGAGCCTGGCCGTCCGCGGTCACGGAGGGCTCTGGCCGCGTTCGACGGCTCCGAAGGGGCTTGGGAGTCTCAGGGGTTCCGGCGGCAGGGCGGTCGTAGACGCCGACCGCCCACTCGCCGAGCCGCTCGCCGACCTCCGCCAAGAGACGTTCGCGCACGTCCTGATGGAGAAGCGCGACAATGGCCGCCCGCTCGTCGCACGTCACCGACTTGGAGAACTGCCGGCAGCGGCCGAGCTCCTCGGCGACCTTGACGACGGGGGCGTCCGCGGGGAAGACCCACACCTGTACCGCGGAGACACTTGTCGGTGTGAACGTGACGGTCCGGCGGACGTCTATCGTACCGAAGCGCTGGGAGTGGATGAGGGAAAGGGTGAACCTCTCGGCTCCCAGCACCACGGGGAACGTCTCGGGCAGTTCCGGGCGCGCCTCGACCCGCGCCGAGCTGGGCGGCTGGGCCACCACGGCCCGGTCCGTCCGGACGGTGCCCGTCAGCAGGACGGCGGCGGTGGCGGCGACGGCCAGCGCTGCCCCGACGCTCAGCGCGCGCCGGGACCGGCGGGTCCGGCGGCCTCGCCGGATGATCGCGTCGAGGTGGGGGACCGGTTCCCCAAAGGTCGGGTCGTGGGCGTGCTTCTCCAGGAGCGCGCAGATTGCTTTCCGTATGCCTCATCGCTGGAGCTCCTCCAGGTTCATGGTGCGGATGTCCGGATCGAGCCGGAGACGGGTCAGGGCCCTGCCGAGCTGGCTTTTGACCGCGCCCAGCGAGCAGCGAGGATGTCGGCGACCTGGGTGAGCGTCCGCCCCTCGAAGTAGTGCAGAACGATCACCGCCCGCTGGCGTGGCGACAGGGTGCGATGGCCTTCCACAGCGCCACCTGGTCGTCCACCGCGGTGGTCTGGTCATGCGGGTCGGCCGTCTCGGGCAGGGTCTTGACCGGCACCTCGCCCCGCCACAGCCGGCGCCACCACGAGGCGTGGGTGTTCACGATGATGCGATAGACGTACGGATCGGGGTTGCCCTCGATCCGCCGCCAGGCCGCCCAAGCCTTGACCAGCGCTGTCTGCACCAGGTCCTCGGCCGTGCCCCAGTCCCGGGCGAGGAGGTACGCCATCCGGCACAGCCGTAGATGGCGGTGCGCCACGTACTCGGCGAACCCGTCGGCCATCAGTCATCTCCGTCGACGACTACTGGGTGGGAGGCACGTTCGGAAGACAGGTGTCCGGGGGCCGCATCGGCTCGGGCCCGGTGAGGGAGCGCAGTGGCTGGACTTCTGGTCGGTGTGGGGCGGCTACCTGCGGGGATGTTGGTGGTGCCCCGGTCGCGCTCAGGGTTGTGAGGTCAGGGGCCGACCGGGGTGATGCCTGATGGGCGGTGACGGGTCTGGTCCGGCACGCTGCTGGTCATGCGTGATCATGCAGTTGTCCTTGAGGAAGTGACCAGGACATATGGGAAGGGCGCCACCGAGGTGGCGGCGCTCGGTCAGGTCAGTGTCGGGTTTCCGCGTGGCAGTTTCACGGCCGTGATGGGCCCGTCGGGGTCGGGGAAGAGCACGCTGCTGCAGTGCGCGGCAGGGCTGGACCGGCCGGACTCGGGCGCGGTTCGGATCGCCGGGCAGGACATCACCCGTCTGGGGGAGAAGGACCTGGCGGTGCTGCGCCGCGACCGGATCGGCGTCATCTTCCAGGCCTTCAACCTGGTGCAGTCATTGACCGCCTGGCAGAACGTGATCCTGCCCACCAGGCTGGCCAGGCGGCGGCCCGACCCGTCACGCGTGCGGGAACTGCTGCACCGCGTCGGGCTGGCCGGGCGGGAAGGGCATCGTCCCTCGCAGTTGTCCGGTGGACAGCAGCAGCGGGTGGCGATCGCCCGCGCCCTGCTGGGCAGGCCGGAGGTGCTGTTCGCCGACGAGCCGACGGGGGCGCTGGACCGCCGTAGCGGGCACGAGGTGCTGGCCTTGCTGCGGGAGGCGGTTGACGAGTTCGGGCAGACGGTGGTGATGGTCACGCACGATCCGGAGGCGGCGGCCGGGGCCGACAGCGTGCTGTTCCTGACCGACGGGCGGATCGTCGACATCCTGAACAAGCCCTCCGCCGACCAGATCGGCATGCGGCTGGGCGGCCGGCGGTGACACTCGTACTCGCCTGGAACAACGTCCGTACCAACCGGATGGGCTTCGCCGCTTCGTTCGCGGCGGTGCTGCTGGCCGTGATGCTGGTGGGCGGCAGCGGCATGGTGGTATCCGGCGCCGGAGCGCGCGACGAGCTGAGCGGCGTCATGGGATTGCTGGTGCTGTCGGCCGCGGTGTCGGGGTTCGTGTCGGTCTTCGTGGTCGCGGGCATGCTGAGCCTGTACGTGCTGCGCCAGCGCAGGACCTGGGCGCTGCTGCGGTCGATCGGCATGACGCCGCGGCAGGTGAGCCGGCTCGTCACAGCGGAGGCGATGGTGGTGGCCGCGCTGGCGAGCGTGGCGGGCTGCCTGCTGGCCGTCCCTTACGCGGCGGCGATGGCGGCGTTCATGAGGATGACCGGGCTGGCGCCGATGGGTGTCCCGGTGAAGGTCACGGCGGGGCCGTTCATCCTGGCGCTGGTGGTGGGGTTGGTGGTGACGCTGCTGGCGGCTCGGGCCGCGGCGCGCAAGGCGGTGGGCGTGGGGCCGCTTGAAGTGCTGCGGGAGAGCGCGGCGCAGCGGCGGCTGCTGCCTTGGCCCAGGGCGGTCTTCGGAGTGGCGGCGCTGGCCGGGGGCATCGTGCTGCTGTACCTGGTGCCGCAGGTGAAGGAGTCGGCCGCGGTGCCGACCGGGCTGGGGGCGACGATGGCGCTCTGCGTGGGCGCGTCCGCGCTGGGCCCTGTCGCGCTGCGGGGGATGGGCTGGCTGTTCGGGGCGGTGGCGGCCCGGCTCGACCCGGGCGCAGGGATGCTGGCCAGGTCCTCGCTGATCACCCAGCCGCGCCGGGCGATGGCGGCCGCGTCCCCGGTGATGCTGACGATCGCGCTCGCCTGCACCTTCTTGTTCGCCGTGGCGACCACCGACGCGGCGGTGGACATCACCCGCACGGGGCCGGCGGCGTGGGCGGCGCCGGTGCTGGTGGGATCTGCGGTGGCCTACACCGTGATCTCGGTGCTCAACGCGACGGCGATGACGATGGCCGAGCGGACCGAGGAGATCCGGCTGCTGCGCACCCTGGGGACCAAGCCGCGGCAGCTCACCAGGATGGTGTGCTGGGAGACGTTGACCGTGACGTGCGCCGGGACGCTGCTCGGGACGGGCATCGCCGCCGCATCGCTCGCCGCGCTCGGCAAGGCCGCGACCGGCCGGGCGGGGTTCGCCTACTCCGTCCCGCAGTACGCGGGGCTGGTGCTGGTCTGCGTGGTGAGTGGCCTGGCCGGAGCGCTGGCCTCCACGCGGAAGGCACGGCGCGGGTCGCTCCGGCCCGAAGACTGACCTTGAGGGCTCGTAGGGGAATCGTAGGGAGACCTTAAGCCGCTCCCGGCACGCTGTGGGCACAGACAGAGAGCAGGAAGAAACAGAGGGAGCGGGAAGATGGCGAGCAAGCTGATCGTCGGGACGTTCGTGTCGCTGGACGGCGTCATGCAGGGGCCCGGTGGCCCGACCGAGGACGAGTCCAACGGGTTCACGCGGGGTGGGTGGTTGCCGGCTCACGTCGACCAGGACTTCAACGAGATCATGGCGGACGTGCTCGAGCGGGCGGACGGGATGCTGCTGGGGCGCAAGTCCTACGACATTCTGGCCTCGTACTGGCCGGACGTGTCGGATGAGGACGGCGGCGCCAAGATCAACAGCATGGCCAAGTACGTCACCACCCGCTCGCCCAAGGAGGTGACGTGGAACAACAGCCACGTGCTTCAGGGCGAGGCCGCGCAGACGGTGGCCGAGCTCAAGAAGAGCACCGACGGGGCCATTCTCGTGCAGGGGAGCAGCGACCTGCTGCGCACCCTTCAGGAGGCCGAGCTGGTGGACGAATATCACCTGCTGGTCTTCCCCGTCGTGGTCGGGGAGGGCAAGCGGCTGTTCTCCGAGGGGACGGTGCCCGCGGGGCTCAAGCTGGCCGCGTCGCGGGTGACCAGCACCGGGGTGGTGCATCTGGTGTACGAGTGGGCCGGGGCGCCGCTCTACGGGACGGTCGCCTAGCCCGGGAATGTTCTTGGCTGGGGGGTGGTTACACAACCCGTAGCCGGTGTGTCCAGTGTCCCAGGGCCTCATTTACCGCCTTCGCGGACTACCGTTCGGCTGGAGCCGCGTTGTGCATTTCGCCGATAGGCGACCTGCGCACCGTCTACTGAAGAAGGGCCTACGCCTCGGCGTGGGCCCTTCTTCATGTCCGCCCCCGAAGTGCCCTGAGGATCTCGGGCCACGCCCTTTCCCCGAGTTCGGCGTCGGCGTGCGGGCTTCCGCCGTACACATAGGAGGCGGACGGCGCGGGGGCGGGCTCGCCGGGCAGGCGCGGGCGGTGGCCGGCCCGCGGGTGGGAGACGAGGCGGACCTCGCGCCGCGCGGTCAGGGCGTGCGCGAACGTCAGGGATGGCCACATCTGGTCGTCGCCGCCGGCCACGAGGACCACGTCGGCGCGGGAGCGTTCCAGGGGAATGGCGGACTCGGCGGGAGCCGCCGCGAGGCCACGCTCGTAGAACGCGCGGAAGGAGGTGGGCGGGCCGTCGGCCGGCCATTCCGGGGGATAGGGGGCGAAGGGGAGTGGGCGGCCGCGCCAGGTCCACGAGGACCGGTACGGCCCCGCCACGCCGAAACCGGCCCAGACCACCGAGGACGGCGACAGCGCCACCACGGTCTCCACCCGCGGCTCCACACAGGCGAGCGAGAGGGCCGCCTCAGCGCCCTTGGACAGCCCGAGAATGGTCAGCCGGCGCGCGCCCGCCTCGGTCAGCATGTCGAGTCCGGTGACGAATGTCTCCAGCGGAATCTCGCAGATTCCGGGCGACTGTCCCGGTCCGCCGAACCAGCGGATGGACAGAGCCGTCAGACCGTGTGCGGCCAGCAGGTCGCATCGGGCGGAGTCGATCCGGCCGCTGGATCCGGCCAGGACGAGGACGCCGATCTCGCCCGCACCGGCCAGGTGACTTTCCATGGTCATGGATCTTATGAGGTGGATAGTGTCGGTTCGGGCAGAGAGGACGCGGGCGGGTTCATGAACGTCGAACGAGAGCAGGTCATCGCCTTCCGGCTGCGCCGGCACCAGTTGGACGAGCGGGGCACGCTGGCCGACGCCGCGGCCACGGCGCCGCAGAACACGCCGCCCGGGTCGGCGCAACTGGCGCTGCGGGCCCGGGCCGAGGTGGGCGTCGCGGAGGTCGAGGCGGCGATCGCCAAGCGGCGCACGTTGATCCAGACGTGGAGCCTGCGCGGTTCGCCGTGCCTGGTGAGCAGTGCGGAGCTGCCGCTGTTCACCCGTGGGCTGCTGCCCGACGACGAGGAGTCGTGGCGGGCGCAGATGGCCGGGTTTCTGCCGATGCTCGATCAGATGGGCAGGAGCGCCAGCGCGACCATGGAGCGGGTGATCGAGGCCACCAGGGACGCGCTGGACGGGCGTACGCTCACCAAGCGGGAGCTGGGCAGCGCGCTGGCTCCGCGGCTGCCGGCGGAGTTCGCGCCGTGGATGGAGCCGGACATGTTCTCGTCGTTCAGCGCCATTCTCACGCGGGCGGCTTCGCTGACGGGGGAGTTCGCGATCGCGCCCCGGGTCGGCAACGAGGCGTCGTTGATGCGGGTGGATCAGTGGCTGGCCGGGGTGCCGGCGGACAAGGACGCGCGGGCGGGGCTGGTGCGGCGGTATCTGCGGCTCTACGGGCCCAGTACGGCTGACGACTTCGCCTCCTGGGCGGGGGTCAGCGTCCACTACGCGGCGCGCTCCTGGGCGAAGGTCGCGGGGGAGATGGCCGAGGCGGGCGGGGGGTTCGTGCTGGCCGAGGATCTGGCCGAGCTCAAGGGGGCGGAGCGGCCCAAGGGGATGCGGCTGCTGCCGCCGTACGAGCCGTTTCTGCAGTTGCGAGACCGGGGCACGCTGGCGCCTGACCCGGGGCTGCGGCCGCGGATCTGGAGGAAGACCGGCAACCCCGGGGTGATCCTTCTGGACGGCGAGACGGCGGGGTTGTGGCGGCAGCAGAAGAAGGGCGCCAAGCTGATGATCACGGTCGAGGGGGACGTCGATCGGGACACGGTCGCGGCCGAGGCCGCGCCCTACGCGGAGTTCCGCGGGTGCACGGAAGTACAGGTCATCCAGGGCTGACGCGGGGGGTGCGTGGAGGCGAAGGTCGTCCAGGGCTGACGCGGGTGCATGGAAGTGCGGGTCATCCAGGGCTTACGTCGGGGGGCGAAGGTCATCCTGGGCTGACGTATTGGCGTGGGCGGAGCGCGTGCGCCCGTAGCGCGGCCAGGGCGGCCAGGTGGCCGGTGGGCGTCAGCCGTACCACCAACTCGTCGCCGAAGGCGAGGTCGAGCGCGGTGAGTTGTCCGACGAGGTCGGACAGCGGGCGGGAGATGTCCTCGCGGCCGGTCGCCGGGTGCCAGCCCTCGCCCCCGACGATCTCGGCCACGCGGGTGTTCAGTTCCTGAGGCGACATCACGCTGCCGTCGGCGAGCAGCATGAGCGCGGCCTCCCGGACCGAGAGGTCGAACTCGTGGTCCACGCGGGACAGCAGCAGCCCGGTGGCGGTCGCCCACATCTGCTCCGGTGAGCGCAGCAGGCGCCGGCCCTCCTCGGTGATGGTCAGCTTGGAACCGTCGCGCAGCAGCGCCCCGAGGTCGTGCTCGGCCACCTCGCGCAGGCGCAGCGCCTCGGGCGATGGCGCCAGGCGCAGCGGGAGGCTTTCCGAGGAGGCCAGGGTGAGCAGCCGGTGCAGCGCGGGCAGCGGCTGGTGGGGAATGGGGGCGTGCAGGCGCACCTCGAACGGCTGCGCCAGCTCGCGCCTGGCCGGGCCGCGGCCCAGGACCCAGCGGTTGAGGCGCTCGCCGTGCACGCGGTTGAGCCAGCTGTCGCCGCCGAGCTCGGTACGCGGCTCGGTGAGCCAGCGGCGGGTGAGCGCGACGCGGTCGATCTCCTCACCGGACAGGATGGCCAGTTCGAGCGCGGCGGAGCAGGCCACGTGGGCGCCCAGCTCCTCCGGGCCCATGATCATGCTCCAGCGCAGGTCCGGGACGTCGGGAGGGAGCACGCCCGTGGCTTCGAGCGCCTCCTGGTAGGCGGCGGTGCCGGCGTCCTCGCCGTCGCGGGCGTAGGTGCGCAGGATCTGGGTGGTCGTGGGGGACTCGCACAGGGCGGCGTAGCGCTCCAGGCCGCCGATGGCCAGGAGCCTGCCGAGGGAGCGGGCCAGCCGCTCGTGGTCGCCGCCCACCTTCAGCGGAAGCGTGTACCAGAGAAACTCGCATACATCGAGCTGGGTCACCGTCTCCAACGGCTCCCCGCCCGTCAGCCACTCGACTGCGGTCCTGGCATCCTCGGCCAGGTCCGGCTCGGAGCGCTCCAACTCCGTGAGAAGCGCTGTGACATCCGGTGCACTCATGCCTCGAAGTTTGCCGTATGGACCCCAGGCCTGACGATGACCGAATCCGGTGCGTATTGGGTCGTGCACAGTGGCTACCCTATGAATTCATCCTATTGCGGCTTGTGATGCGGGTCAGATCCAGCGTTTGTCGAAGAGCATGCGTGCCTTCCACTCCGCGTAGGGGATCAGATCGGCGGTCAGGATGGGGTGCAACCACCAGAAATTCACCAGAGCCAGCAGGGCGAACGCGCCGACCGCGGCGGCCCCGACGGTACGCCGCATCGGCAGCGGACCGCCCGGAGGCGCCGCGGGGCCGATCAGCAAACCGGCACAGAGCGTGATGGCCAGCACCATGAAGGGAATCATAGGGATCGCGTAGAACAGGAACATCGTCCGGTTGTCCGCGATCGCGTAGTAGAACCACGGCAGCCAGCCCACCGCGTACGCCAGCAGCACCGCGCCCGCCCGCCAGTCCCGCGAGGCGACATACCAGGCGATCAACGCCACCAGCGCGGCCAGCGCCCCGAACCAGATCACCGGCGTGCCCACCCCGAGCACCGCCTCCGAGCAGTCCTTGACGCCGCAGCCGGTCTGCTTGCCCTCGTAGTAGAAGGCGACCGGGCGCAGCAGCAGCGGCCACTGCCACGGCTCCGACTGGTAGGGGTGCGTGGACTCCAGGCCGGTGTGGAAGCCGAGCACCTGCACCTGGTAGTTGAACCACGACTTGGCCGAGTCGATGACGAAGTAGAGCGGTCCTGACGAGGTCGCCTGCGCCCAGTTGCGGCCGTAGCCGTCGGCGCTGGCGAACCAGCCCGCCCAGGTGGCGACGTACGTGAGCGCGGGCACCAGCGCCACCGCGCCCAGCCAGGTCGGCGCGTCCTTGCCGAAGGCCCCCGCGTACGGCTTGCGCAGCCCGACCGCCCGGCGCGCCCCCATGTCCCAGATCAGCGACATGATCCCGAACGCGATGAGGAAGAAGATGCCCGACCACTTGACCGCGCACGCGGCGCCCAGGCACACGCCGGCGGCGATCCGCCACGGCCGCCACCCGAGCCACGGGCCCTCCGGCGTCATCGGCGAGGTCTCGTACCAGTCGACCAGCCGCCCGCGCATCCTGTCCCGGTCGACCACCAGGCAGGCGAACCCGGCCAGCACCCAGAACATGAGGAAGATGTCCAGCAGCGCGGTGCGCGAGAGCACGAAGTGCAGGCCGTCGAGTGCCAGCAGCAGGCCGGCGAAGCAGCCGAGCAGCGTCGAACGCGTCATCCGGCGCGCCAGCCTGGCGATGACCAGGATCGAGAGCGTGCCGACGATGGCGGCGGCGACGCGCCAGCCGTACGGGTTCATGCCGAACAGCCACTCGCCGAAGCCGATCATCCATTTGCCGAGCGGGGGGTGCACGACGTAGGAGGCGCATTTGTCGAGTGCGTCCTGGGTGCATTTCTGCCAGATGTCGGTGTTGCCGGCGAGCAGCGCCTTGTCGGCGTCCTTGATCGCGACCTTCTCGACGCCCCAGGTGATCAGCGAGAAGGAGTCCTTGGCGTAATAGGTCTCGTCGAAGACGACGGCCTTCGGATGGCCGAGGTTGACGAAACGCAGCACCCCGCCGAACACCGCGATCAGAAGCGGGCCCACCCAGCCCCAGAGCACGCTGCCGCCCATCGGCGGGACCAGCCGGTCACGCACCGATCGCGGCTGCGGCTTGTTCGGATCGTCCACGGCCTGGTACTGGAAATCGGTCACGGCCATTCGGACATCGTACGGGCCCCAAGCCGTGGAATAGATAAGAAACACGGTGCAATTGGGGTGCCCTGCGACAATGGCCGGGTGACACAAGACGGCAAGTTGGTGCTGGCAGGAGCCCCGATCGGGCAAGCGGGAGATGTCTCCCCCCGGCTGAGACAGGCGCTCGAAAGCGCGGACGTGATCGCGGCCGAGGACACCAGAAGGCTGCGCAGGCTGGCGCATGACATCGGCGCGGAGATCACCGGCCGCGTGGTGTCGTACTACGACGCCAACGAGGCCGGGCGCGCCCAGGAGCTCGTCGAGACGCTCAAGGAGGGGCGCACCGTCGTCGTGATCACCGACGCGGGGATGCCGGGCGTGTCCGACCCCGGCTACCGCCTGACGCTCCTGGCCGTCGAGGCGGGCGTCACGGTCACCGCGCTGCCCGGCCCGTCCGCGGTCACGACCGCGCTGGCGATCTCCGGCCTGCCCAGCGACCGCTTCTGCTTCGAGGGTTTCCCTCCGCGCAAGGGCGGCGAGCGGGCGCGCCGCCTGGGCGCGCTGGCCGCGGAGGAGCGCACGATGGTCTTCTTCGAGGCGCCGCACCGCCTGGCCGGCTCACTGGCCGCGATGGCCGCCGCCTTCGGCGCCGACCGTCCCGCCGCGGTCTGCCGCGAGCTCACCAAGACCTATGAGGAGGTACGGCGCGGCGGCCTGGCCGAGCTGGCGGCCTGGGCCGAGGCCGGAGTCAAGGGCGAGATCACGGTCGTCGTGGCAGGTCATGTGGCCGGGGCGGGCGAGCAGGACATCGAGGCGCTCGTCGCCGAGGTCGACCGCAGGGCCGAGGCGGGAACCCAGCGTAAGCAGGCCGTCGCTGACGTGGCCAAGGAGGCCGGGATTCCCAAACGAGAGCTGTACGACGCGGTTCACAGGAGATCTCCGACGCCATAGGGTGCGCATCGTGAAGAACTGGGGGGTTTCCGCACAGCGGCTGGTTCCGCCGATGCAGGAAGGCGCACTGTGGGGGTGGCTCGGCCCCGCCCTCGTCGCCGCCTTCGGCGCGATCCTGCGGTTCTTCCGGCTGGGCGAGCCGCATGCCGTGGTCTTCGACGAGACGTACTACATCAAGGACGCCTACTCACTCCTCAAGTACGGCGTCGAGCGGACCTTCCTCGGCGACTCCAAGAACCCCATCGCCGACCAGCGCCTGGTCACCGGCAACCTGGACATCTTCAAGCAGTGCGCGGAGTCGGCGGAGTGCGCCAGCTACGTCGCGCACCCGCCGCTCGGCAAGTGGATGATCGCCGTCGGCGAGTGGATGTTCGGCATGACCCCGTTCGGCTGGCGCTTCATGGCCGCCGTCGTCGGCACGCTGTCCATCCTGATCCTGGCCCGCGTCACCCGCCGGATGACCCGCTCGACGCTGCTGGGCTGCCTGGCCGGGCTCCTGCTGGCGCTGGACGGGCTGCACCTGGTGCTCTCGCGCACCGCGCTGCTGGACATCTTCGTGATGTTCTGGGTGCTGGCCGGGTTCGCCTGCCTGGTGACCGACCGGGACCACGCGCGGCGGCGGCTGGCCGACTGGTACGAGCGCTCACGGCTGTCGGACCAGGGGCCGCGGCTCGGGTGGCGGCCCTGGCGGCTGGCCGCCGGAGTCTGCATGGGCGCGGCCTGCGCGGTCAAGTGGTCGGGGCTGCCGTTCCTGCTGGCGTTCTTCCTGCTGTCGCTCGTGTGGGACATGGGGGCCAGGCGGGCGGTCGGGCTGCGGCAGCCGTACAAGGGAGCCTTCTCGCTCGATCTCGCGCCCGCGATGGGCGCGCTCGCCGCGGTGCCGGCGGCGGTCTTCACGCTCTCGTGGACGGGCTGGTTCGTCTCGGCGCACGGGTGGGGGCGCAACTGGGAGCAGGCGACCTCGTCAGGGCCCGTCTTCTTCGTGCTGGACTCGGTGCGGTCGTGGGTGAAGTACCAGCTGCAGGTGCTCGGCTACCACACCGGGCTGGTCGAGGGGCATCCCTACCAGTCGAAGCCGTGGGAGTGGCTGGTGCTCAAACGGCCCGTCTCCTTCCACTACGAGGGCGATCTGCCGCCGACGGGGTGCGGGGCCGACAAGTGCTCGCAGGCCGTGCTCGGGGTCGGCACGCCCGCGCTCTGGTACGCGGCGCTGTTCGCGCTCGTCGCGCTCGTCGTCTGGTACGTGGCCACGCGTGACTGGCGGGCGGGGGCGGTGTTGCTGGCGTACGCCGCCGGGTGGCTGCCGTGGGTGTACTACTGGCTGGCCGACAAGCGCACCATGTACCTCTTCTACATGGTGCCGCTCGTGCCGTTCATGGCCATGGCGCTCGCGCTGGTCGGCGGGCTGGTGCTCGGCAAGCAGAACGCGCCGCCCATGCGGCGGGCCGGGGGCGGCGCCGCCGTCGGGGCGTTCACGCTGGTCGTGCTGATCAACTTCTGGTGGCTGTATCCGGTCCTGTCGTCGGAGACGATCACGCACGCTCAGTGGTGGGCTCGGATGCTGATGCGCTCGTGGGTGTGACTTTCCGCTTGATGCCGTTTCGCAGGGTGATCGCCGCCGCGACGCACGCGAGGGGTACGGCCGGCAGCACGTACCGGTAGTCGAACTCGGCCGTGGCGGCCGGGGCCAGGAGCAGCCCGAACGCGGCCAGCCACGGCAGCGCCACCGGGCCGCCCCAGGTGCGCCAGCGGACGGCCACGCCGTACAGGCCGATCAGGAGGATGCCGCCGAGCATGATGCCGCGCAGGTAGAACACCTTCTGGTAGCCGCTCATGATGTCGGCCCAGGGGCTGACGATGCGGGTCTCCGGCGGGCCCTGCTCGTAGGAGTAGGCGTCGGTGTCGGTACGGCCCTGCGCGTGGGAGGGCCAGGTGGGCAGGCGTTTCGGCTTGCCGTTGACGAGCTCGTAATAGGGCCGGAACTCGTACATGTTGTAGGTGGAGGCGTCGGGGAAGCGCGGGCGGCCCCAGTGGAAGGAGCGCAGGAAGTCACGGCCCACGACCTGGAGGTAGTCGCCGGGCTGGGACAGGATCGCGCGCACGGCGAACTTGCTGGCCGCGTCGTTCTTGACCGACTCGAACGTCTTGCCGCCCAGGCGGTGCAGCGGCTGGCCGTACTCGGAGCGCCACAGGTACCACTGCGCGTACTCGGGCCGCTGGCTCACGGGCTCCTCGATGCACAGCAGAGCGATGTCGAGTTCCTTGCGCGGATCGATGTTCATCTTCGAGCAGTCGGCGAAGATGGCGGTGCGCATGTAGAGGATGAGCCCGTCGCTGTTGGTCATCGCGAATTTGCCGAAGCTTGTGGAGAACCACGCCATGTAGCAGAGCACAGGAACCGCGCACGCGGTGATCATCGCGACAATCGGCCGCCAGCCCACCCGCTTCACCAGCAGGTACGCCACGACCAGCGCCAGGATCGGCAACCCGATCGAACGCGTCAGCCAGGTCAGCGCCAGCAGCACCCCCACCAGCGCGCCGATCTTCCACGACATCCGCCGGTTCCACAGCACCAGCGTGATCACGCCCACGACCAGCAGTGTGAACATGGCGTCCGACATGATCAGCTGCTCGAGCTGGATCTGGTAGGCGTCGAACAGCACCGGCGCCGCCGCCAGCGTCGCGCCCCACGTCGGCAGGCCGAACCTGCGCCGGAGCAGCGCGTAGATCAACGCGGCCGTGGCCAGGCCCATGACGTGCTGCGTGAAGGTGACCAGGGCGAAGCTGTGGAACGGCTTCAGCGCCAGCAGCCAGAATCCGTAGCCGTCCGGCCTGATCGGGTGGGGCCTCGGGTGCAGGGCGACCGAGACGTACTCGTAGGAGTCGTTGAACCACATCGCCGGGCCGTACCCGAGCATGGTCACGAGCCGCAGCAACCCGCCCACGGCGAGCGCTGCGGCGAACACCCGATGACGGCGCAGGAACGAGCGCAGACGCGCGGTTCGGCCACGGGCGGAGTCGTCCACTGGGGTTATCTCCGCGACGCTCACCATGGCAACAAGAATGCCAGGCGTTTTTCGGACTTGACCCGAGCATGGGTGGGCAGACGGCATGATGGTGTGCTGGATGTGCCGTGACTGGAAGGGCTACGACGTGGAACTGACGGTGGTCATGCCTTGCCTCAACGAGGCGGAGACCGTGGAAGTCTGTGTCCGCAAGGCGCTTGCGTGCATGGAGGAGCACGGGATCGAGGGCGAGGTGCTCATCGCCGACAACGGCAGCACCGACGGTTCCCAGCAACTGGCCAGGGACGCGGGCGCCCGTGTGGTCCACGTTGACGCGAAGGGCTACGGCAACGCGTTGATGGGCGGCATCAGGGCCGCGCGTGGCAAGTACGTCATCATGGGCGACGCCGACGACTCCTATGACTTCACCGGTCTGCTGCCTTTCGTCGAGCAGCTGCGCGAGGGCGCCGACCTCGTCATGGGCAACCGGTTCAAGGGCGGCATCGCCCCCGGCGCCATGCCCCCGCTCCACCGCTACCTCGGCAACCCCGTCCTGTCGTTCGTCGGCAGGCTGTTCTTCCCGAGCGCCATCGGCGACTTCCACTGCGGCCTGCGCGGCTTCCGCCGCGAGTCGATCCTGCGCCTCGGGCTGCAGACCGGCGGCATGGAGTTCGCCAGCGAGATGGTCGTCAAGTCCACGCTCCAGGGACTCGACGTGCGCGAGGTCCCGACCACGCTCTCGCCCGACGGCCGCTCCCGCCCGCCGCACCTGCGCTCCTGGCGCGACGGCTGGCGCCACCTGCGCTTCCTGCTCCTCTACAGCCCGAAGTGGCTGTTCTTCATCCCCGGGCTCGCGCTCATGCTCGTCGGCCTCGTCGCCGGCACCGCGCTGACCTTCGGCCCCGTCCGGATCGGCGAGCTCGCCTTCGACGTCGACACCCTGGTCGGGGCGTCGGCCATGGTGGTGATCGGCTTCCAGGCGGCGTTGTTCGCGCTGTTCACGAAGGTGTACGCGGCGGAGGAGGGCTTCCTGCCCGAATCGCCACGGGTCCGCAAGCTGATCAGCATCGTGACCCTGGAAAAGGGTCTCGTGGTCGGTGGCCTGCTGGCCCTGGCCGGTCTGATCGGGCTGGTCATGTCGCTGGTGCACTGGCAGGTGCGCAGCTTCGGCGAACTGGACCCGCGTGAGTCCCTGCGCCTCGTGGTGCCGGCGGCGACGGCGTTCATCATGAGCTTCCAGACCATCTTCGCCTCGCTGTTCATCAGCATCCTGGGCATCAGGCGCAGCCGCGAGACCCCGGTCGACTACGCGGCCAAGGCCGCCGAGGAGGCCGCCGAAGCGGTCACCCGCGAGGACTCCACCACCCACTGAGGCATCCCCGCCGCGCGGGCGCTTCCGGCCTCGGGCTGATTCACGGCTGATACATGCCCGAGGCGAAGCGGACGCGCGCGTACGGCACCATGGGTGTGTCGACGTAAGGGGTGAAATGTCTGATTTTCGGGAGGAGCCTCCCGTCAGGGTGCTGCTCGTCGAGGACGACGAGGTGATCCGCAAGGCGGTCGCCATGGCGCTGGAGCGCTACGGCTACCGCGTGAGCACCGCCCAAGACGGCCTCACCGGACTGGAGATGTCCCGGGAAGGCGGCCACGACCTGCTGCTTCTCGACGTCATGCTGCCCGGCCTCGACGGCATCGGCCTGTGCAGGAAGGTCAGGGAGACGAGCCTCGCGCCGATCCTGATGATGTCGGCCCGCGGCGACTCGCTCGACGTGGTCTCCGGGCTGGAGGCGGGTGCCGACGATTACGTGGTGAAGCCGGTCGACACCGCCGTGCTCGTGGCGAGGATCCGGTCGCTGCTGCGGCGTGCCGCCCCGGCCCCGGAGTCCGCGGGGGCCGGGGCGCTCGTCTTCGGCGATCTGTCCATCGACCGGGACGGGCTGGAAGTGACCAGGGCCGGGCGGCCGGTCGCGCTGGCTCCCACCGAGCTGCGGCTGCTGCTGGAGTTCGCGGCCAACCCCGGGATCGTCCTGGACCGCCAGACACTGCTCAGCAACGTCTGGGACTACGGCTGGAACGGCGACAGCCGCGTCGTCGACCTGTGCGTGCAGCGCCTGCGTAAGAAGATCGGCGCCGACCGGATCGAGACCGTGCGCGGCTTCGGCTACAAGCTGCGCCGGTGAGGTCCCTTCGCTGGCGGATCGCCGCCCTGGTGGCCCTGGCCTGCTGCGCGGTGGCCGTGGTCGTCGGCGTGCTGGTCCACCGGGACACGCTCGAACGCTCCTTGCAGGTGGGCAGGGAGCGCGCGTACAACGCGCTGACCGACATGCGGAAGGAGGGGGCGGGGCAGGACAAGCCGGCCGAGGAGATCCCGCCGCCTCTCCTGACCCAGATGCGCCTGTCGGACGAACCGGTCTACTGGTTCGACGACCGCGAACCGGAGAGTCCCTGGATGTGGGGCGGCCTGCGCGAAGGCGACCAGTTGCTGACCGTGCAAGTGGACATGGGCGTACACATGCGGGCTTTGGTGGCCTTCGACCGGGACGTCGCCCAGGCCTCGCTCGGCGCGCTCGCCGTGATCGTCCCGCTGTCGTTGCTGCTGGCCGAGCTGCCCAACCGCCGGCTTCGGCGGGTGGCGGGGACCGCGCGGCGTATCGCGGAGGGCGACCTGGACGCGCGCATCGCCGGCCCCGCCCGCCGCGGCGACGAGATCGCCGAGATCTCCACGGCCGTCGACTCGATGGCCGACAGCCTCCAGATCCGTCTCCAGAACGAGCAGCGCTTCACCGCCGACGTCGCCCACGAACTGCGCACCCCGCTCATGGGCCTGGTCACCTCAGCCGAGCTGCTGCCGGAAGGGGAGGCGACCGACCTGGTCCGCGACCGGGTGCGCGTGCTCCGCGCCCTCGTCGAGGACCTGCTGGAGATCTCTCGCCTGGACGCGGGCGCCGAGCACGCCGACCTCAGGCCGGTGGCGCTCGCCGACGTCGTCAGGGCGTCCCTGGAGCGGACCGCCCTCCCGGTACGGCTGGCCGTCACCGCCCCGGGCACCGCCGAGACCGACCCCCGCCGCCTCGATCGCATCCTGGCCAATCTGGTCATCAACGCCCACCGCCACGGCGGCGCCCCCGTGGAGGTGACGGTGGACGGCACGACGATCGTGGTCCGCGACCACGGTCCGGGCTTCCCCGCCGGCCTGCTGGCCGACGGCCCGCAGCGCTTCCGCACCGGAGCCGCGGAGCGCGGCCGGGGGCACGGCCTGGGCCTGACGATCGCGACGGGCCAGGCCCGCGTCATCGGCGCCGCCCTCGTCCTGGCCAATGCCCCGGACGGCGGCGCCGTCGCCACCCTTCGCCTGCCGCCCCCGGCAGGGTGAGCTCACACGGCGACGGGGACGGCGCGGCGGTGCAGCGCGTGGCCCAGCGCGCCCAGTCCCAGCGCGCCCGCGGCCATGGCGGCGCCCACCCAGCCCACGGACGAATAGCCGAACCCGGCGCTGATGCCCAGTCCAGCCAGCCAGGGGGCGAGGGTGTTGCCGACGTTGAACGCCGAGACGTTCGTGGATCCGGCCAGCGTCGCGGCGGAGCCGGCCAGGGCGTACACGCGGACGCTGACCGCCGGGTTGGTGGCCATGCCGGCGACGCCCATCAGGAAGACGGTGACGACCATGGCCACCGGGGATGAGGCCAGGAGCGCGACGCCGGCCGAGGTGACGAGCACTCCGGCCATGCCGATGTAGAAGGTGGTGAACGGCCGGGCGTCGGCCGTACGGCCGCCGATGGTGATGCCGATGAGGCTGCCGAGCCCGAACAGGGCGAGGACCAGTGAGACCCATCCTTCGGACAGGCCGGTCGTGTCGGTCAGGAGCGCGCCGAGGTAGCCGAAGCTGGCCATCATGGAGCTGAAGCTCAGCGAGACCGCGCCGTAGGTGATCCACAGCCGCAGGTTGGCCATGGCACGCAACTCGTCGCGCAGGCGCGGCACGGCCGCCGCCGCGGCCCGCCCCGCGGGCACCAGGGCGATGACTCCGGCGAAGGCCAGCGCGGTGAGCACGGCGACGGTCCAGAAGGCGGCGCGCCAGTCGGCGAACTGGCTGATGAGCGTGCCGGCGGGCACGCCCAGGACGGTGGACAGGGTGATGCCGCCCACGACGACGGCCAGCGCCCTGGCCCGGGAGCCCACGGGCACCATGTCGGTCGCGGCGACGGCGGCCACGCCGAAGAACCCGGCGTAGACGAAGGCGCCGACGACGCGGGTGGCGAACAGCACCCCGTAGCCGGGCGCGAGCGCGCCCACCACGTGCATGGCGACGAAGACCGCGAGGAAGGCCAGCAACGTACGGCGGCGCGGCCACCGCAACGTGAGCGCGGCCAGGAGCGGCGCCCCGATCACCATCCCGATCGCGAACGCCGAGATCAGCAGCCCGGCGTCCGGGACGGAGACGCCCAGGTCGGCGGCCATCGCGGGCAACAGCCCGGCGAGCATGAACTCCGAGGTCCCCATGGCGAAGATCGCCAGTCCGAGGACATAGACGGCGAGGGGCATACGTCTCCCTAGTTTTAGATTGATCAGTTCAAAATGAGGGCACGCAAACGTCAGAAGGCGCCGAGCGCCGTTCGGATGATCGCCTGAGCCGCCGCGGGTCCCGCGCCCCCGCGCAACGAGACCTGGATCCCGCTGATGGAGGCGATGACGAAGTGCGCGAGCGCGGTTGCGTCCTTGTCCGCCGCGAGCTCTCCCGAGATCTTGCCCGCCTCGATCGCCGCCCGCAGGGCCTCCAGTCGCCGCTCGTAGTCCCGCTTGAGCATCGCGGCCACCTCGGCGTCGTGCGGGGCCAGTTCGATCATCGTGTTCACAACCAGACAGCCCCGGGGCAGTCCGTCGGCGGGCTCGACGGCCTGGCGCATCAGGGTCCCGATCTTCTCGCGGACGGGCGCCGGGCCCTCCAGCGCGTCAAGGATGCCCGCGGTCCTGATGTCCATGTAGTGCCGCAGGGACTTCTTGAACAGGTGGTGCTTGCTGGTGAAGGTGTTGTAGATGCTGCTGCGGCCCAGGCCGGTGGCGGTGCAGAGGTCCTGGGTCGAGGTCGCCTCGTACCCGGAGCCCAGGAACGCGCGCATCGCCGCGTCCACCGCGCGCTCCTCGTCGAACTGCCTCGGTCGTGCCATGGAACCGACGGTAGCACGTTTTGGACTGATCCATCTATTACTCCGGGTGGCGGGAACCCGTAGGCTTAGGGCATGTCCCAGCACATCTTGACCGCTGTCGCGTGGCCCTACGCCAACGGCCCCCGCCACATCGGGCACGTTTCCGGGTTCGGCGTGCCGTCCGACGTCTTCAGTCGCTACCAGCGCATGGCGGGCAACAAGGTGCTGATGGTCTCCGGCACCGACGAGCACGGCACCCCGATCCAGGTCCAGGCGGACAAGGAGGGCGTCACGGCGCGCGAGCTGGCCGACCGCTACAACCGGGTCATCGCCGAAGACCTCACCGGCCTGGGGCTGTCCTACGACCTGTTCACCCGGACCACGACGAACAACCACTACGCCGTCACGCAGGAGATCTTCAAGGGCCTCTACGACAACGGCTACATCTTCCCGAAGACCACGATGGGCGCCATCTCCCCGTCCACCGGGCGCACGCTGCCCGACCGCTACATCGAGGGCACCTGCCCCATCTGCGGCTACGACGGCGCGCGCGGCGACCAGTGCGACAACTGCGGCAACCAGCTCGACCCGATCCAGCTCATCAACCCCAAGAGCCGCATCAACGGCGAGACCCCGGTCTTCGCCGAGACCGAGCACTTCATGCTCGACCTGCCCGCCTTCGCCGAGGTGCTCGGCACCTACCTGCAGTCCAAGCAGGGCGAGTGGCGGCCCAACGTGCTCAAGTTCGCCCTCAACCTGCTCGGCGACCTGCAGCCCAGGGCGATCAGCCGCGACCTCGACTGGGGCGTTCCCATCCCGCTCGACGGCTGGAGCGAGCAGGCCAACAAGCGGCTCTACGTCTGGTTCGACGCGGTCATCGGCTACCTCAGCGCGAGCATCGAGTGGGCCAGGCGCAGCGGCGACCCCGACGCGTGGCGCCAGTGGTGGCAGAACCCCGACGCCAAGAGCTACTACTTCATGGGCAAGGACAACATCGTCTTCCACGCCGAGATCTGGCCGGCGATGTTGCTCGGCTACAGCGGCATCGGCACCAGGGGCGGCAAGGCGGGCTCCCTGGGCGCGCTGAACGTGCCGTCCGAGGTGGTCTCCAGTGAGTTCCTGACGATGGAGGGCCGCAAGTTCTCCTCCTCGCGGCAGGTCGTCATCTACGTACGCGACTTCCTGGCCCGCTACGACGCCGACGCGCTGCGCTACTACATCGCGGTGGCGGGGCCGGAGAACCAGGACACCGACTTCACCTGGCAGGAGTTCGTCAACCGCAACAACGGCGAGCTCGTCGCGGCCTGGGGCAACCTGGTCAACCGCTCGATCTCGATGGCGGCCAAGAACTTCGGCGTCATCCCCGAGGCCGGCGAGCTGACCGACGCCGACCGGGCGCTGCTGGAGCGTTCGCGGGCGGCGTTCGGGCCGGTGGGCGCCGAACTGAACCGCTCGCGGTTCAAGAACGCCATCACCGAGGCGCTCGACGTGGTCCGCGACGCCAACAAGTACCTGGCCGAGCAGGAGCCGTGGAAGCTCAAGGACGACGCCGAGCGGCAGAAGTCGATCCTGTTCACCGCTCTCCAGGTCGTCGACGACGCCAAGACGATGCTGACGCCGTTCCTGCCGTCCTCGTCCAACAAGGTCCATGCCATGCTCGGCGGCGAGGGCGTCTGGTCGGGGATGCCGGAGATCCGGGAGGTCGACGAGGACGGCGGCACGCCGTACCCGGTGATCACCGGCGACTACAAGGACGGCGCGCGGTGGGAGCACCGGCCGATCAAGCCCGGCACTCCACTCGCGCCCCCCGTACCGCTGTTCAAGAAGCTCGATCCGAAGGTCGTCGACGAAGAGCTCGCGCGCCTGGATACTCCGGCAGAGTGATGGCCTCGGCGGTCTTCCTGACCGACTTGGCCATGAGGCCCTTCCACGGCATGTAGGGGAGAAGCTTGTAGTTCTGGTTGATGAACCAGGCCATGAACTTGCTCTCCGGGACCATGAACTTGCTGACCCCTACGGCCGACTTCTGCGCTCCGGCCACGTACTCGCGCATGATCCGCTCGTAGGCGGGGAAGCCGTCGACGTGGCCGTGGGTGGCGATCTCCCCGGCCAGCACGTACGCGCCGACCACCGACAGCCCGGTGCCCATTCCCGACAGCGGGGACGGGCACCAGGCCGCGTCACCGACGAGCGCGATCCGCCCGCGTGACCACTCGTCCATGTGGATCTGGCTGATCGAGTCGAAGTAGAAGTCGTCGGCCTTCCACATGTCCTCGAGCAGCCGCGGCACGATCCAGCCGACGTCCTTGAAGGCGTCGGCCAGGAGGCGCTTCTGCTCCTCGGCGTCGTGGCGGTCGTAGGTGAGCTCCGGCGAGCCGAAGAAGAACACCGCCTTGGCCTCGGTGTTGGCCCGCGAGGCGTAGGAGGACGCCACCTTGCCGGGCACGTTCAGGCCCTGGGCGTTGTAGTTGAGGTTGAGGTGGTTGGGCGTGGTGAAGACCGCGTTGTACAGCCCGAGGTAGGTGTGGAAGCGCGATTCCGGGCCGAAGGTCAGCGAGCGGACGTTGGAGTGCACGCCGTCGGCGCCGATGACCAGGTTGAAGCGGCGGGTGGCGCCGCGCTGGAAGGTGACGGCCACGCCGTGGGCGTCCTCGTGGAGTTCGGCGATCGAGTCGTCGAAGATGTACTCCGTCTTCTCCCTCGTCCGCTCGTACAGGATGCGGCCCAGGTCGCCGCGCAGGATCTCGACGTCACCGGCGAAGATGTCGTCGGGCATCTTGGCCAGCTTCTTGCCCGCCTCGTTGACGTTCCACAAGGCGCCCATGTTGGTCTGCTCGCGCTCGATGTCGGAGAGGATTCCCATCTTGCGCAGGACGCTCATGTGCGCCTTGCCGCGGAAGTCGACGGCGTGGCCGCCTTCACGCAGCGCGGGGGCGCGTTCGACGATCGTCGTGTTGATGCCGTAGGCGTTGAGCCAGTGGGCCAGGGCGGGTCCGGCGATGCTCGCGCCGGAGATCAGAATGTCCATGACCGTGAGCGTGCCCGGGGGAGCTCACCGGTGCCTCACCGGAGGCTCACCGGTCATCGCGGCGATCACGCCCAGCGGTGAGGCGTTGATGGCCTCGGAGCTGACGCCCGCGAGTCTGAGCGCCGCCTGCCTGCTCAGCTCCGCGCCCGCCCGGTGCGCGGCCGCGAACTCCCGCTCACCGAGCGCCGCACGGGCGCGCGCCTCCGCCGCGAGCCGGTCCTCATCACCGGGTACGGCACTGCCGCGCAGCGCCACGGCCGCCCCGAGCAGCCTCGCGGCCTCGGCCGGTTCGGCCAGCCCGGCCAGCGCCTCCACGGCCCGCGCGCTCTCCGGGACGGCCCCGGTCGCGACGGCCACCTCGACGGCCTGCCGGTAGGCCTCGGCGGCGGCGACCGGATCGCCTTCCGCCTCGGCCATCCGCCCGACGCCGACCAGCACCCGCGTGTGGTTGCCCGAGCTCTTGATCCATCCGGCGTCGGAGCGGGCCAGCGCCTGCTGGTACAGCTCGCGGGCCGCGGGCAGGTCGCCCGCCATCCTCGCCAGGTCGCCCAGGCCGCGCAGGGCGGCGGCGAGGTAGGTGGGGATGCCCGAGCGCCTGGCCACCTCGGCCGCCAGCTCGTAGTCGGCCCGCGCGGCCGCCGGATCGTCGCGCTGGCGCAGGTCGCCCCGGTTGCACAGCAGGTCGGCGTGGTCCTCGTCGGCGCCCAGCAGCTCGGCCAGCTCCAGCGCCCGGCTGGTGTGGGCCAGCGCCGCCACCCGGTCGCCGGTGTTGACGCCCAGCCAGCCCAGCGAGTCGAGGGCCAGCGCCGAGCCCCAGCGGTCGCCGAGCTCCTGGAAGCCTTCCAGCGAGGCGGTGAGGGCGGCGTGCGCGGCGGAGTACTCGCCGGCCGCCATGTGGGGGAAGGCCCAGATGATCCGGGACATCGCCCGCGCCCACGGATCGCCGCCGCTCTCGGCCCGGCGCAGCACGCGCAGGACGAGTTCCGGGTCGCCGCCGTTGGCCGTCATCAACGGCCACAGGAACGTCAGCAGCGGATGCCCGTGCTCCCGGTCGATCAGGGCGGAGGCCCGCCGCAGGTAGCGCTCCTCGCCCGCGATCAGCGCGCACAGGGCGTAGTCGTCGCCGAGCGCGGGGTCCGGTCGCGGGCCCGCCGCCGCCAGCAGCGCCGTGGCCTCGGCCATGGCGGTGGTGCGGATGCCGCGCATCCACAGGTAATGGGCCTGCGCGCCGATCAGCCGCATGCCCAGCTCGACCGCTCCCGACTCGACGGCGAAGCGCAGCGCCTCACGCAGGTTGCCGTGCTCGGCGGCCAGCGCGTCCAGCCAGCGCAGCTGCTCGCCGCGGCGGAGGTGGGGGTCGGCCTCCAGGGCCAGGTCGAGGTAGTAGGCCGCGTGCGCCTGCCGTACCGCGTGGGGGGCGTCGAGCTTTTCCGCGCAGAAGGCGCGGATCGTGGCGAGCATGCGGTAACGGCCGCCCGAGACCTCCACGAACGACTTGTCGGCGAGCGAGTCGAGCAGCGCCTCCGCGTCCGGCAGACCGCTGACCCGCGCGGCGGCCGCGGCGCTCGCACCGCCGGCGAACACGGTCAGTCGCGCGGCCATCGCCCGCTCGTCGGCGCTCAGCAGCTCCCAGCTCCACGCGACGACCGCGCGCAGCGTGCGGTGCCTGGCCTCGGCGGTACGGCTGCCGCGCGACAGCAGCGGGAACCGCTCGGACTCCAGGCGCTCGGCCAGCTCGGCGGCCTCGTGGGTACGCATGCGGGCGGCGGCCAGCTCGATCGCCAGCGGCAACCCGTCCAGCGCGAGGCAGATCGACTCCACGACCGGCTGCGCGGCGAAGTCCGGCCGCACCGCCCGCGCCCGGTCGGTGAACAGCTTGACCGCGTCGGCCAGCGGGAGCGGGCGCACCGGCCACAGGTGCTCGGCGGTCAGCCCCAGCGGCTCGCGGCTGGTCGCCAGGACGCGCAGGCCGGGGCAGGCGGTGAGCAGCCGTTCGGCGAGCGCGGCGACGTCGTCGATGATCTGCTCGCAGTTGTCCAGCACGAGCAGCAGTTCGCGCCCGGACAGCGCCGCGACCAGGCGCACGGCCGGGTCGGCGGGCTCCTCGCGGTCTCCCGGCGGATGCAGGCCGCTGTCGCGGACGCCGAGCGCGGCCATCATGACCTGCGGCAACTGACTGCCGTCGCGGATGGCGGCCAGCTCGACCACCTGCCGGCCCGGCTGTTCGCGCACGACCTCCGTGGCCAGCCTGGTCTTGCCGACCCCGCCGGGCCCGAGCAGCGTCACCAGCCTGGCCCGCGCCAGCAGCGCCCTTACCCGTGCCGCGTCCTGTTCGCGGCCGACGAAGCTGGTGAGCGGGAGCGCCTCCTGCGGGGTGGGAGGATCTTCCCCGCGCAACAGTTCCCGGTGGATCGCGGACAGCTCGGGAGAGGGGTCCGCGCCCAGCTCGTCGGCCAGAAGCCGACGGGTGCGCTCATAGACGACCAGGGCCTCGGCGGGCCGGCCGGCCGCGTGCAGGGCGCGCATGAGCTGCGCGCGCGGGCGCTCGCGCAGCGGGTGGCTCTCGACCAGCTCGCCGAGCGCGGCCAGGGCCGCGCGATGGTCGCCGCGCCGCAGGTCGGACTCGGCCAGGTCCTCCAGGGCGGCGAGGTGCCGCTCCTCCAGATGTACGGCCGGCGCCGGCGACGCCCACCACCCGAGCGCCTCCCGCAGCAGCCCGGCGGCCCGATCCGGATCACCGGAGCCGAGCGCCTCGCGGCCCTGCTCGGCCAGGCGCAGGAAGCGGTGCACGTCGACGTCGTTCGGGTCCACGTTCAGCACGTATCCGGCCGCCACCCGCTCCACCGCGATGCCGTCGCGGCGCAGCCTGGACACCTGGGACTGCAGGGCGTGGTGCGCGTCCTTCGGGGGGCGCTCGCCGTACACCTCGTCGATGAGGCGCTCGGCGCCGACCGCGCGGCCGGGGCTCAGCAGGAGCGTGGCCAGCAGCGCGCGCCGGGCCGGGCCCCCGAGCGAAACCTCGCTCCCGTCCGCCCGCCAGGCGCGGACCGCCCCGAGCACCCCGAACCGCATGGCAGCCACTATAGGGTTGGGCGACGTGAGCAAGAGTCCCGCTGTTCCCGAGCCTCTGGGCGCCGAGGTCTTCGACAGCCACTGCCACCTGGACATCATGGTCGGCAACCGGCAGGCCTCATCAGGCGATCCGGTGGCGCAGGCCGCGCAGGCGGCGGCGGCCTCGGTGGAGACGATTCTGGCCGAGGCGCGCTCGGTGGGGGTTACGAGCCTGGTGACGATCGGCTACGACCTGACCTCCTCGCAGTGGAACGCGCGGGTCGCCGCCGAGCACCGAGGCGTCTACGCGGGCGTGGCGATCCACCCCAACGAGGCCCACGCGTCCACGCCCGAGGTGCTGGCCGAGATCGAACGGCTCGCGCGGCGCGCGGAGGTGCGGGCCGTGGGCGAGACCGGGCTCGACTACTTCCGCGACTGGGCTTCGAAGGACGACCAGCACGAGAGCTTCCGCGCGCACATCGAGATCGCCAAGCGCACCGGCAAGGCGCTGGTGATCCACGACCGCGACGCGCACGACGACGTGCTGAAGGCGCTGGCCGCGGAGGGGGCGCCGGACGTCGTCGTCTTCCACAGTTTCTCCGGCGACGCCGAGATGGCCGCGAAGTGCGTCGAAGCCGGATATTTCATGTCTTTCTCCGGTCCGGTCACCTACAAGAACGCCGGCTACCTGCGCGAGGCCGCCGCCGTCGCGCCCGCCGAGCTGATGCTGGTCGAGACCGACGCCCCCTACCTCCCGCCGGTGCCCCACCGCGGCAAGCCCAACGCCCCCTACCTGATCCCGCTCACCCTGCGCTGCCTGGCCGAGGTCAAGGGCGTCCAGCCGGAGGTGCTGTGCGAGGCGATCACCGCCAACGGGGCCACCGTCTTCGGCATCTTTTCGTGAACCGGTAGAGGCGGGCGGGTGCCCGCCGCTAGCGTCGGGCGCCCGAGTCTCTCCGGAGGTCGCCCGTGCGTGGCAGAAGGCGCGCCCCGCGCCCGCAGGTCCCATGGCGCTCGCCGTGGACGCTGGTGGTCGGTCTGGCCGCGGTCGCGGTCACGGGCGGACTGGCGGCCGTCGCGAGCATGTCCAAGGACATCAAGCTCGTCGTGGACGGTGAGACCGTCGTGATCCGCAGCTTCGCCGGGTCGGTGTTCGAGCTGCTGACGGAGGCCGAGGTGGCGGTGGGGCTCGGCGACTACCTGCGGCCGGGCGGGCACGACCAGGTCGTCGACGGCGCCACGATCGTGGTCCGCCACGCGCGCCCGCTCCGGCTGACCGTCGACGGGCGCACCAGCAACCGCATGGTGACCGCCACGAACGTCGCCGCCGCGCTCGACGAGCTGGAGATCGACCACGCGGGCGGCCGGCTGTCCGCACCGCCCGACCGGATGGTGCCGCTGTCGGGGATGTCGCTGACCATGTACACCTCGCGGCGCGTGCGGGTGATCGCCGGGACGGACCGGAGGTGGACCAGAACCACCGCTGGAACGGTCCGGGAGGTGCTGCGGCAGGAGCGGATCGACACGCCTCGGGGATACAGGATCACGCCGCCGCCGGACAGCTTTCCGCGCCAGGGCACCGTGATCAGGGTGACGCCGCCGGGGCCGGTGCTGCCGCCGCGTACCGTGCCGGTGCAGGCTGCGGTCGCGAGACTCAACTGGGCCGGGCTGGCCCAGTGCGAGTCCCACGGCAATCCCCAGGCGCTCAATCCGGCCGGGCCCTACTACGGCATGTACCAGTTCAGCCTGGCCAGCTGGCAGTCGGTGGGCGGAGTGGGGACGCCGGTGATGTGGCCGGCAGAGGAGCAGACCTACCGGGCGCAGCTGCTGTACCAGCGGGTGAGCGCCCGGTGGGAGGGCCAGTGGCCGCACTGCGGGGCCCGCTTGTTCGGCTGAGACGCTCAGCCGGAGATGGCGTCGCCGAACTGGGTGCTGCCCGGAACCCGATAGGTCTGGATATTTCCGGATTTGAGGTCCAGGACAGCGACGGCGCCGCCCGGACTGGCCGTCGGCATGCCGACGGCCAGGCTCGTCTCCGTGAGGGCCGCCGACCAGGGCTCCGGCTGCTGCCAGGGGCGGGCCTCTCCGGGCGGCACCTGCCAGGCGCCGTCGCTCCACACCGCCGCGTAGCCCTGGGGCGAGGCCGTCAGCAGGGTGGGGTTCGCCTTCCTGGTGAGGTGGGACCTGGGGGTGCCGTCGTCGGCGTAGAGCCTGACCTGGCCGCAACCGCTGACGACGTAGCCCTGGTGATAGGCGACGGCGGCGGCGTAGTTGCGGCAGCTCTTCGGCGGCTGGAGCCTGATCGCGCGCTCGCCGACGAGCGTCGCCGTCCTGTCGTACGGCGTGCCCACCAGGACCGCGTCCGGGCCCAGGGCCAGGGCGGTGCCGAACCGGTCGTACGGTTCGCCGGTGCCCGGGATGCCGGGTGAGTTCTGGGTGATCGTGCGGTGGATCGTGCCCTTGCCGGCCAGATGTACGGAGCCGGAGGCGGTGACGCCGTCGGCGTCGTCATGCGGGGCGCCGACGGCGATCTGGTCGCCGCGGACGGCCAGGGACTCGCCGAACCCGGCCCCTGGTTTCGGGTCTGGCGCGACCAGCTTTCCGGGGGGCCTCTTCTGGCCGCCGTACAGGATGTAGACGGCGCCCGCGGCCTGGTTGCCCCGCACGTCGGTGTACGGGGCTCCCGCCACCACGTCCGCGCAGCCGTCGCCGTCCACGTCGCCCATGCCCACGGCGGCGCCCAGGCCCCTGGCGTCCTTGTCGGGGGCCGGGAGCCTGGTCACCTTGCCCGCGCTGATCAGGTACAGCGCGCCCGGACCGGCTCGCCACTGTTCGGTGTCGCCCACCACCAGGTCGTCGTGGCCGTCGCCGTCCACGTCCCGGGGGCTCGCCTTGGCGCAGTCGGCCGCCGGGCGATGGTCGCCGTCCGGCGTGGTGCAGGCCGTGACCAGCAGGGACATGACCGCTGCCACGGCCAGTGGCCTTGATGCCTTCAACGCCCTCCCTGCTGTTCGTGGGGGTTCAGCCGGTGACGCTGGAGCCGAAGTCGGCGCCGGCCGGGGGCTCGGCGCGCTGGACCTCCTCGGTGTTGCGGCCCAGGACGGCGACCTGGCCCGCGCGGCCCGCGTCGGGCTGGCCGGCCAGCAGGCGGTTGCCGCTGAAGGCCAAGGCCCGGCCGTCCAGGTTCAGGCGCCGGTCCTGGCCGGAGGACTGGAACGAGGTGAGCAGGACGCCCCCGCCGTACGGGCTGCCCGCGGCCAGTCGGCCGTCGGGCGAGATCGCCAGCGAGTAGCCGAAGCCCTGCGTGCCCTGGCGGATGGTCCTGACCGGGCGCAGCGCCGGGGTGTAGAGCTGCACGTAGCCGGGGCCGGGGGCGCTCACCGCGAGGCCCACGCCGTCGGTGTAGGCGACCGCGTAGCCGAACCGGTCGCCGGCCTTCTTGGTGGGGGAGTCCCACTTCTGGCCCTGGAGGGTCGGCGCGGTGGCGTCCGTGATGATGGTGACCTGGCCTGAGTGGATCTTGCCGGCGCCGACCTGGCGGCCCGCCCCGTCGTCGTTCTCGTACGGCACGCCGACGAACAACGCCCGATCCTTGGACAGGGCCACCGAGTATCCGAACTGGTCGCCGACTTCGCCGTTGCCGGGGACTTCGGACGATTCCTGACTTATCCGCTTAAGGGGTTGGCTGCCGGACTTGATGTAGACGGATCCGGTGTCGGCGATCTGGGCTTCGTTCTCGTGGGGTGCGCCTATGGCCAGGAGGTTGCCGTGGGCGGCCAGGGACCAGCCGAAATGGGCGTCCTGCTGGGGTTGCGGGGCGGTGAGGAGCTGGGGTCGCGTGGCGGCTCCGCCGTACAGGATGTGGACCGCGCCCGCGTCGCGCACGCCCTGCACATCCGCGTACGGCGCGCCCACCACCAGGTCGGCGCAGGCGTCCGCGTTGACCCTGGCCAGCTTCACCGACCAGCCGAACGCGTCGCCGTCACCCAGGGACGGCAGGGGGAGGCTGACCACCTTGGTGCCGGAGAGCAGGTGTACCGCGCCCTTGCCGCCGTTGGCGAACGGGTCGCCGACGGCGGCGTCGTCCTGGCCGTCGCCGTCGAAGTCGCTCTGGTTGTTGCAGGCCGTCGGCGTCGCCGCATGGGCGGGGGAGATGGCCAGGGCGGCGAGGGCGAGCGTGAGGATGGTCCGGACGATCATGACAGTCGCACCTCGATCTGCTTGCCGCCGGTGAACATCGTGCCGGACAGCCGCGCCGCCTTCCTGACCGGCGGCAGGTCGAACACGAACACCCCGTCGAACCGTCCGCCCGCCGTCAGCGCGGCAGGGAGCTGGGAGGAGACCGGCAGCGGATCGTGACGGCCGTTCCTGTCGTCGATCAGGGTGAGGGCCGGGGTGCCGACCGTGGTGAGCTCGCCGCCGGGGTTCAGCAGGGTCCAGCGCAGCAGGCAGAGCCGGCCGTTGGCGGGGGTGGCGCCCTGGTATCCGGCCACGCCGCACTCGGGGGCGGTCGCGATGATCAGCTGCGGGCCGTCGAAGGCGTCGCTGAGCTGGAACCTGCGGCCCACGTCGGTGACGGCGGGCTCGCCCGCTTGCGGGGTGTTCTGGACCGCGGGGCTGTTGCGCGAGCCCTGCCAGATCAGCACACCCGTCGTCAGCGCCAGCGCCAGTACGGCCGCCGCCGCCGCGATCAGCCAGCGGGTGCCTCTTGTCCTGGGGCGGTCGGGGACGTAGCCGGCCGGGGGAGCGGTGGCGTACTCGACCGGTGGGAGGAGCTCCTCCGGCCGGTCGAGGTCACGGAAGGTCTGGCCCGTCGGTACGGGCGTGCTCTGGTCCGCCGGGTAGGTCTCCGGCGTCGCCGCGGCGCGGGCCGGGGTGGTGGGGGCCTGGGTGGCGGTGAGGGGGAGTCTGGGGGGCGGGGTGGGGGTGATCGAGAAGGTGGAGGTGATGTCCGGGCTGTCCACGACGTTCTGCGGCGGCTGCCAGCCGCGCAGCAACTCGGTGCCCGCCAGCGTGGGCGGGTCGGCCGCCGGTGCCGGGGCGCCGCCGCTGACCAGGGCGAGGAGGAGGTCCTGGGCGGTGGGGCGCTGGGCGGGGTCCATGGCGGTGGCGCGCCGTACCAGATCGTCGAGAGGCGCGGGCAGCGTGCCGATCTCCGGCGGCCCGTTCAGGACGCGGGTGGCCAGCGTGATCACGTCGCCGCGCCCGAACGGGTGGCGGCCGCTTCCGGCGTAGGCGACCAGGCAGCCCCAGGAGAAGATGTCGGCGGCGGGGGTGACCTGTTCGCCGCGTACCTGCTCGGGGGCCCACCAGCCGGGGCTGCCGAGGAGTTCGCCGGAGAGGGTGAAGCCGGTCTCGCGGTCGAGGGCGCGGGCGATGCCGAAGTCGATCACGCGGGGACCGGAGAGGCTGAGGATGACGTTGGCGGGCTTGAGGTCGCGGTGCACGAGCCCGGCGACGTGGATGGCGGCCAGGGCGGCGGCCACGCCGAGGGCGACGCCGTGGAGTGGTCCGGCCTCCAGCGCGCCGAATCTCGCGATCTGCTCGGACAAAGGAGTGCCCGCGATGAATTCCGTGACCATGTAGGGACGGCCTTCGTCGCTGTTGCCGTTGTCCAGAACCTGGGCGGTGCAGAATGAGGCGACCCGCCGGGCGTTGTCCACTTCCGCGTGGAAGCGGGCCGCGAACCCCTCCTGGTTCGCAAACTCCGACTTCACCACCTTGAGCGCGACAAATCGCCCGCCTGGCGCCCGTGCCAGGAAAACCGTGCCCATGCCGCCCTCGCCGAGCCGCCCCAGCAGCCGGTAAGGGCCGATTTCCCGGGGATCCGCGGGGCGAAGCGGCGCGGCGCCCGTTGGCTCCATCAGGGATGTCCCTTCGTCTTTCACGCCATCCTCCCCTGTGGTGCCCCCCGTCCGCTATCTCAGGTTCTTCGGTGCGGGAGACTAGTTGGATGATGGACCTGCTAGGCCCGATAGAAATACGTAATTTGGCGGAGAAGCTCGATCTTCGTCCGACAAAGCGACTCGGGCAGAACTTCGTGATCGACGGCGGCACCGTCCGCCGCATCGTCCGGGTGGCCGAGGTCGCGCCGGACGACGTCGTGATCGAGGTGGGGCCGGGGCTGGGTTCGTTGACGCTGGCGCTGCTCGCGGCGGCCGAGCACGTCGTCGCGGTGGAGATCGACCCGGTCCTCGCCGCGCAACTTCCGGAGACGGTGGCAGGCCGCGGCCTGTCCGAAAAGCTGACCGTGGTGGGCGCCGACGCGCTGCGGATCGGCCCCGGCGACCTGGCCGGACACGTGCCGACCGCGCTGGTGGCGAACCTGCCCTACAACGTGGCCGTCCCCGTCGTGCTCCACCTGCTGGAGTCGCTGCCGTCGCTGCGCAAGTCGCTGGTAATGGTCCAGTCCGAAGTGGCCGACCGGCTCGCCGCGCCGCCCGGCTCCAAGGTGTACGGCGTGCCGTCCGTCAAGGCCGCCTGGTACGCCGACGTGCGCAGGGCGGGCCCGGTGGGCCGTACCGTGTTCTGGCCCGTCCCCAACGTGGACTCCGGCCTCGTCTCCCTGATCCGCAGGGACCCGCCCGCGACCACCGCCACGCGTGAGCAGGTGTTCGCCGTCATCGACGCCGCCTTCGCCCAGCGCCGCAAGACCCTCCGCGCCGCCCTGTCAACGTGGGCCGGCAGCCCGTCCGCCGCCGAAACCGCCCTGCGCGCGGCCGGCGTCGACCCCTCGGCCCGAGGTGAACAACTCGACATTACCGCCTTCACCCGCATCGCCGAGAACACCCCCTGACCTCACGCCCTGTAGCCCGCCGGGCGTCCGCGTAGGTGTACGGCGGGGCGGAATCGCGTAGGCGTACGGCTGGGCGGGGTTCCGCGTTGGCGTGCGGGTCCGCGTAGGCGTACGGCCAGGTCTGGCACGGCGTTGTCCACAACCACGCGCGTGACCCCGCGTCCCCATCCCCAGAACCGCGTTCGCCGCCAAAACCGCCACCCGATCCGCACGATCCTGGGCCTCCCATCCGATCCAGCCCAGGAGAACACCATGATGTGGCTCACCCTCGGCGGCGGCTTCCTGGCCACGCTGAGCACGGTCCCCGCGCCGACCGCCGAGTGCCAGGTGGTCATCACCATCCCGGCCGCCTACGCACACCTGGTCGTCCCGCGGCCGCCCGGCCAAGAATCCGCGGCACCTTCCCGGAGTCCCGGCTCCCGCGAGGTGAAGCGAGTGATCACCCTCCCGGCAGCGGCCTGCACCCGGTTGGAGCGTCCAACCTCCATCGGCCGTGACGGCGCACTCGCCAAACCTGCGCCGTCACGCTCCCACCCTCCCCATCCGTGGTGGACCACCCCCAAGCTCGAACGGATCATCACCGTCAAGCCCACCCCGGCGCCCGACCCTGAACGCCCCACCCCGAGCACGAAGAAGAACCCCAGACCCACCAAGGGCGAAGCCGCCGCCACAGCCGCCCTGGCAAGGCTGGGCACCCCGTTCTCCTGGGGCGGAGGCGCTCCCTCCGGCCCCACCCGAGGCATCGGCAAAGGCGCGAACACCGTCGGCTTCGACTGCAGCGGCCTCACCCTCTACGCGTGGTCGAAGGCAGGCGTGACCCTGGGCCACTACACCGGCACCCAGTTCCGCCAGGGCCGCCGGGTGGCGCTGTCCGACCTGCGCAAGGGAGACCTGGTCTTCTTCGGCGGCGGCAACGGCGACCCCACTCACGTGGGCCTCTACCTGGGCGACGGCATCATGATCCACGCCCCCAAGACCGGCGACGTGGTCAGGAAAACCCAGTTCCTGAAGTCGTCCTACTACCGCTCCACCTACCGAGGCGCCGTCCGCCCCGGCTAACCCACCCAACAACCCCGCTTGGCTCCACGGCCCCTGGCTTGGCTCTGGGTGTCCGCCCGGCTCCACGGCTCCTCGCCTGGCTCCGGGCGTCCGCTTGGCGCCACGCCCCGGCCTGGCATTGGGTGTCCGCCCGGCTCCACGGCCCCCGCCTGGCTTTGGTGCCACGGCTCTCGTCCACAAGCCTGGGTCGTGGCACCGGACCCTCTCCACACCCCTGCGTCAGTCCTTACCGCTCGACCTCGGCCCACTCCCTCCCCGGGCCCTCGCCAGGCTGGGGCCCACCGGCATGCTGTCCGCCTCGGCGGTTGGCGGGCTCGGGGTGGGGTCGGGGTGGGGTCGGGTCAGCGGGTTTGGGTGCAGGTCTTGACCAGGGCGGAGACCAGGGGTGTCAGGGTGGCCTGATCGTCGGGGTCGTTGGGCTCGTACTCGGTGATCCCGAGCCCGGCGATCTCGAACCGGCCGGTCACAGCCTCCACCAGCCCCAGCAACTGCCCAGCCCCCAACCCGCCCCGAGCCGGTGCCCCCACCGAAGCGAACTCCCCAGGATCCAGCACATCCAGATCGATGTGAATGTAGACGGCGACCTCCCCGTCACCGGCCCGCGAAACCCCGTCCAGAAGAGCATCCGCACCGGCCAGATCCTCGACACGAAGGTGACGAACCCCGCGCTCCTCGATGAACGCCGCCTCGGCCGCGTCCAGGTCCCGCGCCCCGGCGAGGACGATCCGCCGAGGATCCAGGCTCACCTCGGGCAGCAGTTCACGATGCCCCTCGCCGGTGAGCGCCCGCAGCACCATCCCGTGAAAGGCCCCGGAAGGAGAGGTATCGGGCGTGTTCAGGTCCCCGTGGGCGTCGAACCACAGCACCACCAGCCGTTCCCCGTACCGGCGCACGGCCGCGGCGATCGGCTCGAGGTCGACCCCGCAGTCACCGCCCAGCGTCACAGGGAAGCCCTGGGCACCGGCTCGCGCGGCACGGACCCGGGAGGCGGTGACCGCGAGTTCAGCGGGAGTGGAGCCTTCCGCCACCTCGACCCGCACCCGGTCCCCGCCGGGCACCATCTCGGCCAGCAGCCTGGCCCCTTCGACGAGGCGCTCCGCCGTACGGGATCCCGACGACCGCCACTGCGGCACCTCGATAACCGAAATCAACGTCATCTGCCTACGATGCATCATCTCCGGATGAAAGGTGTGGCCGGGGTGACGTGCGGGTTCGGGATGGGGCGTGGGGCGGCCGGGGGCCCGCTACCATCGAGGGTCCTGACTCCGAGGCGATGAAAGTGGCAGCAGATCGATGAGTTCGGTGACCGTACGGGTGCCCGCCAAAGTCAATGTGCAGCTTTCCGTCGGGCCCTTGCGTGACGACGGCTACCACGACCTCGTGAACGTCTTCCACGCCGTATCGATCTTCGACGAGGTCGAGGCCAGGGAGTCGGAACTGGTCAAGGTCAGCGTCGTGGGCGAATGGGCCGACCAGGTGCCGCTCGACGACGGCAACCTGGCCATCCAGGCCGCCCGCGCGCTGGCCAAGCACGCGGGCCGCAGCTATGGCGTCGAACTCGTCATCAGGAAGGCGATCCCGGTGGCGGGCGGGATGGCCGGAGGCAGCGCCGACGCCGCGGGCGCGCTGGTGGCGTGCAACGAGCTGTGGGGGCTCGGCCTGCCGCCCGAGGACCTCATGGAGATCGCCGCGGACCTGGGCAGCGACGTACCGTTCTCCCTGCTCGGCGGCACGGCGGTGGGCACCGGCCGAGGCGAGCAGCTGACCGGCCTGGAGACGAGCGGAACCTTCCACTGGGTCTTCGCCATCGCCGACGGCGGCCTGTCGACGGCGAAGGTGTATGCCGAGTGCGACCGCCTGCGCGAGGCCACCGGCGAGGCGGTCGGATGGCCCCAGGTCAGCGAACCCCTGCTGACCGCCCTGCGCACCGGCGACGCGCGGGCCCTGGGCACCGTCCTGACCAACGACCTGCAGCCCGCCGCCCTCATGCTGCGCCGCAGCCTGGCCCGCACCCTGGAAACCGGCCGCGACCTCGGCGCGCTGGGCGCCATCGTCTCCGGCTCCGGACCGACCTGCGCGTTCCTGGCGGCGGACGCCGACCACGCCCGCGACCTGGCCATCTCCCTCACCGCCTCCGCCGTCTGCCAAACCGCCGCACCCACCACAGGCCCCGCCCCCGGAGCCCACCTGATCTAACTCCGCCCTCGGCCTCCGAACGTTCCGTCCGAGCAACTGCGCGTCGGGGCTTGCTATCCGCTACGGATCCGCTGTGCGTTCGGGCTCTCCATCCGTTACGGCTCCGCCGCCCACCCGCCCCGCCGTACCCGGTGGACGTCTGTCGAGCGATGGCCGTGAGGGCTCACGTGGCACTCGCCGTAACAACTCCGCCCTTGACCCCCGAAGACACAGGTACACCCCGGTCGGGCACGACACAACCTGACCAGGGCAGACACGGGCACCTCGGCCACGCGGCAGAACACCGTGGCCAGGGCGACCGGCGGCGGGGCGACCGGCGGCGGGGCGACCGGCGGCGGGGGGCACCGCGTCGGTTCGGCCGTCTCGCAAGGTTGTGGGCCTGTGAAGGATTCGGCGCGGTGGGTGGGTTGGAGGGTGGATGGGGTGGCGTTGGGTTGCCAGTACGCTGGGACGGCCATGAATCTGGTCAATCTTGAGTCTGTTTCCCATGCCTACGGCCCCAAGCCGTTGCTCAGCGATCTCTCCCTCGGGGTGGAGGCCGGTGAGCGGATCGGGGTGGTCGGACGTAACGGCGGTGGCAAGACCACCCTGCTGGCGGTGATCTCCGGTGAGGTCAAACCGGACAGCGGCCGGGTCACGCACAACCGGGGCCTGCGGATCGGTGTCCTGTCGCAGCAGGACACGTTGGATCCCGGGCTGAGTGTGCGCGAGACCGTGCTGGGTGGGCGGGCTGAGCATGAGTGGGCCGGTGACCAGGGTGTACGGGAGATTCTGGCCAATCTGATCGGTGACCTTGACCTGGAGTCCAAGGCGTCGGAGTTGTCGGGTGGGGAGCGGCGGCGTACGGCGCTGGCCAAGCTGCTCATCGACGAACACGAGCTGATCATGCTCGACGAGCCCACGAACCACCTGGACATCGAGGCGATCGCCTGGCTGGCCGGGCACCTGGCGACGCGTAAGAGCGCGCTCGTGGTGGTGACGCACGACCGGTGGTTCCTCGACGCCGTCTCCACGCGGACGTGGGAGGTCGTCGACGGCAAGGTCGAGCGTTATGAGGGTGGTTACGCGGCGTACGTCCTGGCCAAGGCCGAGCGGGCGCGCATCGCCCAAGCCGCCGAGGAACGCCGCCAGAACCTCATGCGCAAGGAGATCGCCTGGCTGCGGCGGGGCCCGCCCGCGCGTACCTCGAAGCCGAAGTTCCGCGTCGACGCCGCGCAGGCGCTGATCGCCAACGAGCCGCCCGCGCGGGAGAGCGTGGAGCTGGTGAAGTTCGCGACGGCGCGGCTGGGCAAGACCGTGTACGACCTCGAAGACGTCACCCTCCACGCCGGAGGCCCCGGCAGCGGGCCGATGGTGCTCGACGCGTGCACGTGGCAGTTCGGGCCGGGTGACCGGATCGGGCTGATCGGGGTCAACGGCTCCGGTAAGTCGTCGGTGCTGCGGCTGCTCGCGGACACGGTCCAGCCGGACACGGGCCGCGTGGTGCGCGGCAGGACGGTCCGCCTGGCACACCTGTCGCAGGAACTGACCGAGCTGGACCCGACGCGCCGCGTGCTGGAGACGGTCGAGGAGATCCGCAAGTACATCCAGGTCGGCAAGCGCGAGTGGACCGCCTCCCAGCTGCTCGAACGCCTCGGCTTCAAGGGCGAGGCGCAGTGGAAGGTCGTCGGCGAGCTGTCGGGTGGGGAGCGGCGGCGGCTGCAGTTGCTGCGCCTGCTCATGGACGATCCCAACGTGCTGCTGCTCGACGAGCCCACCAACGACCTCGACATCGAGACGCTCAACGAGCTCGAAGACCTGCTCGACGGCTGGCCCGGCACGCTGATCCTGGTCAGCCACGACCGCTACTTCCTGGAGCGCGTCGCCGACCGCTGCGTGGCGCTGCTCGGCGACGGCAGGCTGTCGATGCTGCCCGGCGGCGTGGACGAATACCTGGAGCGCCGCGCGGCCGGCACCGCCCTGACCGCCCGCCTCGCCTCCACCCCCGCCCCGTCCGGTACGGCTCCAGCCACCCCTTCGCCGGCCACCACCCCTTCGGGCCCGTCGGCCAAGGAAGAACGCGAACTCCGCAAGGAACTGAGCCGCCTGGAGCGCCAGCTGGACAAGCTGACCGGCCAGGAGGCCAAGCTTCACGAACAGATGGCGGCGGCGGCCAGCGACTACGAGCGGCTCGGCTCGCTGGACGCCCAGCTGAGGGACATCCAAACCCAGAAGGACACCATCGAAGCCGAATGGCTGGAAACCGCCGACCGCCTCGGCGAGTAGCCGCCGACCGCCTCGGCGAGCAACCCACCCCGGACTTACCAACGCCCCCAGGTGGCCAACATCGCCGGGTGATGCCGCGTGGCCGGGTGATGCCGCGTGGCCGGGTGGCGTCGCCGACCGTGCCGGGTAGGGCCGGGTAGCAGGGACACCCGGGTGGGCTGAGCGCCGTAGAGGGGCGCCGGGCTCCGCCGTACCGCGTCTCGCCGCGGCGGCGCCTGAAAAGCGTGGGTGGGCCCGCGTGCAGTGGGGCCGAGATACCCGGTGTGCCGTTGGCCTGGGGTGGGCAAGGGCGGAGTCGTTGCGGCGGGAACCTCGTGAGCCTTCACGACCGGCGCTCGACGGTCGCGCGCCCACGACGGCGGTGCGGGCGGCCCGGCGCTAGCCGTAACCCTAAAGGCGGCCACAACCGCAGAGCACGACAACCTCAGAGCACGACAACCGCAGAGCGTGACAACCGCAGAGCACGACAACCGTAGAGCGCCGCGACCGTAGAGCGCCGTAACGGCATAAAGCGTCAGTTGGAGGAACCTGCGTCGAACGGGGCGAGGAGGGTGCGGAGGAGGGCGGCGAGGGTGCGCTGGTCGGGCTCGTCGAGGCCGGCGAGGAGGTCGTGTTCGCGGCGTAGCAGTCCGGAGAACGCCGAGTCCACCCGCTGCAGTCCCGTGTCCGTCAACGAGACGAGCACGCCGCGCCGGTCTTCCGGGTCGGGGCGGCGGCGGACGAGGCCGGCCTGGGCCAGGCGGTCGATGCGGTTGGTCATCGTGCCCGACGTCACCAGCGTGGCGCGCAGGAGGGCGCCGGGGGACAGTTCGTAGGGTTTGCCCGCTCGCCGTAGTGCCGTCAGCACGTCGAACTCCCATGGTTCGAGGTCGTGCTCGGCAAAGGCGGCCCGGCGGGCCCGGTCGAGGTGCTTGGCTAGGCGGGAGACGCGGGAGAGCACCTGGAGGGGTTCGACGTCGAGGTCGGGCCGCTCGGTCCGCCAGGCGGCGACCAGCCGGTCGACCTCGTCAAGGGACTCGTGCGCATCCGTCATGGATGCAGTGTACTGTCTTGACATCGAGATACATATCTCGATATCAAATATCTCTATGTCGAGAGATATCTGGGACCCGTCAACGTACGAACGCTACGCCGACGAGCGGTCACGGCCGTTCTTCGAGTTGACCGCCAGAATCCAGGCCGACGCACCACAGTATGTCGTAGATGCCGGTTGCGGCACCGGCGAGCTCACCATGGCGCTGGCCGAACGCTGGCCGGAGGCGACGGTCGAGGGGTTCGACTCCTCGCCCGCGATGATCGCCAAGGCCCGCGAGACCGGCGGCAGGTTCACCGTGGCCGACGTCACCCTGTGGCGTCCCGACCGGCCGGTCGACGTCCTGGTCTCCAACGCGGTGCTCCAGTGGGTGCCCACCCACCGCGACCTGCTCGGACACTGGGTCGACGCGCTCGCCGACGGCGGCTGGCTGGCCTTCCAGGTGCCGGGCAACTTCGACGCGCCCAGCCACGTGCTGATCCGCGAACTCTGCCGCAGCGACACCTGGCGCGACAAGCTCGGCGAGTTCGACCGTGGCGCGCCGGTCTCCACGGCCGTGGAGTACATGGAACTGCTCAGCGCCATGGGCGCCCGCGTCGACGCCTGGGAGACCACCTACGTCCAGTTGCTCCAGGGCGAGGACGCCGTGCTGACCTGGGTTTCCGGCACCGCCCTGCGTCCAGTTCTCGACCGGCTCAACCCCGGCGAGCAGACCTCCTTCAAACGGGACCTCAAAAAGCTCTTCGATGCGGCATATCCTCGCAAGGAGTACGGCACCGCCTTCCCCTTCCGGCGCATCTTCGTAGTGGCCAGCAAAGAGGTGGCGCACGCGTGAAGCTCATCGCCATGCACCACGTCCAGCTCGCGGCGCCGAAGGGCAGCGAGCCGCAGCTCAGGGAGTTCTATTCCGGCTTCCTCGGTCTCACCGAGGTGCCGAAGCCGCCGGAACTGGCCAAGCGCGGCGGCGCCTGGTTCCGAGGCGACGGCGTGGAGGTGCACCTCGGCATCGAGGAGGACTTCCGCCCGGCCAGGAAGGCCCATCCCGCGTTCCTGGTGGACGAACTGCCCGAAGGCGAGGTGGACCTGCTCTTCCCCGGGTATCGCCGCGTCTACGTCACCGACCCCGTGGGGAACAGAATCGAGCTTCTGCAGGTCGTGTGAAGTTAACCTTCCAGTGGCATGATGTTCCGAAATCGGACACTTGCGAGGTGCTGTGGGCATCGAGATCGAAGACAAGTTCGACGTCGCCGACGATTACGCCATCCCGGACCTGAGCAAGATCGGTGACGTGGACGGGCCGAAGAGCTATCAGCTCGTCGCGCTCTATTACGACACTCCCGACCTGCGGCTGGCGGCCCGCGGGATCACGTTGCGGCGCAGGCGAGGCGGCTCCGATCCCGGCTGGCATCTGAAACTCCCCAAAGCCAAGGGGGCGCGCCAGGAGATCACCCACCCGCTGACGCGCAGCACCAAGGTCGTCCCGGCGCCGCTGGAGAACCTGGTGCGCGCCTTCACCCGGGGCGCGGAGCTCGTGCCCGTCGCCGAGCTGGACACCCGCAGAAACGTCACGGTCGTCTCCGTCGACGGCAGCCCGCTGGTGGAGATCGCCGACGATCGGGTCAAGGGCACCGTGTTCGGCGACGAGCCGCGCGTGGAGCGCTGGCGCGAGGTCGAGGCGGAACTGCTCGAAGGCGACCAGGCGCTGCTCGCCAAGGTGGGCAAACGTCTCATGAAGGCGGGCGCCACGCCGGCCGAGTCGTCCAGCAAGCTCGCGCGGCTGCTCGACCGGCCGCCCCGTCCCGGCGGGCCCGCCAAGGCGGGCTCCGCGGGCGAGGTCGTCATGGACTATCTCGACAGCCAGGTCAGCGCGCTGCTGTCGCAGGATCCCAGGGTACGGCGGGCCGAGGACGACGCCGTTCACCAGGCCCGCGTGGCAGCCAGGCGCATGCGCAGTGCCCTGAAGGCGTTCAAGAGCATCGTCACCGGCACCGAGCACCTCCAGGACGAGCTGCGCTGGCTGGGAACGGTCCTCGGCGAGGCCCGCGACCTGGAGGTGACCAGAGCCAGGTTCGCCGGCCTCCTGCGTTCGCTGGCCCCGGAACTGATCCACGGACCCATCCAGGAACGCCTGGGCGAGGACCTGCTCAAGCGCGAGCAGGACTCCTACAACCGGATCAGGGAGGCGCTGAGCGGCGACCGCTACTACACGCTGCTCGACGGCCTCGACGCGCTTGTGGCCGAGCCCGAGCTGGCCAAGCCCGCGGGCAGACCGGCCGAGGCGACGCTCCAGGGTGTCGCGGCCAAGAACTGGAAGCGGGTCACCGACGCCTACGACCACGCGCAGGCCATCGAGGACGAGGAACGCCGCGAGATCGCCATGCACGACGTGCGCAAGGCGGCCAAGCGCGCCCGCTACACGGCCGAGGCGCTCGGGATGAAGAAGCTGGCCAAGCACGCGGAGGCCGTACAGGAGATTCTGGGGCTCTACCAGGACGGCGTGGTGGCGCAGGAGACGCTCGCCAAGGAGGCCGAGAGCGCGCGGCACGCGGGCGAGGACACCTTCACCTACGGTCTGCTGATCGGCATGGAGAAGAGCACCGCCGAGCGGGCACACGCCGAGTTCCCGGCGGTCTGGGAGAAGACGGTGGAGGCTGTTAGAAAGATCCTATGAGTGAGCTCCCCGTCATCCCGTTCGAGCGCACCACACCTCTGGACGTTCCCGCCGCCTACCGCGAGCTACGACTACAGCAGGGCATAGCCAAGGTCCGCACCCGGACCGGCGATGAAGTCTGGCTGGTCAGCGGCTATGAGGACGCCCGCAAACTGTTCGCCGAGCCGCTTCTGGGCCGCTCGCACCCCGAGCCGGAGAAGGCCCCGCGCATCTCCGGCTCGGCGCTCCTGGGCGGCCCGTCGGGCGACCACGCCACCGAGAAGGCCGACCACGAGCGGATGCGGCGGTTGTTCCAGCCGTCGTTCTCCGCCCGCCGGATGAAGGCACTGGCCGACCACGTCGGAACGCTGGTCGACGAGCGCCTGGACCACCTGGCCGGCCTGACGCCACCCGCCGACCTGCACGCCGAGCTGTCCTTCCCGCTGCCGGTGCTGGTGATCTGCCAGTTGCTCGGCGTGCCGTTCGAGGACAGGGACTACTTCGGCGAGGTCTCCATCCGCATGGGCGACATCGACGACGCGGTCAAGGGCGAGGCGGCCCGCGCCGAGATGGGCGCGTACATGGCCGGGCTGATCGAGCGAAAGCGCCGCGAGCCGGGCGAGGACGTGCTGACCGATCTCGCCGGTGTGATCGACGACGACGGTACGGTCGCCCGGCTCGCCGGCGGCCTGCTGTTCGCCGGGCACGAGACGACCGTCGGCCGCATCGACTACGGCGTGCTGCTCCTGCTTGAGCGTCCCGACCAGCTCGCCGAGCTGGAGGCGGATCCGTCGCTGGCGCCCGCGGCGGTCGAGGAGATCCTGCGCATGGCCGTGCCCAGCCTGCACGGCATCCCCCGCTGGGCCCGCGAGGACGTCGAGTACGGCGGGCTGACCATCCGCAAGGGCGAAGCGGTACTGATCTCCACCGACGCCGCCAACCGCGACGAACAGGTCTTCTCCGACCCCGACGTCTTCGACCTGCATCGCAAACCCGGCGACCCGCACCTCGGCTTCGGGTACGGCCCGCGCTTCTGCCTCGGCGCCACCCTGGCCAGGGTCGAGCTGGAGGCGGTCTTCAGCCGCCTCTTCCAGCGCTTCGAGGGCCTACGGCTCGCCGTCCCGCTGCCAGAGCTGGAGGTGAACACCGGCCGGCTGACCCAGGGCTTCGCGAAGCTGCCCGTCACGTGGAATAGCGTTCGACGCTGACCGTCCTGGTCCCAGCCCGGTGCAGGACGGCGAAGGCGCCCTTGCGCAGGTGGACGTCGACGCCGCTGAGCGCGGAGATCAGGTGTGGCAGCACCTTCCCGTGGCTGCAGGCGGTGGCGGGCACGGTGATGCCGTTCACCAGCGCGGGCGTCTTGTCGGCGTCCTGGTGCCGCTCGCTGAGCAGCGGATCGGTCGCGATGGCGGTGGAGAAGGCCTCCATCGTCTGCACGCAGCGCAGGCTCGGCGAGCTGAGCAGCACCTCGGGGCGGTAGGCGGGCAGCACCTGGGCGAGCGTGACCGCCTGGACGTAGCCCTCCGCCTCCAGCGGGCGCAGGTCGTCGTCGCCCTTCCAGTTCTGCCGGGATCCAGCGGCGCCATGCCGTACCAGGACAAGGGGGACGGTGCGCAGGGGCACGGCGGTCAGCGCGTGCAGGAGGCCGCCGTCCCAGGAGTAGGTGAGGCGGGTGCGCGCCTCGGCGATCGGCATCCACTCCAGGGCGTCGACCTCGTCATTCGGTACGAACGGCACTTCGTCGGCCACCTGGGCGGCCCAGTAGTCGACGCGTTTCAGCCGGCCCTTGAACAGGTAGTGGATCGGCGGCAGGGCGCGGCCCAGCTGCGCGGTGATGCCCGTCTCCTCGCGCACCTCGCGGACCGCGGCGGCGATCATGTGCTCGCCGGTCTTCAGCTTGCCTTTGGGGAAGGTCCAGTCGTTGTAACGATCACGGTGGATCAGCGCCACTTCGGGGTTCTCCGCGTCGCCCCGCCACACCACGGCGCCGGCGGCCCGGAAGATCTCAGTCATCAACGGTTCTCCAGCGGCGGGTGCCGATGAGGTGGGTCTGCAGGTCTTCACCCTGGTGCCGGACCCAGGTGCCGTCGGCCTTCAGCCACCACGCGTTGGTGGTGTCGGCCATGGCCAGGTCCATCAGCTCGATGAGGTACGCCTTGTGCTGCTGCCCGGTCACCTTGACCAAGGCCTCGACCCGGCGGTCCAGGTTGCGGCGCATGAGGTCGGCGCTGCCCACCCACACCTCGGGACGGCGGCCGAGCCCGAACTCGTAGACCCGCGAGTGCTCCAGGAACCGGCCGAGGATGGAGCGTACGCGGATGTTCTCCGACAGGTCGGGGATGCCCGGACGCAGGATGCAGATGCCGCGTACCCACAGGTCCACCGGCACGCCCGCGCGCGAGGCCCGGTAGAGGGCGTCGATCAGGGGCTCGTCGACCAGCGAGTTCGTCTTGATCCGGATCCTGGCGGGGCGCCCGGCCTGCTGGTGGGCGATCTCCCGCTCGATCCTGGCCAGCAGGCCGCCACGCAGCGAGTGCGGGGCGACCAGCAGGCGGCGGTAGGCGGAGTGGTTGGAGTAGCCGGTCAGGTGGATGAACAGGTCCGTGACGTCCTCACCGACCAGCGGGTCGGAGGTCAGGAGGCCGAAGTCCTCGTAGTGCCTGGCGGTCTTGGGGTTGTAGTTGCCGGTTCCGATGTGGCAGTAGCGGCGTAGCTCTCCGGACGGCTCCTGCCGTACGACGAGGGCGAGTTTGCAGTGGGTCTTCAGGCCCACGACGCCGTAGACCACGTGACAGCCGGCGCGCTCCAGCTTGCGGGCCCAGGAGATGTTGGCGTGCTCGTCGAAGCGGGCCTTGATCTCCACGACCACGACGACCTGCTTGCCGGCCTCGGCCGCGTCGATGAGCGCGTCGACGATGGGCGAGTCGCCGCTGGTGCGGTAGAGGGTCTGCTTGATCGCCAGGACGCGCGGGTCGGCCGCCGCCTCCTCGATGAAACGCTGCACGCTGGTGGCGAAGGAGTCGTAGGGGTGGTGCAGGAGCACGTCGCGCTCGCGCAGCACGGAGAAGACGTCGTCATCGGCGTGTACGGCTTCCGCCGGCACGAACGGCCGGTAGCTGAGCTCGCCGCGGTCCAGGTCGGCGATGGCGTGCAGGCCGGTCAGGTCGAGCGGGCCGGCGACGCGGTAGATCTCGTGCGGCGCCACGCCCAGTTCCTCGACGAGCAGGTCGAGCACCTCGGCGGTGATCGTGTCCTCGACCTCCAGCCGGACCGGCGGGCCGAAGCGGCGCTTGAGCAGTTCCTTCTCCAGCGCCTGCATGAGGTTCTCGGTGACGTCCTCGTCGACGTCGAGGTCCTCGTTGCGGGTGACGCGGAAGACGTGGTGCTGGACGATCTCCATGCCCTTGAACAACTGGCCGAGATGGGCGGCGATCACATCCTCAAGCGGGACGAAGCGATCCTTCGAGGCGGTGACGAACCTCGGCAACTGGGACGGGACCTTGACCCGGGCGAAGACCGTGTGACCGTTGGTCGGATTCCGCACCACGACGGCAAGGTTGAGGCTCAGGCCGGAAATATAGGGAAAAGGGTGGGCGGGGTCCACCGCCAGCGGGGTGAGCACGGGGCGGATGCGTTCGCGGAACAGCTTGCGCAGCTCGGTGCGTTCCTCGCGGCCCAGGTCGTCCCAGCGGACGATCTCGATGCCCTCGCCGGCGAGCTGCGGGCTGATCCGCTCGTGGAAGCCCGCCGCATGCCGTTTGGCCAGGTCGCCGGCGATCGTGGCGATCCGGGCCAGTTCTTCGCGGGGCTTCAGGCCGCTCTTGGTCCGCAGCAGCAGGCCGGTGGCCATACGCCGCTTGAGACCCGCCACGCGTACCCGGAAGAACTCATCCAGGTTGCTCGCGAAGATCGCGAGGAAGCGCACCCGCTCCAGAAGGGGCAGCGAGTCGTCTTCGGCCAGTTCCAGCACCCGTTGGTTGAACTGAAGCCAGCTCTCCTCACGGTTGAGGAACCGCTCCTGGGGCAAGGGCAAGTCGTTTCCTGGGTGCAACGGTTCCGCGGACATATGAGCAATATGCCCTGTTTGATTGAACAGAACGTTAACGACGTCTCAACGGCTTACTCTGACTGGTCGCCCTGGCCCAATTTGGCCGCCCGCTCCGCCAGCCGCGCCTCGCGCTGACGCAGCTTGTCCTCCCGTTCACGTGCCTTCTCCGCTTCCTTGAGCAGCCGTTCACGCTCCTTGAGCTCGCGCAGCCTGGCCTTCTCCGCCTCCTTCAGCTCGCGCTGACGGAGCTTCTCGGCCTCCTTGGCCTCGCGCTCGCGCTGCTTCTCCAGCTCGCGCAGCTCCTTCTCGCTGGCCCGCGGCGGTGCGGTGACCGCGAGATCGGCGCCCTCGCGGGTGGCGGCGGTGATGCGCGGCTGGGGGTTGAGCCCGGTCAGGCCGTTCCAGGCCAGGTTGACCAGGTGCGCGGCGACCTCCTCGCGCCCCGGCTTGCGCACGTCGAGCCACCACTGGCCGGTGAGTGCCACCATGCCGACCAGCATCTGCGCGTACATGGGGGCGAGCTTCGGGTCGTAGCCCCGGCCGGCGAACTCGTCGGCGAGCACGTCCTCCACCTGGCTGGCGATCTCGCTGATCAGGCTGGCGAACGTGCCCGTGCCCGAGGCGGCGTGGGAGTCGCGCACCAGGATGCGGAACCCCTCGCTGCTCTCCTCGATGTACTGCAGCAGCGCCAGCGCCGCCCGCTCCAGCTTGATCAGGGAGTGGGACGCCGACAGGCCCGAGGTGATCATGCCCAGGAGCTTCTGCATCTCCCGGTCCACGACGACCGCGTAGACGCCCTCCTTGCCGCCGAAGTGCTCGTACACGACCGGCTTGGAGACCTGGGCGGTGGCCGCGATCTCCTCGATAGAGGTCCCGTCGAACCCCTTCTCGGCGAAGAGCGTGCGGCTGATGCGAATCAGCTGCTCTCGGCGTTCTCTTCCTGACATGCGTCTGCGAGATCGGGGTTCGGTGGTCACATTCTCCATAATTGCAGTGCCCGCCGACACAGCGGTCGCCTCAGGCAATGCGCTTCGCCGCCAGGCGCTCGGGGGTCGGCCAGCGTACGTCGTGGACCCAGCCCAGCTTCTCGAAGATCCGGATCAGGCCGGCGCTGAGGTCGATCTGCCCCTTGAGCGCGCCGTGACGGGCGCAGGTGGGGTCCGAATGGTGCAGGTTGTGCCACGACTCGCCGAAGGACGGGATCGCCAGCCACCAGACGTTGCGCGACTTGTCGCGTACCTGGAACTCCTCCTCGCCGAACACGTGGCAGATGGAGTTGATCGACCAGGTGACGTGGTGCAGCAGGCCGATACGGACCAGCGAGCCCCAGAACAGCGCGGTCAGCGCGCCCTGCCAGGACCAGGTGAGCAGGCCGCCGAGGATGCCCGGCAGGAAGATCGAGGTGACGGCCAGCGCCCCGAACCACTTGTGCAGCTTGACAACGTCGTCGTCCTTGACCAGGTCGGGGGCGAACTTCTCCCGGTTGGTCCGCTCCGCGTCGAACATCCAGCCCATGTGGGCGTAGAGCAGGCCCTTCGTCAGCGACTTGAAGCCGGGGCCGAAGCGCCACGGCGAGTGCGGGTCGCCTTCCTTGTCGGAGAACTTGTGGTGCTTGCGGTGGGTGGCCACCCAGTCGAGCACGGACATCTCGAGCGACAGGCTGCCCGCGATGCCGAGCGCGATCTTCAGCGGGCGCTTGGCCTTGAACGAGCCGTGGGTGAAGTAGCGGTGCAGGCCGACGGTGACGCCGAGGCCGGAGACGATGTAGAAGACGAAGGCGATCGCCACGTCCGTCCAGCCGAGCCCCCACCCCCACGCGAACGGCACCGCGGCCGCGATGGCGACCAGCGGCAGGCCCACCACCAGGCCGAAGGTCAGAAGCTCGACCTTGGTCCTGGGCTCCGGATCGGCGTCCGGCTTGGGACCGGGAGCGGAACGCTCGGCAACAACGGTCATGGGCTACCTCTCACGACGTGTATGGGGAGAATGTCCTGGCTACGCAAACGTAACCTACGCTGTCGTAAGTAAGGAAGCCCTAAGACTGTCTATTTACCTTCGGGAGCCGGCCGATACGAGGAGTCCCGCAGGCGCAACGACGAGGGCCTTGGCGCGAGGGGCCGGAGCGGACCCGGCCGATCTGGCGTTCCGGCTGATGATCCACGAGAGCGCGGACGCCGAGGCTGCGACTGCTTTCTGGCGGGCGGTGACAGGTTGTGGGGCGGACCGGTTCAGGCGCCCGACTCTGAAGCGGCACAACCCCAAGACGGTCCGTCACAACCCGGGCGACGACTATCATGGGTGCCTGCGTGTCGACGTTCGCCGCTCGATCTGGCTCTATCGCGAGATTGAAGGCTGGGCTCGGGGTCGATGCTGGATCACGTCGCGGGTCCAGATCTCGCTATCCTTGGGTCTGATCACGAAGTTCGGTAAACGGACAAAAGCCCAATCCCGGGTCGTCTAGGGGCAAGACCGCAGATTTTGGTTCTGCTAACGGAGGTTCGAATCCTCCCCCGGGAGCAGCACTGACCAGGTTCGACGCCCCCGCGGTGGGCGGGATGAAGCATGTGTGGCACAGGCAGGTATCCTCAGCGTGTCGGGAGGGTAGCGGTGCGGTAGCCGTACCAGCAGCCCTGATCCGTCCAGCCACAGGGAGCCTCAGTCCGTGAGTGTGCCGCGCCCGGCAGCCGTCATCGTCCTCGCCGCAGGCGAGGGCACCCGGATGAAGAGCCAGACCCCGAAAGTCCTCCACGAGGTGTGCGGCCGCGCCTTGGTCGACCACATGCTCGCGGCCGCCCGCGACCTGAAACCCGAGCGGCTGATCGTCGTCATCGGCCATGCGCGCGAGCGCGTCGGCGCCCATCTCGCCGAGACCAGCCCTGACGCGCGCGCCGTCGTGCAGCGCGAGCAGCGCGGGACCGGCCACGCCGTCCGCACGGTGCTGGAGGAGACGGGCACGATCAATGGCACGGTCCTGGTCACGTACGGCGACGTGCCGCTGCTGCGCACCGAGACGCTCGCCGCGCTGCTCGCCAAGCACGCCGACGACGGCAACGCCGTCACCGTGCTGACCGCGCGGGTGCCCGACCCGACCGGGTACGGGCGGATCGTCCGCGACGAGTCCGGCGCCGTTCTGCAGATCGTCGAGCACAAGGACGCCACCGGCGACCAGCGCGCCATCGACGAGATGAACTCCGGCATCTACGCCTTCGACGGCCTCCTGCTGGCCGACGCGGTCAAGCGGGTGTCGACGGACAACGCGCAGGGCGAGGAGTACCTCACCGACGTGCTGTCGATCCTGCGCGAGGACGGCCACCGCGTCGGCGCGCACGTCGCCGCCGACTACGTCGAGGTCGAGGGCGTCAACGACCGCGTGCAGCTGGCGTTCGTGCGCAAGGTGCTCAACCAGCGCGTGCTCGAATCCCACATGCGCGGCGGCGTCACCGTCGTCGACCCCGCCTCCACCTGGGTCGACGTCCAGGTACGGCTGGCGCCCGACACCGTGATCCACCCCGGAACCCAGCTCCACGGCGAGACCGTCGTGGGGGAGGGCGCCGAGATCGGCCCGGCCACCACGCTCACCGACACCACCGTCGGCCCCGGCGCCGTCGTGCGCAACGCGGTCTGCGACAGCGCCGAGATCGGCCCCGACGCCAGCGTCGGCCCGTACGCCTACCTGCGCCCCGGCACCGTCCTCGGCCGCAAGTCCAAGGCCGGGACGTTCGTGGAGATGAAGAACACCCAGGTCGGCGAACGTTCCAAGGTGCCGCACCTGTCGTACGCGGGCGATGCCACGATCGGCGACGACGTGAACATCGGCGCAGCGGTGATCTTCGTCAACTACGACGGCGTGAACAAACATCGCACCACCGTGCGCGACGGCGCGTTCGTGGGGTGTGACAGCATGCTCGTCGCCCCGGTGACGGTCGGAGACGGCGCCTACACGGCCGCCGGGTCCGTCATCGACGGCGACGTGCCACCCGGAGCGATCGGGGTGGCGAGAGCGCGGCAGCGCAACATCGAGAAATGGGTCTTGCGCAGGCGCGCGGGCACGAAATCGGCCGCGGCCGCCGAAAGGGCGCTGGCCGAGCAAGAGCAGCGGGAGAGTGGCACGTGACCAGCATCAAGCAGCCAGGTGAGAAAGAGCTGATGCTCTTCTCCGGCCGGGCCTACCCGGAGCTGGCAGAGGAAGTGGCCAACAACGTCGGCGTGTCGCTCACCCCGACCAAGCTCCACGACTTCGCCAACGGCGAGATCTACGCCCGCTACCTGGAGTCGGTACGCGGCTGCGACGCCTTCGTCATCCAGAGCCACACCGCGCCCATCAACAAGTGGATCATGGAACAGCTCATCATGGTCGACGCGCTGAAGCGGGCCTCCGCCAAGCGCATCACCGTGGTCATGCCGTTCTTCGGCTACGCCCGCCAGGACAAGAAGGGCCGCGGCCGCGAGCCGATCACCGCCCGCCTGATGGCCGACATGTTCAAGACCGCGGGCGCCGACCGGCTGATGTCGATCGACCTGCACACCTCGCAGATCCAGGGCTTCTTCGACGGCCCGGTGGACCACCTGTTCGCCATGCCCGTCCTTGAGCGCTACCTCAAGGACAAGCTCGACCTGGAGAACACCACGATCGTCTCGCCCGACACGGGCCGCGTGCGGCTGTCGGAGCGCTGGGCGGACACGCTCGGCACCCCGATGGCCTTCATCCACAAGCGCCGCGACCTCGACGTGGCCAACCAGGTGAAGGTCAACGAGGTGGTCGGCAAGGTGCGCGGCCGTACCTGTGTGCTGATCGACGACATGATCGACACGGCCGGCACCATCTGCAAGGCCGCCGACGCCCTCTACGAGCAGGGGGCCACCGACGTGATCGTGGCGGCCACCCACGCCGTCTTCTCCGACCCGGCCGTCGACCGGCTGAAGAACTCGCGCATCTCCGAGGTCATCGTGACCAACACGCTGCCGCTGCGCGAGCACCAGCTCTTCGACAAGCTGACCGTGCTGTCCATCGCCCCGCTGATCGCCCGCGCGATCACCGAGGTCTTCAGCGACGGCAGCGTCACGAGCCTGTTCGAGGGCGACTCCTAGGCACGGCAGGTGAGGTCGGCTGCGGGCAGGACGCCGTCGCGGAAGTAGGTGTTGACCGCCTCCTCCACGCAGGCGTTCCGCAGCCGGCCCAGGATCCCGTGCATGCGCACGTCCCGCAGCGTGACCAGCCGCGAGCCCGACATGGCCCGCCGCAGCGCCACCCCTTCCTGGTAGACGGTCCTGGTGTCCTGCGTGGCCTGCACGATCAGCGCGGGCACGTCGTTGCGCACCACGGTCCGCGGCTCCAGCGGCGTCCGCCAGAAGGCGCACGCCGTGATGTTGTTCGCATAGGCCCCGAACACCGGCTGCGTGGCCCGGCTGCGCCGGATGTCGCGCCAGTGCCGTTCCGGATTCCGCGGCGCGGCCGTGTCACCGCAGATCACCGCCCCCTGGCTGGAGAGGTCCTGCGGCTCGCCGTTGAGGTGCAGACGCAGTTCTTGGTCGAAGTCCGCGGTCGGCTGGACGGGCTTGCCCTCGGCCGCGTCGGCGATCTGCCGGACCCGCGCCGCCAGGTGGCCGTTGTAGCGGGCGTCCTGCAGCAGCGTGAACAGCGTCATCGGCAGGAACCGCGCGTCCAGCCGGTGCGTGCCGATCCGGATGGGCGACCTGGCCGCCTGCCCGACCAGGCCCTCGACCCGGGCCCTCACCTGCGCGCCGGTCGTGCCGAGGCCGTAGTCGGCGTCGCGGGCCGCGGTCCAGGCGGCCCAGTCGTCGAGCGCGGCCTCGTTGACCGGCCCCTGCTTCCTGATCGACTCGGCCATGTAGGAAGCGGGATCGACCGCGCTGTCCAGCACGATCCGGTCGGCGCGCCGCGGGAACATCTGCGTGTAGACCGCGCCGAGGTAGGTGCCGTAGGAGAAGCCCAGGTAGGAGGTCTTGGGCTCGCCGAGGGCGCCGCGGATGACGTCCATGTCGCGCGCGGTGTTGCGGGTGGTGATGTGGGCGATCCGGTCACCCTCCTTCTGTTCGCACCGCCGCGCGAGATCTTCCTGAGTCCGTACGGCGTCGCGGAAGTCCCGCCTGGTGAGCCCGGCCGACCAGAGCATGTGCCCGACGGGCCAGTCGCAGTCGATCGCCGCGCTGCGCCCGACGCCCCGCGGGTCCATGCCGATCAGGTCGTAGCGTGAGGCGACCTCGGGGGTCAGGCCGCCGCGCACGTACAGCATGAAGTGCAGTCCCGCCCCGCCCGGCCCGCCGGGGTTGGAGAGCATGATCCCGCGCCGCCGCGCGGTGTCGCTCGCCTTGATCCTGGAGATCGCGATCTTGAGGGTACGGCCCCGCGGCGCGGAGTAGTCCAAAGGCACCTCGACCTGGGCGCACTGGGCGCCCGCCTGGTCCAGGGCGGTGTCTGCGCAGGCGGTCCACGTGACCTCCTGCCCGTAGAAGCGGCCGAGGGTGTCGTCGGCGTGGGAGACGCCGGTCAGCGTCCCGGTTCCCACCGCGAGCGCGGCGAGCACAGCAGCTACCCGTTTCATTCATCGTCCTCAGATAAGGGATTTCGGGCACGCCGATGCCGGCCTCGCGCACCCTGAAGGAACATGAGCAACCGTAGTTGACTAATTTCGCCTTAGTCAACCTCAGTTGCTAATGCCGTGCACGATCGCGTCGGTGAGCGCCCTCGCCTCCCTCGCGGGCGAGAACAGCGTGGGGCAGGCCAGCCAGGTGGCCGCGGTGCCGTTGGCCGAGGTGATGATCGCGAGCGCCGCGGTGTCCGGGCTGACGCCGGGCCGCAGCTCGGCGGTGCTCAGCAGCCCGGACAGCTGCCGCCGCCAGCCCTCCATGACGACCTGCTTGTCGTGCAGGCCCTTCTCCAGCTCGGGCACGCCCTCGGCGCTGCGCATCGACAGCGCGTAGACCTGGCGGAACGTCGTGTCCTCCTCCAGTGCGGTGAAGAACGCCACGAGGAAGCCGCCGACCCGCTCGACGGGCGGTTCCGGGCCGTCGAGCCTGCTCCAGACGGGCGTCGCCGACTCGGCCCACAGCTCGTTGATCGCCGCCAGGCAGAGCGTGGCCTTGTCGGTGAAGTGGTGGTAGAGGGCGCCGCGCGTGAGTCCCGCCCGCGCGGCGATGCCGTTCAGTGTCGCCGTCGCGAAGCCGCGTTCGGCGAACTCCGCCAGGGCCGCGACCAGCAGGGATCGGCGGGTTTCCGCGGCCTCCTCGGCGGTTCTGCGCATGACGCCCAGATTCTCATACGTGTCGGCATGTATGCTCGCTCTAATGATACGTGCTGACATGTATGTAAAGGGGCCACGATGCTGCAGTTCCGCGACGTCAAGGTGTTCGACGGGGAGAAGCTCCTCCCGTCCACGCACGTCACGATCGACGAGGGCCTGATCGTCGCGATCGGGCCGGTCGAGGCGCCGGGAGCGGTTGTCGTCGAGGGCCGCGGCGCGACGCTGCTGCCCGGCCTGATCGACGCGCACGCCCACGTCTTCCCCGGCGACCTGGAGCAGGCCGCGGCGTTCGGGGTCACGACCGTGCTCGACATGATGGCCGACCCCGTCGGGATCGCGAAGCTCCGCGGCGCCCGCGACGGGGCGGACCTGCGCACGGCCGGCACCGCGGCCACGGTCCCCGCCGGCTATGGCTGGTACCTCGTCGAGATGGGGCTCCTGCCGCCCTTCCCCACGCTCACCGGACCCGAGCAGGCGGCCGCCTTCGTCGCCGACAGAATCGCCGAGGGGTCCGACTACCTCAAGATCATGCTCGACGACGGCTCGACCGCGGGACTGCCGACCCCGACGCTGACCGGCGAGACCCTGCGCGCGCTCGTCGCCGCCGCGCACGACCACGGCGCCCTGGCCGTCGTCCACGCGCTGAACGCCGGCTCCGCCCGGCTGGCCGCCGAGGCCGGGGCCGACGTGCTCGGGCACCTGTTCGTGGACGCGCCGGACCCCGAGCTCGCCCATGAACTGGCCGACCGGGGGACCGTGGTCATCCCTACGCTGGCCGTACTGGGAGAGCTGTTCGGCGAGCCGCGCGGCGGGCGGCTCGCCGCGGACCCCCGCGTCGCGCCCCACCTGGGCGAAGGGGCGCGGCGGATGCTCACCATGGGGCCCGTGCCGCTCGGCGAGGGCGCGCGGCACGACGTCACCGTGGCCACGCTTACCCTGGCGCGGCTGCTCGACGCCGGCGTCACCGTGCTGGCGGGCTCGGACGCCTCCAACGTCGGAACCGCCCACGGAGCCACACTCCACGACGAACTACGCCGGCTCGTGGCGGCGGGGATGACCCCGGGCCGGGCCCTGACCGCCGCCACCGCGGCGCCCGCCCGCTGCTTCGGCCTCGCCGACCGGGGCAGGATCGCGCCGGGGCTCCGCGCCGACCTGCTCCTGGTCGACGGCGACCCGACGGCCGACATCGACCGCACCCTCGACATCCTCGGCGTCTGGCGCGGCGGCAGGCGGCTGATGCGGGGCCCGGATGCGGGTAGGCTGTGAGGGTTGCGCTCGTAACGCCTCCCGCTAGGGCGGGTCAGGGGGAGCGCAGAGAAACTCCGCCAACGTGCATCCCTAGGAGATGTCGTGTCTGAAGTACGTATCGCCGCTGAGGCTCGCACCGAGTTCGGCAAGGGCGCCGCCCGCAAGATCCGCCGCGCCGACAAGGTGCCCGCCGTCCTCTACGGCCACGGCATCGACCCCAAGCACCTCACGCTGCCCGGCCACGAGGTCCTGCTCGCCCTGCGCACCGCCAACGTCCTGATCCACCTCAAGGGCGACGGCGTCGACGAGCTGGCCCTGCCCAAGGGCGTCCAGCGCGACCCGATCAGGGGCTTCGTCGAGCACCTCGACCTGCTCCTGGTCAAGCGCGGCGAGAAGGTCACCGTCGAGATCCCCGTCACCACCGTCGGTGACGTCGACTCCGAGGGCATCCTCGACCAGCAGCTCATGAGCATCGGCGTCGAGGCCGAGGCCACCCACATCCCCACCGGCATCGAGGTCGACGTCGAGGGCTTCGCGGTCGGTCGCGTCGTCACCGCCGCCGACCTGGTCGTGCCGCAGGGCTCCTCGCTGGCCGCCGACCCGGAGACCGTCGTCCTCCAGGTCATCGCCAAGCCGACCGAGACCGCCGACGAGGACGAGGCCGCCGAGGGCGAGACCGCCGCCGTCACCGAGGCCGCCGAGGGCGAGAGCGCCGAGTAACACCCACGTTCACCGCACGGGGCGGCCGGGATCATCCGGCTGCCCCGTCGTGGTGTTCTCGTAGAGTTACGGCAGGCCGCCACGTGAGCAAGGAGTCGCTTTGGACCGCTGGCTGATCGTCGGGCTGGGCAACCCCGGCGACGAATACGCGGGAAACCGGCACAACGCCGGATTCATGGTGCTCGACGAGCTGGCCGCCCGCGCGGGGGGCAAGTTCAAGGCGCACAAGAGCCGCTCCGCCGTCCTGGAGACGCGGCCGGCGATCCTGGCCAAGCCCCTCACCTACATGAACCTCTCCGGCGGCCCCGCCAAACTCCTGGCCGACTTCTACAAGGTCGCCCCCGAGCGGATGATCGTCGTGCACGACGAGCTGGACGTCCCCTACGGGGCGCTGCGCGCAAAGCTGGGCGGCGGCGACAACGGCCACAACGGGCTCAAGTCCATCACCAAGGTCTTCGGCACCCGCGACTACCTGCGGGTCCGCTTCGGCATCGGCCGCCCGCCCGGCCGCATGGACCCGGCCGCGTACGTGCTCAAGGACTTCGCCACCGCCGAGCGCAAGGACCTCGCCTTCCTCGTCGACCGCGCCGCTGACGTGGTGGAGTCGCTCATGGAACGCGGCCTCGACGTCACCCAGAACGAGTTCCACCGGTCAGACCTCAACATTTCCGGCCCTCCACGCTGATCACCACGTAAGGCCGTTCGCGATCCGGCCGACGTTGCCCGCCGCTACTATCTGGTGACCATTCGTTGACGGTCGGTCACGGGGAGGCGCGGCGTGAGCAAGGGCGAGGTGCTGATGGCCGTCGTCCGTGCGCATCCTGAGCTCGTCTGGCAGGCCGCCCCCGGCGTGCCCGGCTGGGTCCGCGCCTACCGGGTACGGGCCCTGGTGGCCGATCTGGGCGGCGCGGGCGCGGGCGCGGCGCTGGCCTTCTTCGCCCGCTTCGGCGAGCTGACCCCCTACGCCGCGCCGTACCTGCTGCTGAGCGCGGCCCTGCCGCTGGCCTGGGTCTGCGCGAACACGCTCAACCGCGCCTACGAGCCGCGCATGTTCGGCGTCGGGCCCGAGGAGTTCCAGCGCGTCGTGCGCTGCGGCCTCGCGCTGACCGCCGCCACCGCCATCGTCGCCTACCTCACCAAGACCGACGTCGCGCGCGGCTACGTCGTGCTCGCCCTGCCCCTCACCACCCTGCTCACCCTCATCTTCCGGTACTGCTTGCGCCGCGCCCTGCACCGGCGCAGAGCGCGTGGCGAGTGCATGCGCCGCGTCGTCGCCGTCGGGCACCGCGCCTCGATCGCCGAGCTCGTCGAGCGCTTCCGGCGCGAGCGCTACCACGGCATGGAGGTGGTGGCCGCCTGCCTGCCCGAGGACGCGCCGGGCGACGACGTGGCGGGGGTGCCGGTGGCGGGCGGGTTCAGTGACGCGCCGCTCGTGGTGGAGCAGTCGGGGGCCGACTCCGTCGCCGTGCTCGCCTGCCCCGAGATGGACGGCGTGGCCCTGCGGCGGCTGGCCTGGCGGCTGGAGCGCACCCACACCGAACTGGTCGTCGCGCCCGCGCTCATGGAGGTCGCCGGGCCGCGCACCACCATCCGTCCGGCGGCCGGGCTGGCATTGCTGCACGTCGAGCATCCGGAGCTGGCAGGGGCGAGGCAACTGGTGAAGAACGTCTTCGACCGGGTCGTGGCCGCCTCGCTGCTGGTGGCGCTGTCGCCGTTGCTGGCAGGGCTGGCGGTGGCCGTACGGGCGAGCAGTTCCGGGCCCGCGCTGTTCAGGCAGACGCGCGTCGGCCGCGACGGCACGCTGTTCACGATCGTGAAGTTCCGCACCATGCGGCTGGGCGCCGAGCACCAGAAGCTCACGCTCGTCAGCGACGCCGACGGAGTGCTGTTCAAGGTGCGCAACGACCCGCGCGTGACCTCGCTGGGCGCGCTGATGCGTCGGCACTCGCTCGATGAGTTGCCGCAGCTGATCAACGTGGTGTGCGGGCACATGTCGCTCGTCGGCCCTCGCCCGCCGCTGCCCGAGGAGGTCGAGCGCTACGGCGACGACGTCCGGAGGCGGCTGCTGGTGCGACCGGGGCTGACGGGGCTGTGGCAGGTGAGCGGCAGGTCTGATCTGTCGTGGGAGGAATCCGTCCGCCTCGACCTGCGTTACGTTGAGAACTGGTCCCTCATGCTGGATCTCCAGATCCTGTGGAAGACTTGGTCGGCCGTCGCCCGCGGGCAAGGAGCTTACTGATGACGATTCGCGACGACCACGCCCTCGCCTCCGATCTCGCCGACGAGGCGGGACGGCGGCTGCTGGAGATCCGCGAGCGCGAAGGGTTCGGCGAGGCGCCGGCGCTGCGCAAAGCCGGTGACCGGGGCGCCCACCTCTATCTGATGGAGGCGCTGGCGCGGCTGCGGCCGAGCGACGGCGTGCTGTCGGAGGAGGCCACGCGCGAGGAGCGGGAGGACCCGCGCAGGCAGCGTACCGAGCGGGTGTGGATCGTCGACCCGCTCGACGGCACCCGCGAGTTCGCCGAGGAGGGCCGCGCCGACTGGGCCGTCCACGTGGCGCTGTGGGAGCGCGGGGCGCTGGCCGCGGGCGCGGTGGCGCTGCCCGCGCAGGGGCGCACGCTCACCACCGGTGAGCCGCCGAAGCTGCCCGCCTATGACAAGGGCAGGTTCAGGATCGCCGTCAGCCGTACCAGGCCGCCGGAGTTCGTGCAAAGACTTGCCTATCTCGTCGGGGCCGATCTGGTGCCCATCGGCTCGGCCGGAGCGAAGATCTCCGCGGTGCTCACCGGAGACGTCGAGGCCTACGTTCACGCAGGCGGACAGTACGAGTGGGACTCCGCCGCGCCGGTCGCCGTCGCCCAGGCCGCGGGCGCCCACGCCAGCCGGATCGACGGCTCGAAGCTGACCTACAACCAGGTCGACCCCTCACTACCGGATATCCTTGTTTCCCTACCTGAGCTGGCGCCAACGTTGCTCGCCGGAATTCGGGACCTGCACCGCTGACACCACGCCGGAGGAAGCCCCATGCTCCAGCGCGACTACACCACGTCGCAGCTAGACGTTCTCGAGGCCGAGGCCATTCACATCATGCGTGAAGTGGCCGCCGAGTTCGAGCGTCCCTGTTTGCTCTTCTCCGGCGGCAAAGACTCGATCGTCATGCTCCGCATCGCCGAGAAGGCCTTCTGGCCCGCGCCACTGCCCTTCCCGCTGATGCACGTCGACACCGGGCACAACTTCGACGAGGTCATCGAGTACCGCGACCGCAGGGCCGCCGAACTCGGCGCCCGCCTGGTCGTCGCCAGCGTGCAGGCGTCGATCGACGCCGGCCGGGTCAGCGAGGAGACCGGGCGGCGCGCCTCGCGCAACCGCCTGCAGACCACGACGCTGCTCGACGCGATCGAGGAGCACGAGTTCGACGCGGTCTTCGGCGGCGCCCGCCGCGACGAGGAGAAGGCCAGGGCCAAGGAGCGCGTCTTCTCCTTCCGCGACGACTTCGGCCAGTGGGACCCCAAGAACCAGCGCCCCGAGCTGTGGAACCTCTACAACTCCCGCATCCGCAAGGGCGAGCACATCCGGGTCTTCCCGCTGTCCAACTGGACCGAGCTCGACATCTGGGACTACATCCGCCGCGAGGGCATCGAGATCCCCTCGATCTACTACGCCCACACCCGCAAGGTGTTCGAGCGTGACGGCATGCTGCTGCCCGACGCGCCCGTCGTGTCGCGCGGAGAGGACGAGCCGCTGTTCGAGGCCGTCGTGCGCTATCGCACCGTCGGCGACATGACCTGCACCGGCGCCGTCCAGTCGGCCGCCGCCACGGTCGAGGAGATCATCGAGGAGATCGCGGCCACCCGCATCACCGAGCGCGGCGCCACCAGGGCCGACGACCGCGCCTCAGAAGCCGCAATGGAAGACCGCAAGCGCGAGGGCTACTTCTAAGATGGACATTCTTCGTTTCGCCACCGCCGGCTCCGTCGATGACGGAAAGTCCACCCTCATCGGGCGCCTGCTCTTCGACTCCAAAGCGATCTTCGAGGACCAGCTGGAGGCGGTCGAGCGCACCTCGCGCGACCGCGGCACCGAGTACACCGACCTGTCGCTGCTCACCGACGGCCTGCGGGCCGAGCGCGAGCAGGGCATCACCATCGACGTCGCCTACCGCTACTTCGCGACCCCGCGGCGCAAGTTCATCATCGCCGACACCCCGGGCCACATCCAGTACACCCGGAACATGGTCACCGGCGCCTCCACCGCCGACCTGGCCATCATCCTCATCGACGCCCGCAAGGGCGTGCTGGAGCAGTCGCGCCGCCACGCGTTCCTGACCACGCTGCTGCGGGTGCCGCACCTGGTGCTCGCGGTCAACAAGATGGACCTGGTCGACTACTCGGAGGAGCGCTTCGAGGAGATCCGCGAGGAGTTCACCTCCTTCGCCTCCAAGCTCAACGTGGCCGACCTGACCTTCATCCCGATCTCCGCGCTCCACGGCGACAACGTGGTGTCCCGTTCGGAGAGCATGCCCTGGTACCACGGCAGCTCGCTTCTCCACCACCTGGAGAACGTGCACATCGCCTCCGACCGGAACCTGGTCGACGTGCGCTTCCCGGTCCAGTACGTCATCCGGCCGCACAAGACCGAGTTCCACGACTACCGCGGCTACGCGGGCCAGGTGGCCGGCGGCGTCCTGAAGCCGGGCGACGAAGTGCTCCACCTGCCCTCCGGCCTGACCAGCAGGATCGCCTCCATCGACACCTACGACGGGCCCGTCGAGGAGGCGTTCCCGCCCATGTCGGTGACGCTGCGCCTGGAAGACGAGATCGACATCTCGCGCGGCGACATGATCTGCCGGCCCAACAACCAGCCGAGCGCCGCGCAGGAACTGGAGGCGATGGTCTGCTGGATGACCGACGCCACCAAGCTCGCGCCCCGCTCCAAGCTGGTCATCAAGCACACCACCCGCACCGCGCGGGCGATGGTGCGCGAGCTGCACTACCGGCTCGACGTCAACACGCTCCACCGCGACGAGACCGCGACCGGGCTCGGCCTGAACGAGATCGGGCGGGTGTCGCTGCGGGTGACGCAGCCGCTGTTCGTGGACGACTACGCGCGCAACCGGGCGACCGGCGGCTTCATCCTGGTCGACGAGACCACCAACACCACGGTAGGCGCCGGCATGGTCATCGAATCCCGCTGACCCGGGTCACCTCCGTCTGCGCCTGAGCAGGCCGTACGCGGTGCGGAGGGCGGCGATTCCGGCCGCCCCCACCGCGCCGACCAGGGGTTCGCGTTCCTCCAGGGCGCTCGGCCCCACGTCCGGCAGGGCGGGGCCGGGCTCCCCGGCCCGTGCCGCCTCCAGTTGCGCCGCGAACGCCAGTCCCAGGAACAGCGCGATCGAGCTCAGGAACGCCCACAGCAGCAGCGCCATCACCGTGGTCAGCGGGCCGTAGGTGCTGCCGAACGTGCCGCTCCTGTCGGTGTAGAGGGCCAGGGCGAGCGTGAACGAGGTCCACAACACCAGCGTCACCAGCGCCCCGAACGCCAGCCACGTGTGGCCGGGCTGCCGCCGCCTGGGCGCCGCCCGGAACAGCACCGACGTGGACACCAGCGCCAGCAGGAACCCCACCGGCCAGCGCACCACGTCGAACGCCAGATGTTGCCCGGCGCTCCAGTCCCACACCTGTGCCAGCGCGCCACCGATGGCCGCGCCGCCGACCATGGCCACGAAGCCGGTCACCATGAGGGCGCCGGCGGTCAGGGCCAGGATGACGGCTCTGCCGTACTTGCGGGGGAAGGGTCTGTCGCGCTCCATGCCGTAGATGCGGTTGGCGCCGCGCTCGACCTGCGCCATCGTGGACGTGAGCGAGATCAGCGAGGTGGCCAGGCCGAGCCACAGGGCCAGCGCGTCGCGCCGCGAGCCGCCGCCGAGGACGTCGATGACCGAGGCGCTCCCTTCGCCCGGCGCGAGGCGGCTGAGGGAGAGCTGGAGGACCTGGCCGAGTTGTTCCTGGTGGGTGACGGAGCTGAGGCCGACCAGGGCGATGGCGCCCGGGATGATCGACAGGCACATCTGGAACGCCAGGGCTCTGGAGTGGCTCATGCCGTCGCCGTACCGGAACCGGACGAACGAGTCATGGGCCAGGCGGCGCATGCCGTACTCGCGCAGGGTGGTCCACGCATGATCGGCGGAAAGCTCCATCGTGCGTGTTTGGGGTACTAATGTCGCGGATCCCACGCCGCACAGCTAACCACCGTGGGGGAGTCCTCGGCGACTTCGAACGTCAGGTAGATCATTTGGGCTTTCGGTGACTGCGCGATTACTCCGCGCTACTGTCTCCCACGTTCCGTATTCACGAGGTTAGGTCCCTGTCCGTGACTGACCGTTCGCCCGCCCCCGGGGTGATCTTCCTGGGCGGCCTTGGCCGCAGTGGCACCACGCTGCTGGAGCGGTTGCTCGGCGAGTCGCCGGGCGTGACCGCGCTGGGCGAGGTGGCCCATCTGTGGGCCAGAGGGGTGCTCGCGGGGGAGCCGTGCGGGTGCGGGGCGGGGTTCGCGGCGTGCGACTTCTGGCGGCGGGTGGGGGAGCGGGCGTTCGGCGGATGGTCGCCGATGCTGGCCGAGCGGGTCCTGGGGCTGCGCGACCGCGTCGACCGGACCAGGCGCATTCCGCGCATGGGGCATCGCGACCTTGACGAGTACGTGCGCGCCTACCGCCGCGTCTACACGGCCGCGGCCTCGGTGGCCGGGTCCCGGCTGGTGATCGACTCCAGCAAGCACGCCTCGCTGGCGTGGTGCCTGGCCGCTGGGGGCGTGGACGTGCACGTCGTCCAGGTGGTGCGCGACCCGCGGGCGGTGGCCCATTCGTGGCGGCGCGGCGTCGAACGTCCCGAGGACGGGCGGCCCATGACCCGCTGGGGCCCGATCCGCACCTCCCTTCACTGGACCGCCCAGAACCTCGCGCTCGACCTGCTGGCGCGGCGCGGGGTGCCGCTCACCCGGGTCCGCTACGAAGACCTGCTCGCCGACCCGCGCGCGACCCTCACCGGCCTCGCCTCCCGCCTCGGCCTCGACCCTGTCTTCCCGCACCTGGACGGCTCGCTCGCGACCCTGGGTCCGGCCCATACGGCGTCGGGCAACCCGATGCGGTTCACCATCGGCCCGGTCAGGCTGATCCGGGACGACGCGTGGAACACCGGCCTGCCCCGCCGCCACCGCGCCCTGGTCGCAGCCCTGACCAAACCTCTCATGCGCCGGTACGGCTACCGCCCCGGAGGCGCTGGGTCCGGCGATCTGAACGGCGGCGTCCCGATGCGGGGCGGGGAGGAGGCGGCGTGAGCGCGTCCATCGGCGTGGTGATCCCCACCCGGGGCAACCGGCCCGAGCAGTTGCGGGCGGCGACCAAAGCGGCTCTCGACCAGGTGTACCCCGGAACCATCGACCTGGTCATCGTGGTCGACGGGGCGTCACCGGAGAAGGTGGCGGAACAGGTGGCCGACGTGATCGCGCCCCGCGACGCCACGGCCGGGCACCACCGGGTCCGCGTGCTGCCCAACCGGCTCAGCCCCGGCCTGCCCGGCGCCCGCAACACCGGCATCGCCGCCTGCGACACCGACCTGATCGCCTTCTGCGACGACGACGACATGTGGCTGCCCGGCAAGCTCGCCGCCCAGGCACGCCGGTTGGAGCCGGGGGCCGAGTTCGCCTCCTGCGCCATCGAGATCGCGTACGGCTCCCGCCGCGTACCCCGGCTCGCCGGAACCGACCGCGTCACCAAGGCCGACCTGATCCGGTCGCGGATGGTGATGGTGCACAGCTCGACGTTCCTGTTCCGGCGCGGGGCGCTGTGGGTCGACGAGAGCGCACCCGGCGGCCAGAACGAGGACTGGGACCTCGCCCTGCGCGCCGCCGGGCGGCAGCCGATCGTCCACGTCGACCGGCCGCTCGTCCAGGTCGCCTGGGGCGCCTCCCACTACGTCGCCCGCTGGGCCGACCGCATCGCCGGGCTGGAGTGGATGCTCGCCCGGCACCCCGAACTGGCCGTGGATCCGCGCGGCGCGGCGCGGATCTACGGTCAACTCGCCTTCCACAACGCCGCACTGGGGCGGCGCCGGGAGGCTGGACGCTGGGCGCTGCGTACCTTCGCCGCCCGGATCGGCGAGCCACGCGCACCGATCGCGCTCGCCGTGGCCGCCGGGCTGATCCCGGCCTCGGCGGTCCTATCCCTGCTGCACCATCGGGGGCACGGCATTTGACCACCCGAGATCTCACCCACCCCACCTCCCCGGACCCCGGTCCCCCGGAGCCAACCCCGACTGCCTCAACCCCCGGCCTGGATCTCGCGGACGTGCGCCCTCCCACACTTCCCCGCCAACGCACCGAACATCCACCACCCATCCCCCAGACGGCCCCCCAGCACCCCGTTAGCGACCCGCCTACAGCTCGGGTCGACTCCCTGCGGCCCGCGGGCGATCTGTCCACGGCTCAGGCCGACTCCCTGCGGCCCGCGGGCGATCTGTCCACGGCTCAGGCCGACTCCCTGCGGCCCGCGGGCGACCTGCCCACGGCTCAGGGCGATCCCCGGCGTCCCGCCGGCGGGAGTGTCCACGATCCGGTCGTCCCGGTGGCCCGTGCCGTGAACACGGGGCTCGGTGGCGACGGCCCTCACCCGGGCACCGCCCCCCACCCGAGCGCCCCCGGCGACGGGGCCCGTGGTGGGGATGTGGCTTCGGGGGGTGGCAGGCATCGGGGTGGTCCGCATGTGGTTCCGAGGGTGGGCCGGGGTGGTCAGGAGATGCCCGTCGGGGCGTTGGAGGTGCTTCGGCGGGTCAAGGGAAGCGACAGCGCGCGGCCGTACGAGAGGGAACGGCATGTCTGCACGCCCTCCACGGCAGACAGGGCCGGGCGGGTGGTCGTCGGTGGGGTGGCGGTTGATCCGCTGACCGAGCGGCAGGTCGTGGAGCGGGTGGCGGCCGAGCTGGCGGCCGGGCGGGGCGGGCACATCATCACCCCGAATGTGGACATCTGCCGAACTGTCGCCAAGGACGAGGCGCTGCGTCGGCTCGTGCGTGAGGCCGAGGTCGTGGTGGCCGACGGGATGCCGCTCGTGTGGGCGTCGCGGCTCATCGGCGTGGCGTTGCCCGAACGGGTGACCGGGGCGGATCTGATCTGGTCGCTCAGCAAGATGGCGGCGCGGAAGGGGTTCTCGATCTACCTGCTGGGCGGGCCGCCAGGCGTGGCACGCCAGGCGGGGGAAGAGCTCAGTAGCTGCCATCCCCGGTTGAACGTCTGCGGGTACGATGCGCCGCCGTTCGACTTCGACGTGACCGCTCAAGGACGGGCCGGGGTGCGGGCGCGGGTGGTGGCGGCCGGGCCGAAGCTGGTGTTCGTGGGCCTCGGCTTTCCCAAGCAGGATCTGCTGATCGAGGAACTGCGGCCGGAACTGCCCGGCGCGTGGTTCGTGGGCTGCGGGTCGGCGATCGCGTTCGCGGCGGGAACGGTTCACCGTGCGCCGGACTGGATGCAGAGCCTGGGCCTGGAGTGGCTCTACCGGCTGACGAGCGAACCGGGACGGCTGGCGAAGCGGTACCTGGTGGACGACCTGCCCTTCGCCGCCCGGTTGCTGGGTGGATGCCTGGTCCACTACCTCAGGCGCCGCGCGAGGTGAAGTGACGGACGCGGCTCATCTCCTCGGAGGTGAGGCCGCGGGTGGCGTTGTGGAGGGCTTGGCGGGAGTTCATGGGGCGGTACGCGGTCCTGGACAGACCCGTCCAGGCGAAGCCCCGCTCGGCGGTGCCCTCCGTGAGGCAGGCGCGGGTGATGCGGTGTCCGGCGGCCGGGGTCCAGGTCAGGTTGGCGTAGGAGTACAGGGCGCGGAAGCCGTTCACGGGGTCGGCGGCCAGTTTGTCGTAGGAGACCTGGAGGACGTCCGGGGTCTTGTCGAGGACGGCCCGGGTGACCCGCCACAGGGCGGCGGCCTTGGCCAGGTGGTCCTGGGAGCCGATCAGGGGGCGTAGGTCCTCCACCTCGGGGTGGTCGCGGACCAGTAGTGGCTGTTCGAGCAGTTCGTGGAAGTAGACGGTCCAGCTGAGCCGTCGCCAGCTGGCCGCGAACGCGACCGGGTCGCGGACGAGCGCGATGACCCGGCAGCCGAGCCTCCTGGCGAACCAGCCGGCCGACAGCACGGCGAACGGGTCGTCCAGCAGCGCGCGTCTGCCGGTCAGGCGGCCGTGGGTGAAGGCGGCGCCGTACCGGATCATTCTGGCCAGGTCGTACGGCGAGTGGTTCGCGCGCAGCTCGGCCAGGAACCGGTAGCGCAGGCGGACGGTGTCGCGGAAGGCGGGCAGCCAGTCGGCGGCGTTGTCATCGCAGATGTACTGGAACCGGTGGGTAACGCTGGCGCGCAGCACACCGGGGGAGCGGCCGGGCGGGTGCTGCGGGTTGAGCGGCTCGTTGACATAGACGAGTTCGCCGGAGGCGGCCAGCATCTTGCCGACCCAGCTCGTCCCACTGCGAGGCAGCCCGGTGACCAGGATCGGAGTCATGCGGCGGCCCACAGAGCGGCAGGGGGCAGTCCGGTGCTCGGGCTCGGAGTCATGTGGAGTCCCGCGGGGCGGCTCGGGGTGGTCCGGGGATGGGGTTCGGAGTCATGTGGTGGCCCAGGTTCGGGGGCGTAGGGCGGTCAGGCTGTGGCGGCCGAAGGGGTGCAGGCCGTAGCGGCGGTGGAGTTGCCAGAGCGGGAGCAGGTTCTTGACGATCACACCGCCGGACCAGCCGAGCACCGCGCCGACGGCCCCGTGTGACGGGATCAACGCCAGGTCGAGCGCGAGCGTGCAGGCGACGGCGGCGACCAGGTTGAGGAGGCTTGAGGTGGTGTGTCCGGCGGCGGTGAGCACCACGTCGACCATGCCGCACGCGGTGGCCAGCATCATCGTCGCCGACAGGATCAGCGCCACGGGTACGGCCGCGCCGTACTCCTGGCCGAAGATCCGCAGCAGCCACGGCGCGATGGCCGCGTAACCGAGCCAGACGGGCCAGGTCAGCAGCACCAGCCACATGGTCGTGGCCTGGTAGAGCTCGCGGGCGCGCACCAGGTCGCCGCGGGCGAGCGCCTGGATGAGCCGGGGCTGCGCGGCCTGGGCGAGGCCCTGGTTGGCGAGCTGGCCGATGACCTTGAACCGGGTGGCGGCGGTGTAGACGGCGGCGGGGGCGGGCCCGGCCAGCGCCGCGACGACCACGATGTCGAGCCGCTGGAAGATCGCCTGGATGGCGCCGGCCGCCGACCGCGGCGCGGTGTAGCGCCACAGGTCGTGCCCGGTCCCGGGCAGGTAGGGGGTGCGCGGCAGCCGCCCGCGCAGGCTGAACCCCGCCAGCGCCAGCACCATCGGGTACGGCACCGCCCAAGCCGCCAGCAACCACCCCTCCGGCGACCCTCCCACCCAGCCCGCCAGGGCTGATCCTTCCGATGAGTCCCCGGCCAAGGCGTCTGGTGAACCCGTGGGCAACCACCCGCGTGTCCACGCCAGGCAGACCGCGGCCACGAGGACGAGCTGGGTGACCGGCAGCAGGATGCCGTCGTACAGGACGGTCGGCCGCATCACGCCGAACCCGCGCGTGGCCGCCAGCAGGATGTCCGCGGCCACCATGACGGGCAGGACCAGCGCGACCATCCCCAGCTGTGGATAAAGAAGAGCACCGGCGACCGACGCCAGCACCACCCCCGGCACCAACGCCGCCCTGACATATCCGGAAATGCCGCGATATTCAAAGGTCTTCGCCCGCGCGATGAAGAAGATCAGCCCGTTGCCCGCGTCCAGCTTGGCCACCCCGGCGACCATCAGCGCCAGCGCCACCGCGGTGAAGAACGACCCGGCCACCGACACCTCGAAGGCCCTGGTCACCAGCACCACGAGCACGAACTGCGCCACCGCTCCCGCGGCCGCCCCGGTGAGTCCCGCCACGCCGCCCCTGGCCACCCGGCGCAGCGACGCCCGCCGTACCCCGGTCACCGGCGCCATGACGGATCACCGCCCAGCCATCGCACGAGCTGCTGGTCGTAGACCTCGAAGTGGTCGCGCAATGTCTGCCGCAGCGACTCCGCGACCGGTTTGGGGAGCGGACGCCCGTTGTGCCGCTCGAACACAGGATCGCCCAGGCGCGGGACTCCCAGGAACTCCAGCACCCGGTCATAGATCCGCTCGGGCGTGTGGAAGAACCGGTGGCTGTCGATCACCAGGATGCGCTCCTGCCCGAACAGCGGCTCCAGCCGGTCGAGCTGCTCGGCGTAGCGGCCGCGGGCCAGGTAGGCGTGGTGGCGGTGGGAGTGGTGGACGGCCTCCGGCCGGCCGCGCAGCAGTTCCTCGGCGCCGGCCAGCCGTTTGTCCTCCAGCTCCACCGCGTACTCGAAGTGCGACTCCGTCTCGAACCCGCGTGCCAGCTCGTGCGCGTGAGCCGAGCAGGCCCGTTCCACGGGGTCGCGCACGAGCACGATCAGCTTCACCTCCGGCAGGTCTCGGGCGATGCGCTCACCGGCCAGCGGATGGAACAGGTAGTACGGCGACGACTCGAACGCCAGCGGCCGGTGCCCGTGCTTGCGCGCCAGCAGCGCCGCGCCCACCTTCAGCGGAAAGTGGCCCTGGTACCAGGACAGGCCGCGCGCGTAGTCGACGTCGAAGTAGTGCACGCCCTTGTGCAGCACCGGCTTGAGCAGCAGCGGATGCTGCGCCAGCGCGCGGTAGAGCGAGGTGGTGCCGCACCGCTGCGCGCCGACGATGAGAAACGACGGCAGGATCCGCCCGGCCGAGGTGAATCTGCCCGTGGTCCGCGAGACGGCGAGCACCGATTGCTTCATCGCGTTCATGTGAGCAGCTCCTGGGAGTCGACGAGCGGGTTGAGCCAGGTGCTCGGCGGGCCGAGCGGCTCGTGGCCGTCGGCGGCGTGCCGGTCGGCCAGCGCGATCAGGTAGAACAGGGCGGTCTGCCTGGCGACGGCGGAGCTCAGCCCGAGCGGCGCCAGCACGCCGACGGCCTGGGCCAGGCAGGCGCGGGCGGCGGTGGGCGCGTCCATCCTGCGCAGCGCGCGCTGGAAGAGGTGGTGAAGCGCGTCGAAGCCGTACGGCACGCCGATCGAGTACCGCTCCCAGTCCCAGACCAGCAGGCGGCCGTCGGCCGACGGGCAGATGTTCCACGGTGAGAGGTCGCCGTGCCAGGCGTGCTCGGCGCCGCCGGTGGCGGCGATCTCCTTGACCGCCCGCGCCAGCAACGTCGCCGGCACCCGGCCCCGGCCGGTGACCGGCAGCGGTGACAGCGCCAGCACCGACAGGTCGCGCCAGCGGGCGTGGTGGAGGACGGTCGGCGGCTGGATCGTCTTCAGCGGCAGGTCGGCCAGCCGCTGGAGCGCGGCGGCCTCGTTGGCGATCAGTTCCTGGGCACGTGGGGTATCGCCGATCTTGACGAAGGCGATCCGCCCGGACTCGGTGTGCGCCTCCAGGATCGGCTTGCGGTTGGCGCGCCTGGCCGGCCGTACGTGCAGGACGGTCTCGACCCGGACGCCGAAGACCTCGCTGAGGTACTCCGAGATCGACCCCTCGACCGCGACCATCACCTTGGGCCCGAGTGCGGCGTGCCACCACCGGCGCGGCGCCAGTCGCCGGGGCAGCAGCGCGTGCGGCAGCAGACTGTACGGCTGAGGCGATCCGTGACCGGGAAACAGCACCCTGACGGTCTGGCCCAGATAGCGCAGCCGGATCTTCGCGTCGTTCATGTCGTGTTCCTCCACAGGAGGGCGAAGGAGATGAGGTAGAGGCTGAGCGGCGTGACCAGGCCGTCGTAGACGAACATGTAGAACAGCACCAGCAGCATCACCAGCACCCCGGCCAGCCCGACGGGGCTGCGGTCGCGCCAGTGACGGCGCACCGCGCCGGCGAAGAAGGCCATGTAGAGGACGGCGCCGGTGACGCCCTGGGTGATGAGCAGCAGCCAGAGCTGCCCGTCGCTGCCCAGCGGCGGATGGCCGCAGCCGGCGCACCAGTCGGTCTTGCCGGTGGTGATCGTGCGGTGGTTGCCGGTGGCGTTGCGGGTGTTGCCGAAGCCGATCACCGGGGAGTGGGCGGCGGCCTCGATCGTCGCCGAGACGGTGAACGCCCGGATGTCGTTGGAATGCGGGTTGTCGAGGCGTTGAATGACCAGCGGGGCCAGTGGGCTCAGCGCGAAGACCAGCGCGCCGGCGGCGGCGATCGCGCAGACGGTGAGCCTCGTCCGGCCGCCGACCCGGACCACGAGGTAGAGGGCGGCCAGGCCGAGGCCGATCCACAGGCCGCGGTTGAGCGAGTACACGACGGGGACGGCGGCCAGGCAGATCAGCACCACGGCCGCCGCCTTGCGGTGCCGCCCGCCGTACACCCACCAGCCGACCACGAACCAGACCAGCAGGATCGACAGGTTGCTGCCCCAGGCGTTGGCCCATTCGAAGGGGGCCTCGGGGCGGGGCAGGCCGTAGCCGAGCACCTTCTGCGTCTGGGCGGCGGTGGGGTGGATGAGGTTCTGCACGAAGGAGTTGTCGGCGATCCAGCCGGGCAGCACGAGCTCGACCGGTGAGGTGTAGGCGAACTTCGGGAACAGGACGCCGAGCAGTCCGCCGGCCACCGTCCAGACGAACAGCACGCCCAGCATCCGCACCAGCCGCAGCTGCGACAGCTCCTGTTTCGTGAGGTTGCCCAGGTAGAGGACGACGACGAACAGGGAGGCGTAGAGCGCGAACCGCATGCCGTAGCCGATCAGCCGCCCGGGCCCGAGGCCGCCGTAGGTGCCGGGCGGCGCCTCGGCCAGCGCCAGCCCGCTGACCAGGTAGCCGGCCAGCAGCAGTACCCACAGCCCCGCGCCGCGCGGCAGCCTGATGGGCCGGCGCCGCCACAGGATGACCGCCATCGGCACCGCCATCACCACGACCGACAGGCCGCCGAAACCCAGGGCCCACCACACGGGGTAGCCGACGAGGAGCGCGGCGATCGGCCACGCCGGATCCTTCACGGCTTGGCGCCCGGGGTGTCGGTGACGGCGGGCATGGGGGTGGTCTCGGGCTCGGGCGCGGGCGCGGGGACGACGAGCTTGTCGAGGGTCTGCGACAGCTTCGGCAGCGCCCTGGACTTCTCCGGCGGTGCCGGGAGGTCGCCCGTGCAGGTCACAGCGCCGATGATCGGCACGTCGTGCCTGCTCAGATGGCGTACGGCCGCCGCGACGTCCGCGGCCGCGGCCTTGCGCAACGTGATCAGGAGGATCGCCGCGTCGGTCTTGGCCAGGTCGCCCACGTCCTCGCCGCTGAGCACCGACAGCCGGGCACGGGCGGACAGCGGGGCGGCCAGGGCGTGCGCGCCGGGACCGGGCGGGACCACCCTGACCAGCAGCCGCTTGCCGGGGCATGCCGCGACCACCGAGGAGGCCAGGTCGTGGAGCGTGCCCTTGTCCAGGACCTTGACCTGATCGGACAGGTCGGCCAGGACGGCGACCCCGGTCAGCCGCTCGACGTCGGCGGCGCGGCGCAGCCGGGTGTCGAGCCGGTCGCGGCCGTAGGCGGCGGCGGAACCAGTCAGCAGGCCGAGCATGAGGCCGGCGCCGAGATACAGCGGCAGGCTGGGCGCGCTGGGCGCGGTCGGCGTGGCCGCCTCGCTGATCACCGTGCCCGGTGTGATGGCCACCGTCTTCAGGCTGTCGTACTTCATCGTCAGGCTGAGGGCCTGCCGGTTGAGCACGGTCTGCCGGTGGGTGGCGACGGCGTGGCCGGCGGTGCCCCTGCGCAGCTTGGTCACCTGCTCGGCGGTGTCGCCGAGGGCGGAGTTGACCTGTTTGAGCTTGGCCAGGAGCGCCTTCTGCTGGGCGGCGAGCGCGGTCTGCGCGGATTCGGTGCGATGGGTCAGGTACGCCTGGCCGTAGGCCCGCGACTGCGCGACGGCTGTCCGCGGGTCCGCCGCGGTGACCGCGATCGCCAGCACCGACGAGTTGGGCGGCACGCTCACCTCGGCCGGCTCGGCCACCGGGATCCTGAGCGCCGTCGCCGTCATGGCCGCCACGACGGCCGACTGCGCGATCCGCGCCTCGGTGTCGAGGTTGAGCGCCTCGCGCTGGCGGCTGGTGACCTGGTTGTTCTGCTCCTGGACGCCGACCGGGGCGACCAGCACCTCGGTGGTCGCGGTGTAGGCGGGTGGCAGGAGCCTCCAGAGGCCGAGCGCGGCGGCGACCGCGGCCAGCATGCAGCCGGCGAAGAGCAGCTTGCGCCTGCGGAGCAGCGACAGGTGCTCCGCCAGGTCCGTGCCGGAGCTACGGGCCTGGACGGCCGGCGGCGGGCTCATGGAAGTGTTTACCCCGTGCTTCCGATCGGCGACTCTGCGTCACTATAGGGCGCGCAGATATTGCCCCGTTTGAATACGGAAGATTTTCTCCGATACGGCTCCGCCATCCGCCCGGAAATGTCCCAAGATAATAGGGAAATGCCACTCAAAATCGGGCGAAAGGAATTGGCGGCGGAGTGTATTCCGCGGTGACTGATCGGCGCTCTCGGCAAGCTCGGTTCCCCGAGTGTACCTGCGATTTCCCGCGCATCGAACCACCTCGGCCGTGGAAAGCCGGGAAGGTGGCACTGGCTGAAAGTGTCGCCCAGTCGTGGCAAAGTTGCAACGTTGTTTTACCCCGGGGTGGGGGTCCCGGGAGGAAGGACAAAGGGGTCGACGTGTTTCAACGGGGAATTCTTACTAAAAGCCGAAAAATCGGGATGACGATGCTGCTGATCGGCGCCCTCCTGCCGGTCGCGGCCTGCAGCGGCGCCGAGGGCGTACGCGATCCGGGCCCGGCCGACGCCGCCCTGGTCGACGGAAGACTGGGCATCGAAAGGTCGCCGGCCTGCGCGGTCACGGCCAAGCTCATCCCGTCGTGCGGCGCCTGGTGGGGCATGGCGCCCGAGATCTTCACCGGGCTGCCGGTCGGCAGGGCCGTACACAGGGCGGAGGAGCGGATGGGCGCGACCGCCGACATCGTGCACGTCTACCACCGGGGGAAGGAGTTGTTCCCCACGGACAAGGAGATCGAGCTCGCCCGAGACCCCCTCCAACCACGCATGCTGCTCATCAACTGGAAGCCCTCGTTCGAGCACACGTGGGCCGAGATCGCCGACGGCGCGCTCGACCGCCGGATCGACCGGCTGGCGGCGCACGTCCGCGACACGTTCCCTGAGCGCTTCTTCCTCACGATCCACCACGAACCGGAGAACGACGTCGTGCCCTCGGCGGGCTCCGGCATGCAGGCGGCCGACTACGCCGCCATGTACCGGCACGTGGTGCTCCGGCTGCGGGAGAAGGGCGTGAAGAACGCCATCACCGTCATGACCTACATGGGCGCGCCCAACTGGGCCGCCAAGTCCTGGTTCCAGAACCTGTACCCGGGTGACGACGTCGTCGACTGGGTCGCCATGGACCCCTACGCCGACGACAACGTCCGCGACCTGGCCGGGCTGGTCAACAAGACCCGCAAGGACTACCCCGGCTGGCCGGGCTTCTACCGCTGGATGCAGTGGCGCTTTCCCGGCAAACCCATCATGGTCGCCGAATGGGGCGTCTTCGAGCGCTGGAGCGACCGCGCGTTCAAACGCGCCTTCTACGAGTCGGTCCGGGCCCAGATCAAGCACTATCCGCAGATCAGGGCGCTGGTCTACTTCGACTCCCCGAAGGCGCCGCGCGGCGACACGCGCTTCGACACCACGGCGGAGGGCCGCCGTGCCTTCACCGACCTGGCCCGCGACCCCTACTTCCGCTCCACCCGGGTTCCGCGCCCCTGAACGTCAGCGGATCCAGCGCCCGGCGCGCAGGGTGTCCAGCACCCGCGACACCGCCGCCTCGATCGAGAGGTGCGTGGTGTCGATCGCGAGGTCGGCGTCCTCGGGCTCCTCGTACGGATCGGAGACGCCGGTGAACGACGGGATGGCGCCGGAGCGGGCCTTGGCGTACAGGCCCTTGCGGTCGCGCCGCTCGCACTCCTCCAGCGGCGTGGCCACGTGGACCAGCAGGAAGTCCGCCCCGACCCCCTCCACCATGGCCCGCACCTCGTCCCGGGTCCGTGCGTAGGGGGCGATCGGGGCGCAGATGGCCAGGCCGCCGTGCCGCGCGGTCTCGGCGGCGACGAAGCCGATGCGCCGGATGTTGAGGTCGCGGTCCTCCTTGGAGAACGTCAGCCCCTTCGACAGCAGGTGCCGCACCACGTCCCCGTCGAGGTAGGTGATCGTCCTGCCGCCCTCTTCGAGCAGCGCGTCACGCAGCCCGCGGGCGATCGTGGACTTGCCCGAACCGGACAGACCAGTGAAGAACACCACCAGCCCGCGCCGGTGCGGCGGCCCGGGGATCTTCACGGGCTCCGGGCCGGCGAGGTGCTCGGTGGCTCCGTAGGCGGCGGCGACGTGCTCGCGTAGTTCGAGGTCGAGCTCGGGTTCCTCGCGCGGCGCGAGTGGCACGGGGACGACGAGGGTGTCCTCGGGGAGCTGGTTCTTGGCCTTGAGCGCGGCTCGGACGACGGCCGGGCCGGCTTCGCCGTACGCGAGAGGAAGAAGGAGGATGCGCGCGCCGAGCTCCTTGGCGGTGGCGACGACCTCGCCGAGGTCGTCGAGGGGGCCGCGCATCGTGATCGCGAGCGTCTCGCGCCCGCCCAGCTCGGCGCGGACCTGCTCAGGGGTACGGCGCAGCCGCGCGAACGGCCCGTGCTCCGGCGGGTTGAGGCTCCTGAGCGGCCCGGTGGCGCCCTGCCCGGTCACGGTGACCACGGCCAGCGGCAGGCCTTCGGGGTCGAGGAGGGTGACCTCGTCGCCGGGTCCTGCCTGCTCGGGCAGGTGGAGTGCCACCGGCGCGGGCCAGGGCGTGCCGTCGGCCAAGGTGCCGCGCTCCTCGACGGAGTGCAGGTCGTCGTGCCCGAGAAAGCCCTTGAGCGGCTCGAAGGCCCCTGAAAGGAGAAGTTCGAGATCGGCGAGTTCGCGCTCGTCTGGGGTGAACTCCACGTATTCCATCCCAAGTGAATCGGTAGGAAGGAACTCTAGCGTGCGGCAGGCATAGCGGGACCGTGCATGCGGCGTCTTAGGGGTGACCCATTGGAGGTGAACGTGGACGAACCAGCCTTCCGCGAGTTCGTCGCGGCGCGGTCTCCCGCCCTGATGCGGCTGGCGTTCCTGCTGACCGGCGGTGACCAGCACGCGGCGGAGGACCTGGTGCAGATCGCGCTGTCGAAACTCGCGGGGAAATGGCGGCGGGTGAGCACGCCCGAGGCATATATACGCCAGGTCATGTACCGCCAGCAGGTGAGCTGGTGGCGGGCGGCGGGACGGCGGCCGGAGGTGGTGCGCCCGGCGGTCCCCGACCTGGCGGAGGCGGACTCCACCCACCAGAGCGAACTGCGCATGGTCTTACGCGGCGCGCTGGCCAGGCTGACCCCGCGGCAGCGGACGGTCCTGGTGCTGCGCTACTTCGAGGACCTGCCCGACCACGAGGTGGCCAAGGTACTGGGCTGCTCGGTCGGGACCGTGCGGAGCACCGCACACCGATCGCTGGCCAAGTTGCGGGAGCTCTTCCCGGAGCTGGAGGTAGTGGGATGACGAATCAGTTGCGCGAGGTGATGGGCGAGTGGGCCGACGAGGTCCAGGTGCCGCACGACCTGGCCGACCGGGCGCTACGGCGGCGTGCCCGGCGGCCCTGGGTCTACGGCGCGCTGGCGGTGGGGGTCGCGGCGGCGCTGGCCGTGGCGGCGACGATCGTGACCAGAGAGGGAGACATCGTGATCAGGCCCGCGACCGAGGTGACGTTGCCCGCCAGGCCGTCACCGGCGCCGACGGACGTGCGGGCGGACGTGGACAACGTCCCGCCCAGGAACATGATCGCGGCGGGGAATTACGCGATCTCCTCATATTTCGTGTACTCGACGGAGAAACTGGGCGGCCGGTGGGAGCGGCGCCGCCATACCTGGTGGCTGCTGAACCCCCGGACCGGCACCTATGAGAAGACGCCCTACGCGTGGCTGGACGTGGCGCCGGGCCTGCAGGTGGCCGCCGTGCTCGAAGGCGAGGTGATGGGGCGCAGGATCGGCATACTCGACCTGAACACCGGGCAGTTCCTGACCTGGATCGAGCTGGACCAGGACGTCATCGGCCTGAAATGGTCACCCGACGGCACGAAGCTGCTGGCCACCGCCTACGCCGAGTACCCCATGCGATGGAAGCGGGTCGGCCCCAACTCCGAGGAGCACCTCCCGACGACCCGCACCGGCTTCTACGTCGTGGACGTGCCGACCAAAGAGGTGGCGTTCCGCCCCATGCCCAACGACGAGAACCTCCTTCCCGCCGGCTCACAGAACTTCAACTGGAGCCAGGACGGCACGCTGGTCTGGGAGGGCCGCGGCGGAGAGCCGAGCCGCGTGTATTTCACCCCGGACGGACGCGAGCACGAAGCGCCCCCTGAGAAGTACTCCAGCGCGCGCGTCACACCGCTGTCGCCCAACGGCACCCTGCTCCTCGGCCGGGACGGCCTGCCCACCTCGATCACCGAGAAGGCGACCGGCCGCGTCGTCGGCAGGCAGCAGGCGCTGCAACTCCACGCGTGGGCCGACGACGAGAGCGTCCTCGCCCTGGCATGCGCCGGCGAATGCGACAACGAGTTTCATTCGGCGCTGATGCTGATAGGCGTGGACGGCTCGGTGAAGCGGCAGCTCAGCGGCTATCAGGACAAGACGAAGGAGGACCCCTGGGTCGGGGTGCTGACGCCTAGATGAGCCGGGCGAAGTGGTTCTGGGGTTTGCGGATGACCATCGTCACCTCGTCGTGAGAGGACGGGAGGCGGCCGCGCGTGAGTTTGTCCACGAGCGCGACGGCCGCACTCCCGATCCGGCCCATGGCAGGCCCGGTGGTCGCCGTCTGGTCGTCGGTGATCATCAGGCCGCGGGTGAGGCAGAAGGCGTGCATGCCGTCGCGCGAGGTGATCGGCTCGTACACGGCCGGCAGCGGCCCCGGAGTGCCCTCGGCGACCAGCCGCTTCCAGAGCAGCGACCGCAGCCATGACGGAACGGCCCGATCGCACCACCCATAGGCGGAACGCCGATCGCGCATCCTGAGCAGCACCAGCCCGCCCGGCCGTAGAGCCTGGAGCATGCGGTCGAGAACCAGCTCGGCATGCTGGATCCGCTCCAGCAGAAACGTCAGCTGGATCACGTCGAACGACCGCGGCGGCATCGGCACCGACCGCATGTCACCCAGCGCCCACGAGGCCAGGTCCTGCCGCCCCTCGACGACCGCCCGGACAGCGGGCAGTTCCTCATCGACCCCCGTGACCCTGGTCTCCATGCGCTCCAGAAGGAGCGGCTCGTCACGCGCGCATCCGGCGATGAGAATGTCGAGCCGCCGCCCCAGCTGCTCGGTCCACTGCTCGCGGATCCGCTGACCAAACAGGTCGCCCCGCAGAGCGACCGCACGCACCTCTGACATGTCACCAACAGTAATCACTCGATCGCTCTTAGTTGCGCATTTCTCCACTCTTCCCAGCCCCCTTTCCCCCGCACCCCCAGTTCGTCCGCTTCCACCACCCCCGCACCAAACCTCCCGCCCACTCCCTCCCGTCCTGCGCCAAAGCTCCCGCGCGGTGCCCGCCCCACGCGCCTCTGTCCGCGCCTTGCTTCGCACCTGTCCGCTACGTCAGACCATCTCCGTGCGTCTTTGCCGCCCCTCGCTCTGGTCCGTTGTGGCGGGTCGCTCCTATGCGTGTCTCCCGCGCCTCGCCTCACACCGGTCCGTTGCGGCAGACTGCCCCTCCGTCGTGTCTCGTTCCGCGCCCATCCGTTACGGCAAGCCGCCCCCACGCCCCCCGCCGCCATGGGCGCGCCTCCGTGCAAGGTCGCCCGGCAGTCGGACAAACGCGCCGCCGCGACGGCGCCTGTTTCACCACCCGCACGGAAGCCATGAACCGGGACCGAGCGGAACCACGAACCGGACCCGAGGGAACCATGAACCGGACCCGAGGGAACCGTGAGCCGGGATCGGGCGGAAACCGTGAATCGGGACCGACTCGTAACGCGGCAAGTAGGGATAAATCTGGTGAAATGTCGGAGTGGAGACGCTGAAGGACCTCCTTGACGGCGTGGCGGCCGGACAACTGCCCGCTCCCGACGGAGCCGTGGACCTCCTCCCGCAACCCACCACCCGAGATCTGGGCATCATCGCCTTCACCGCCCACACCGTGGTCTTCGCCGACCTCCACCCCATCTGGCTGCGCGCCCGCCTGCCGGAAGGCGACCTGTCGGCGCCGCTGAACCCACCCTTCCTTCGCGCCCTGGAACGCAAGACCGGCCGCCGCGTGGACGGCCTGGACATGCTCCTCCTCGCCCAGCCCCTGCCCGGCCCCCCGTCGGCCGCCCTGGCCGAGGTCACGAGCCGCGCCCACCCGAGGGTCGCGCGAGCCCACCGCCACCGCGACGGCGTACGCGCGTGGGGATGCGAGGGCGGCCTCCTCGTCCTGGGCCGAGGCGTCGCGGGCCGCTGGGAGGCCGCCGTGGAGATCGCCCCCGAACACCGGGGCAAGGGCCTGGGCCGCACCTTGGCCACCGCCGCCCGCCACCTGACCCCGGAACCCGTATGGGCCCAGGTGGCCCCGGGCAACGCCGCCAGCGTCCGCGCCTTCCTCGCCGCCGGCTTCCTCCCCATGGGCTCAGAAGCCCTCCTCCCCCCACCCGATTAACCCACCCCCGTCGCCGCTCGGGTCAACGGCTGGTCCTTCGCGGTGACTTGCCGAGCGGGTCGCCGCCCAGATCCGGCTGCTTCGGCACAGCGCGCCACCTGAGTGCTGCCTGGGCACAGCGCGCCGCCTGGTGCCGGGGCACAGCAGCGCCGCCTGGGTGCCGGGGCGCAGCAGCGCCGCCTGGGTGCCGGGGCCGCGCGGGTGGTGAACGGGCGCCGTTACGGAGGTGCGTCTGTCCGACTGCCGGGCGACCTTGCACGGACGCTCGCCCATGTCGGTGGGAGGCGGGTGTGTGGCGCAGCCGTAAGGGATGGGCCGGGCGCGCGGGATGTGCGGCGGGCAAGGGGCGGAGAGGCAGAACGCACGAAATGTGCAGCCACCGTTGAGACGGGGAGAGGGGGAGAGGACGAGGAGACGGGGACGGCGGAGAAGACGGAAGGCGGGGGACGAGGGGACGGGGCGTGGGGGATGGGTGTGGGGGCGGACAGTAGGGTGGGGGTGACCCCCGCGACCGATACAGGCCGGGGGTAGTCGTGTTGCCCCGGGCTGGGGCGATCATGTTGCGTGGGGCTGTGGATGAGTCTTTCCGGACTGCTTGACCTTGTTGCCGCCGATCCCAAGTTGACCGCCGCTCTCGAGGAGGGCGGCGATGTCGCGCTGGTCGCGCCCGCGGCCATGCGTCCGTTCGGGGTGGCCGCGCTGGTCGGCCATGACCGGCGGACGGTGCTGGCCGTCACGGCGACCGGGCGGGAGGCCGAGGATCTGGCGGCGGCGCTCACGAGCCTGATCGAGCCCGGCACCGTCGCCGTCTTCCCCGCCTGGGAGACGCTGCCGCACGAACGGCTCTCGCCGCGCAGCGACACCGTGGGCCAGCGGCTGGCGGTGCTCAGGAGGCTGGCGCATCCGGTGCGCGGTGACGTCTCGGCCGGGCCGCTCAGTGTGATCGTGGCGCCGGTGCGCGCCCTTCTGCAGCCCATCGTGAAGGGGCTCGGCGATCTGGAGCCGATCCGGCTGCGGGCGGGCGACGACGCCGATCTCGACGACGTGGTCGACCGGCTGGTCACCAACGGCTACCACCGCGTGGACATGGTGGAGCGGCGCGGTGAGGTGGCGGTGCGCGGCGGGCTGCTGGACGTGTTCCCGCCGACGGAGGAGCATCCGCTGCGGCTGGAGTTCTGGGGCGACACGGTCGAGGAGATCCGCTGGTTCAAGGTGGCCGACCAGCGTTCGCTGGAGGCGGCGGAGGACGGGTTGTTCGCGCCGCCGTGCCGGGAACTGCTGCTGACGCCCGAGGTGCGGGAGCGGGCCAGGGCGCTGGGGGAGGAGCATCCTTCGCTGGCGGAGGTGCTCGACCAGCTGGCCGAGGGTCTGCCGGTGGAGGGGATGGAGGCGTTCGCGCCGGTGCTGGCGGGGGAGATGGACCTGCTGGTCGATCATCTTCCGGCGCGGTCGGCGGTGTTCGTGTGTGACCCGGAGCGGATCCGGGGGCGGGCCGAGGAGCTCGTGCGGACTTCTCAGGAGTTTCTCGAGGCGTCGTGGATCAACGCGGCGGCCGGTGGCGAGGCGCCCATCGATCTCGGCGCCGCCGCCTTCAGGACGCTGGACGACGTGCGCGGGCACACCGGCGCGCTGGGGCAGCCGTGGTGGACGCTGGCGCCGTTCGGGTCCGGGGTGGAGCTGGACGCGCACGACTCGGAGGCGTATCGGGGCGACACGGCGCGGGCGCTGGCCGACATCAAGGGCTGGCTGGCGGAGGACAAGGCGGTCGTGCTGCTCAGCGAGGGCATGGGCTCGGCCGAGCGCATGGTCGAGCTGCTCAAGGGCGTGGACGTTCCCGCCCGTCTGCAGAAATATCTGGACAAGGCGCCGGAGCCCAAGGTCGTCCACGTCACCACCGGCCTCATCGAGCACGGCTTCGTCACCAAGGACCTCGCCGTCCTCACCCACCTCGACCTCGTCGGGCAGAAGGCCTCCACCAAGGACATGCGCCGCCTGCCCAGCCGCCGGCGCAACATGGTCGACCCGCTCCAGCTCAAGGTCGGCGACCACGTGGTGCACGAGCAGCACGGCGTCGGCCGCTACATCGAGATGGTCCAGCGCACGGTCCAGGGGGCGACCAGGGAGTACCTGGTCATCGAGTACGCCAAGGGCGACCGCCTCTACGTGCCCACCGACCAGCTCGACGAGGTCACCAGGTACGTGGGCGGCGAGGCCCCCACGCTCAACCGCATGGGCGGCGCCGACTGGGGCAAGGCCAAGGCCAAGGCCAAGAAGGCCGTCAAGGAGATCGCCGGCGAGCTGATCAGGCTCTACAGCGCCCGCATGGCCAGTCCGGGCCACGCCTTCGCCGGCGACTCGCCGTGGCAGCGCGAGATGGAGGACGCCTTCCCGTACGCCGAGACCGGCGACCAGCTGGAGGCCATCGACGAGGTCAAGCGCGACATGGAGCGCGGCGTCCCCATGGACCGCCTCATCTGCGGCGACGTCGGCTACGGCAAGACGGAGATCGCGGTGCGCGCGGCCTTCAAGGCGGTGCAGGACGGCAAGCAGGTCGCGGTGCTGGTGCCCACGACGCTGCTGGTGCAGCAGCACATGTCGACGTTCACCGAGCGGTTCTCCAGCTTCCCTGTCTCGCTCAAGCCGGTCTCCCGCTTCCAGACCGACGGCGAGGTCAAGGGCACGCTGGAGGGGTTGCGCTCGGGCGCGGTGGACATCGTCATCGGCACCCACCGCCTGCTCAGCCCCGAGGTGCGCTTCAAGGACCTCGGCCTGATCATCATCGACGAGGAGCAGCGCTTCGGCGTCGAGCACAAAGAGGCCATGAAGCACCTGCGCACGCAGGTGGACGTGCTGGCGATGTCGGCCACGCCGATCCCGCGCACGCTGGAGATGGGCCTGACCGGCATCCGCGAGATGTCCACGATCCTGACCCCGCCGGAGGAACGGCACCCGATCCTCACCTTCGTCGGCCCCTACGACGAGAAGCAGCTCACCGCCGCGATCCGCCGCGAGCTCATGCGCGACGGCCAGATCTTCTTCGTGCACAACCGGGTGGCCTCCATCAACCGGGTGGCCGCGCGGGTCAAGGAGCTCGTGCCCGAGGCGCGCGTCGCTGTCGCGCACGGCCAGATGAACGAGCACCAGCTTGAGAAGATCATGGTGGGCTTCTGGGAGCGCGAGTACGACGTGCTCGTGTGCACCACGATCGTCGAGTCCGGACTCGACGTGCCCAACGCCAACACGCTCATCGTCGACCGGGCGGACAACTACGGCCTGTCCCAGCTCCACCAGCTGCGCGGACGCGTGGGCCGGGGCCGCGAGCGCGGCTACGCCTACTTCCTGTATCCGCCGGAGAAGCCGCTCACCGAGACCGCGCACGAGCGCCTGGCCACGATCGCCCAGCACACCGAGATGGGCGCCGGCATGTATGTCGCGATGAAGGACCTGGAGATCCGCGGCGCGGGCAACGTGCTGGGGGCCGAGCAGTCGGGGTTCATCGCCGGGGTGGGCTTCGATCTCTATGTCCGGTTGATGGCGGAAGCCGTACAGGAGCAGAAGGCGAAGCTGTCGGGGCAGCAGGTCGTGCAGGAGCAGCACGACGTGAAGGTCGAGCTGCCGATCAACGCGCACATCCCGCACCACTACGTCACCTCGGAGCGGCTGCGGCTGGAGGCCTACAAGCGGGTCGCCGCGATCGCCTCCGACCTCGGCATCGACGAGGTGCGCGCCGAGCTCACCGACCGGTACGGCAAGCCGCCCGTGCAGGTCGAGAACCTCCTGGCGGTGGCACGCTTCCGGCTCAGGGCCCGTCAGGCGGGGCTCACGGACGTGACGCTGCAGGGGCAGAACGTCAAGTTCGGCCCGGTCGTGCTGAAGGAGTCGCAGCAGGTACGCCTGGACCGGTTGTACAAGAGCGCCATCTACAAGCAGGCGGCGGAGACGCTCCTGGTGCCGATGCCGAAGACCAAGCCGGTGGGCGGGCAGCCTCTTCGCGACCTGGACCTGCTCAAATGGTGCGGGGATCTGGTCGAGGCGATGTTCCTGGAGCCCGCACGGGTAAGCTAGCGCCGGTTTTTGTCGGAAAGGATGCACGTGAAGTCGATTCGAGTGGCCGTGGCCGCCGCCGCGGTGGGTGTCGCGCTGACCGCCTGCTCCAGCCCGGTCGAGGCGGGCGCCGCCGCCGTCGTCGGTGGGGAGCGCATCGCGGCGAAGGACCTCAACTCCGAGGTCCAGCAGTATGAGAAGGCGCTGACCGCGGCGCGGCTGGACGCGAGCGCGCTTCAGGTGCCGCTCAACCAGTTCGTCCTGTTCCGGATGACGAACGAGGCGGTGTACCGCCAGCTCGCGCAGAGGTACAAGGTCCAGGTCAGCGAGTCGGAGATCGACACCGCGCTGAAGGACCCGGGCCAGCAGCAGACTCCGGCGATGAACCTGCTGTCGAAGGGCGTGCCCCCGGGCGACGCCCGCGACTACCTGCGCGGCGAGCTGTCGATCCAGAAGATCCTCCAGCAGCTCGGCGGCGCCCAGAATCAGCAGGCGATCGAGAAGCTCCGTTCGGAGTTCACCACCGTCAAGGTCACCTACAGCCCGCGCTACGGCCAGCTGAACACGCAGCCGACGCAGGAGAACCCGTCGATGTTCGTCGACACGGGCCGCTTCGGCAAGCTCACGCCCACCCAGCAGCCCCAGCAGCAGCAACAGCAGCCGCAGGGCTGAGCATGCCGCTCATCGTCGTCACCACCTCGCCCAGGGTCGCTCCCGGCCTGCTCAGCCACCAGGCGTGGCAGGCGCTGCGCTCGGGCGAGGTGCTGACCGCCTCGGCCGCCCACCCGCAGCTGCCCTACCTCGCCGAGGCGGGCGTCGAGGTCACGGTCGGCCCGCAGAATCCGGCCGAGCTGGTACGGCGGGCCGCCGCCGCCACGCTCGTCTGGCTGGCCATGGACGACGAGGACTTCCTGCGCGCGGCCGGGCACGCCGCCCTGGCGCTGGACGAGCCGCCGGTGATCGAGATCGTGCCCGGCTCCTACGACCTGCCGGGCGCCCGGATGCTCGACCTGGTCGGCGTGATGGACCGGTTGCGCGTGGAATGCCCCTGGGATCGCAAGCAGACGCACGAGACGCTGGTGCCGTACCTGCTGGAGGAGGCCTACGAGGTCCTGGAGACGATCGAGCACGGCGACTACCCGGCGCTGCGTGAGGAACTCGGGGACCTGCTGCTGCAGGTGGTCTTCCACGCGCGGGTGGCCGAGTCGTTCGACATCGACGACGTCGCGGAGGGCATCGTCGAGAAGCTGGTCAGGCGGCACCCGCACGTGTTCGGCAGCGTCAGGGCGGAGACCGCCGACGAGGTGAACGACAACTGGGAGGCCATCAAGGCCGCCGAGCGGGCCGAGAAGGGCACCGAGTCGATCCTGGACGGCGTCCCGATGGGCCAGCCGTCGCTGTCGCTGGCCGCCCAGCTCGTCCGTCGGGCCGAACGGTCCGGCGCCCCCGAGGCGCTGGCGCAGGCGGTGGGTCAGGGGGTGGCCCGCGAGCTGTTCGACCTGGTACGCCGGGCGCAGGAGGCCGGCCTCGACCCGGAGGCGGAGCTGCGCGGGGCGGCCCGCGACTACCGCGAGCGCGTGCGCAACTGGGAAACGCGCACCACCTGAGCACCGGCGTGATCCGCGCCCGACTAAACCCAAGTGGCGGGATATGTCGGGAGATGTCAGGATCGTTCGGGGTTTACGGGGGGAGTAGCGAATGGCTGAGGTGCGCCGCCTGAGATCGGGCGAACCTCGTGAAGTGGCGGGATACCGCCTGATCGGCGTGCTCGGCGACGGCGGGCAGGGCTCGGTGTACCTGGGGGAGGACGCCGAGCGGGGCCAGGTCGCGGTGAAGGTGCTGCACGCCCGGCTGGTCAACGACCGCCGCGCGGTACGCCGGTTCCTGGCCGAGGCGGAGACCGCGGAGAAGGTCGCCGGGCACGGCACGGCCCGGATCATCGAGGCCGGGGTCCTGGACGACCGGCCGTACCTGATCAGCGAGTTCGTGGACGGCCCGTCGCTCCAGCAGTACGTGGCCCAGAACGGGCCGATGAGCGGCGAGGCGCTCACGGGCCTGGCCGTCGCCACCGCGCGGTCGCTGGCCGCCATCCACGAGGCGCAGATCGTGCACCGCGACTTCAAGCCGAACAACGTGCTCATCGGCCCCGACGGGCCGCGGGTGATCGACTTCGGCGTCGCGCGTACTCCCGAGTCGGCCACGACCGCCACCAGCTCCGTCGTCGGCACGCCCGGCTACATGGCGCCCGAGCAGATCTCCGGCGAGAGCGTGACACCGGCTTCGGACATGTTCGCCTGGGCCTCCACCATGGCCTACGCCGCCACCGGCACGTCGTTGTTCGGCGGCGACTCGATCCCGGCGGTCATGCACCGCATCCTCAACGCCTCTCCCGACCTGTCGGGCATCGAGGAGCCGCTGCGCTCGGTGCTCACCTCCTGCCTGGCGAAGGTCCCCGCCCACCGGCCCGGCGCGGCCGAGGTGCTCAAGACCCTGACGAGGCGTACGGAGGAGACCAGGCCCGCGGTACGGCGGGTCAGGCGGCGCAGGCGGCGGATGGCGGTGGCCGGTCTGGCCCTCGTGGTGATGTTCGGCGGCGCGATCGGGCTGACGATGCGCGGCGGCGGGGTGACCATGGGCGACGACGGGGCGGCCTCCTCGGCGGACGGCGGCCCGCGCATTACGGCGTTCGGCGACAGCGATGACCAGATCACCAAGATCGCGCTCGGCTCCCTGGGCGACGGGAGCCTGGTGGCGGCGGCCAACGAGAGCAGCAAGCGCATCGAGCTGTGGGAACCCGACAGCGGCGAGATCATCAACTCCGTCGCGATGGGCGCCGGGGACATCGGCTCGCTGGCCTTCACCAAGATCGGCACCAGGCAGTCCATCGTGTGGTCGGCGGCCGACGGCGCGGTCCGCGTGTGGCAGCCCGGACGGGGCAACGCCGTCGAGACGATCAGGGCGTGCCGGGGCGGGGGCCGTTCGGCGATGTCCGTCGTGCCCTCGCAGAAAGGCGCCTCCGCGTACGTGAGCTGCGCCGACGGCCGCATGCAGGCCTGGGACCTGGCCAGCGGCAAGCAGTCGAGCCTGTGGCGGGTGGGCCAGTCGGTCCACGACGTGGCCTGGGCGGGCGCCGGCACGAACGTGTTCGCGATCATGAGCAAGGGGATCCTGCAGCGCATCGACCCGTGGAGCAGCACCAAGGTCAAGCCCAGGGCGGTCGTCGAGCCGGGGTCGCCCGCCTCCGGCGTCGAGGCGGCCGACGGGCTGGTCGCGGTCCGCGTCGAGGGGGTCGGCGTGAAGATCTACGACCAAGAGGGGCAGCGGCAGCGGTGCACCGTGAAGGTCCCCTCCAAGGGGGCTTCCCCGGCCATGCCCATCGACGACTTCGCGCTGACCAAGGGCGCGCTGGTCACCGGCATCGACGGGCTGAGCGTCTGGGATCCGCGCACGTGCAGGCGGGTCAGGGATCTGCCCGCGTCGAGCGGGCGCGCCACCGCCCTGGCGATCGGTCAGTTCAACGGCAGGAAGTCCGTGGTGGTGGCCAAACCTGACGAGGAGATGGCGGTTTGGGACCTTGTGGGGTGGTAGCCGTACCGGCTGGTAGACCTCGATAGGCTCTGGGAGCGAACTGCCCTTTCGACTCTAGGAGCTTTGACGTGGCTACCATCGAGGTCGTCTACGCCCGCGAGATCCTCGACTCTCGTGGTAACCCCACCGTCGAGGTCGAGGTGGTGCTCGACGACGGCAGCACCGGCCGCGCGGCGGTGCCCAGCGGCGCGTCCACCGGCCAGTTCGAGGCCGTCGAGCTGCGTGACGGCGGCGAGCGCTACCTCGGCAAGGGCGTCGAGAAGGCCGTGCTCGCGGTCACCGACGAGATCTTCGACGAGGTGCACGGGGTCGAGGCCGAAGACCAGCGGATCGTCGACCAGATCATGATCGACCTGGACGGCACGCCCAACAAGTCCAAGCTGGGCGCCAACGCCATTCTGGGCGTCTCGCTGGCCGTGGCCAAGGCCGCCGCCGAAAGCGCCGAACTGCCGCTCTTCCGCTACGTGGGCGGCCCCAACGCGCACGTGCTGCCCGTCCCGATGATGAACATCCTCAACGGCGGCGCCCACGCCGACACCAACGTGGACATCCAGGAGTTCATGATCGCCCCGATCGGCGCGTCGAGCTTCAAAGAGGCCGTGCGCATGGGCACCGAGGTCTACCACGCGCTCAAGGGCGTGCTGAAGGAGAAGGGCTACGCCACCGGCCTGGGCGACGAGGGCGGCTTCGCCCCCAGCCTGCCCTCCAACCGCGACGCGCTCGACCTCATCCTGGTCGCGATCGAGAAGGCCGGCTACACGCCCGGCGAGGACATCGGGCTCGCGCTCGACGTGGCCGCCTCCGAGTTCCACAAGGACGGCGTCTACACCATCGACGGCAAGGGCCTGTCGGCCACCGAGCTGATCGCCTTCTACGAGGACCTGGTCGCCAACTACCCGCTGGTCTCCATCGAGGACCCGCTGAACGAGGAGGACTGGGAGGGCTGGAAGGCCATCACCACCGCCCTCGGCGACAAGGTGCAGCTCGTCGGCGACGATCTGTTCGTGACCAACCCCGAGCGCCTGGAGCGCGGCATCCGCGAGGGCTCCGCCAACGCGCTGCTGGTCAAGGTCAACCAGATCGGCACCCTGTCCGAGACCCTCGACGCGGTCGACCTGGCCCACCGCAATGGCTACAAGTGCATGATGAGCCACCGCTCAGGCGAGACCGAGGACACCACCATCGCCGACCTCGCCGTCGCCGTGAACTGCGGCCAGATCAAGACCGGCGCGCCCGCCCGCTCCGACCGGGTCGCCAAGTACAACCAGCTGCTGCGCATCGAGGAGCTCCTCGACGACGCCGCCCGTTACGCGGGTCGCGCGGCTTTCCCGCGCTTCCAGCGCTAGTTTCGGGTACGGCCGGCGTCCACGGCGGACGCCGGCCCTACCAGCACAGCCCGGGAGGGACGCATTGGCGAAGAGACCACAGCTGACCGGACGGGCCGCCATCCTCGCGGTGGTGGTGTGCGCGATCGCGATGAGCCTGGCCTATCCGGTGCGCGAGTACATCGCCAACCGGCGCAACATCGCCGAGCTCGAGGAACAGAAGGCCCAGGTCGAGGCCGAGCGGCAGGCGCTGGCCGAGGAGTCCAGGCGGATCAGCGACCCCAACTGGGCCAAGCGCACCGCCAAGGAGCGGCTGCACTACTGCGGCCCCGGCGAGAAGTGCTACGTGGTGACGCGGCCGGACGCGAGCCCGCAGAAGGTGGCGGCGCAGGAGCAGGCGGACCTGCCGCCGTGGTACCAGACGTTGTGGGAGTCGATCGAGGCCGCCGACACCGGCAAGGGGCAGAAGGCGCCCACAGGGGAGAAGACCGTTAAGGATCAGAGTGGAAAGTAGCGACATCGAGGCGGTCACCCGGCAGCTCGGCCGCCCGCCGAGGGGCGTGCGCTCGGTGGCGCACCGCTGTCCCTGCGGCAACCCCGACGTGGTGGAGACCGCGCCGCGGCTGCCCGACGGCACGCCGTTCCCCACGCTCTACTACCTGACCTGCCCCAAGGCGACCTCCGCCATCGGCACGCTCGAAGGCTCCGGCCTGATGCGCGAGATGCAGGCGAGGCTGGCGGAGGACCCCGAGCTGGCCGCCGCCTACCAGGCCGCCCACGAGGACTACATCGCCCGGCGTGACAAGGCCGCCGAGGACGAGGACATGGAGCCGCTGCCGCGCGACATGCAGAGCACAGGCGGGATGCCGCTGCGGGTCAAGTGCCTGCACGCGCTGGTCGCGCACGAGCTGGCGGTCCCCGGCGGCAACCCGTTCGGCGAAGAGGCGCTCGACGCGCTCGGCGAGTGGTGGAAGGACGGCCCGTGCGTATGAGCACGCGCGTGGCCGCCGTCGACTGCGGCACCAACTCGGTGCGCCTGCTGATCGCGGACGTGGCCGGAGACTCGCTGCGCGACCTCGAACGACTGATGGAGATCGTCCGCCTGGGCGAGGACGTCGACCGGACCGGTCGGCTGGCCCCGCAGGCGCTGCGGCGCACGTTCGCCGCCATGCGCCGTTACCGCGAGCTGATCGACCACCACGCCGCCGAGGAGACGCGGGTGGTGGCCACGAGCGCCACGCGGGACGCGGCCAACCGGCAGGAGTTCGCCGAGGGCGTGCGCGAGATCTTCGGCGTCGATCCCGAGGTGGTCACCGGGGACGAGGAGGCCACGCTGTCCTTCACCGGCGCGACCAGGGGCCTGGCCGGGCTCTCGCCGGAGGCGGGGGCGCGGCCGCCGTACCTGGTGCTGGACATCGGGGGCGGGTCGACGGAGTTCGTGGTGGGCGGTGACCGGGTCGAGGGGGCGATCTCGGTCGACGTCGGCAGCGTACGGCTGACCGAGCGTTACATCAGGAACGATCCGCCGACGGCCGCCGAACTCGAATCCGCGGTGGCCGATATCGAGGCGGCGCTGGATCGGGTGACGGAATCTGTACCGGTTCAGAAGGCGCGGACTTTGGTCGGCCTCGCGGGTTCGGTGACAACGCTCGCCGGTATGGCCCTCGACCTGCCGACATATGACTCGGATAAAATTCACCACTCCCGGATTTCCACCGAACAGGTTCACGAAGTAACCCGCAGACTTCTTTCGATGACGCATGGTGATCGTCTTGCCGTGCCGGTGATGCACCCCGGCAGGGCCGATGTCATCGGGGCCGGCGCGCTGATACTGGATCGTGTCCTGAGGCGGTTCGCATTTTCGCAGGTCATCGTCTCGGAGCACGACATCCTCGACGGAATTGCGTGGTCGGTCGCCCGATAAGGTCGCGAAATCGGTACGTTACCGGGCTTGATTCGTATTGTGACTGCAATCTGATCTGTGCTTAAGTAAGGAAGCTTTACGGGGGCTTTGCCATATTGTCGTGCACAGATAGTGGCGACGTGGCGACCGTTCCCGAGCGCATCTAGTTCCTCACGGAATGGAGCACTCTCAGATGAAGTCCACTGTGTTGGCACGGAGGGTGGCGGCGCTCGGCGCCACCACCGCCGTGCTGGCCGCCATGGTGTCGGGTCTTATGGCCACCCCGGCATCCGCGGCCTCGACCGCCTCGGCGAGCAAGGCCACCACAGCCGGCGCCAAGGTGACCTCCTCCAAGGCCAAGGTGTCGGTTTCGACGCCCAAGGCCAACCCTCGTTCCTACGAGGGTGCCTGTCCTGTTCAGGTCGATGTCACGTCCCGCATCAAGGTTTCCTCGTCCAAGGGCGCCAAGGTCTCGTACCGGTGGCTGCACGGCGACGGCTCCAAGAGCGGCGTGAAGACCGTCAAGGTCGGCAAGGGCACCAAGTACATCAACGTCAAGACGAGCATCGACTTCGACGAGGATGTCCAGGGCTGGGAGGCCCTCCAGGTCCTGAGCCCGCGGAAGGTGACGTCCCGCAAGGGTTACTTCGACGTCAACTGCCACAAGGGCCCGGTCCGCACTGACAAGGACCCGCAGGTCTGGGCGCGCGCTTGGGCGAGCCCCGACAGCTACGTCGGTTCCTGCACCCCTGGCGACAAGATCGACTTTGTTGGCCTGATCAGGGTTTCCGACCCGACCTGGGTCCGTTACCGCTGGGTCCTCAACGGTCACGTCGTCGACTACGGCAAGATCAAGGTCTGGGACGCCCGCAAGGTCTACTTCGGCTTCTCGCCGAGGTACAGCCACCGCGGCTCCGCGGTTCTGGAGATTCTCGGCCCGGACAGCACGTCCTCCAACCGCGCCTACTACAAGGTGTGGTGCAAGGACGAGGCCCCGGCCGTGAAGGTCTCGGCCTCGAACGTGTCCGCGGTCACCAACCAGACCGCCTGCAGGGTCGACGCTTCCGGCACGGTCAGCTCCACCGGCCGCGCCCGCGTCGAGTACTCGTGGTCGGTCAACGGCAGCACCGTTTACCGTGGCACCGCCTACTTCGGCTACCACGGCGGTTCTGAGCGAGTCTCGCTGCCGGACCACGCCCTGACGGGTGCCGCGCGCGACGGTGGCGTCATCACGTTGTCGGTCTCCGGGCCGAACAACAGCGACTCCTCCGCCGACCGCTACGTGGGCTGCTTGTCGACCCCCGCGCCGACGCCGACGCCCACGGACAGCAAGACCCCTGAGGCTCCGAAGCTCTGACGCTGAGCGAGAACCAGGATTGATCTGAGGCCGGACGGCGCCCACCGTGGCGCCGTCCGGTTTCTTCTTGCCACTATTACGCATTGCACAGTAGTGTGCATCGCGTGGATAACAGCCAGCTCCTCAAGGGCGTGCTGGACCTGGCCGTGCTCGCCGTGCTCGGCGAGCGCGACGGATACGGCTACGACGTCGTGCGCAGGCTCAGGGACGCCGGGCTCGACGAGGTCGGCGACGCCTCCGTGTACGGCACGCTGCGCCGCCTGTTCAAGGCCGGCGCGCTCAACTCCTACGTGGTCGCCTCCGACGAGGGCCCGCACCGCAAGTACTACGGGCTGAACGAGGTAGGCCGCGGCATGTACGCGGCGCAGGCCAAGACCTGGACCACCTTCTCCGCCACGATGGCGAACCTGCTCACGGAGGGGAGCGCACGATGACCCCGGCCCAGTACGCGCAAGCCGTACGCGAGGCTCTGGCCGATCACCCCGATCGGGACGAGCTCCTCGAAGACCTCGACGACCACCTCGCGGAGATCGCGGAGGAGTCGGAACTGCCGCTCGAAGAGCGGCTCGGCCCGCCCGGGGCCTACGCGGAGGAGCTCGTGGCCGCCTACGGGGGCCGCCCGCAGAGCCCGCGCGAGCGCCGCAGGTTCGCCCCCGCGCTGGCGTGGCTGCGCCGCCAGTCGGCCTACCAGGAGGTCGTCGCCTTCATGCCGCAGCTGCGGCCGGGGTGGTGGGTCCTGCGCGGCTACGCGGCCGCGATGGGCGCGGTCTCGGTGATCGGGCCCGTGCGGCTCGTGCCGGGCAACCCGGTGGACCTCCTGCTGGTGATCGGGGCGATCCTCGGCTCCATCTGGTACGGCAGGCACGCCTCCGGCCGGGTCCTGCGCGGCTTCACCATCGCGGCCAACGCCCTGGTCGCCCTCGTGATCCTCGGCGGCCTGGCGACCGCGTCGACCTGGAGCTCCCGGGACGAGCACCTGGCCTACACGATGAACAGGCCGGTGGAGATGGAGCCAGCCGCTTTCGGTGACACCGTCTACAACATCAAGCCCTACGCCAAGGACGGCACCCCGCTGTCTGACGTCCTGCTCTACGACCAGGACGGCCAGCCGATCACCACCAGCCCCGACCAATTCGGCTACCGCGTGGACCGCAGCTGTGGCGAGCCGGTGCTCAACCGCTTCCCGCTGCCGCTGGTCGAGGACCCGGACGTCCAGCTCGACGAGCCGGGCGGCCAGGCCTCGGCCCCGCCGACGACGCGCCCGTGCGCGGCCTTCAGAACGCCGGAGCCGAGCGCGGCCCTCAGCACGCCCGAGCCGGGCGTGACCGCGTCCGAGGCGCCGCGCTCGCCGGAGAAGCCGTCGGAGTCCGCCAAGAGCGAGCCGAGCCCGTCAGAGTCGCCCACGGGCACCTCCAGCCCCTCCAGGACCCGCTGAAGGGCCGCCCGATCACCGCTGATCGGGCACCATCGGTGCCATGAGCTTCGTACCTCCTGGCACCGGCTGGCCCGGCGACCCGGCCACCGCCGAGACGCCGGTCGCCCGCGATCCCGCGGACGTGCGCCGCCTCGCCGCCACCAGCAGCACCCTCACGGAGCTCGCCGCCAGGCAGTCGGTCTGCCGTGCGTGCCCCCGTCTGGTGGCCTGGCGGGAGGAAGTCGCCGAGGTGCGGCGGCGCGCGTTCGCGACCGAGACGTACTGGGGGCGCCCGATCGCCGGGTGGGGCGCCTCCGAGCCGCGCGTGCTGCTGGTGGGGCTGGCGCCGGCGGCCCACGGGGGCAACAGGACGGGGCGCATCTTCACGGGGGACCGCAGCGGCGACTGGTTGTTCGCCTCGCTGTATCGGGTGGGGCTGGCCGTACAGGAGACCAGCACGCACGCGGGCGACGGGCAGGAGCTCGTCGGCGCGCGGATGATGGCGGCGGTGCGCTGCGCCCCGCCGGAGAACAAGCCGACGACGGGGGAGCGGGACGCCTGCTTCCCCTGGCTGGCCCGTGAGATGGCGCTGTGCGCGCCGAGCGTGCGGGTCGTGGTGGCGCTGGGGGGATTCGCCTGGCAGGCGATGTGGCCGGCGTTGCGCGAGGCCGGATACGAGCTGCCGCGCCCCCGGCCGGCGTTCGGGCACGGCGTCGAGGTGAAGGTCTCACATGGCGAGACGCCGGTCACGCTGCTCGGGACTTATCACCCCAGCCAGCAGAACACCTTCACCGGCAGGGTCACCGCGGAAATGCTGGACGACGTCTTCGGCAGGGCCCGCGAACTGTCGGTGTGACGCGCGCCATGTCCAGGGGATTGGCGTTTTCCCGCGCCCCCGGCGTAAGCTTGTGAATGCTTTCACAAGCATTCCACGAGGGATGGGGCTTCAAGATGAACAAGCACATCTTGATTGTCGGCGGCGGATACGTCGGCCTGTACACCGCGCTTCGGCTGCAGCGCAAGTTCCGCAGGGAGCTGCGCGACGGCAGCGTGCGCGTCTCGATCATCGACCCCAACTCCTACATGACCTACCAGCCGTTCCTCCCCGAGGCCGCCGCGGGAAACCTCTCGCCCCGGCACGTGGTCGCCCCGCTGCGGCGGGTGCTGCCCAAGGTGCGCATACTCAACGGGCGGGTCACCAAGGTCGACCACGGCGAGCGCACCGTCACCTTCGAGCCTCCGGAGGGCGCGCCCCGCGAGATCGCCTACGACGTCATCGTCATGGCCGCCGGCTCGATCTCGCGCACGCTCCCGATCCCCGGCCTGACCGACATCGGCATCGGCTTCAAGACCGTCGGCGAGGCCATCGCGCTGCGCAACCGCGTCCTGCACCTGCTGGACGTGGCCGAGTCGAGCGAGGACCCCGAGGTACGCCGCCGCGCGCTCACCTTCGTCGTGGTCGGCGCCGGCTTCGCCGGGGTGGAGGCCCTGGCCGAGCTGGAGGACATGGCCAAGCACTCCACCCGCTACTACCGCAACATCAAGGCCGCCGACATCCGCTGGGTGCTCGTCGAGGCGACCGCCCGGGTGCTGCCCGAGGTCGGCCCCGAGATGGGCAAGTGGACGCTGGAGCAGCTGCGCGAGCGCGGCATCGAGGTGAAGCTGGAGACCCGCCTGGAGTCCTGCGAGGACGGCCACGTGGTGCTCTCGGACGGCACCGAGTTCGACGCCGAGACGCTCGTGTGGACGGCCGGCGTCAAGCCCAGCCCGATCGTGGCCGAAGGCGGGCTCCCGGTCGACGAACGCGGCCGGATCAAGACCACCACGATGCTCACGGTCGCCGGCGTCCGTGACGCCTTCGCCGCCGGTGACTCCGCCGGCGTGCCCGACGTGACCAACCCGGGCGAGTACTGCGCGCCCAACGCCCAGCACGCGGTGCGCCAGGCCAAGGTTCTGGCCGACAACGTCGTCCGCAGCCTGCGCGGGCAGGAACTGGTCGAATACCGCCACAAGTACGTCGGATCGGTCGCCGGACTCGGCCTTCACCAGGGTGTCGCCAACGTCTACGGGGTCAAGCTTCGCGGATTCCCTGCATGGTTCATGCACCGCACCTACCATCTGTCCCGGGTGCCCACGCTGAACCGCAAGGTCCGCGTCGTCGTCGACTGGACTCTCGCGCTCTTCTTCAAGCGCGAGACGATCTCGCTGGGCGAGATGGAGCACCCGCGTGACGGGTTCAGGGCCGCGGTGGCGACCATGCGCCGCTAAGGCGTGATCGAGAAGGAGATCCTGGGTTGGGGCTCTCAGCGGTGACCGTGCTCGGCGTCGACAGGCCCGGCGTGATCGCGGCGGTGACAGGGGCGCTCGCCGAGTGCGGAGCGAACATCCAGGACTCCACGATGACCCTCCTGGGCGGTCACGTGGCGATGATGCTGCTCGTCTCGGGCGAGCTCGACACCAGGGAGCTGACCCGTCACCTGTCGCAGCCCGAGCTGGTGGTGATGGTCTCGGCGGTCGAGGCCAGGCGCGACTTCGGCTGCCCCGGCACCGGCATCGGCTACGTCCTGACCGTCCACGGCCCCGACCGGCCGGGCATCATCTCGGCCGTCAGCGCCGTGCTCGCCTCGGTCGGCGGCAACATCACGGGCATGAGCACCCGCCTCACCGGCCGCCTCTACGTGCTCATCGCCGACGTCGACCTGCCCGCCGAGGTGGACGTGGCCGGGCTCATGCGCCGCCTGGCCGCCGTGGGCTCCGGGCTCGACTCGGAGATCACCTTCCGTCCCATGGAACCGGATCTGCTGTGAAGACGGGGATTCCAGCGCCGCCCACCCACCACAGGAGGCCACTGTGCCGGTCCGTGCCGCGTTTCCGACCCGCCGGGGTGTGTGGTGATCGTCGGCGAGGGTGCGGTCAGGGAGATCCTGCGGGCGCCGCACCCGACCTTGTCGCGTACGGCGGAGCCGGTCGAACCGGCCGATCCCGCCGTGCTGAACGCGGCCGGAGACCTGCTGGCCACGCTCCGTAAGGAGCCTTCCGGCGCCGGCCTGGCCGCCCCGCAGATCGGGCTCTCCTGGCGCATCATCGCCTTCGACGCCCGCCGCCACCCGCGCAGCCGTTCGGCCGCGGGCGAGACCGTACTGGTCAATCCGAGGCTGACCGAGGCCTCCCGATGGGAGGACGGCCGCGAGGGCTGCGCCTCGATAGCGGGTCTGACAGGCGACGTTTCCCGCGCGACCCGCATCGTGGTCGAGGGCGTCCTGCCGGGTTCGGGGGAGTTCGTCACCATCGAAGCGGATGCCTTCGAAGCCCGGTGTATTCAGCACCAACTGGACCATCTGGACGGTCTGCTGTTCCTGGACAGAGTGCCCGGAGTGCTATCACTTCACCGCAGACCTCACAGTTGTGACGCCTGATACAAAGTTGTGCTCCTCGGAGGCATGGTCCCTTTCGTATGATTGCGGCGCCCCCGTAGCCCAATGGCAGAGGCAAACCCCTTAAAAGGGTTGTAGTGCGGGTTCGAATCCCGCCGGGGGCACCGCCCATTTCTACCCTCTGACCTGCAAAGACACGTCGGGTGAATTCTCTGTGTAATTAAGAACTCCCATATACGTAAGCGCCGCGCTTCGTCAGCGTCAGCGGGGTGCGTACCCGGGAGGCCCGCTCCTCGGCGTCCGCCGGGTCGACGAAGCGGGCCACGAGGTAGTCGCGCACCGCCGCCCGGTCGCCGAGCGTGACCAACGGGGCGTCCCACGACTCGACCTCCACCCGCTCGAAGACCTCGCCCACGAGAGCGGGCGCCTGCTCGGCGTCGAACGTGGTCGCCGCGGGCCGCCAGACCCCGGCCAGTTCCGGGGAGTCGGCGCGGCTGGGGGTGACGGCCACGAACAGCCCGCCCGGCCGCAGAACCCGCCGCGCCTCGCGGATGGCGAGGAGCGGGTCGGGGAGGTGGTAGAGCATGTTCACCGCCGTGACAGCGTCGAAACTCCCGTCACGGAACGGCAGCGCCGCCGCCTCACCCAGAACCCGGGGTGCCGGATGCGCGCGCAGCATGGTCATCGATCCGTCCAGGCCGACGACCTGGGGCGACTCGGCCCTCAGGTTCCCGTCGCCGCAGCCGACGTCCAGCACTCTGGCGAACGGGCGCAGGCGCTCGGCCAGCCGTACGTAGAGGGCGCGGGCGGCGGGCGAGCGGGAGCCCAGCGCGAACCTGCGCGGGTTGACGTCGTAGTCACGCGGAACGCTCACGACCTCCAGTGAACCCGGGAACTCCGCCCGCCCTCCACTCGTTATTGAAATCTCGAAAGCACATAGATCCGAGCGGGAGTTGACCTCTGCGACGCTCGGTCCCTTAGGCTGACCGCACTGGTCGCAGCGTGGAGGCAGCGATGCAAAGCAAGAACCCCGTCTTCAGCAAGTCCCGAAGTACCCAAGGGCAAGGTTGGGCAGGCCCATCGGCGACGCCGCAGGACCTGCAGGACATGTACAACCAGCCGTCGTACGCTCCGCCGGCCAGCCCCGCATACCGGACGATGACCCTCGATGACGTGGTCATCCGCGGCTTCATCACGCTCGGTGTGCTGGTCGCGTCCGCGGGCGCCGCGTGGATCCTCGAGGTGCCCATCGCGGTGGCGGTGGTCTCGGCGATCATCGCGCTGGTCCTCGGCCTGGTCGCGTCGTTCAAGCAGAGCACCAACCCGGCGCTCATCCTGGGCTACGCGGTCTTCGAGGGTGTGTTCCTGGGCGCGCTCAGCAGCATCTTCGAGCAGCGTTTCCCGGGCATCGTGCTCAACGCCGTGATCGGCACCATGATGGCCTTCCTGGGCGTCCTGGCCGTCTACACGTTGCGCATCGTCCGGGTCACCCCGAAGCTGGTCAGGTTCGTCGTCGCCGCGGCGATCGGCGCGCTCGGCCTCATCCTGGTCAACTGGATCGCCGCGTTCTTCATGCCTGGCGGCCTCGGCCTGCGCACCGACAGCCCGATCGGCATCATCTTCAGCGGCGCGATGATCCTGCTCGGCTGCTTCTTCCTCCTGCTCGACTTCGACTCCATCGAGCAGGGCGTCAAGCAGGGCGCCCCGGAGAAGTTCGCGTGGCAGTGCGTCTTCGGGCTGACGCTGAGCCTCGTCTGGATCTACCTCGAGGTGCTCCGCTTCATGAGCTACTTCAGCGGCGACGACTGATCGACCAGGTCACAGCCGATCATTGAAGGCCCCGCCACCCGGCGGGGCCTTCTCTGTGTGCGACCGCGAAGTCACAAAACGCTTCCGATTTGGGGGTTGCACTTCACGACCTCGTGTTGCAGTGTCAAGCAAAGGACCCGAATCCGTGGAGGTGCCCATGTCCTTGAACCACTCACCGGAGACGCAAACAAAGCTCATCGCCAGGGTCCCGTCGATAACGGGGCGCGAACTCCCAGAGTGGTTCCAAGCGATCGACAACGGCCCGGCTTTCCTCAGGTGCGACGAGCGGGCCAACTGGCTCGCCGACGAGCACGGGCTGACCCACGGCTACGCCGCCGCGATCGTGTTCGAGCACGAGCGGCACCGCCGTAACCGGATGGGCTTCATCTAGAGAGCCCGAACCCCAACCTTCGCGCCCGTGCCACCGGTACGGGCGCGCGCACGTGGCCACGCGCGATCATGTACCCATGGACCTGAACAAGGCACGCGGCTTCCTCCGCGACCACCACCACGCCGTCCTCCTCACCCGGCACCGCGACGGGCGCCCGCAGATGTCCCCGGTGGCCGTGGGCGTGGACGCGGACGGGCACGCCGTCGTCAGCACCCGCGAGACCGCCGCCAAGACCCGCAACATGCGCCGCGACCCCAACGTCGCCCTGTGCGTGTTCTCGGACGGCTTCTACGGCGACTGGGTCCAGATCGAGGGCCAGGCGGAGATCATCTCGCTACCGGACGCGATGGACCACCTGATCACCTATTACCGCGACATCTCCGGCGAACACCCCGACTGGGACGACTACCGCTCCGCCATGATCCGCGACCAACGCGTGGTCGCCCGCATAACCCTGACCAAAGCCGGCCCAGACACCCACGGCTGACCCCACCGGGCAGCCACCTCACACCCGGGGGCCGGCCCGCGACTCAGGCCCGGCGTCGGCCTTGACGCGTGCGCTTGGCCGGTGCTGCGCGCAGGGCCGGGCGGCGCGGGGTGATCAGGACCGCAGACGCCGGGTCACGAGGCCGTCGGTGTCGGGATACGTGGGCCGTTGCGGTGGGGACCACGTGCGACGTGAGAAGCGACCCCCACGATCGGCGCCCGCCGGCGGCGGCGGGTGGCATGGGGGTGGCTTCGCCGTAATGGATCCAAAGGCCTGTAACAGATCAAAGGACCGCAACGGATCCGAAAACCATCTAGGAGAGGCGCTCCAGGAGCATGGCCATGCCCTGGCCGCCGCCGACGCACATGGTTTCGAGGCCGATGGACCTGTCGTGGTGTTGGAGGCTGTTGATCAGGGTGGAGGTGATGCGGGCGCCGGTCATGCCGAACGGGTGGCCGACCGCGATGGCGCCGCCGTTGACGTTGAGGCGGTCCAGGTCGATGCCGAGGTCCTGGTACGAAGGGATCACCTGGGCCGCGAACGCCTCGTTGATCTCGACCAGGTCCACGTCCTCGATGGCCATCCCGGCGCGCGACAGCGCCATCTTGGACGCCTCCACCGGCCCCAGGCCCATGATCTCCGGGGACAGGCCCGTGACGCCCGTGGAGACGATGCGGGCCAGCGGGGTGATGCCCAGCTCGGCGGCCTTGGTGTCGCTCATGACGATCACCGCGGCGGCGCCGTCGTTGAGGGGGCAGCAGTTGCCCGCGGTCACGGTGCCGTCGGGGCGGAAGACGGGCTTGAGGCCCGAGACCGCCTCGTAGGTGGTGCCGGCGCGCGGGCCGTCGTCCTTGCCGACCACGCTGCCGTCGGGGAGGGTGACGGGCGTGATGTCCTTCTGCCAGAAGCCGTCGGCCAGCGCCTTCTCGGCGAGGTTCTGGGAGCGGACCCCGAACTCGTCCTGTTCGCGGCGGCTGATGCCCTTGAGCTGGGCGAGGTTCTCGGCGGTCTGGCCCATGGCGATGTAGATGTCCGGGACCGTGCCGTGGTGGCGCGGGTCCTCCCAGGTCTGGCCGCCGGCGGCGAACGTGGCGGTCCTGGCGCGGGCCTGGTCGAAGATCGAGTTTTCGAGCTTGGGCCGGGGCTGCTCGGTGTCCTGGGGCCACGGCACCGAGTCGGAGTTGCCGTTGACGAAGCGCGATACCGTCTCGACTCCCGCCGAGACGAACACGTCGCCCTCGCCCGCCTTGATCGCGTGGAAGGCCATCCGGGTGGTCTGGAGCGAGGAGGAGCAGTAGCGCGTGATGGTGGTGCCGGGCACGGTGTCCAGGCCGAGCATCACCGACACGACGCGGGCCATGTTGAAGCCCTGCTCGCCGCCGGGCAGACCGCAGCCCAGCATGATGTCGTCGATCGTGGCCGGGTCAAGCTGCGGCACCTTGGCCAGCGCCGCCTTGATCATCTGCACGGTCAGGTCGTCGGGACGGATGTCCTTCAACGACCCTTTGAAGGCACGGCCGATCGGCGAGCGTGCGGTCGCGACGATGACAGCCTCAGGCATGGGAGCCCCTCCTCGGTTGGCATTCCCCAGAACTATATTTCAGTCGGGATCGCCTCTCAGCAGAGGGCCTTGGCGGCGATGCCGAACAGGTCGGCGGTGGAGGCCTTCTCGGTGCCGGGGTTCAGCGAGAGCGTCATCGTGGCGCCGTCGTCGGTGGTGAAGCTGAAGGTCAGGTAGCCGATCAGCTCGCCGCTGTGCCCCCATGCCGCCTTGCCGCAGGGCAGCGGGTACTTCTGCAGGCCCAGGCCGTAGCCGAACCCGGCCTTGGTGTCCTCGGTGGTCCGCATCGCCGCCAGCGACTTCGCGCTGGTGAGCTTGCCGGCCAGCAGCGCCTTGGTGAAGCGGTTGAGGTCGCGGGTGGTGGAGATCATCTCGCCGGCCGCGCCGTCCAGGGACGGGTTCATCCTGGTCGCGTCGACCATCTTTCCGTCCACGGGCTCGTAACCGCGAGCGTGCGGGTACGGCACGCCCGGCCGGTCACCGGGCACCGACGTCTGCGTCAGCCCGAGCGGCCGCAGGATCCGCCGCTCCACCTCCTTGCCATAGGGCCGGCCGGTCACCTTCTCGATGATCATCCCGGCGACCACGTAGTTGGTGTTGGAGTACGACCAGGCTTTGCCCGGCCCCGTGTGTTCCCCCCTGTCCGCCACCTTCAGCAGTTCGGCCGGCGTGTAGTGCCGGAACCGGTCCTTGCCGCGCCAGCGGTTGGTGGAGTACCCGGCCTCGTGCATGTAGTCGTAAAGGCCGCTGGTGTGGTGGAGCACCTGCCGTACCGTGGCGGCGCCCTTGACCTGCTCGCCCAGGTACGTGGAGACCGGCGCGTCCAGCCGGACCTTGCCCTCGTCCACGAGCTGCATGATCACGGTGGCGGCGAACGTCTTGGTGACGCTCCCGATGCGGAAATGCCCGTCCGCCCTGGCCCGTGCCGGCGATCCGAGGCTTCGGGTACCCGCCGCGGCCGTCCAGCCGCCCGCCTTGTTCTCCACCCGGATCAGCGCGGCGGTCGCCTTCTTGTCGGTGACCAGCTTGTCCAGCATGCCCTGGACCTGGTCGGCCGGAGTGGCGGCGGTGAGGGCGAGAGCGGCGATCAACAGTGTCTTCATGACCCGGAACGCTACGAGCGGGCGGGCCGCGCTCCCATGAGGTGCGCCATCCGGTTCACCTGGGGGAAACCACACCTCTTGCGGTTTCTCTGCTTCTATGCAGATAATGTGTCAACGCAGAAACTTCTTGGGAGAAGGTAACCATGGCCACCGAGATCCAGGCCGTCATCCAGCGCAGCCAGGACGCGTGGAACCGCGGCGACGGCGCCGCCTACGGCGCGTGCTTCACCGCGGACGCCACCGATGTCACCTTCGTCGGCACCGTCTACCACGGCGGCACCGAGATCGGCCGCGCCCACCAGGTCCTGTTCGACAGCTTCCTCAAGGGCACCCGGCTGAACGTCGAGATCGTCGAGACCCGGACGTACGGCGACGACGTGGCCGTGGTCGTCACCCGCGGCGAGGTGGGCAGGGGGCGTCCCAAGAAGCTGGGCAAGCTCGCCACGTACACACTCGTGCGCGAAGGCGACGGCGAGTGGCGGATCGCGGCCGTGCAGAAGACCCGGCGCAAGCCGCTGATGGAGGCCGTGTCCTTCAGGTTCCAGCCCGCCAGCCGCCCGCGTTGAGCGGGGACGTCAGTTGCCGCAGGCCCGGGTGATGACCTGGAGCGAGCCGGTGGTCTCCGAGCGGATCTTCTGGATGGCGGCCGGAACGTCGGTGACCTCGGTCTCCTGGTAGGAGCGGGCCAGGGCGCTCAGGGCGTCGTTGAGCGTGGCGTTGCCGGACTTGACGCCGATGTTCTTCAGCCGCTCCGCCGCCGCGTCCACGGCCTTGTCCAGTTCGGGGGGATTGCCCGCCAGGCCGGGGATCTTCGACAGGAGGTCGTCGGCGACCTTGGTCGCCTCGTCGCAGGCCTCCGTCGCGTTGAGGATGGCTCCTGCCTCCTGGATGGTGCCGCAGCCAGAGGCGAGAACGACCGCGACGAGAACGGCCGGGAGTCGTCTCATGCGTGCGACCCTACCCAACCGGTGTGGGGGCCGGTCCCGGAACCGGCCCTGGGGGCGCTATCCGTACATGCCGGGCGCGTTGGGGGTGCCGTCGTTGACGCCGTGCAGGGCGCCCTTCTCATCGCGCCACATGCGCCAGCCCTCCTGGCTGCCAGTGAACCACGACGGCGGGGCGGACGAGCCGGGGACGCGCTTGCCCGCCGCCAGGTCGTACTCGCAGACCGCGGCCACCGAGTAGAAGCCCGGCGCCTGCCCGCGCAGGGGCAGCGGCTTGGGGTCGGTGACGCAGAAGCTCCAGCCGGTCTCGTCCTCGATCGGCAGGGGCTTGCCCGAGGCCAGGTCGTAGGCGGTGCCCTTGGTGTTGTGCTTGAGGAAACCGAGCTTGTCCATGCGGTCGGGGAAGGCCAGCCACCAGCCGGAGCCGGGCACCTGGGTGGCGGTGATCTGGCCGACGACGCGGCCGCTGTCGGAGTCGAGGCGGGCGAATCCGCCATAGGCGCCCTGCTGGTCGACCGGGCGGACGACGGGGGCGAAGCCGGGGTTGCCGCTCGGGTAGACGCGGACGACCGAGGGCCGCATCCAGTTGATGGTGCCGTCGCCGATCCGCATGGAGAACAGCCCGAACGTGGAGACCTTCTTGGTGCGCGGGTCGGTGTAGGGGGCGATGTAGCCGGTGAGGTTGTCGCCGGTGGCGCCGAAGGCCCAGCCGCCCGACATGTCGATGCCGGGGCCGAGCGCCTGCTCCAAAGGCTGCTGCCACTGGAGCTTGCCGGTCTTGAGCTCGTAGGACTCGATCATGGGGTTGGCCGCGAGCCTGAGCAGCAGGACCCGGTTGGCGTCCGACCACTCGACCTCGGCGAGGCCGGGCAGTTTCCACATGGTCTTGCCGGTGCCCGGTTCGAGCACGACGACGCGGGCGCCGCTCAGCGCGGTGTGCTCCGACAGGCAGATGTACGGCCCGCAGCGCTGCGGCCCGAACGTCGAGTGCACGGGCCTGGCCCACTTCTGCTGGCCGGTGCGCCCGTCGCGGGCGATGAGGGTGGCGTTCCAGCGGGACTTCTTGGCCGGGTCGAGCGCGACGACCACGGGGCGGCCGTCGGCGGCGGGCACGATCGCGGGGGCGGAGACGCCCATGCCGGGCAGGCGTCCGGCCATCGTGGCCGGGTACTGCCACAGCTTCTTGCCGGACCTCTGGTCGAGTGCGACGGTCTCGAGGTTGCCGTCGGGCTTCATGGAGGTGGTCGTGACGACGCCCGCTGCGGCGGCCATCCGGCTGACGGCGTTGACGTCGGTGTTGTGCCACGTGGGGAATTCGGCGGTGGCCGCGTCGCTGCCGGAACAGCCGGCGGCGGCGAGTACGGCGAGGGCGAGGGCCGGTTTCGTGAGAGGTCGGAGCACGAGGCTATCCATCTCCAGTGGGGACGGGGCGTGGCGGCTCGGCCTCGGAGGGTGACCGGGGTCAGGCGTCGTTGAGCAGCTCTCCCAGTCGCCGGCGGAACAACGTCACCCACTTTCCGTAGGGGCCGGTCGCCCGCCCGGCGACCCGGGTCGCGCTGACCTCGGTTCCGGGTTCCTCCGCGGCCGTGGCCGCCGCAAGGTAGATCGGTTGCAGTCCTTCGCCACGGACGGGTCGCGGCTCGGGCCACAACGCCAACGCAGCGCATACAGAAGGTAGCACCGCGTAAGCGGCCTGGGCGTAACCTCGGTCAGATGGATGGAAACGATCCGGTCCGAACATTTCGCCCGGGTTTGTTGCGAATTCTGGGCCGAGGATGTCGGCGAAGGCGACCGTCCTGCCGCCCGCCTCGACCACGGCCACCGTCTGCGCGGCGGCCAGCTGGCGGCTCCACCGCCGGGTGACCCAGCGCAACGGCTGCGCCAGCGGGCGTACGGTCCCCAGGTCCGGGCAGGTCCCCACGACCACCTCCGCCCCCGCCTCCCGCAGCCGGCGCACCGCCTTGGACAGATGCCGCACCGCCACCGCGGGCGGCGTCTGGGTGGTGACGTCGTTGGCGCCCACGAAGACGATCGCGATCTCGGGCCGCACCCGCAGCGCCTGGTCCACCTGCTCGCCCAGATCGGCGGAGGGCGCCCCGGAACGGCCGAAGACGTCGAGCCGCACCGGGCGCTCGGCCACGGCGGCCAGGCCATGGGCGAGCAGCACCCCCGGCGTCGTGGCCGGATCGGTCATGCCGAGCCCGACGGAGGTCGAGTCGCCGAGCATGACGAGCCGCACGGGCTCGCCGGAGAAGTCCCCGTACACGCCGTCGGACGGCGGGCCCTCCATGCCGTGCGGACGGCCGATCACCTTGCGCGCGACCAGGCTCTCCGCCATGAGAAGGCCGTAGGCCGTGGCTCCCAGGGCCGTCAGCCCGCCGCCTCCGAGCGCGGCAGCGGCTGCGATCTTCCGCGCCGCCCGCGCCACCCCCGGTGTCCAGATCACGTAGCGTGCCCCCCTCGACCCCACTGGCGGTAGCGTTTGTCTGAAACTAGCCGAGCGCCCGCCACCCCCTGGGGATCTCGGCGCCTGGCAAGCTGACCAAGCTTCGGTAAAGAAGGTGAACACCTCGGTGCGCGTTTACGATTCCCTGGTCGAGCTCATGGGGAACACCCCGCTCGTCCGGCTGCACAAGGTATCCGCGGGACTGCCTGCCCAGGTGCTCGCCAAGGTCGAGTACTTCAACCCCGGCGGATCGGTCAAGGACCGCATCGCCGTACGCATGATCGAGGCCGCCGAGCAGTCGGGAGCGCTGCGGCCCGGCGGCACGATCGTGGAGCCGACCTCGGGCAACACCGGCGTCGGCCTGGCCATCGTGGCCCAGACCAAGGGCTACCGGTGCGTCTTCGTGGTCCCCGACAAGGTCGCCCAGGACAAGATCGCCGTGCTGCGCGCCTACGGCGCCGACGTCGTGGTCTGCCCGACGGCCGTCTCGCCCGACCACCCCGAGTCCTACTACTCGGTCTCCGACCGGCTGGCCAGGGAGATTCCCAACGCCTGGAAGCCCGACCAGTACTCCAACGAGAACAACCCCGACTCCCACTACCACTCCACGGGGCCGGAGCTGTGGGAGCAGACCGACGGCCGGATCACCCACTTCGTGGCGGGCGTGGGCACGGGCGGCACGATCAGCGGCACGGGCCGCTACCTCAAGGAGGTCTCCGGCGGCCGGGTGAAGATCATCGGCGCCGACCCCGAGGGCTCGGTGTACTCCGGTGGGTCGGGTCGGCCGTACCTGGTGGAAGGGGTGGGCGAGGACATCTGGCCGGCCACCTACGACACCACGATCTGCGACGAGATCATCGCGGTCTCCGACAAGGATTCCTTCAACATGACCCGCCGCCTGGCCCGCGAGGAGGGGCTGCTGGTGGGCGGTTCGTGCGGGATGGCGGTGGTGGCGGCGCTGCGCGTGGCCGCCAAGGCCGCTCCGACGGACATCGTCGCCGTGCTGCTGCCCGACGGCGGGCGCGGCTACCTGTCGAAGATCTTCAACGACGACTGGATGGCCGACTACGGCTTCCTGACGACCTCCTCCGACGAGGGGCTGGTGGCCGACGTGCTGGCCCGCAAGGGAGCGGGGCTGCCGGAGTTCGTGCACGTGCACCCGCACGAGTCGGTCGGCGAGGCGATCGCGATCATGCGCGAGTACTCGGTGTCACAGCTGCCGGTCATGAAGGAGGAGCCGCCGGTCATGGCGGCCGAGGTGGTCGGCTCGATCGTGGAGCGCGACCTGCTGGAGGCGCTCTACCGGGGGCGGCTCAAGGCCGAGGACCCGATCGCCGAGCATATGTCGCAGCCGCTGCCCACGATCGGCGGCGGCGAGCCGGTGGCGCGGGCGGTCGAGGCGCTGGAGAAGGCGGACGCCGCGGTGGTCCTGGAGGACGGCAAGCCCGCCGGGCTGCTCACCCGGCAGGACCTGCTCGCCTTCCTGGCCAACTCCGCGCACTAGGGCTTCTTGATCGATTCGATCACGGCGCCGAGGCCGTCGGCGCCGTGCCCTTCCCGGTCCGTGCGCGCGAACAGCTCCTTCAGCGCCGCCGGCATGGAGGTCTCCAGCCCGGCTTCGCGGAAGGCGTGCAGGGCGTGCTCCATGCCGACGGCCTGCATGTGCAGGCTGTTCTCCGCGCCCGGGTAGACGCCGGCGTCGATCTCCTCGCTGAGGATCTTCAGATAGCCCATCGGCCCGTCGCCCGCCACCGAGCCCACGAGCCCCTGGAAGAAGGGCACGCTGTCGGCCGCCTTCACCCCGGCGCTGCCGAGGAGCGCGGCGGAGTACATGTACGCGGTCAGCGTGGACCAGAACACGTACAGCTGCGACTGGTAGTACATCATCGCCAAGCCCTCGTCCGCGCCCACGTGGACCACCTCGCCCAGCGCCGCGAGCGTCGCGGTGTGCCGGTCGAGCACCTCGCGCGGCCCGCTGTAGAAGGCGAAGGAGCCCGGCTCGCCGATGCCGGGCGGCGGCACCATGATCCCCGCCGTGATCAGCACACCGCCGCGCTCCGCCACCCACGCCGCGGCCTCCCGCAGCTTGGCCGGGGTGTCGGAGCTGAGGTTGACCAGCACCTTGCCGTCGAGGTCCACGCCGTCGAGGCTGTCGTACATCGCCTGGTACTCGAGCTGGCTGATCACCATGAGGTCGCCGGTGGGCCGCTCGGCCCGCTTGGCGCCGAGCGCCACCAGAGGATCGGCTTTGGCGGCCGTCCGGTTCCACACGGTCACCTCGAAGCCGGCCTTGAGAAACGTCCGCGCCATCTGGGCGCCCATCGGCCCGAGGCCGATCACTGTCACCTGAGTCGTCATGGCTTCACCCTGCGAGAGGCCGCTACGGAATCTCCACGGACCCGCTACGGGTTTAATCGGTACGTGGTGAGATTCGGGGTGCTGGGACCGCTCGCGGTGTGGGCCGACGACGATGAGCCGCTGCACGTGGCCGAGCCCAAGGTGCGCGCGCTCCTGGCCGATCTGCTCGTGCACGGGGGCCGCCCGGTCTCGGCGGACCGGCTGATCGACGACCTGTGGGGCGAGCGCCCCTCGCGCAACCCGACCGGCACCCTGCAGGCCCGCGTCTCGCAGCTCAGGCGTGCCCTGGGCGATCCCGGCCTGGTCGTGCGCGGACCCGGCGGCTACCGGATCGTGGCCGAATGGGTCGACGCGGCCCGGTTCGAGGAACTGCTCGCCCGCCGCGCCGTCCCGCCGCACGAACGCGCGGCCGAGCTGGACCGGGCGCTGGCGTTGTGGCGCGGCCCCGCCTTCGCCGACATGGCCGACCTCGACTTCGCCAGGCCCGCGATCGCGCGACTGGAAGAGCTGCGCCTGGCCGCCGTCGAAGAGCTGTCCGAGGTACGGCTGGCCCTCGGCGAGCCGGTCGAGGTGGCCGGCCTGGTGGCCGAGCACCCTCTGCGCGAGCGGCTGAGAGCCGTCCACATGCGCGCCCTCTACCGGCAGGGCCGCCAGAGCGAGGCCCTGGCCACGTATGCCGACCTGCGCGAGAGGCTGGCCGGAGAGCTGGGCCTCGACCCGTCGCCGGAGCTGGCCGAGCTCCACACCAAGATCCTCCGCCAGGACCCCGAGCTGCGCCTGAAGCCGGTGCGCCAAGGCCCCGAGCTGCGCCCGGAGACGGTGGGCCAGGACCCCGGGCCGCGCCCGGAGATCGTGCGCGGCGACCCCGGGTCCGAGGCCCGTGACGACCGCTCCGCGCCGGCGCGCCTGCCCGCCGCCCTGGCCCCGCTGGTCGGCAGGGACGACCAGCTCGCCGAGGTCGTCGCCCGGCTCGGCCGCGACCGGCTGGTCACGCTGACCGGCCCCGGCGGCGTGGGCAAGACCAGCCTCGCCCTGGAGGTGGCCCGCCGCCGCACCGAGCGGGTGTACCTCGCCGAGCTCACCGGTACCACCCACCCGGCCGACGTGCTGGCGGCGGTGGCCGGGGTGCGCGACGACTCCTCGCAGCCGCTGGAGCCGCGGATCGCGCGGGCGCTGAGCGGCAGGCGGGCGCTGCTCGTGCTGGACAACTGCGAGCATCTGGTCGAGCCGGTGGCCCGGCTGGCCGCGACCCTGCTGAAGGCCGCGCCGGAACTGCGCGTGCTGGCCACGAGCCAGGAGCCGCTGGGCGTGACCGGCGAGCGCGTCCACGTGGTGCCGCCGCTGGCCGAGGACGACGCGGTGGCCCTGTTCGCGGCGCGGGCCGGCATCGAGCCGGGCCCGGCGGTACGCACGATCTGCCGCAGGCTGGACGGCATCCCGCTGGCGCTGGAACTGGCCGCGACGCGGGTCCGGGCGCTCGGGGCCGATGAGCTGGCCAGACGGCTGGACGACCGGTTCCAGCTGCTCAACACCGGGATGCGGGACGCGCCCGCGCGTCAGCGGACGCTCCGGGCGATGATCGACTGGAGCTGGGATCTGCTGTCGGAGCCGGAGCGGCTGGTGTTGCGGCGGCTGGCCGTACACGCTGACGGGTGCACGCTGGAGGCGGCCGAGCAGGTGTGCGCCGAGCCGGGCCACGACGTGCTCGACCTGCTGGCCAGGCTGGTCGACCGCTCGCTGGTCACGGCGGGGCCGCGGTTCCGGCTGCTGGAGTCGGTGGCGGCCTATGGGGTGGAGCGGCTGCGGGAGGCCGGTGAGTACGAGCTGGTCAGGGAACGGCACGCGCGCTACTACACGGCGCTGGCCGAGCGCGCCGACCTGCGCGGGCACGGCCAGCGCGACTGCCTGAAACGCCTCGACCAGGAGAGCGGCAACCTGCGGCTGGCGCTCGAAGGGCCGGAGCCGCTGCGGCTGGTGAACGCGATGGCCTGGTACTGGTTCCTGCGCGGGCGGCTGGGCGAGGCGCGCAGGTCGCTGGCCTACGCGCTGACCAGGGGCGGGCCATCGGGGCAGAGCGCGATGGCGGCCATGTGGCTGGCCGGGTTCACCAAGGTGATCGGCGAGCCGGCGGAGGCGGTGCCGTACGCGGACCTGGATCCGCTGGGGCGGGCCCTGCACGACTGGTTCCTCAGCCATGTGGCCTGGGCCTACGGCGGCTTCTCCGTCCACGACGACCAGGTGGAGAAGGCGCTGACGGCGTTCGGCGCGATGGGGGAGCGCTGGGGCGTGGCCGCGGCGCTCGCGCTGCGGGCCAGGCTGGCGGTGGGCCGCGGCGACCTGGCGGCCATGGAGCGTGACGGCGCCCGCAGCCTGGAGATCTTCGGTGAGCTCGGCGACCGCTGGGGTCAGGCCGAGGCCATGGACGCGCTCGACATGGCGGCCGAGATCCGCGGCGACTACGCGCGGGCCGCCGGGCTGCGCGAGGAGCAGCTGCGCCTGGCGGGGGAGCTGGGCATCGCCTCGCCGTTCAAGCTCTCCGGGCTGGGCCGTCTGGCGTTGCTGGAGGGCGACTACGCGCGCGCCGACGACTACCACGAGCGGGCCCGCGCGCTGGCGGTCGAACAGTCGGTCAAGTCCGCGGAGGAGCACGCCGTGATCGGGCTGGCGATCAGCGCGCGCCGCCAGGGCCGCTTCGCCGATGCCGAGGACCATCTGCTGCCGTGGTTCGCCTGGCTGCGGCAGGTCGGCGGCACGCCGGGCATCGCGTTCGCGCTGGCCGAGCTGGGCTTCGCCGCCGAGCAGCGGGGCGACGCCGAGACCGCGCTGGCCCGGCAGGAGGCGGGCTACGCGGCCGCCGTCTCCACCGGCGACCCGCGCGCGGTCGCGCTGGCGCTCGAAGGGCTGGCGGGCGCGCTCTCGCTGGCCGGTCGCGCCGAGGAGGCCGCCCGCCACCTGGGTACGGCCGCCGCCATGAGGAAGTCGGTGGGCGCCCCGCTGCCCGACGGCGAGCGGCTCGACGTCGACCGGATCACCGCCCGCGTCAGGACGAGCCTGGACGCCGGGGCCTTCACCGAGGCCTTCCGCTCAGGCGAGCGGGAACTCGGCGATCACCTCCCAGTAGCCCTCGGGCGTGGGACCGGCGAAGAGCCTGCCGCCCAGGGCCTCCACCCGCTCGGCCATGCCGACCAGGCCGAAGCCGCCACCCAGCCGGGCCACCCTGGGGTCTGAGGCCGACCCGAAGTTGCGCACCCGCAGCCGCACCAGATTGGGGAAGGCGCGCAGGTCCGCCTCGACCCAGGCCGCGCCGGGCGCGTGCCTGCGCACGTTCGTCAGCGCCTCCTGAAGCACGCGGTGCAGGGTGGTGACGACCTCGGGCGGCAGCGTGCCGTCGCCGACGCCCTGGCCGATCTCGAAGGCCACCTTCGGCCCGCTGGCGGAGAAGCGCTCGGTCAGCAGGCGCAGGTCGGCCAGTGTGGTGCCGGGCCTGCGCTCCGCCTCGTCCTCCGCGCGCAGCACGCCGACCAGGCGGCGCATCGACGTCAGCGCCTCCGCCCCGGCTCCGGCGATCGCGTCGAGGGCGGGCACCACGGCCTCCGGCTTCATCTCGGCGACGGTCTTGGCGGCCTGGGCCTGGACGACGATGCCGGTGATGTGGTGGGCGACCAGGTCGTGGAGCTCTCTGGCCAGTTCCAGGCGTTCGGCGCGGCGTACCGAGAAGACGGCTTCCGAGCGGCGTTCCTGCTGGAAGCGGAGGTAGCCGCCCACGCCCGCCGCCAGCGACCAGCCGGCGAACAGCAGGAACGAGAAGGCCAGGCCCGCGTTCTGGTAGTCGCGGCCGGCGGCTTCCGCCAGCAGGACGACCAGGGCGACCAGGGCGAAGACGGCGGCCTTGCGCACAGGCTGGATGTGGCGCAGCACGCCGATCGTGAGGATGAGCACCGCGCCGGACTCCGCCATGCCGGGCACGCCGTCGTAGTCGGTGGCGCTGATGATCGTGGAGGTGACGAAGCTGAAGGCCAGCAAGAAGGTGAAGCCCTCGACCCGGCGCTTGTGCCGGGCCAGCACGGCGGCGATGCCGGCGATGCCGCAGAAGGGCACCAGCCACTGGGGTCCGCCGACGCTGGCGGCGGCCGCCACGTCGATCATCAGCATCAGGCCCAGCCAGCCGATCATGGCGATTTCGCTGAGTCTGCGGATCCAGTAGACGAAGCGCTTGGTGTCCCCCACGGCATCGAGCCTAAGCCGGAAGTCGGAGCACCCGTATCAACCGTTCGGCCGAGTGGCGACGCCGCAGACCAGACCTTCAGCGGAGGTGGAAGGGGTGGGTCGTCACCGATGCTGGATATGTCGGAAGGGAGACGGGGAAATGGTCGTCATCGGATTCGTGTTGCTGGGTGTGGGACTGGTCGTGGGTGTACTGCTCGCGCTGGCCGACCCCGTGATGCTCTCCAGGATCAACGGAGAGCCCGCCGAGGGCGGCAGCGGCCGCCACATCCACGCGCCGCGTGCGGTGCACGAGGGTGAGGTGGTTCAGCTGCCGAGCCGTACCGGCGACCGGCGCCAGCCCAAGGCGGCCTGAGACAGGGCTCGCGGCGGCGGGCATGGCGCCGGCGAGCCTTGGGGGAGGGATCGGCCCGCGAGACCGTTGGGGGACGGAATCGCGGGCCGGTTCCGTTACCGTGGCGGGTATGAGCAACGGATTCGAAACGCTGGCGATCCACGCAGGTCAGGAGCCCGACCCGCTGACCGGCGCGGTCGTCCCGCCGATCTACGCGACGTCCACCTACAAGCAGGACGGCGTGGGCGGACTGCGCTCGGGCTATGAGTACAGCCGCTCGGCCAACCCGACCAGGACCGCGCTCGAAGAGGCGCTGGCCGCGGTCGAGGCCGGCGCGCGGGGGCTCGCGTTCGCCTCCGGCCTGGCCGCGGAGGACACCGTGCTGCGCACCGTGTGCCGGCCGAACGACCACGTCATCATCCCGAACGACGCCTACGGCGGCACCTACCGCCTGTTCGCCAAGGTCAACGAGCGCTGGGGGCTGCGCTACGACCCGGTGCCGCTGGGGAACCTGGACGCCGTCGCCGGGGCCATGACGCAGAAGACGAAGATCGTCTGGGTGGAGACGCCGACGAACCCGCTGCTGGGCATCGCCGACATCGCCGGGCTCGCCGAGCTGGCCCACGAGAACGACGCGCTGCTGGTCGTGGACAACACCTTCGCCTCGCCGTACCTGCAGCGGCCGCTTGAGCTGGGGGCCGACATCGTCGTGCACTCCACGACCAAGTACGTGGGCGGCCACTCCGACGTGGTCGGCGGCGCGCTGGTGGCGCGTTCGAAGGAGCTGGGCGACGAGCTGGCCTACCACCAGAACGCCATGGGCGCGGTGGCCGGGCCGTTCGACGCGTGGCTGACGCTGCGCGGGCTCAAGACGCTGGGCGTGCGGATGGACCGCCACTGCGACAACGCCGAGCGGGTGGTCGACCTGCTGCTGGCGCACCCGAAGGTGACCCAGGTGCTCTACCCGGGCCTGGGCGAGCACCCCGGCCACGAGGTGGCGGCCAAGCAGATGAAGCGCTTCGGCGGCATGGTGTCGTTCCGCGTGGCGGGGGGCGAGGAGGCCGCCGTGGAGGTGTGCAACCGCGCCGAGCTGTTCACGCTGGGGGAGTCGCTCGGTGGGGTCGAGTCGCTGATCGAGCACCCGGGCAGGATGACCCACGCGTCGGCGGCGGGCTCGCCGCTGGAGGTCCCGGCCGACCTGGTGCGGTTGTCGGTGGGCATCGAGACGGTCGACGACCTGCTCGCCGACCTCACCCGGGCACTCGGCTAGGACGGCACGACCATCAGGAACAGGATCGCCAGCCAGATCAGCGTGACCACGCCGGCGATGGCGGCGATCCGTCCTGTCTGCACCTTCGCGTCGTCGTCCGGGGTCTCGCTGGACAACGCCTGGACGGCGGTGCGCAGGTCGCGTTCGACGAGGACGATCAGGACCGCGGCCACGATGAACAACGTCATGGACGCGGTCATGTTCCACTTGCCCAAGGTGCCGTTCCCGGCGATGACCCCGGCTCCGATGCCGAAGATCAGCACGCCCAGCGAGAGCAGGGCGTAGAGCCGGGTCGAGCGGTGGATGAACGTCAGCAACGCGGCGTTCTTGGTGCGAATTGCGCGGGGGGCGGCGTGCGTCAGCGCGGTGAGCGGCCCGACCGCGAAGATCGCGAAGGCGATGTGCAGCCAGATAAGCAGGGACATGCCGCAGAGACTAGTCCCCGGCGATCTCGGCCTGTGGCTCGACACTCTCTTCGCTCTTGCGGGAGCACCGCATGCACAGCTCGAAGGACGTCACGGTGATGACCATGATCATGATGAGCAAGACCATTGCGAACATGGCACTCCCTCCTTCCCCGAATATCCTCCGTAATGACTAGACGCCCTGGCAACGGAATAAGTTCAGCCCGGGTATCGTTGCGTACCGCCGTTTTCATCCGTTCAGGCACAAGGGGGTGCCGTCGTGGCCGTCAGGCACGTCGAGCCGTACACCGATGAGTGGCAGCGTCAGCCGCGCTGCTACGTGAAACAGGTGGTCGAAGTGCTCGACGCCGAGGTGGCCGAATGGTGGGAGGGGCCCGGCGAGCCGCGTGCGGCGACGGTCCTGGTGACCGGCGGCTCGGCGCTGGTGTGGGACGAAGAGAGCGGCTGGCGGCTCGGCCGCTTCCTCTCCGGGGCCCGTGACGAGCACACCGAGCTGGCCGATGTGCGCTATCTGGGTGGCGGTCTGCTGCCCCGGCCCGAGCGGGTTCCCGCGGCCCTGTCGGACGCGCGGCTCGGGATCGGTGCGAGCAGCGCCTGGCGGCCCTGCTACCGCTCGCACCGCAACTGCCGGGACGGGTTCGATGTCGCGCTGGACTTCTGGTCCGGCCTGGTGCGTGCCTAGTTCAGGCGGGTGTGACGGTCTGACGCCCTTCCTGGGCGGCGCACTGCGTGCAGTCGGTGTTGTTCACGTGAAGGCCGAGGATCCCGCGGGTGCAGCGGGAGAAGGGCCCTGGGGCGCGGTGGGTCGGTGACCCGCGCCAGTCCTCTCTGAGGACACTGAGCACGATCATGACGAACGTGCCGGTCGCTCCTCCGATCAAGGCGATCGGGATCATGAGGTACAAATCCATGGGTAATTATGGCAGCGGCACCCCGCCTGTCATCAATAGGTGGACATAGAAGAGGAACCGCCAGGTGATCTGGGTTGGCGGAATACAATTGACTACACTTATTGGGATAAGTGGCCGGAGCCTGCATAATTGATTTCGTAGGCCAGGTGGGTCATATCGCTGGCGTAGATCGCCACCGTGAGCCGGATCGGCCGCTCGGCCGAGTACGCCGTCCTGATCACCTCGACCACCGGCACCCCCGCCCTGCGGCCGAAGAACGGGACCTCCTGCGGCGTCGGCATCCTGGCCAGCACCACGTCGCGATGGCGGACCTGCACGTGGCCGTGGTCGGCCAGTTCGCGGATCGTGCCGCGCTCCAGGTCGACGGGTAACATCAGGCCCGTTCCCTCGGCCACGTCCAGCGGATAGAACGAGTCCTGCAGCGACCAGCTCTCCCCGTCGACCAGCCGCCGCGACAGGCGCACGACCACCACGGAACCTTCAGGGATCTGCAGGTAGGAGGCGACTTTCGGGCTCGCCTCCCGGAACTCCATGGTGAAGCCCTCCTGCGCGGGCTGGCGGCCCTGCTCCTCCACCGCGGAGGTGAAGGCGTCCTTGCCGCTCGCCGTGCGCAGGCCCTCCCTGTTCGACATGACCATGGTGAAGGTCAGCCGCGTGTTCACGTACGTGCCCAGCCCCTGCCGCGACTCCACCAGGCCCTCGTTGGCCAGGACGGCGATCGCCAGGCGGACGGTGTTGGTGGAGACGCCGAAGAGCCGCTCGAGCTCCGACTGGGACGGCAGGCGCTGACCTGGCTGAAGGGACCCGGCGGTTATCTTCTTCCGCAGGTCGTCGGCCACCTTGCGGTAGAGCGGCTCGGACATGCTCTCATTGTCCGCTTATTGGTATGAGCGGTCTAGGTCCTGGCTTTACAGCTTCGCCGCCCGGCGGGACGATTTCCTTCCGTCCCATTTCCCGAGAGGAAAGGCAGAATCAGGATGCCGGTTCCCTATAGCCAGGAATGGCTGAGGTTGCCCCTGGGTTACGTGTCGTCGGTAGCAGCCGCGGTGGAGCATGTGATGTGGTGGGACGACCCCTTCGACCCGCGGGACGCGACGATCCTGCTGGAGGGAGGCGACGCCCTGGTGTGGGACGAGGAGAGCGGGTGGCGCCGCGGCCGGTTCGTCTCGGGTGAGCGGGGTGTGCGGACGGTCCTGGCCGGGGTCCGTTACCTCGGGGGCGGGGTGCTGCCCGAGCCGGCCGAGGTGGCCGCGCTGATGGCGCGGGGCGGCGGCCGTACCAGAGTCGCCTACCGCTCCTTCCGCGACCTGCACGACGGGTTCGACGCCCGGCTGGGCCGCCACGCCCTCGTCTAGCGGGCGCGGCGCAGCCGGAGGAAGTCGCTGACCACGTACTCGCCCAGCCGTTCGGCGCTGGGCGAGAACACCCGGCCGCCGTTGCGGCGGGCGACCTCGTCGACGAACTCGCGCAGCCGGTCGTCGGCGGCCAGCATGAACACGTTGATCGTGGCCCGCCGCCTGGTCATCTTGTCGACCTCGGCCAGCGTCAGCTCCAGCGTCTCGTGGGAAGGCGGCCACTCGAAGGCCGAGCGGCCGTTGCGCATGAGGTGCGCGGTGGGCTCGCCGTCGGTGACCACGAGCACGACCGGCTCGAAGTCGGGATGGCGGTCCAGGTGCCGCCCGGCGATCAGTAGCGCGTGGTGCAGGTTCGTGCCCTGCACCATGTCCCAGTCGAGCCCGGCCAGCTCGTCCGGCTGCAGCACCCGCGCGTAGTTGGAGAAGCCGATGATCTGCACGGCGTCCTGCGGGAATTTCGAGGCCACCAGCGCCTGCAGCGCCAGCGCGGTCTGCTTGGCCGCCGCCCACGTGCCCCGCAGCGCCATCGAGTACGACAGGTCCACCAGCAGGCAGACCGCCGCCGCGGTGCGCCGCTCGGTCTCGGCGACCTCGAAGTCGTCCACGGACAACCGCAGACCTCCCGAGGTACGGCCGCCGCCGTTGCGAATGCCGTTGACCAGCGTGCGCACCACGTCGATGGGCTGCTCGTCCCCGAAGCGCCACGGCCGCGAGGACCCGGTCAGCTCGCCGGCCGAGCCCGCGTCGTGCTGCTCGTGGTCGCCGCGCCGCCCGGCGTCCAGCGAGGCGAACACGCGGCGCAGCGCGGTCTCGCCGAGCCTGCGCACCGCCTTGGGCGTCAGCTCCAGCTTCCCGCGCCGGCGCAGCAGATAGCCTTGCTCCTCCAGTTCCCGTTCGATGCGCCGCAGCGCCTCCAGGTCGTCGACGGCCGAGCGGCCGAGCGCCCGGCGTACGGCGGCCTCGTCGATGTCGTCGAGCCTGGCGCCGGGATAGTCCTGGCGCAGTGCCGCCTCCAGCTGGGTGAGGTCGGCCAGCTCCTCCAGGGCGGTGACGGCGTCGCCCATGCCGAGCGGCTCGTCACCGGTGAGGCGTTCCGGGGTGTTCCAGGCGAGGTCGGGGCGGCGGGCGGTGAGCGCGTCGCCCAGGCGGCGCATCTGCTCGCCGAGCCCGGCCTGCTCCAGGGTCTGGTTGATGAGGCCGCCGAGTTCCTCGCGCTGGCGCGGGGTCATCGAGGCCAGCATGCGCTGCGTGGCGGCGGCCCGGCGGGCGAGGATGTCGACCAGCTCTTCCAGCGTGCGCGGTTTCTCGGGGAACATGTCCCCGTACGTGGCCATGAAGGCGTCGAAGTCGGCTTGGGTGTGCTCGCCGCGGGAGTCGCGCTCCAGCATCTCGTTGAGGGCGGCGACCATCTGGCGCACACGTTCCATGGCCGCCGGGTCGGGGTTGGCCAGCGCCTCGCGCAGCCCGCGGAACTGGGTGTCCAGCACCTCCCTGCGCAGCAGGTCGCGCAGCTCGTCGAAGGTCTGCCTGGCCGCGGCCGAGCGCCACTCGTAGGAGCTCAGCTGCTGGATGGCGCCGGCGGTGTCCTCGGGCAGGCCGTCGAGCTCGGCCTCGCGCATCCTGGCCGCGTCGGACGGGTCGGGGAACAGCTCGGCGCGCTCCTGGCCGATCGCCTTGTCCAGCAGCGCGCGGGCCCGCTCCAGGGTGCCGTCGAGCCTGCCGCTCTCGCGCAGTTCCCGGCGGCGGCGCCGTACCTCTCGGAGCATCTCGTCGAGGCCGCGGCGGTCGCGCGCGCCGGGCAGGCCGCGCTTGAGCAGGTCACGCAGCGCGTGTACGGGCGTGGAACCGGACAGGATCGCATCGCCCATCTCGTCCAACGCCGCTCGCACGTCATAAGGCGGCGCGAGGGGATCGGGGCCGTCCTGATACTCGCCATAGCGATAAGCCACGATCTCACGCTAACTCGTCTTTTGTTCTTCTGTTACGGCAAGCCGCCCCCACACCACCCGCCGCCGCCGGTTTCCGCCGATCGTGGGGGTCGCTTCTCACGTCGGACGGGGCGCCCGCCGTCACGGTCACGCGTCCCCGAAGACCTCCCACACGCTCAGCAGCTCGTTGCTCAACGGGTTGTAGTGCACCACGGCGAGGTTGCCGCCCTTGAAGACCTTGGAGAAGTCCTTGTTCGTGCAGCCCTTGGTGCCGAGGCCGTCGTCGTCGGCGTTGACGGGCCTGCCGGTCAGCCAGCCGTCGCCGCACTTGGCGGTGACCCGGTTGAAGGTCAGGCGCCAGGTGTAGGTGAGGTGGCGCGTGCCGTAGGCGACGGTGTCGGCGTCCACGCGCTTGATCACGCCCTTGGCGGTCTGGGTGTACCACTTGGCCGGCTGGAACTCGCTGATCCTGATCGCCTTCTTGCCCGAGTAGACGATCTTCACGGGGTTCGGGCCGAGCTGGAGCGTGAAGGCCAGGTCCTTGGGCGTGCAGCGGGTCTTGCCGAGGCCGTGGGCGTCCTGGGCGATGCGGCCCTCGGTCTCCTTCAGCCCGCAGGCGACGGTCAGGCGGCTGAAGCCGGCCGAGCTGTAGCCCAGCCTGAGCTCCTTGGCGCCCTTCGTGGCGGCCAGCCTGTACTTCTTGCCGTCACGGGTGGCCGTGACCGGTGTGATCCGCAGGGTGCCGGCTCCGTCGGCCCAGGCGTAGCCGTACACGGTGGTGGCGCTGGTGGTGGTGGCGGGTGTCAGCGGAGCCGCGGCGACGAGCGCGGCGATGAGCAGAGAGTGCATTGGGCGGTCCCCCGGTGTCGTGAACTACCAGGTTGGACGCGCGGGACCGCCCCGATGTTCACGTGCGGTAGACGTTCACTCCGTCAAGATCGTCCTTCGACAGCCGGCGCATGAGGTAGAGGCCCTCCAGCGCGAACTCCAGGGCCGCCGCGGCGTGACCGGGCGACTCGTCGCCGGCGCCCATGCCCAGCTTGGCCATGATCTTCGCCAGGCCGTTGACCGGGCCGATCCGGCGCAGCAGCTCCGCGGCCGGGACCAGCTCGCCCGACTCCACCTGGCTGCCCTCGGCGAACTTGTCGGTCAGCGGCGCGAGGTCGGTGCCGCCCAGGCGGTTTCTGAACGTCTCGGCCGTCGCCCGGCGCAGCAGGTGAGCCAGGATCTCGGTCTCCCTGCCCTCCTCGCTGACCTCGAACTCGACCTTGCCGCGCAGCGTCGGCACCATGCTCGGCAGGTCGCAGACGCGGGCCACCGCGTGCTCCTCGCCGGTGATGGCGGCCCTGCGCACCGCGGAGGCGGCGGCGGTCTCGGCGGCGGCGATGGAGAAGCGGGCCGAGACGCCCGAGCGGGCGTCCACCGCGGTCGACTCGCGCACGAGGCGGGTGAAGCGGGCGATCACCTCGATCAGGTGCTCGGGGATGTCGGCCCCGATGTCGGGCATCGACTCCTGGCGGATGAGCGTGAGCTCGTCCTCGACCGACTGCGGGTAGTGGGTGCGGATCTCGGCGCCGAAACGGTCCTTCAGCGGCGTGATGATCCGGCCGCGGTTGGTGTAGTCCTCGGGGTTGGCGCTGGCGATGAGCAGGATGTCCAGGGGCAGGCGCAGGTTGTAGCCGCGTACCTGGATGTCGCGCTCCTCCAGCACGTTCAGCAGCGAGACCTGGATGCGCTCGGCCAGGTCGGGCAGCTCGTTGACGGAGAAGACGCCGCGGTTGGTGCGCGGGACCAGGCCGTAGTGGACGGTCTCCGGGTCGCCCAGCGTGCGCCCCTCGGCGATCTTGATCGGGTCGACGTCGCCGATCAGGTCGCCGACCGAGGTGTCGGGCGTGGCCAGCTTCTCGCCGTAGCGCTCGTCGCGGTGCTTCCAGGCGACCGGCAGCTCGTCGCCCATCTCCCGCGCCTTGCGCTGGCACGTGGTGCAGACCGGCGCGTAGGGATGGTCGTTGATCTCGCAGCCCTCCACGACCGGGGTCCACTCGTCGAGCAGGCCGGTGACGGTGCGGATGAGCCGGGTCTTGCCCTGGCCGCGCTCGCCCAGCAGGACCAGGTCGTGCCCGGCCAGCAGAGCGCGTTCGAGGTGGGGCAGGACCGAGTCGTCGAAGCCCACGATGCCGGGAAAACGGGGCTCGCCTGCCCGCAGCTTGGTCAGCAGATTATGGCGGACCTCTGCTTTGACACTGCGATGAACGTGATCGCTCGCTCGCAGCTCGCGGAGAATTCGAGGCTGATGCACGGGAACGAGACTACGTCTCCTGCGAGCCGTTCGCATCGTGGTGAGATTTCGGATCTTGACTATTGCGTGACGGTTCGTGCGCGTGCTTGTTGCTCCAGTGGGGAGAATCGGGCCTAAGGGAACCAGCAACAGCAAGGGAGGCGAGACGCGTGGCCCTGATGACGAGCCGCTTCGCTGATGGCCTCGCCGTGGGATCCGACCTGAGCGCGACCGCCGAGCGCGCTGTGGGGCAGGCCCTGTCGAGGCTTGCCGGCAAGGCCGACCTGGTCTGTTTCTTCATCTGCGGCGATGACCCCGACGACGTGGCGGAGGCCGGCCGCCGGGCCATGGCGCTCGCGCCGGACGCGCACGTGATCGGCTGCAGCGCCACCGGCGTGATCGGCGACGGTCAGGGCGTCGAACTCGCGCCGTCCGTCAGCGCCTGGGCGGCGACGCTCGACGGCGCCAGACTGACCACCTTCGCCCTGGAGACGCTGACCGCCGAAGACCGTTTCGTCGTCGTCGGCCTTCCGGAACGCGGCGCCGACGACCACGTGGCCGTCCTGATGGCCGACCCGTACACCTTTCCCACGGACGCGTTCGTCGAGCGCTCCGTGGACGTGCTCGGCGACCTGCCGATCATCGGCGGCCTCGCCAACGGAATGAGCGGCAGAGGCTCGGTCCGCCTGTTCGCCGACGGCCAGGTCTACACCGAGGGCGCCATCGGCGTGCTGATCAGCGGCCAGGTCAACGTCAGCACCGTGGTCAGCCAGGGCTGCCGTCCGATCGGCCCCACCATGGTCGTCACCCGCGCCGAGGAGAACCTGCTGCTCGAACTGGCCGGCCAGCCCGCCCTCGCCCGCCTGGAGGACATCGTCAGCGACCTCGACGAGGACGACCGCGACCTGGTCGCCTCCGGCCTGCAGATCGGCCTGGCCATGGACGAGTACGCCGAGCGCCACGAACGCGGCGACTTCCTCATCAGAGGCGTCCTCGGCATCGACCCCGACCGGGAGGCGGTCGCGATCGGCGACGTCGTCGAAGTCGGCAGAACCGTCCGCTTCCAGGTACGCGACGCCGCCACCGCCGACGAGGACCTCTACGACCTGCTCGACGCCCACCGCGAAGAGCTGGGCAAGGTCGACGGCGCGCTGCTGTTCGCCTGCAACGGCCGCGGCTCCGCCATGTTCGGCACCGCCGACCACGACGCCGTCGCCCTGCGCGACACCCTCGGCCACATCGGCATGGCCGGATTCTTCGCCGCCGGCGAGGTGGGCCCGGTCGCCGGGCACAACCACGTCCACGGCTTCACCGCCTCGGTCCTGGTCTTCTCCTCGGGCAGCCGGTGATCCTCGCGATCGACGTCGGCGGCACCAAGATGGCGGCCGCCCTGGTCGCCCCCGACGGCGCCGTACGGCGCACCCGCCGCCTGGCCACCCCGCAGGAAGCCGACGCCGAGACCCTGTGGAAGACCCTGCTCACGCTGATCGAGCCCTACGACGGCTTCAGCGGCGTCGGCGTGGGCTGCGGCGGGCCCATGGACTGGCCCTCCGGCGAGGTCTCGCCGCTCAACATCCCCGGCTGGCGCGCCTTCCCCCTCGGCGAACGGCTGGCCGCCCGCTTCCCCGGCAAGCCCGTGCGCGTCCACAACGACGCCATCTGCCTGGCCGTCGCCGAGCACTGGAAGGGCCACGGGCGCGGCAGGGCCAACATGCTGGGCATGGTCGTCTCCACCGGAGTCGGCGGCGGTCTCATCCTCGGCGACCGGCTCGTCAACGGCGGCACCGGCAACGCCGGGCACATCGGGCACGTCATCGTGGAGCCCGGCGGTCCGCCCTGCGGCTGTGGCGGCCACGGGTGCCTGGAGGCCGTCGCGCGCGGGCCGGCGCTCGTGGCGTGGGCGCAGGGGCAGGGCTGGACGCCCTCACGGGTGGAGGGGGCGGAGCAGGCTGAGGGGGTGGAAGGGGCTGAGAGGGCGGAAGGGGCGGCTGGGCCGTACCGGGAGGATCGGGAGGCGACGGGGCAGATGCTGGCGGCCGACGCGCGCCACGGCGACCCGATCGCCCGCGCGGCCCTCGCGAGGGCCGGACAGGCGCTGGGCCTGGCGATCGCCTCCGCCACACACCTGTGCGACCTGGACGTGGTGACGATCGGCGGCGGGCTGGCGCAGTCGGGCGCGTTGCTGTTCGAGCCGCTGGAGCGGACGCTGCGCGAGCACGCGCGCATGGACTTCGCGCGCCGCCTGTCCGTCGTCCCGGCCCTGCTCGGCCAGGAGGCCGGCCTCGTGGGCGCGGCGGCGCTGCTCCTGGGCGGCGACAGGTACTGGGCGGCTTAGTCGATCGCCCATTCCCGGGCGACGCGCTCCCTTGTCTCGGCCTGTCTCTGGTGGGTCCTCCTGAAGGTCCGCGTCGCGCAGGTCAGGTCGGCCAGCGCCGCCTTGATCTCCCTGTCCAGGTACGGCCCGGCCTGAGCGGGCGAGAGCGTCGGCAGATACTCCACGCCCTCCTTCCGGATCGGGAACTCCGCGCCGGCCAGCCGGTTGCGTTCGGCGACGAACGACTCCATCAGCTGGCTGGAGATCCGGCTGGGCAGGGCCGAGCGGACCGTGTAGCCGTAGTCCTCCAGGCAGGCGGCATATTTGCGGGCGGACATCCGTGCCGGGGGGTAGCTGTCGAACTCCCGCGCCAGGGCCTGACCCAACGCCTTCTTCCGCTTCCGGTCGAGGTCGAAGCGCCCGGTGACCTGCCTGCCTGTGAGCCGCAGTACCGCCGAACCGAGGCAGACGTCGTAGGCGCGGCTGTAGGCGCGTAGCTGCGTGAGGGACAGCGCCGAGGTCAGCCGGTCGTTCGGGTCGAAGGGGAGTGCCGCGAGGCCGCCCGCCTCCTTGTCGGTGGTGTGGACGTACATGGCGAAGACCTTGAAGCCGTACGTGGCCCGGCTCCGGCGTTCCTGCTCGGGGGTGTTCTGGCTCGGCGGGCGCCGGGGGGAGTCGGCCGGGATGTACCTGAACCCCTGATCCTTCATGCAGGCGGCCATGAGGGTCTCGCGCCGGTTCGCCACCGGCGTCGCCCCGGACTCGGGAACGGGCGCCGCGGGGCCCGCGACCATCACCGTGGCCAGCGCGAACGCCAGCGACCCCCGCACTACTCCTGCCCCCACTCCCGGTTGACGCGGGCGTGGACGGCGTTCGCCCGCGGCTGGTAGACGGGGTAGAAGTCCTTGCCGCACTCCAGGTCGTCCAGGGCGGCCCGCACCTCCTCCCGGAAGTACGGCGCCGCCTCGAAGCGGGACAGGTCGGGCATCACGTTGCCCCGCATCCGGGGCCACTGGCGGCGGCCGAGCTCCCACAACTGGTCGAGCAGCGAATTCTGGACCTGTGAGGTGATCTGGCTCGGACGCGGGTCGGCCACGGGGCGGCCCTTGGACTTCAGGCAGGCGGCATAGTCCCGCGCGCTCGCGGTCAGCTGGAAGTCCGAGTCGAGCGCGCGTTGCATCGCCGCCTCCGCGGCCACTTTGAGCTGGGCGTCGAGGTCCTCGTAGCCCGTCACCTTCCGGCCGAGCGCTTTCCCCGCCGACCAGGCGTAGCACGAGGTCTGGGCCTCGAAATAGGCCTGCGCCTGAGCGCGCGACAGGGCTTTGATGATCTCGGTGTTGGGGTGCATGCGATAGGCCGCGACGCCCCCGGGGCCGGTGTCGTCGGGGAAGACGAACCGGGCGAAGATCCGGAAACCGTGCTTCTCCCGGTCGGCCAGCATGGCCGCGTAGTCGCCCTCGGTCAGCCCGCGCTCCGCCTCCGTCACGGGGACCGGCGCTTCGAGGTCCTGGATGTAGCGGAAGCGGTGCCGCTTCATGCAGTCCGCCATCAGGCTCTCCCTGAGCTGTTTGGGCGACAGCGGCGGCCGGTGCGCGACGGACGGTACGGCGGGCAGCGTGCTTGAGGCGCTGACCAAAAGGATGGTCAGCGCGGTGGCCAGTTGCCGGAGTCCCATCGGGGCGGACACTATCTCAGCGCGTCCACAGGTTCCATCCTGGCCGCCCGCAGCGCCGGATACAGCCCGGCCATCAGGCCGACGACGGCCCCGGCCACAGGGGCGGCCAGCGCCAGCCGTACGTCCAGGAGGGGCGTCCACTCCTTGACCGCGCAGACGGCGACGATGGTCACCACCCCGAGAGAGGCGCCGATCACGCCGCCGGTCAGCCCGGTCAGCGTGGACTCCAGCAGGAACTGCGCGGCGATGTGCCGCCGGGCGGCGCCCAGCGAGCGGCGCAGGCCGATCTCGGAGACCCGCTCCATCACGGTCACCAGCGTCACGTTGGCGATGCCGACGGCACCGACCACGAGGGAGACCAGGCCGAGGATGAGGAAGAGAGCGTTGACGTCGTCCTGCGCCTTGTCGCGGGCCCTGATCGGGCTGGGCGGGGCGATGATGTGGAGCAGGCCGTCGTTCCCCGGGCTGAGCGCGGACGGGGCCTGGCGGGAGATGAGGTCGGCGGCGCCGAGGCTGGTGTTGATCAGGACCCGGGTCACGTCGCGCAGGCCGAACTGGCGGCCGGCGCTCGGCGGGATCATCACCGCCATCGCCAGGTTCCGCTCGCGGCGCAGCTCGCCGAGCACCCCGATGACCGTGTACGCGTGCTTGCCGATGAAGATGGCCGGCGCGCGCTTCAGGCTGCCGACGCCCAGCAGCTTGGCGGCCCGGTCGCCGATCACCGCCACCCGGTCCTGGCGCCGCACGTGCCCGGCGTCGAAGAACCGGCCGGCGACCATGCGGCCCCGGGCGGCCCGCGGCAGATCCGTGGTCGAGGCCAGGACGCTCAAGGTCTGGGCGGTCACCCGGGTGGGGTCCACCAGGTCGTTGGAGCGGACGGACAGGTTGGCGCTGTCCTTGGTCTCGGCCACGGCGGCGGCCGAGGTGACGCCGCGCAGCCTGGTCACCCGGGAGACGGCGTCCCAGCTCACCAGCGGGGCGTTCTTCTGCTCGGGCACCTCGACCGTGACGGCGGTGGCGACCAGTTCGTCGAAGCGGCCGACGATCTGGTTGCCCGCCGTGACCGCCACGCCCAGCGTGACGACGAGCGTGGTGATGCCGAGCACCGTGCCGAGCGTGGTCAGGGCGGAGCGCACCGGCCTGGCGAGCATGCCGGCGAGCGCTTCGGTCCACAGGTCACGAATCTTCACTGAGCACCCCGTCGGTGATTCTGACCCGGCGTCCGGCGCGCCGGCTGACCTCGTTGTCGTGGGTGATGACGACGATCGTCAGGCCCTGCGCGCGCAGGTCGTCGAACAGGGCGAGCACGGCGTCGGTGTTGCGGCTGTCGAGGTTGCCGGTGGGCTCGTCGCACAGCAGCAGGGACGGGCCGCCCATGAGCGCCCTGGCGATGGCGGCGCGCTGGCGTTCGCCGCCGGACAGGCGGTCGGGCGGGAAGCCGGTCCGGTGGGAGAGTCCCACGCGGTCCAGGGCTTCGAGCGCGCGTTCCCGCCGGTTCTTGCGGAGGTGGGCGCCGTAGACCTCGGCCAGCATCACGTTCTCCACCACGCTGCGGTGCGCGAGCAGGTGGAAGGACTGGAAGACGAAGCCGATCCGGTCGCCGCGCAGCCTCGTCCGCGCCCCGTCGCGCAGGGTGGTGGTCTCGGTGCCGTCCAGCCGGTAGCTGCCCGAGGTGGGACGGTCCAGCAGGCCGAGCACGTTGAGCAGGGTCGACTTTCCGGAGCCCGACGGGCCGACGACGGCCACGTAGTCGCCCTGCCGTACGGCCACGCTGACCTCGTCGAGCGCGCGGACCGGCGGGTCGGAGGGGAACTCCTTCGAGACCAGCTCCAGCTCGATGACCGGCTCAGGCACCGCTGATCACCACCCGGTCGCCCTCCTTGAGGTCGCCGCTCACCTCGACCTGGCCGTCGGCGGTCAGCCCGGTCCGTACCTCGACCTCTCTCGTCCGGTCCGGCGCGGTCTCGACCTGCACCCGCGCCCTGCCGTCGGCGGCGGTGACGACCGCGGCGACCGGCACCACCAGCACCGGCTCGTCGGTCGCGCCCACGGTCACTTTGGCGGCGACGGCGGTCCCGGACAGGCCCTTGAGCCCCTTCATCGACTCGGGGGTGATCAGCACGGGCCGGTTGCCCTGCGGTGGCGCCTCCTCGCCGGGGACCTTGGCCTTGTCGCCGACCGCGCTGAGCGTGGCCGGATAGGTCTGACCCGAGTCGAGTTCGATGCTGGCCTTGAGCCCTTCGCGCAGCAGGCCGGCCTCGCCGGGCTCCACCGATCCCGACACCATGAACGACGAACTGGTCACGGTGGCCACCTCGTCCTCGACCATCTGGCCCGCCTTCACCTTCGCCTTGTGCACCCGCGCGGGCAGCGCGGGCAGGAACACCACCTCGCCCGGCGGGATCGACGTGCCGAACGTGCGCAGAAACTCGCTGAGCAGCGCCGACGCCGCGGCCACGTCCTTCTTCGCGTGGGCGACCTTGAGCTTGGCGGGGGAGACCTGCCGGGCGTGCCGCAGCGCCTGTTCGGCGGTGACCAGCCCCTCCTGCGCGGTGCGCACGGCCGTACGCAGCTCCCGCAGGCGTTTCACGCGGGCCTGCGCGCTCTCCTCTGCGAGCCGGTCGCGCGCCCGGCGGGCGGAATCCAGCTCCGCCCCGGCGTTGGCGACCTTGAGCTCCAGCAGGCGGGTGTCGGCGCCAGGCGAGGGTGACGGCGTGGGGGCGGGCCTGTTCGCCTCGGCCAGCGCCTGCTCGGCTTCGAGCAGCTTCTCCTCGGCCGCGCGCACGGCCGAGTCGGCCGCGTCCGCCTTGGCCTGGTCCTCGGGCGTGAGCCGTCCGTCCTCCGCCTCCTCCAGCGCGCTCTCGGCCGCGCGCAGCTCGTCCTCGGCGTTGCCGAGCTTGATCTTCAGAGGCAGCACGTCGCGCCCCTGGTCGAGCGCGCGTTGTTCGAGCGCGAGCGTCTCCTTCGCCGTCTGTACGGCCTTGCGCAACGTGTCCAGCGCCTGCCGGTCGGCCAACGCGGGCCGCTGGGCCTCATAGCCGCCCTTCGCGTACAGCCGGGTGACCGCGGCGACCGTGGCCGCGTCGAACACCCCCGTCACCGGCGCGCCGAACCCGAGCCTGCGCAGCGCCCGCTGCAACTGCTCGACGTCGTCGCCCTCGGTGCCCGGGGCGACCGTGCGATGCATCGGCACCTTGCCGCGCAGCGCGAACACCGGCCGCCCGTTGACCTCCATCAGCACGCCGCCCTCGCGCAGCCTGCCCTGGCGCGGGGCCCGCGTGGCACGTTGCAGCTCGGCCGGCCCGCCGACCACCCCGGCGAGGGTGATCGGGAACGGCGAGCCGTACTCCAGGGTGCCGTTGACGGCGACGGTGCTGACGAGCGTGCGGCGCTCGACCGCCGCGGTGACGAGACTGGCCTTGGGCGGCATACGGCGGGCCGCCTCGTCGGCCGGCGAGCGCAGGCGGGTGCTCAGGAACCAGCCCGCGCCCGCGATGGCCAGGACGCCCGCCAGGACGGCGGCGAGAAGCTTCCGCGGCGACTTCATGGGAACTCCAAAGGGGCATGCTGAAGAGAGCCGGTGGCGCCGGCGGGGTTCAGAGCAGGACGTTGCGCCTGGCGCGGAACGGCAGCACCGCCGCGACCAGGGTCAGCAGGAGCACCAGCGCCCAGTGCGCGCTCTCCTGCCGGGCGACGACGACGAGCGTGAAGCTCTCGGCGAGCACCACCGTGCTGTGCAGCGTGTGGAGGGCCGCGGCGATCGACCAGCGGTGGTCGGCCGTCACGTGGCCGGCGTAGCACGCCGCCAGGAGCAGCGCGGTCTCCAGCCCGACGCGGAGCATCGCGGAAGGGGTGGCTTCGACGATGTCGCGCCAGGCTGGATCCGCGCCGGCGGCCACGGGCACCGCGGCCAGCCACCACCACGAACGGCGGTGGAGGGTTTCGCCGCGAATGGCCAACGCCACGAGGCCGAGGATCAGGAGGCCGTTGGCGACGGCCGGGGCGATCGGGCCGCCGCTGGCGTAGAGCGCGGGCGTCGACTGCCACGGCCGGTCGGGGAAGACCGGCAGCAGCGTCTCGTCCAGCCACGGCCTGGCCAGCGTGATCGCCAGCGTCTTGACGGAGAGCAGGGCGGCCAGGGGGATCGCCAGGCGTACCCGGCCGAGCAGGGTGGCCAGGAACACCGCCGCGGCCACGCCCACCCACAGCGGGACGCTGCTCGCGTAGGGGATGAGCACCGCCAGGTTGAGCAGGCTGAGCACCGTCACGGCGAGGTGCAGCCCGTCCGCCCAGGCCGGGCCGTGCGCCGACTGCAGGATGCGGGTCCTGATGCCGCCCTTGACCAGCGCGGCGGCCTCGCGCAGGGGAGGCAGCGCCCGGTCGGGCTCTGCCGTGGTCAGCAGGACGTCCAGCAGTTCGTCGCCGTAGTCGGCGCGGTAGCCGTCGGGGTAGGCGCGCAGCAGTAACCGGTAGCGGCGCTCCAGCCGGCTCATGAGAAGGTCATCCCGAGCGTGCGTCTGGTGACCACCGACGCGGCCTGCTGCATGCGCAGCGCCTCCTCCTCCACCAGGCGACGGCCGTCGTCGGTGATGCGGAAGTAGCGGCGCTTGCGGCCGTTGACGACCTCTTCCTTCTCGACCACGATCACGCCGTTGTCGGTGAGGCGGTCGAGCGCGCCGTAGAGGGTGCCGACGGCGAGCTTGACGCGGTCCTGGGAGAGCTCGACGACGCGCTTGAGTATCGCGTGCCCGTGGAGCGGGCCGTCCAGGAGGGCGGCGAGTACGAAATACGTCTGCTCACTCACCGACGATCCCCTAGACATGGCTGAGAAGATACTTCGAGGCGCGAAGCATGGTCAAGGTTCCCCTTACCTCATCGCATATTCGGCGAGGAGCGTGCTGTTGATCTTCAGGTCCTTGGGGTTGTAGACCGGGTAGAAGTCCTTGCCGCACTCCAGGTCGTCGAGCGCGGCCTTGATCTCCTTCTGGAAATAGGGCTTGGCCTGGGCGGCGGTGAGTTCCGGCATGATGATCTCCCCCGAGCCGGGGTTGAACTCGACGCCCTGCTGCTTCGCGCCGATCCGGGTCGCCATGTCGTGGATCGAGTCCTGGACGGCCATGGAGATGTCGCGCGGAGCGGTCTTGGCGACGGTGTAGCCCTTGCCGCGCAGACAGTCGGCCATGGCCGAGGCGAGCCTGACCAGCAGTTGGTCTCCGTCCACCTCTCTGGCGACGATGAGGTTCTTCGCCTGGCTGAACTGTTGGAAGATGTCTGTCCTCTTCGTGATGCTCTTGCCGAGGACCTTCTTGGCCGCGAGGACGAAGCAGGTGTCGCGCGTCTTTTTGTAGGACGTGTGCTGAGCCGCGGAGAGGTCGCCGACGATCTTCGTATTGGGATCCTTGTCGACTTTGGCCTCTTCCTTGCTGATGCCGACCTCGCCCGGGTAGATGAACTCGGCGAACACCTCGAAGCCGTATTTTTCGCGATGTTTCCGCATTTCTTGGTAATCGCCATTGTCACGCCTGATCTCGGCGGCGGTCTGCTTCTCCTCCGGCGGCACGTAGGCGACGTATTTGAAGCCCTTCTGCTTCATGCAGTCGGCCTGGATCGACTCCATCTGGAGTTGCTTGTCCGCGGTCGCCGTACCGGGGGCAGCCGAAGCCCCCGCTTTCGGCTCACCGCCCGCCTGCGTGTTCCCGCAGCCGGTCAGCACGGCCAGCGCGGCCACGGCCAGGCTCATCCTCTTGGTCATGGTCAGCTCCCGCCGCTGCCGAATTCGAGTGCCACGCGCTGCTGGATCTCCGCGTTCCTGGGTGAGTAGGCGGCGTAGAAGTCCTTGCCGCACGCCAGGTCGTCCAGCGCGACCTTGACCTCCTGGCTGAAGTACCGCCGGCCGTCCTCGACGGAGATCATGGGCATCGTGTACTGCCCGTGCTCGGCCATCTCCTCGTCCTCCGGCCGGTCGTCGTTCTTGGCCAGCGCCTTGACCTTGCCCTCGAACATCCGCCAGCCCCAGGTGTGGAGCGTGGACGGCCGCGTGTCGGCCACGGAGTAGCCCTTGCCCTTGAGGCAGGCGCTCATCGCCGCGGCCAGCTCGACCAGCTTCGGGTCACCGTTGAGCTCGCGATCCAGGACCTTCTTGACCGTCTCGTCCATCTGGGCGAACCGGTCGTCGTCATCCTTGACGACCTTGCCGGTGACCTCCTTGATCGCCCGGGACTTGCACGCCGTCAGCTGTTTCTCGTACGCCGCCAGCTGGGCGCGTGACAGGTCCCGCATGATGGCGCTGTTCGGGCTGTCCTCCGACGACCACAGCACCTCCTCCTTCTGGTCGGGATGCGCGTAGCGGTAGAAGACCGTGAAGCCCTTCTTCGCCCGCTCCTGCTTCATCGCCGCGTAGTCGCCGAGATAGGCCCGGTCGCTCGCGGTCTCGGGCGCCTTGACCCGCGGCGCCCAGGGGACGTACCTGAAGCCCTTCTCCTTCATACAGTCGCCGACGATCGACTGGATCCGGTGCGCGTTGTCGGACGCCTTGGTGCTGCTCGCGGCCCGTGGGGCGGCAGGTGGGGCGGGCTCGGCCGCGCAACCGGCTACGAGCGCGAGTGCCGCGGCGAACGTGACGGCGTACGTCATCGCACGCTTTCCCCCGTTCCCGGCGGTCGCAGCGGTCGCGGCAAGAGTTGATCTCTTGAGCATGCCGGAGACCATAGTCCGTTCAACGGAGTATCGTCAATCCAGGGCATGCCTCCGGTGCCGGAGGGGCAGGAGGGCGGTGGCCGCCGTCAGCAGTCCCAGCAGGGCCCAGTACGCCAGGTGCTGCGAGGTGGGGATCACGCCGTACTCGGGGAGCGTCAGCAGGCTCACCCCCGCGACGGTGACCGCCAGGTAGAACGCGCAGCCGGCCGCCCAGCGCAGGTCGCGGGTCAGGTGGCCGGCCACGGCCGCGGCGGCCATCAGGGCCAGCTCCAGCCCCATCCGGCTCAGGCTGATCGGCAGATTGTGCTCCTCGATCATCCAGGCGGGGCCGTTCCATGCCAGGAGCGGGATCGCCGCCCACCACCACCAGGAACGCACGCGCGGGGCGCCCCCGCGCGTCGCCAACGCCAGCAGGCCGAGCACCACCAGCCCATAGGCGACGGCCACGACCCCCGGATCGCTGTCGACGAACAACGGCCGGTCCGTGAGCAGCCCCGGATAGACCGGCACCTGGGTCAGCTCCGCCACCTGCCGGCCGCCCGCGATGGCCACCGCCTTGACGCCGACGGCCGCGGTGAGGGGGATCGCGGCCCAGACCCACCCCCGCAGGACGGCCAGCACCGACAGGGCCGACAGCGCCGTCCACAACGGGATCGATCCGGCGTACGGCACCAGCGCCGCCAGATTGGCGACGGCCACGGCGGCCACGCCCAGGTGCAGCCCGTCCCGCCAGACGCTGCCACCCGCCAGGTGGATGACGCGCGTACGGATGCCACCCGCCACCAGCCCCGCCGCCTCCCTGGGTGGCGGGACGGTGCGGTCGGCGTCCGCCGACTCCATCAGCACGTCGAGCAGCTCGTCGCCGTGCGCCTGCCGGTACGGGCGCGGATAGGCCAGCAGCAGTTTGCGATAGCGGCGTTCGAGCACGCTGGTGTCCGGACGCTCCAGCGTGGCCGTCATCCGCGCGCGATCCTCAGCGCGGACACCCCGGCCCGCGCCCCCCGGCCCCGGCTCAGGCCCGAGACGACGCCCAGATCCCAACCGGCGCCCAGGCCCCAGGCTTGTACCTGGCCCGGAGACAGCCGCAGGACCAGTGCCGCCGCCTCCTGCATCCGCCTGGCCTCGGCCTCGACGAGCGTCTGGCCGTCGTCGGTGATGCGGAAGTAGCGGCGGTTGCGGCCGTTGACCGTCTCCTCGCGATCGACCGCGATCACGCCGCGCTCGTGCAGGCGCTCAAGGATGCCGTAGAGCGTGCCGACCGACGGGCGTACCCGGCCGTTGGACAGCTCCTGGATCAGCTTGCTGATCGCGTGTCCGTGGAGCGGTCCGTTGAGCAACGCGGTGAGCACGAAGAACATCGGCTCGCTGACTTCAGAGGTTCCTCTGGGCATGGGGAAGACCGTATTCCGTTCAACGGAGTGTCTGCAACGCTTGTAACGCTTCGCGGCGAGGTGTCCAAGCAGGGGGTGTTGACCGACGCGCTCCGATCGTTCAAGGGGCCGCTCGTCGCCGGTGCGGTCGTGGATCCGTCATGGAACGACCTGGGCGGACCCGAGGGACAGCCGCTCGCGGGGAGCTAGTGCCTTTTGGGTCTTGTGTCCGGTGATGAGATTAGTTTCGTTCTCACCATGACCAATACAGCCCGCGGCCTCGTGCTGCGTCTCCTCCGTGACGCCGGACCGATGCCGAGGGCGGAGCTGGCCCGCAGGACCGGGCTGTCGGCCACCACGATGACCAAGGTCGTCGGCCAGCTCATCGCGGACGGCTGCCTGGCGGAAGGCCTCGCGGGCGCGCCCCGGGTCGGGCGTCCCGCCACCGACGTGGCGTTGCTGCCGGAGGCGTTCTGGGTGGTAGGGGTGCACGGCGGGCCGGACGGGGTGCGGCTGGGGCTGCGCGACCTGCTGGGCCGGGCGGCGGGCGGCGCCGTACCGGCCTGCGGGCCCTTGGCCGAGGCGATCCACGCGCTGGTCGCCGCGTCGGGGGTGGATCCCGCGCGGGTGCTGGGCGTCGGCGTGGCCGCGCCCGACCGGCGCGTGGCCGACCGGTTCGGGGTCCCGCTCGGGCCGGGCGTCGTGACCGGACACGACGCCTGCGCCATGGCCCTGGCCGAGGCGAGGTACGGCTGTCGCGCCCGCGACCTGGTCTACGTGCACGTGGACGGCGGCGTGAGCGCGGGGGCGGTGCTCGACGGCCGCCCTTTTCGCCCGGCGGACCTGGGCCACCTCCGCGTGACGGACGACGGCCCGCCCTGCGCCTGCGGCGGCACCGGCTGCCTGGCCGCCGTGATCTCCGGACCCGCCCTGTCCGCCCGCCTGAGCGGCGGCGGAGGAGGGCAGGAGGGCTTGATGGCGGCAGTGGCGGCCGATGCCGTGCTCCGTGACGAGGTGGCCACCTGGCTCGCCACCGCCCTGGCCGCCGCCGTCACCCTGCTCGGTCCCGAGCACGTCCGGCTCGGCGGCCTGTTCGCGGCCGCGCCCGAGGACCTGCTCGACCGGATACGGGCCGCCCTGCGTGACAGGACGCGCGAGCCCGTTCACCTGGACCGCTGCGGCCTCGGCCGCGACGCCGGAGTGGCCGGGGCCGCGGCGCTCGCGTTGGATCGTTTCTTCTACCGGCCGGACTAGCCGCCCGCGGGCCGCCTGGGCTGGAAGAGCCACGCGTCGAACAGCTTGTCCAGCTGCTTGCCCGACACCTTCTCGGCCAGCGCCACGAACTGCGCGGTGGTCACGTGCCCGTAGCGGTGCCCGGCGGCCCAGTCCTTGATCAGGCGGAAGAACGCGGGGTCGCCGATCTCGGTGCGCAGCGCGTGCAGCGTCATCGCGCCCCGCGTGTAGACCGACTCGTTGAACAGGTCCTTCGGCTTGGCCCTGCCGGGCGGGTAGGCCCAGATGGGGTCGGTGCTCGGGCGGGCGTAGTAGTTGTCGAAGACCGCCTGGGCGCGGGACTTGCCGCGGTGCTCCTGCCACAGCCACTCGGCGTAGGTGGCGAAGCCCTCGTTGAGCCACAGGTCGCGCCAGCGCTTGACGCTCAGGCTGTTGCCGAACCACTGGTGGGCCAGCTCGTGGGCGATGATGCCCTCGTCGGGGTCGAAGCCGCCGTACATGGGCTTGGTCTGGTTCTCCAGCGCGTAACCGGCGGGGAAGTTGTCCACCACGCCGCCCGTCGAGGAGAACGGGTAGGGGCCGAAGACCGAGCTCCAGTAGTCGGTGACCTGGCCGGAGACGGTGTAGAGCCGGTCGAGCGAGGAACGGAACCCGGGGTCGACGGCGACCAGGTTCGCGATGCCGGTGGCGGTCTTGCCCTGACGCAGCTCGAAGCGGCCCAGCGTGGCCGTGGCCAGGTAGGTGACCATCGGGTGCTTCTCGCGCCAGGAGAAGGTGGTCTTGCCGCCCGAGGTCCGCGGCTTGCCGGTCAGCTCGCCGTTGGCCAGCGCGGTCAGCCCCTGCGGGACGGTGATCTCGAAGTCGAAGCGGGCCTTGTCGGCCGGGTGGTCGTTGGCGGGGAACCAGGTCTTGGCGCCGTTGGGCTCGCAGACGACGAAGGCGCCGTCGGGAGTGGCGATCCAGCCGTACGTGCCGAGGTTGGTGGCGTCCTTGATCGGCTTCGGGCTGCCCGAGTACGTGACCTTCACCGTGAACCTGGCGCCCTTGTCCAGCGGCTGCGCGGGGATCACGGTCAGCTCGTCGCCGCTGCGAGAGTACGTCGCCTCGCGCGCGTCGACCGACACGCCGCCGATGTCGAGCCCGGACAGGTCGAGGTTGAACCGGCTCAGCCGCTGGGTGGCCCTGGCCTGGATGGCGGCTTCGCCGTTGAGGTGGAGTTTGCCGGGGTCGTAGTCGAGGCGGAGGTCGTAGTGGGCGACGTCGTACCCGCCGTTGCCGTCGAGTGGGAAATCGGCGTCGCCGATCCCCGGCGCGCCCGCGTCCCCCGCCACCGGCTGGGCCGACGTTGGGGCGGCGGCGCCGTTGGACGGCGAGCAGGCGAGCACGGCGAGAAGCGCGGTGAGCGATACCGCGATGCGCCGGGTGGACCCCATGGCCACGTCTCCCTTCGAAGCGTGACCAGAAGCCTACGATAGGTAAGAGCCTGGTTCAGGCATCCACGACGAGGGTCTTGCCCGCCTTGTCGTGCAGTGCCTGCTTACGCCCGTCGAAGAGAATCCAGCCCAGGTCCAGAAGGGCGCCGATGCAGCACAGCCAGCTCAGCACGGTCCTGACCGCCTCGCGGATGGCCACCTGGCCGACCGTGGCCTTGCCGCCGCTCTCCTGCACGACCCGCATGCCGAAGATCTTCTTGCCGACCGTCTGGCCGTTCCAGTAGGAGTGCAGCAGCCAGAAGTAGAGGAAGGCGATGACCGACTGCAGGAAGACGTGCTGCGTCGGGATGCGCTCCCAGATGCCCCGGCTGGAGTCCCAGACGTACGTCCAGCTGTTCCAGCTGAACGGTATCGAGACGATCGCGATGATGATCTCGTCCAGGATGCCCGAGAACAGTCGCCGCCAGCGCCCCGCCAGTGGTGGTGTCATGCAAGCAAGATCACCACCACCGGGTCAGGACAAACTAAAGGTTGCCCCTGAGTTCCTGCTCGCGCTCGATGGCCTCGAACAGCGCCTTGAAGTTGCCCTTTCCGAAGCCGAGCGAGCCGTGGCGCTCGATGAGCTCGAAGAAGACCGTGGGCCGGTCCTGCACGGGCTTGGTGAAGATCTGCAGCAGGTAGCCGTCCTCGTCGCGGTCCACGAGGATCTTGCGCTTCTTCAGCTCCTCGATCGGCGCCCTGACCTCGCCGATGCGCGAGCGCAGCTCGGGGTCGTCGTAGTAGGAGTCGGGAGTGTCGAGGAACTGCACGCCCGCCGCGCGCATGTTGTCCACTGTGGCCAGGATGTCGTTGGTGGCCAGCGCGATGTGCTGGACCCCGGGGCCCCCGTAGAACTCGAGGTACTCGTCGATCTGCGACTTCTTCCTGCTGATCGCGGGCTCGTTCAGCGGGAACTTGACCTTCCTGGTGCCGTCGGCGACGACCTTGGACATCAGCGCGGAGTACTCGGTGGCGATGTCGTCGCCCACGAACTCCGCCATGTTCGTGAAGCCCATCACCTCGCGGTAGAACTCCACCCACTCGTCCATCTTGCCCAGTTCGACGTTGCCGACGCAGTGGTCGATCGCCTGGAAGAACCGCTTGGCCGGAGGCGCCACCATCGGCTCGCGGGCAGCGTAGCCGGGCAGGTAGGGGCCGTTGTAGTTGGAGCGGTCGATCAGCGTGTGGCGGGTCTCGCCGTAGGTGGCGATCGCGGCGACGATCACCTTCCCGTGCTCGTCCTCCATCGTGTACGGCTCCGCCGGCCCCCGCGCCCCATGGGCGACGGCATAGGCGTACGCCGCCTCGACGTCGGGCACCTCGATGGCCAGGTCGATCACGCCGTCACCGTGTTCGGCCACGTGGCGGGCCAGGTCGTGGCCGGGCCGTACCGCGGCCCTGAACTCGAAGACGGCGCCGCCGGACTTGAGCACGTACGCCACCTCGTCCCTGCTGCCGGTCTCCGGGCCCCGGTAGGCCACCAGCTGCATTCCGAAGGCGGTCGAGTAGTAGTGGGCGGTCTGCTTGGCATTGCCCACCGCGAAGACCACGGCGTGCATGCCGTTCACCGGAAATACGTCGCTCATAGGGCTAACTGTTGAATTTGATGAGCTTACTGCGCAACAGTGACTTGTTTTGGTGGACAATCTGTCCATGGCTATCGACGAACTGGACGCCAAACTGCTCAGTCTGCTAACCGCTGAGCCGCGGCTCGGCGTCCTGGAGTGCTCGCGGCGGCTCGGCGTGGCGCGCGGGACCGTCCAGGCGCGGCTCGATCGCATGATCGCCCGGGGGGTGATCACCGGCTTCGGGCCCGACGTCTCGCCGGCCGCGCTGGGTTACGACGTCATGGCGTTCGTCACAATGGAGATTCGCCAGGTGGCCGGGCACGATCCCGTGGCGGACCGGCTCGCGCACATTCCCGAGGTGCTCGAAGTTCACACGATCACCGGCGGAAGCGATCTCATCTGCCGGGTCGTGGCGCGCACGAATGCCGACCTCCAGCGGGTTATCGACCAGATCGTGGAAGTCCAGGGTGTGCTCAGAACATCCTCCGTAATCGCGCTCGACACACCTGTCCCATACCGTGTGCTGCCCTTGGTCGCGGATGTCCCGCGTCGTGTGGCGCGGTAGACGTACCATCGGGTTCAGGGTCGAGGCACCGTTATCGATCGTTTACCCTTGACATTCGCCCAGGTCGCGAGGGCGGAGCAGAGGGCGATCGGGGGGTTGCGCGTGCGGAGTGATGGGGAGAAGGGCATGCGAAAGCGGCGGATTCTCCGCTATTTCCTAATCGCCAGTGGTGTGGGAATCGTCGTGATGATCGGGCTCTTCGGCATCGCGTGGGCGATGACTCCCATTCCCGACAGCACGCAGAAGCAGGCCACCGCACAGGGCTCCGTCATCTACTACCGCGACGGCAAGACCGAGATCGCCCGGCAGGGCATCGACCGTAAGAACGTTCCACTCGCGAGCGTGCCCAAGCACGTACGCGACGCGGTCATCGCCATCGAGAACCGCTCCTTCTACACCGACAGCGGCGTGTCGGTGAAGGGCACCGTGCGCTCGGTCTGGTCCACCGTCACCGGCCAGCAGTTGCAGGGCGGCTCCACGATCACGCAGCAGCTCGTCCGCAACTACTACAGCGGGCTCAGCCAGGAGCGATCGGTCACCCGCAAGTTCAAAGAGATCCTCATCGCGATGAAGGTCGACCAGTCCAAGTCGAAGGAATGGGTGCTGGAGCAGTACCTCAACACGATCTACTTCGGCCGCGGCGCCAACGGCGTGCAGGCCGCCTCCCAGGCCTACTTCGGCAAGGACGTCAGCAAGATCACCGTCTCGGAGGCCGCCTACCTCGCCTCGGTCATCCAGCAGCCCAGCCGCTTCGCCGACCCCCAGGGCGGCGACCTCGACGCGGCCAAGTCCCGATGGACCTCGGTGATCAACGGCATGCGCGAGATCGGCGCGCTCACGCCCGACCAGGCGGCGGCCGAGAAGTTCCCCACGCTCAAGGCGCCGAAGAAGCCCTTCGAGTTCAAGGGCCAGAGCCAGTACATGGTCGACCAGGTACGCGCCGAGCTCAACCGGCGCGGCTACACCGACGAGGCCATCAACGGCGGCGGCCTGAAGATCGTGACCACCTTCGACAAGAGGCTCATGGATGCCGCCGCCCGAGCCGTGAAGCAGGTCGTCCCGGCCGGCACCCCGAAGAAGGTCCGCGTCGGCCTGGCCGCGGTCGAACCGTCCACCGGCGAGGTCATCGCCTTCTACGGCGGCAAGGCCTCCCAGTACAAGTACGACAACGCCTTCTCCTCCCGGGTGCAGGCGGGCTCGACCTTCAAGCCGTACACGCTGGCCGCCGCGCTCAACGACGGCATGGGCCTCTCGACGCGGGTCGACGGTAACTCGCCGATGCGCGTGGCTTCCGACCCCTCCCACCCCATCCCCAACGACAGCGGGCGCTCCTACGGCAACATCAACCTGATCCGCGCCACCCAGAGCTCGGTCAACACCGCCTTCGTCGACCTCGGCCAGAAGGTCGGCCTGGACAAGGTCGCCGCCACCGCCGAGGCCATGGGCATCCCGGCCGCCCAGCTCAAGCAGCACCAGGGCGCCGCCTCGTTCCCGCTCGGCGTGGCCTCGCTCAGCGCCGTGCAGAACGCCTCCGGCTTCTCCACCTTCGCCAACGGCGGCGTACACGCCGAGGCGCACGTCATCAAGTCGGTCACCGACGCCCGCGGCAAGAAGACGACCATCAAGCCGGCCACCGCCCAGGCCATCAGCAAGGAGGCCGCCGGCGACGCCACGTACGCGATGCAGCAGGTCGTCAAGTACGGCACCGGCACCGCCGCCCGCCTCTACGACCGCCCCGTCGCCGGCAAGACCGGCACCACGGACGACTCCGGCGCGGTGTGGTTCAACGGCTTCACCGCCCAGATGGCGACCGCGGTGAACATGTTCCGCGACGACAACAAGACCGTCCAGATCCCCGGGTACGGCGTGCAGTTCGGCGGCCAGCTCCCGGCCCAGATCTGGCGGGCCTTCATGACCGAGGCGATGGCCGGCAAGCCCGTCGTGCAGTTCCCCGAGCCCACGGACTTCGGCTACGGCACCTACGACTCCGAGCCCGACGACGACCGCGGCATGCGCGACGACGACGCCCGCGATCCGGACGGCTGGCCCAACGACGACGTCACGCAGACGCCCGACCCGACGTTCGAGCCCACGGAACCCGAGCCCACGGACACCCCCAGCGACGACCCGACGCTCCCCGAGGAGCCGGAGACCGGCCCGCCCACGGGCGGCGACGGCACCGGCGCCCCCACCACGGGACCGGGCGACAACCGGGACAACACCGGCCGCCCCGCCAACGGCCGCCCCAACGGCTAGGCGCCTGGCCGCCACCAGTCGTCGTACGGCGTGACGGGAAGGGCCCGCTTGTGCCGGGTGGCGAGATAGGTCGACTCGATCTTGTCCGCCACCTCCCGCGGCACCTCGGCGCCTTCCAGGTAGTCGTCGATCTGGGCGTAGGTCAGGCCGAGCGCCACCTCGTCGGGCAGCGCGGGCCGATCGTCCTCCAGGTCGGCGGTCGGCACCTTCTCCCAGACGCTCGGCGGCGCGCCCAGCTCCTGGAGCAGTGCGGCGCCCTGGCGCTTGGTCAGCCCGGTCAGCGGGGTGAGGTCGGCGCCGCCGTCGCCGTACTTGGTGAAGAAGCCGGTCACGGCCTCGGCCGCGTGGTCGGTGCCCACGACGAGCATGCCGAGCTGCCCGGCGATCGCGAACTGGATCACCATGCGCTCGCGCGCCTTGGTGTTGCCGCGCACGAAGTCGCGCAGCGTGGGCTCGTCGCCCAGCAGTTCCCGCACGCCGAGCGCCGTCTGCGCCGCGGTGGCGTCCGCGCCCGGCTTGACGTTCACCGCGATCGAGCGGTCCGGGCGGATGAAGTCGAGGGCGATCTGCGCGTCGTGCTCGTCGGCCTGCACGCCGTAGGGCAGCCGCGCCGCGACGAAGGTGGCCGCGTGCCCTCCGGCGCGCAACTCCTCGGCGGCGAGCTGGCACAGCCGGCCGGTCAGCGTGCTGTCCTGGCCGCCGCTGACCCCGAGCACGTAGCCCTTGGCCGGAGTCGAGCGCAGGTAGTCCTTGAGGAAGTCGATCCGCCGGCGGATTTCGACTTTGGGGACGATGGTCGCCTTCACCCCGAGTTCGCGGAGAATCTGCTCCCGTAGGTTAGCCATCCCGGTACTTTAGGCCGACAGCTCGGCCCTCAGGTCCTCCGGGGTGGTCACCGGCAGCCGGCAGGCGAAGTCGCGGCAGACGTAGGCCGTGGCTCCGCCGTCGATCCCCGATCGCCCCGCCAGCAGCGGCACCTCCTCGGACGGCCCGAGCGCGATCACCAGTCCCGGGGAACCGGACAGCATGGCCTCCCGGTGCAGCGCCCGCGTGCCGGGATCGCCTGGGGCGCCGACCACGGCCACCTCCACCGGCCCGGACAGCGCCGCGGCGGCGACCGCCAGGCCCCAGCCCGCGAACCTGGCATGGCCGACGGCGAGCACGGAAACGGTGCCGAGCGCGTCGTAGGCCGCCTCGCGGTGCCGCCGGAAGCCGGTCAGCGCCGCGTACGACAGCAGAGCCCCGGCCGCCGCGAACTGCCCGGAGGGCACCGCGTTGTCTGTGGGGTCCTGCGGACGCTGGAACAGCCGCTCGGCGTCGTCCGCGGTGTCGTAGAACCCGCCCTCGCCGTCGGCGAACCGGGTGAGCACGGTCTCCAGCAGCGTCCCCGCCAGCGTGAACCAGCGGGTCTCGCCGGTCGCCGAGTAGAGGGTGAGCAGGCCCTCCGCCACGTCGGCGTAGTCCTCCAGCACGCCGGCGTTGGCGCCGGCCCGTCCGTCGCGGGAGGTGCGGGTCAGCCGGTCGCCGGTGACGTGCACCTCCTCCAGCAGTACGGCTGCCGCCCGCGCCGCCGCCACCAGGTCCTCGCGCTCGAACACGACGCCGGTCTCGGCCAGCGCGGCGATGGCCAGGCCGTTCCAGGCGGCCACGACCTTGTCGTCGCGGCCGGGCCGTACCCGCAGGTCACGGGCGGCGAGCAAGCGCTCACGGACCCGCTCGTAGCGTGCGAGGTCGGCCGGGTCGCGCAGCAGCTGCAGCACCGACGTGCCGTGCTCGAACGTGCCGGTGACCTCGAACAGCTCCGCCGCCCACGCGCCGTCGCCGGCGCCGAGCACGTCCGTGAGCTCGGCGGGCGTCCAGACGTAGAACTTGCCCTCCTCGCCCTCGCTGTCGGCGTCGAGCGCGGAGGCGAACCCGCCCTCCGCGGTGCCCATCTCGCGCAGCAGCCACTCGGCGGTCTCCAGCGCCACCCTGCGGGCCAGCGGCTCGCGCGACAGGCGCCACCAGTGCGTGTAGACGCGCAGCAGCAGGGCGTTGTCGTAGAGCATCTTCTCGAAGTGCGGCACCACCCAGCCCGCGTCCACGCTGTAGCGGGCGAAGCCGCCCCCGAGCTGGTCGTAGATGCCGCCCCTGGCCATCGCCTCCAGCGTGCGCGCCGACATGTCGCGCTCGCCCGCGCGCAGCAGGAACTCCAGCACCATCGACGGCGGGAACTTGGGCGCGTCACCGAACCCGCCCCGCTCGGCGTCGAAGCCCGCGCGCAGATTCCGTACGGCCCGCTCCAGCGTGGCCGCCTCCGGCAGCGGGCCGCTGGGCAGCGAGGTGTGGGAGTTGAGCGCCTGGACCACCTTCGACCCCTGGGCCAGGACCTGCTCGCGATCGCCCGTCCAGGCCTGGTGGACGCCGAGCAGCAGCCTCTGGAAGGTGTCGCGGGGGAAGTAGGTGCCACAGTAGAAGGGGTGGCCGTCGGGCGTGGCGAACACCGTCATCGGCCAGCCGCCCTGGTGGGTCATGGCCTGGGTGGCGCTCATGTACACGGCGTCGACGTCGGGCCGTTCCTCGCGGTCGACCTTGACGCAGACGAAGTGCTCGTTCATCAACTGGGCGGTGGCTTCGTCCTCGAAGCTCTCATGCGCCATCACATGGCATCAGTGGCGGTCAAGAAGCGAGTAACCAATGGCAGGATGAGTAACCCACACTGATCAGTAGGGGTACGTCCCGCCGTCTCGCTTCTTGCATCGCCTCCTCTCCCCAAGGCCACCAGTCGACTGGATTGGCGGCGTGCTGGAGGAGGTAGGGAGAGGTCTCACTACCCAGCCGGTTCATGTGACCATCCTGTCAGAACCGAACAACTAGGTCACCGGGACGAACCGGGCGGTCCGGGACGTGCCGCCGTCGTGGGGCGTAGGTTACGGAGCGTGGATCTGGATTTCGTCAGCAGGCATGCCGGCCGCCCCGCCGCCGCCCTCACCCGCAGGGACGTGGCCCGCGCGCTGCTCGCCGTACCGTCGGGGGTGGCGCTGGTGGCCATGCCCGACCTGCGCCGCGCCCTCATGGGCGCGGCCAACCCGCTCTCCCTGCCGTTCTGGGAGTCGGCCAAGGCGATGCTCAGCTCGATCGAGTCGGGCGCGGCCACCGTCGGTGAGGTGCAGCGGTGGCTGGAGGCCACGGGCAGCGAGCCGATCCTGCTGACCCCCGGCTACTTCGTCTGGCCGGAGGAGGACGAACGCGGCCCGGTGGCGGCCGAGATGTACGACCTGATGGTCGCCTTCCTGGAGGAGCGGATCGCGGCGGGGGAGATCGACCCTGACGCGCTGGCCCGCGAGGAGCCGGAGGAGCGCCGCGCGTACGAGGACCTGCAGGAGCGGTGGCTCAACTCGCCGTTGCCCGACGGGCGGGTGCCCGGTCACGCGGTCAGCGACGAGCAGGACGAGGAGCTGTTCGCCGCCTGGGACGAGGAGGAGGCGTTCGCGCTGTCGGAGCTGCGCCGGATCGTGGCCCAGCTGCCCAAGCGGCCGGAGCTTCCCGAGGCCGACCTGGAGCGGGCGGCCGGGCGCCTGCGGGAGATCCTCGGCCTGCCCGGCTATCCGGGCAACGTGCTGCGCGCCTGCGCGGGGCTGGACGACCGGCCGCTGCCCGACGACGACGCGGACCTGTGGACGGCGGTCGCGGCCGGCATCGCCGGGCCGATCTCCGACCTGGCCGACGTCGAGGACCCGGAGGAGTTCTCCGACCTGGACGCCGAACTCGGCCACGAGGACACGGTGCTGGCCAACCTCTGCGCGATCCAGCACGCCGACTGGCTGGCCGCCGTGGCCGCCCTGGCCAGGCTGGGCCCCGGCGTACTGGCCTCGCCCGAGCGGATCGCCAGGCTCATCGCCGAGTCCGAGGACATCGACGTCGAAGGCGCGGAAGGCGACGAGGAGGAGCTCGCCACCACCGAGGGACTGTTCCTGCCGGTGGTGTTCCTGTGGGGTTACCTCGGCATCGTGGACCAGGACGACGTGCTCACGCTGCTCGGCTGGTGGGGCCTGCCGAGGGCGCTGGAGCGCGCCTGGTCACCCGCTGAGTAGGTCCTGGTACTCGGGGTGGCGCTCAATGTAGGTCTTCACGTACGGGCACACCGGCGAGACCTTCAGCCCGGTGTCGCGGCTGGCGTCGAGCGCGTGCCTGACCAGCTTGCCCGCCAGGCCCTGGCCCTCGAACTCCCGCAGCACCTCGGTGTGGGTGAGAACGATCTTCGTGGGCAGCAGCTTGTAGTCGGCGAACCCGGCGACCCGGCCGTCCACGAGGATCTCGAAGCGGCTCTCCGTCGAGTTGTCGACTATCTCGGTCGGCATCTACTCGGCTTTCTTCTCGTCAGGTACGTCGCCGTCGCGCGGCACCGTGATCCTGCCCATCTGCTTGTTCATGGACTTGATCAAGAGGTACAGGGCCGCGCCGATGGCCGCCACGACGAGGAAGCCGAGCAGGCCGGGGCTGACTTCGCCAGCTGCCAGAACTGTCACTCTTCCAGTCTGCCATCCGGGTGCGGTGGTCGGACCGGCACCCGGTCCCGTTCAGTGGCAGGCGGGGCTCGGGTCGTCGGCGTGGATGCCGGCGAACAGGTCGTCCTCCGGCAGATCGGTGTCGACCAGCGAGCGGGCCAGGTGGTAGTCCTCGGTCGGCCAGATCTCCTGCTGCAGCTCGCGCGGGCAGCTGAAGAACCAGCCGTCGGGGTCGATCTGCGTGGCGTGGGCGATGAGCGCCTGGTCGCGGATGTCGAAGTACTCGGAGCACGGCACCCGGGTGGTCACCGGCCACTTGGCGGGCCGGTCCTCCCAGCGGGAGATCCAGTCGGCGTACGGCGAGCCGATGCCGCGCTCGGTCATCGCGTCGTGCAGCGCCTCGAAGCGCTCCTTGGTGAAGCCCATCTGGTAGTAGAGCTTCAGCGGCTGCCACGGGTCGCCGGTGCCCGGGTAGCGGTCGGGGTCGCCGGCCGCCTCGAAGGCCTCGACGGAGACCCGGTTGGTCATGATGTGGTCGGGGTGCGGGTAGCCGCCGTCGTCGTCATAAGTGATGATCACGTGCGGGCGGAACTCGCGGACCGCGACCACGAGCGGCTCTGCGGCCTTCTCCAGCGGCTGGAGGGCGAAGCAGCCGTCGGGCAGTTCCTCCTCCTCGCTCTCCGGCAGCCCCGAGTCGATGAAGCCGAGGAAACGCTGCTGGACGCCGAGGATCTCGCGCGCGCGATCCATCTCCGCCCTGCGGATCTCGGCGATGTTGGCGACCACCTCGGGACGGTCCATCTTCGGGTTGAGCACGGAACCGCGCTCGCCGCCCGTGAGAGTACAGACCAGGACCTCGACGCCTTCGCGCACGTAGCGCGCCATCGTGGCGGCGCCCTTGCTCGACTCGTCATCCGGATGGGCGTGGACGGCCATCAGCCTCAGCGGTGCACTCACGGGCTCGATGTCTCCTCAGTTGGACCGATCAGGTGCCCAGAGAGGTTAGTTTCTGCTGGGCGGTCGCGAGGGCGGGGCCCACGCGGGCGACAATTGTCTCGGATAACGCTTAGGGAGTGCAGGGAGATTCCGCCATGGCCACCAGAGATGTCGAGAACGGGCCCGTTCTCGGCACACCCGACGACTTCCCCGATCGACAGAGGCGCGGGGGCCGCATCGTTGTGCACGTGGTGATCGGGGTGCTGGTCGCCATCGTCGCTGGTGGCTGGGGCTATGTGATGTGGTCGATGACGGGCAGCGCCAGCGGTGCCAAGCCTCAGGTCATCACCTTCTCCATAGAACGCCCGGACGAGGCCGAGATCACCTTCACGGTGAGCAAGCCGGCCGACCGGATGGCCGTGTGCCGCCTGCGGGCGACCGACGTCAACCACGGAGAAGTAGGCAGCAAGGAAGTAAGAATCCCCCCAGGTGAGGGTAGTAAGCAGCTCAAGGAGCGTCTGGACACCACTGCCCAGGCCACTTCCGTCCACATCCAGTACTGCAATCTCGTATAGTGAGACATTTGGGGAAGCGTTCGAGCAGCTAACTTGTTAGCCTTTCGCAATTCGTAACCCCAAGTGAACTCAGGGCCCCCTAAGTAAGCAAGGAGATCCCGTGGCCGACTCTCGCGATGAGAACGTCACCTGGCTGACGCAGGAGGCGTACGACCGCCTGAAGGAGGAGTACGACTACCTGTCGGGCCCGGGTCGCGTCGACATCGCCAAGAAGATCGAGGCCGCTCGCGAAGAGGGCGACCTGCGGGAGAACGGCGGCTACCACGCCGCCAAGGACGAGCAGGGCAAGATAGAGGCCCGGATCTTCCATCTGCGGCAGCTGCTCGACAACGTCAGGGTGGGCGAGGCGCCCAAGACCGAGGGCGTGGTGGGCCCCGGCATGACGGTGACGATCCGCTTCGAACGCGACGATGACGAGGTGACCTTCCTCCTGGCCTCCCGTGAGGAGACCGGCGCCCCGATCGACGTCTACTCGCCCAAGTCCCCGCTGGGTGCCGCGATCAACGGCAAGAAGATCGGTGAGCGGGCCACGTACTCGCTGCCCAACGGCCGGCAGAACACGGTCGAGATCCTCGAGGCCGTGCCGTACATCGGCAATTGACGACACAGAACGACAACCTCCGCCGGGCCGTGGGCCCGGCGGATCCTCCGCATGCCTCGGGCATCCGGCAGGATCTGGCGTTTCTGGTGACCTCGCGCAGGCGCCGCGACTTAGGCCGGCTGATCCCCTTCATCGTGGTGACGCTGGTCGCGGTGCTCACCGCCGACGTGCTGCTGCTGGGCGAGTTCCAGAGCCCGCCTGAGCCCGAGGTCAAGACCGCCCAGTCGGTACGCCGCAAGCCGGCCGCGCCGCCCAAGGAGAACCTGGTGGCGCAGACCAGCCCCCAGGACCCGGGTGTGCGGCCGCTGGGCCGCCTGCACAAGCCGAACCTGTTCGTGGTCACCAAGAAGCCCTTCACGACCCCGCTGCTGGGCAAGGTGGCGAAGGTGCGCGGCATCAGGGCGCTCGAACTGGCCGACGCCGCCTCGGTCATGATCGACGGCAAGCGGGTCCAGACGCTCGGCGTGGACCCCTCGACCTTCCGCGCTTACACCCCCAAGGTCACCGCCGCCTCCGACGGCCTGTGGACCAACGTGGCGCGGGGCGACGTGGCCGTCTCCTTCGTGCTCGGCAACGACGGCGGACTCACCCTGCATCGCCAGGTGAGCGGCCCCGGCGGCCCGCTGCGGGTGGGCGCGTACGCGACGACCGGCTTCGGCGCGGTGGACGCGATGGTCTCCAAGCAGACCGCGAGGACCCTGGGCCTGCCGCACGACAACGCGCTCATCGTCAGCGCGCCCAAGGCCAACTCGGCGAACCTGCGCAAGAAGCTGATGGGCATCCTGCCCAAGGGCACCCAGATCGCCGAGATCAACCCGGTCGGCCCGCCGCCGGTCCAGAACCTGGTCTACCAGGGGAACTCCTTCATGTCGGGTGAGCAGATCACCGTCGCGCTGAAGGCCGCCCTGTCGAAGCTGGGTCGTCCCTATGTGTGGGGAGCCGAGGGGCCGGAGACCTTCGACTGCTCGGGGCTGGTCCAGTGGGCGTACGCCCAGGCGGGCATCAGGGTTCCGCGCGTGACGCACCAGCAGTGGGTGGCGGGCCCCCAGATCCCGTACGCCCAGGCGCAGCCCGGTGACCTCATCTTCTGGCGGCACGATCCGACCAACCCGGGGTACATCTCCCACGTGGCCATCTACCTGGGCGACGGCAAGATGCTCCAGGCGCCGCGTACCGGTGACGTGGTCAAGATCTCGCCGGTGGGCATGCGCAACTTCGCGGGCGTGGTCCGCATCGCGCCCGCGGTCGCGGCCCGCGTCCGCTAGGGCGTTCTCACTCCCTTCGTTTCGGCCCGAGCGAGCTCTTGGCTACGGCCTGCAAGTGTGTAATGTTGATTACATGGAAAGCGAGATTCGCGGCTGGTTCACCGGCCGCATGCCAGAGAGCTGGTTCGCGGCTCCGCCGGAGATCGTGCTGGACCGCGAGGAGATCGCCGTGCTCGGCACGCTGCCCGACCCGCCCGCCGAGGGCGGCGAGGCGGAGCGGGCGGCGCTGATCGACGGCCTGGTCAGGCGCTTCCGCGAGGAGACGCGCGAGCGGCGGATCGAGATCGCCAGGGAGGCGGAGCGCAAGTTCCGGCAGAAGGTGTCGTGGGGCGTGGTCTGCGGCGGCGAGACCGTGATGTTCACCACGCTGTCGGTGCCGGTGATGACCCGGCTCCGGCAGCCCGAGCGGCAGGTTCTCGACACCCTCGTGGCCGCGGGCGTGGCCCGCAGCCGCAGCGACGCGCTGGCGTGGTGCGTACGCCTGGTCGGCAAGCACACCGACACGTGGCTCGCCGATCTGCGCGACGCGCTGCAGCACGTCGACCGCGTCCGCTCCTCCGGCCCGGACGTCAATTCCTAGGACTGCGCAGCGGAAACGCTCCGGCGAAAGGACTAAACCTCTTCCGCTATTGGTTTAGACCATTCGCATTGGCCTAAACCACTGATTCGAGGGTTTTCTTTAGAACCCGTTCATGTGGGTAGGCTTCCCCAATCACCAGGGCCTCTGCCTGCGACAACAGGTCTATGCCAATTGGCGAAAACCGGTCGTCGTCGTTAATGATGTTTTGGCCCTGAGAAGTGGAGGAGTCGCTGCCGTGTCCGTTTCTGTAGAAGTACCCGCCCCGACGAGCAATGCCGAATTGGTCGCCTGGGTGAACGAGATCGCCGCCCTGACCCAGCCCGATCGGATCGAGTGGTGTGACGGTTCGGAGGAGGAGTGGACCCGCCTGACCAACCTCCTCGTCGAACAGGGCACGTTCACGCGTCTGGCCAAGCGCCCCAACAGCTTCTACGCCAAGTCCGACCCCAGCGACGTCGCGCGCGTCGAGGACCGCACCTACATCTGCTCCGAGCGTGAGCAGGACGCCGGCCCCACCAACAACTGGATCGCGCCGGACGAGATGCGGGCCACCTTCGGCGAGCTGTTCAAGGGCTGCATGCGCGGCAGGACCATGTACGTCGTGCCCTTCTGCATGGGCCCGCTCGGCGGCGAGATCTCCCAGCTCGGCGTCGAGATCACCGACTCGCCCTACGTCGCGGTCTCCATGCGGATCATGACGCGGATGGGGGAGCGCGCGCTCAGGCTCATCGAGGAGCGCGCCGAGTTCGTGAAGGCCGTTCACAGCGTCGGCGCGCCGCTGGAGCCCGGCCAGGACGACGTCGCCTGGCCCTGCAGCAGCACCAAGTACATCAGCCACTTCCCCGAGACCCGCGAGATCTGGTCCTACGGCTCCGGCTACGGCGGCAACGCCCTGCTGGGCAAGAAGTGCTACGCCCTGCGCATCGCCAGCGTCATGGCCCGCGACGAGGGCTGGCTGGCCGAGCACATGCTCATTCTCAAGCTCACCCCGCCCAGCGGCGAGACGCGCTACATCGCCGCCGCCTTCCCGAGCGCCTGCGGCAAGACCAACCTCGCCATGCTCCAGCCGACGATCCCCGGCTGGAAGGTCGAGACGGTCGGCGACGACATCGCCTGGATGCGCTTCGGCGCCGACGGGCAGCTGTACGCGATCAACCCCGAGGCCGGCTTCTTCGGCGTGGCCCCCGGCACCGGCGAGGTCACCAACGCCAACGCCATCAAGACGCTCTGGGGCAACAGCATCTTCACCAACGTCGCGCTCACCGACGACGGCGACGTGTGGTGGGAGGGCATGACCGACATCCCGCCCGCGCACCTGACCGACTGGAAGGGCCGCGACTGGACCCCGGACAGCGACGAGCCGGCGGCCCACCCCAACGCCCGCTTCACCACCCCTGCCTCGCAGGCGCCCACCATCGCCCCCGAGTGGCAGGACCCCAAGGGCGTGCCCATCTCGGCGATCCTGTTCGGCGGCCGCCGCGCCACCGCGGTGCCGCTGGTCACCGAATCGCTGAGCTGGCAGCACGGCGTCTTTCTCGGAGCCAACGTCGCCTCCGAGAAGACCGCCGCCGCCGAGGGCAAGGTCGGCGAGCTGCGCCACGACCCGTTCGCGATGCTCCCGTTCTGCGGCTACAACATGGGCGACTACTTCGGCCACTGGCTGAAGATCGGCCACAGGGAAGGCGCGCGGCTGCCGCGCATCTACTACGTCAACTGGTTCCGCAAGAACGCCGGCGGAAAGTTCATCTGGCCGGGCTTCGGCGAGAACAGCCGCGTGCTGAAGTGGATCGTGGACCGGCTCAACGGCGAGGCCCAGGCCGTACCGTCGGCGATCGGCCTGCTGCCCAAGGAGCTCGACACCGAGGGCCTGGAGATCGCGGAGGAGGACCTCCAGACCCTGCTGAGTGTCGACAAGGACGTCTGGCGCGAGGAGGCGGCGCAGATCCCGCCGCACTTCGAGAAGTTCGGCTCGCACCTGCCCAAGGAGCTGTGGGAGGAGTACAACGCCCTGCTCGACCGCCTCTCCTGAGCTTGTGGGGTACGGCGGCGCCCCTCTACCTTGACCAGGGATGGACATCTTCCTGTTCTTCGCCGCCTTTGCCCTGATCGCCCTGATCAGCAACCTGTCGGGCAGCGTCGCCAAGCAGCGGCTCAAGGTCGCCAACGCGACGCTCTCGCAGGCGGGCCACCGGCTGACGCACTACGAGCTCGCCTACCTGGCGGGCGGGCCGCGGCGGGCGATCAACACGGCGCTGGCCGTCCTCGCGACGGCCGGCGCCGTACGCGTCTCGCGCGGCGCCCAGGTCAGCCCGGTCCACGGCGCCACGATCTCGTCCGACCCGCTGGAGCAGGCGGTGCTCGACGCCGTGGCCATGCGGCCGGGCCACCGGGCCGCGCAGGTGCGCAAGCTGCTGGAGACGAGCCCGGCGCTCCTGGCCCTGGAGGCGCGGCTGCGCGGTCACGGGCTGCTGATGCCGGAGGGCGCGCAGGGCGTGGCCCGGCGGCGCCTGGAAGCGCTGCGGCTGGCCGCCTGGGGCGCGATGGGCTTCGAGATCGCCCTGGTGGTGCTGGCGCTCGCCGGGGTGGCGGGCAAGGACTTCGTGTTCGCCGGCGCGCTGCTGTTCGGCGGGTTCGCGGTGGTGATGGGGTTCTCCGGCCACTACAAGGAGAAGCGCAGGCTGCGCAACCTGGTCACCGGTGAGGGCAGGCGGGTGCTGGAGTCGGCGCGGCAGTACCACCCGAGGGGCCGCGGCGACACCTCCACACCGGCCCTCGCCGTCGCGATGCCGGTGGCCCTGTACGGGCTGACCGAACTGGACGACCGTGACCTGTGCGACGGACTGTCGGCCGGCGACCCGCACTCCGACTGCGGCGGCTCCTGCGGCTCCCACAGCGACTCCGGCTCCTCGACCTTCGGCGACGGCGGGTCCGGCGGGGGCGACTTCGGCGGTTCGAGCTCGGACGGCGGCGGCGGGTCGAGTGGCTCCAGTTGCGGCGGAGGCGGCGGCGGATCGAGCTGCGGATCCAGTTCCTGATCCGGGAAACTTTCGCCGGGCCGCGTGCGTCTATCGGGTACGAGCCAGAGGAGGCCGCGCATGGACCTGATCCTGTTGATCGTTTCCGTCTTCCTCGCGGTGGCGGCGGGCGCCACCGTTTCCGCGCTCAGGCGCGAACACCTCCGCATCCGTTCCACCGCCGTGAACGGCAATCTCCGCGCCCTGGGACACTACGAGCTCGCCTACCTGGCCGGCGGGCCGCGGCGGGTGGTCAACGCCGCCATCGGCCTGCTGGCCAAGTCCGGTGACCTGCGCGTCTCGCGCGGCGGCTCGTTGCACGCGGTCTCCACGCTGGCCGGCGACCCGATCGAGGAGGCGGTGCTGGCCGCCGTCGCGGCGCGGCCCGGCGGGGTCTCGGTCGCGGCCGTCAGGCACGAGGTGGGCAACGGGGCGGCCATGGACTCGCTCAAGCACCACCTGTCGGCGCTCGGGCTGGTGGTGCCGGACGGCGATCTGGCGTCGGTGCGCGCGTACCTGAAGAAGCTGGGCGCGCTGGTGATCGGGGCGCTGCTTGCCTCGATCGGGATGGCGATCTACCTGGTCTTCAGCGGGGGCGGGCTGCTCGGGGTGGTCGCGCTGGCGGTCACGGCCGGCACGTGGATCGGCGGCATCGTCGTACGCAGGCGCCACCACAAGATGCTCGGCAACGACATCACGACCGCGGGGCGCGAGCAGGTCGAGTACGCCGAGCGCCGGCACATGCCGGGCGCCTACCTCGTCACCGGCGCCGCGGTCGGCGCGGTCGCCATGCCCGTCGCCCTCTACGGCCTGGGCGAGCTGGGCGACCCGCAACTGGAGGCCGAGCTGGAGGCGCAGCGCAACTCGGCGGGCAGCGGCGCCGGGTCCTGTGCCGCGGGCAGCTGCGGCGGCGGCAGCGGGAGCGGCGACTACGGTGGCGGAAGCGACTTCGGCGGCTCGTCGGGCGGCGGTTCGGACGGCGGCGGCGGGTCGAGCTGTGGAGGAGGCGGCGGCTGCGGCGGTGGCTGCGGCGGAGGCGGCTGAGAGGGGACGTCGGTGGCGGACTTCGAGCTGGGCGTGGGGATCGGCTGGCGATCCGAGATCGACCTGACCGTCGAGCGGATGGCGGGCGTGAGCTTCGTCGAGGTCATCGCGGAGAACATCAGGCCCGCCGCCGGACTGCCCGAGTCGCTGCGGGTACTGCGCGGGCGCGGCCTGCCCGTGGTGCCGCACGGCGTCGGCCTGGGCGTGGGCGGTGCCCAGCCGCCCGATCCCGACCGGCTGGCGCACCTGGCCGCGTGCGCGCAGGCGCTGGATTCGCCGCTGGTCAGCGAGCATCTGGCGTTCGTGCGGGCGGGCGGGGTGGAGGCCGGGCACCTGCTGCCGGTGCCGCGTACCCGGGAGGCGCTCGACGTCGTCGCCGACAACGTCCGCCGCGCGCAGGACGCGCTGCCGGTGCCGCTGGCGCTGGAGAACGTGGCGGCCATCTTCGGCTGGCCGGAGGACGAGCTGACCGACGGCGAGTTCCTGGCCGAGCTGGTGGAGCGGACCGGGGTGCACCTGCTGATCGACGTGGCCAACCTCTACACCAACCAGGTCAACCTCGGTCTGTCCGCGGTGGCGGCCCTCGACGCGCTGCCGTTGGCGCAGTTGGCCTACGTGCATGTCGCCGGGGGGCACGAGCACGGGGGCATCTGGCACGACACGCACACGGCCAGCGTGCCGCAGGAGGTCCTCGACATCCTGACCGAGCTGTGCGCGCGCGTCACGCCGCCGGGCGTGCTGCTGGAGTGGGACGACGACTACCCCAGCGACGCCGCCCTCGCCGGCGAACTGGACCGCATCAGGACCGCGATGTCGCTCGGGACCGCCCACCATGCCCCCTGACCCTTTCCCCGGTACGGCCGCCGCCCCCACGCCCCCGTCACCCCGTGGCCCGGACCCCGCGGAACCACCTGGACCAGAGACCGCGCGGGCGGTTGGGCGGGAGGCTGGGGAGGGGGTTGAGACGGGTTTGGGCGGGAGCGTGAGTGCGGAGGACCGGCGGCGGCTGGAAGAGGCTCAGGAGCGGGTCGTGGCGGCGCTGGTGACCGGTGCGCCGGCGCCCGAGGGGTTCGACGCCGACCGGCTCAGGGCGCAGGCCGCGAGCCTGGTGTCCAAGCGGCGCGGCGTGGTGGCCAGACTGCGTCCCGACGCCGCCCTGGCCGCCGGGGCGGACCTGGGAGCCGAGTTCGCCGCCTACGCCGCCGCCCGCACCGCCCCGCCGAAGGGCTACCGGGAGGACGCCGACGCGTTCGCCGCCTGGCTGGAGGAGCGGGGCAGGCTGCCCAAGCGGTCCAGGGGCTGGCGCGACCTCTTGCCGTGGCGGCGCGAGACATCCTAGGTTTGCGAGGTGATAGTCGACGCGCACCAGCACTTCTGGAACCTCGAGACCGGCGACTACCCCTGGCTCACCCCGGACGCGGGAGTCCTGTACCGCACCTACGCCCCCGAGCACCTGGCCCCCGAGCTGGCGGCCACGGGAGTGCAGGCCACGGTGCTGGTCCAGGCGGCCGACTCCTCTGCGGAGACCGAGGCGATGCTGGCCCTGGCCGACGCCCACGACTTCATCGCCGGCGTCGTCGGCTGGATCCCGCTCACCGACCCCGACGAGGCCGCGAAGGCCATCGAGCGTTACGGCAGTCATCGGAAGTTTGTCGGCGTACGCCACCTGATCCACGAGGAGCCCGACCCGGACTGGCTGGTCGGGGAGGGCGTGCTGGAGTCCCTGGGCGTGCTGGCCGACAGCGGGCTCGCCTTCGACGTGGTCTCGCTGCTGCCGCGCCACCTGGAGCACGTGGTCACGCTGGCCACTCGGCACCCGGCGCTCAGGATCGTCATCGACCACCTGTCGAAGCCGCGGATCAAGGACGGCGGCTGGCAGCCGTGGGCGGAGCAGATGACCGCGGCGGCGGCCTTCCCCAACGTGTACGCGAAGGTCTCCGGGCTGGTCACCGAGGCCGACCACGCCGGCTGGACGGTCGAGGACCTGCGGCCCTACGTGGCGCACGCGGTCGAGGCGTTCGGCCCTGAGCGGCTGATGTTCGGCAGCGACTGGCCGGTGGCGCTGCTGGCCGCCGACTACCGGACCGTCTACGAGACGGCGCTGGCCCTGGTCGGGGAGGAGGGGAGAGATCAGGTGTTCGGTGGCACTGCTGGGCGTTTTTACGGGTTTAGCTGAGTTTCGGGGGGAAACTCTCTAGGCGTGGGGGGACTACGTTGTGTCGATGGGTCTTACCTGACCGTGACGCCTGTGGCTTGTCGTGACAGTGTCGGCAGGCCGTACGAGGTCACCCTTGAGCTTTGGCGGGACGGCACGCCGTACGGGATGGTGGGGGAGCGGTGCGGCTGGCTGCTCGCGCGCCTGGCGCGCGGGGTCGCGGACGCGCGCGACGGGCGCGGCGAGGCGGGGCTCTGGCCGGATCCCGACGACAGGTTTCCCGAGGACGAGCCGGAGGGTGAGCTGTTCTCCTTCCGTTACCGGACGCGGTCGGGCGCCATGGGCGGCGGTGAGCTGCGCTGTCAGCTGCGCACGATTCCGGTCTGGATGCCAGGTCAAGGCCGTCGGGGCGAGTGGCGGCTGACGCGCAGGGCCTACGTCGAGGCGTGGGGTCCCGGGGGCGTCGGCATGCGGGCCGTGCTGACTTCCGCGGAACTGGCGGTGTTCGTGGGGGTGCTGGTCACAGAGGCGGAGGGCTGCCTCGGGGGACGGGATCTCGCGAGGAATCCCGTTGAGGGGGCGGGCAACGCCTAAACGCGGTGATAATTGCCTCTTACAGGCACAGCATCGCTGGGAGGGCTCCGTGGGCCTGCGCGACCTGGTCTACCGGGTGTACGAACACCGGCTGGAGGCCAAGCTCAAGCTGTCGAAGGGCAACGGCCCCCGGCACGTAGGCGTCATCATCGACGGCAACCGCCGATGGGCCCGCTCGATGGGCCTGGAGGACGTCAGCAGAGGGCACCGTAAGGGCGCCGACAAGATCTCCGAGCTGCTCACCTGGTGCCGTGAGGCGGGGGTGGAGGTCGTGACCGTCTGGATGCTGTCCAGCGACAACCTCAACCGCCCCAAGGACGAGCTGGAGTTGCTCCTTCGCATCATCGAGGACGTGGTGCAGGAGCTGGTCGAGGAGGGCTGGCGGATCAGCCCGGTCGGCGCGCTCGATCTGTTGCCGGATAGGACGGCAAATGTCCTGAAAAACGCAAAGGAAGTCACATCACACCGTCCAGGGTTGATTGTGAACGTTGCGGTTGGGTATGGAGGAAGACGTGAGATTGCCGATGCGGTGCGCTCACTCCTCCAGGAGCAAGCAAGCAAGGGAGCCAGCATCGAGGACCTCGTCGAGGTTCTCGATGTCGAGCACATCGCCGAGCATCTCTACACTCGCGGCCAGCCCGACCCGGACCTTCTCATCCGGACCTCGGGGGAGCAGCGGCTTTCCGGGTTCATGCTCTGGCAGAGCGCTCATTCCGAGTTCTATTTCTGCGAGGCCTACTGGCCCGACTTCCGCAGGGTCGACTTCCTGCGGGCGCTGCGCGACTACGCCGCGAGACACCGTCGTTACGGTTCCTGATCCCGCATGGGGGTATCTGGTACGTAACGTTGAAAGTGACCGGCCGAAGGCCGATCACTTCGGAGGGGGCCCGCCTTTGCTGCGCAATCTGCTGAGGGGGGCCGGACCCCGGCGCCCGTCGGCGGGCGCGGGTCCGGTCCGATTCCCACCTCGTCTGCAGGGCGCCTGTCCCCATGGGCGCCCGGGGGAGAACGTGTGGCAGTGTCCTCGAGCAACCCTTCGACCAACTCCGGCAAGCGCACCTACGTGCTGGACACGTCGGTCCTTCTAGCCGACCCGGCGGCGATGACCAGATTCGCCGAGCATGAGGTCGTCCTCCCGATCGTCGTGATCACGGAGCTGGAAGGGAAGCGGAACCATCCAGAACTCGGCTACTTCGCGCGCAAGGCATTGCGTTACCTCGACGACCTGCGCGTGCAATACGGCAGGCTCGACGAGCCCATGCCCACCGGGGAAGGCACGATCAGGGTTGAACTCAACCACAGCGACCCGTCCATCCTGCCCGTAGGCTTCCGCCTCGGCGACAACGACACCCGCATCCTCACCGTGGCCCGTTCGCTGGCCGCCGAGGGACGCGACGTCGTGCTGGTCTCCAAGGATCTGCCCCTGCGGGTCAAGGCGGCCTCGATCGGCCTGTCGGCGGAGGAGTACCGCGCCGAGCTGGTCGTGGAGTCGGGCTGGACGGGGATGGCCGAGATCCAGGTGACCACCGAGGACGTCGAGACGCTCTTCGAGCACGGCGCCGCGGAACTGGAGGAGGCCAGGGACCTGCCCGCGCACACCGGGCTGCGGTTGCTGTCGAGCAAGGGTTCGGCGCTGGGCCGGGTACTGCCCGACAAGTCGGTCAAGCTCGTGCGGGGCGACCGCGAGGTGTTCGGGCTGCACGGCCGCTCGGCCGAACAGCGCATCGCGCTGGAGCTCCTGATGGACCCCGAGATCGGCATCGTGTCGCTGGGCGGCAGGGCCGGCACCGGAAAGTCCGCCCTGGCGCTCTGCGCGGGCCTGGAGGCCGTTCTGGAGCGCCGCCAGCACCGCAAGGTCGTGGTCTTCCGCCCGCTGTACGCGGTCGGCGGCCAGGAGCTCGGCTACCTTCCCGGCACCGAGGGCGAGAAGATGGGCCCCTGGGCCCAGGCCGTCTACGACACCCTGGGCGCGGTGACCACTCCAGAGGTGATCGAGGAGGTCATCGACCGGGGCATGCTGGAGGTGCTGCCGCTCACCCACATCCGCGGCCGGTCGCTGCACGACGCTTTCGTGATCGTGGACGAGGCGCAGTCGCTGGAGCGCGGGGTGCTGCTGACGGTGCTGAGCCGCATCGGCGCCAACTCCCGCGTGGTGCTCACCCATGACATCGCCCAGCGCGACAACCTGCGGGTGGGCCGCCATGACGGCGTCGTGGCGGTGGTGGAGAAGCTCAAGGGGCATCCGCTGTTCGCCCACGTGACGCTGACCAGGTCCGAGCGTTCGCCGATCGCGGCGCTGGTGACGGAGATGCTGGAGGACATCACTCTTTAGCGTCCTTCAGTTTCCCGCAGATGTGTTGCCCCTCGTCCTGGGGCGCCCTGCTGGGGAACTGGCGGATGATCTTCACCTGCTCGAACTGCGTTTCCTGCTGGGCGGTGCAGACGATCTGCTTCTTGCCCAGCAGGGGCAGCGGCCCGGTGCCCTTGATGTACACCGTCAGCGTGGACGTCCGGGGCAGCCGGGTCTCGTCGCGGGTCACCGGGTCGAGCGAGTCCTGCATGCCTTCGTAGGTGAAGCCGCGCAGGGCGGTGTGCAGGCCGCCCAGCTGCCGGCCGTTGGCCTGGAACAACGCCGTGAGCAGGCTGTCCACGGTGTCGTTCTCCACGTCGGCCGGCTCCTTGGTCAGCGCGAAGCGCGCGCGCCTGCTGTCCTGCCGCTGGTCGACCGGCTTGAGCAGGTAGATGGTCTTGGACGGTGGCGGGATCTTGACCGTCGGAGGTCCTGCCACGTCCACCACGTTCGTGGGCGTGATCCCGCAGCCCGCCACCGCGAGGAGGAGGCCGGCCGCCAGCGCTCGCCCGCCGTTCACAGGCCCGGCAGCCAGACCGTGAACAGGGTGCCGGGACCCTGCCTGCGCACCGAGATCGTGCCGTTGTGGAGGTGCACGTTCGCCCTGGTGATGGCCAGGCCGAGCCCGCTTCCGTGGCTGCGCGAGCGTCCCGCTCCCGCCTTGAAGAACCGGTCGAAGACGTACGGCAGCGCCTCCTCGGGAATCCCGGCGCCGTGGTCGCGTACCTTCATCTCCAGCCCGTTCTCCGTGCCTCTGGCCGACACCTGGACCGGCGGGCCGCCGTGTTTGAGCGCGTTGCCCACCAGGTTGGCGACGATCACGTCGAAGCGGCGCGGGTCCACGGTGGCCGCCAGTCCCTTGGCCACGTTCACCTCCACGGTCTCCGTCCAGCCGCGTGTCTCCAGGCTGTCATGGATGGCGTCGTGGACGTTGACGGATTCCACGTTGAGCGTGGCCGTACCGGCGTCGAAGCGGCTGACCTCGATGAGGTGCTCGACGAGGTGGCGCAGCCGTTCGATCTCCGACAGCACGAGCCTGACCGCCTCGGCGGGTGCGTCGGGCAGCCGTTCGGCCTCCTCCATCAGCATGTCGGCCACCGCGGTCATCGCGGTCAGCGGCGTGCGCAGCTCGTGTGAGACGTCGGCGACGAAGCGGCGCGAGAGGGCCTCCAGCGCGCGTAGTTCGGAGACGCTGAGCTCCAGCGCGGCGGCGGCGTCGTTGAACCTGGCGGTCAGCGCGGCCAGCTCGTCCTGGCCGTGGACGGGCAGCCGCGTGTCGAGCCGGCCCTCGCCGAGCGCCTGGGCGGCGGCGCTGAGGCGGCGTACGGGCAGCAGCACGCTTCTGGCCGAGACCAGCGCGACGCCGAGGGCGATCAGCACGATGACAGCGCCGCCCTGCGCGAGCGAGCCCTTGAGGGTGGTGAGCTGGTCCTCTTCCTCACGCATGGAGAAGAAGACGAAGGCGCGCAGCCCGCTGGCCTCGGGCACGGGGCCGTCCCTGCGGTAGACCTCGGCGCCGACGATCAGCCACACGTCGTCGCGGATCACCTGGCGCTGCTTGACCACGCCGCCGCGGGCCCTGCCGTGCAGCTCGTGCGGGACGTTGGCCATCGACAGCGGGCCCTCTGAGTAGCTGAGGTGGCCGTACTCGAGCGCGACGCTCCGCCCGGGGCCGTTGAGCGCGTCGGCGAGCAGCCGCAGGTCCTTGGAGTCGGGCGCCGCCTCGCCCTGGCGCAGGGTGCCGACCGGGAAGGTGATCTGGCGCAGCTCCCTGGTGACCAGGTCGACGGCGCTGTCCTCGGCCCGCTCGATGAGGGCGGCCTTGGCCAGCTCGTAGCCGATGGTGGCGACCATGACCGAGGCCGCCACGGCGACGAGCGTGAACGTGATGACCAGGCGGGCGCGCAGTCCGGTGGGCGGCCGCATCACGGAGGGCTGAACCGGTAGCCGAAGCCGCGGACGGTGTGGATGAACACCGGCTCGGCCGGGCGCGGTTCGATCTTCGCCCGTACTCGCTGGACGCAGGCGTCGACGAGGCGGGAGTCGGCCACGTGGGTGTGGTCCCAGACGACGCGCAGCAGGTAGCGCCGGTTGAGCACCTGGCCGGGATGACGCACGAGCTCCAGCAGCAGCCGCAGCTCGGTGGGGGTGAGGTGGATCTCCTTGTTGGCCAGCGTGACCTTGAGCGCGCCCCGGTCGATCATGAGGTCGCCGAAGGAGATGCGGTCGGATGAGGCCGACTCGGCTCGGCGCAGGATGGCCCTGATCCGCGCGTCCAAAACCCGGGGCTCGACCGGCTTGACCACATAGTCGTCGGCGCCGGCCTCCAGTCCGACCACGACGTCGAGGTCGTCGCCGCGGGCGGTGAGCAGGATGACCGGCAGCTGGTCCAGGCGGCGGATGCGGCGGCACACCTCGACGCCGTCGATTCCCGGCAGCATCACGTCGAGGATGGCGATCTCCGGGCGGCGGGACCTGATGTGGTCGAGCGCCTCCTCGCCCGTGGCGTAGGACGTCACGGAATGGCCCTGCCGGGTCAGCGCCAGCTCCAGGGCGGTGCGGACGGAGGGGTCGTCTTCGACGAGGAGGATGCCTGCCACGCGCACATTATTCTTCCACCCCGCGAATATCCGTGTTCTGTCATAAAAATGTGACATCACCGGGAAGGGTAGGCGGAAGTCTGTAATGAGGCTCTCCCTTCGGTTAGCGGGGCGCGAGGGGCGGGCCTTACGCATGTGACAAAAGTCACAGTCGCGAAAGAAAGACCTGTGTGGCCTGCTGGTCAGTCAATGGAACACCAACCGGATGTCGCGTTTTGGTTGCGGACCACCCCCTGGGACAGGGCATTCTCATAGGTCGTGAGCCCTGGTCCGGAGTTGAAGGAGCGCGAAGCGCCGCCGTCTCGCCGCAAGAAGAAGGCGATGAGCCCGAAGCGCGTGCTGATCTTCGGTTTGGCGGTCGTGATCGTGGCCGGTGGCGGTGGTTTCACCGCCTACACCGCGATCCAGAACTCCAAGGCCGTCCACACCCCGATCTCCCCCGAGGAGTGGGGCAAGATCGCCATGGGCGACTTCTACTCGCCGGATCCCAAGGCCGACTCCTACAAGGCCGCGGCGGTCACGGCGTACCAGAAGGACAAGCTCAAGAAGGAGCGCAAGGGCGTCGAGGGCCTCGACCCGGTCATCATCAAGAAGCGCGGGCCGGGCGGCGACGGTTTCCCGCCCGCCAACTTCCCGGTCGGCAGCAACCCCTCGCCCGGCAGCAACAAGGCGCTGGCCAAGGGGATGCTCGGCCAGTTCGGCTTCGGCGAGGACCAGTGGGGCTGCCTGGAGAAGCTCTGGCACAAGGAGAGCGGCTGGAACGAGCGGGCCATGAACCGCTACTCCGGCGCCTACGGCATCCCCCAGTCGCTGCCCGGCAGCAAGATGGCCAGCGCGGGCGCCGACTGGCAGACCAACGCCGCCACCCAGATCGAGTGGGGCCTCGGCTACATCAAGGGCCGCTACGGCACGCCTTGCGGTGCTTGGGGCCATTCCCAGGCCAAGGGCTGGTACTGACCCGCTATTCGATCGGCAAGCCGTCGCGCCTGATCCGGTAGTACGGCGCACCCTGGCGGCATGGCTATGAAGGTCAGCGTGATCGTCAGTGTCCATAATCCGGGTGCCGGCGCCGATCCGTGCATCCGCTCCGTGCTGGAGCAGACGTTGCCGCCGGAGGCGTACGAAGTGATCTTCGTGGACGACGGGTCCACGGACGGCATCGCGGAGCGCCTCGACACCGTGGCCGCGGTCCGCAGAAACGTGAGGGTCCTGCACCTGCCGCACACCGGCTCGCCCATGCGCGGGCGCAACATCGGCCTGGCCGCCGCCAAGGGCGAGTTCGTCTACTTCCTCGACCAGCGCGACCGCCTGGAGCGCACCGCGCTGGAGCACATGCACACGCGGGCCGGGGAGACCGACGCCGACGTGCTCGTCGGCCGCCTCGTCCGCGACTCGGGGCCGCCGATGACCGCGTTCGAGGCCAGCACCGCCCGCGCCGACATCCTGCGCGACCGGCTGCTCAGCCTGCTCACGCCGCACAAGCTCTTCCGCCGGGCGTTCCTGGAGAAGCACCAGCTGGGCTTCGCCGTACCCGGGGGGCGGATGGCCGAGCAGGCGTTCGTGGTGCGCGCCTATCTCCTGGCCAAGGTCGTCGCGGTGATGGCCGACCAGGTCTGCTGCCACCTCGGCGAGCGCGAGGAGGCGGACGACGACCTGCGTACGGTCGCCGGCGAGCTGCTGTCGCTGCTGAACGTCGTCGACGAGCACACCGAGCAGGGCCGCCAGCGCGACCGCATGTACGCCCACTGGCTGCGGTCCGTGGTGCTGCGCCCGTTCCTCAGCGCCCGCTTCGCCGGATCCTCGGTGGATCGCGGGAAGATGTTCACCACGAGCAGGGAGCTCGTGCTGGAGCGCTTCCCCGAGCGGCTCGACCGGCACCTGCCGGTGCACCTGCGCGCGGTCGCCGCGTTCCTGCGAGCCGGCCGCCTCGACCAGCTCGTCAGCTACGCCAACGCCACCCGCCGCGCGGACCTGCGCGCCGACCTGCTCGACGTGCGCTGGGACGGCCCCGTGCTCGCCCTCGGCCTGGCCGTGGAGGTGCTCGCCGCCGACGGCGAGCCCGCCCGCTACCGGGTGGAGGACGGGCGCCTGCGGTGGCTGCCGCCGTGCTCGCTCGACGACAAGGCCCTGCCGGATGCCGTCACGGACGTCACGACCGCCGTGGCGCGCGCCCGCATCGAGGTCTACGTACGGCACGCCGACACCGGCGTCGTCTACTTCCTGCCCGTCACCTACCACGTGGAACGTGTGCAGGAGGACGAGGACGTACGGCTGCGCATCGTCGGCGAGGCCAGGCTGGACGTGGCCGTCGCCGCGCTCGGCACCCCGCTCGCCTCCGGCCAATGGGAGGTCCACGTCCGCATGTACGGCGGCGCCCTCCAGGCCAGAACCCGCGTACGCCGCCCCGACGGCCCGCTCAACTGCCTGGGCATCCTGGCCCAGCGCCCCAGGCGCCGCCTGGTCGTCCCGTGCTGGACCGACGCTGGGGAGCTGGGCCTGGCCATCGAGCCGCGCTCGTTCTCCGAGTCGATCGCCCTGGTCTCGCCGGGCGCCAGCATCCGCAGGCAGGAGAACCACATCTACGTCGTCGTGCCCGTGCCGTATGTGCCGCCGAGCGGCGGCCCTCCGCTGGAGCTGGTACTGCGCAACACGGCCGGCCGCCTGCGCGAGATCTCCGCGCCCGCCCTGGTGGAGCCGGGCGTACCGGGCAGGATCGCGGGCCAGCTCGTGGCCAAGGTTCCGGTCAAGCGGCTGATGCCGGGCCGCGACCGGCTCGGTCCCGGCGCCTGGATGTCCTCGCTGCGCGCAGAGGACGACGAGGTGGGCCTGCGTTTCGGGCTGGAGATGCGCGGCAGCAGGGTCGAGGTGTGCGCCTCGACCGAGCTGGATCCGGCGCGGCGCTCGCCCATGGGACACGACACGATGCTGCGCCGCCTGGGCCGGCGGCTGCCGGGAGCCCGGCATCTGGTCCGCCTGGCCCGCGCGGGCAAACACCGCTACCTCAAGGACTGATACCTCAAGGGCCGATACCTCAAGGGCCGATACCTCAAGGGCCGACCCAGTCCTCCAGCTCCTCGAAGGCCTTCCTGAACTCGGGCAGGATGGGCCTGAGCCGGTCCGGGTAGGCGTCGACCAGGGCGTCCAGGTGGTTGCCGCCCTCGACGCGGTGGTAGCGGAAGGGGCGGCGCGGGCCGACCATCTCGGCGTAGACGTCGGAGGAGCGCGCGATGGGCAGCAGGGCGTCGAGCGTGCCGTGGACGGTGATGAGCGGCTTGGTGATCCGGCCGGTCAGCGCGATCTTCGCCACGGCCGCGTACGGCCGGCGCTCGGCATACACGTAGTCGGCCGGTGCGCCGGTGTAGGCCGGGTCCAGTTCCTTCTGGTAGAGCTGCTGGGTGAGCTCCCAGTAGTACTGGCGGTGGAAGGGCCACAGAAACTCCGACTCCGGCGGGAAGCCGGCCCGCAGGGGGCCGTGCTTGAGCGCCGTGGGCAGGAAGTCCAGCAGGTTGTCGCCCTTCAGCCGCCAGAGCGTGCCCTCCCAGTCGACGCCGCCGTCGTAGAGGTGGCCGCGGTTCTCCAGCTGCCACCTGACCAGGTAGCCGCCGTTGGAGATGCCGGCCATGAGGGTGCGGGCGGGCGGCCTGCCGTACCGCTGCCTGACGACGGATTTGGCGGCCAGCGTGAGCTGGGTGACGCGGTGGTTCCATTCGGCGATGGCGTCGCCGGGGCGGCGGCCGTCGGTGTGGAAGTCGAGGCCGACGTTGCCCTTGTCCGTGGCGGCGAAGGCGTAGCCCTTGGCGAGGACCCAGTCGGAGATGGTGAAGTCGTTGGCGTACTGCTCCCGGTTGCCGGGGGTGCCGGAGACGACCAGGCCGCCGTTCCAGTTCTTGGGCAGGCGGATGACGAACTGGGAGTCGTGGTTCCAGCCCCGGGTCTTGTTGCCGGTGGAGGTGTCGGGGAAGTAGCCGTCGATCTGGGTGCCGGGGACGCCGGTGGGGTTGGTGGTGGCCGCCGAGTGGAGACCGGCCCAGTCGGCGGGGTCGGTGTGGCCGGTGGTGGCCGTGCCGGCGGTGGTGAGGTCGGCGAGGGTGGCGGTGACCGTGCGCTCGGCGCCGGGGACGGTGAGCTGCGGGGTGGCGACGACCATGCTGCCGAGCAGGGTGAGGGTGGCCAAGGCGTGCATCAGGACCGTCCGAGGTGGTCGAGGAGCAGGCGGCGGAACTCCTGCGGGTGCTCCAGGTGGGGGCTGTGGCCGCAATCGGGCAGGACCGCTTCCTCGTAGGGGCCGTACCGCTCCAGGACGGCTCTGGTCTGGGCGATCATCGGCTGGGCCGGGGTGCCGGGGGAGTCGGGCACCACGCCGATCGCGCCGAGGTGCGCCAGGTCGAACGGCGAGGCGTCGGCGACGATCAGGTCGTCGGCGCCCCTGATCCACAGGATCGGCGGCTTCTCCGGGAGCTCGTGGAGATCGTCGAGGCGGAAGTGCGTGGGTGCCAGGGCGTTCAGGACCCCGCTCTTGCCCGGGGCCACGCCGGGCCAGCGGTCGGAGGTGACGGCGTCGCCCGGGTAGTTGTGCTCGCCGATCCTGGTGGTGAGCATCGAGGCCACGTAGAAGTCCTCGTCGGGGACCGGGGCGGCGACGTAGGAGCTGCGGAAGACGGACCGGGGTGAGGTGGGGGACTCGTCCGTGGTGTCGCCGGCCTGGAGGCGGGCCACGAAGTCGGGGTTGGCCGCTCCGGCGCCCGCTCCGGTGCCGTCCTCGTGGGTGAGCCCGCCGTCGGGGCCCTCGGTGCCGCTGTAGCCGTAGGGGGAGACGGGGTTGACCAGGGTGATGCTCCTGACCAGGTCGGGGCGGTCGCGCAGGAGCTGCAGGACGACGCCGCCACCCATGCTCCAGCCCACCAGGTGGGCCTTGGGCAGGGTGAGCGTCTCGATCAGCTCGGTCAGGTCGTCGGAGAAGTCGCGCAGGCCGCGGGTGGCGTCGACGGGGGCCGGGTCGGTCTCGCCGAAGCCGCGCAGGTCGGGCGCCAGCGGCAGGTACGGCTCCGGCAGGGCCTTCAGGGTGTCGCGCCAGAAGGCGCCGGAGGAGATGTTTCCGTGGACGAACAGCACGGGCTCAGCCCCGTCGTCCCGAAATTTCAGGACGTGCTGGGTGAGGCGGGGGGTGGTGACTCTCACGCGTGGATCCTCTCAGCCAGGTCGCGGCCCTGGGTCTCCCTGGCCTTGTACACGGCGAACAGGGTCAGGAGGGCGGCGATGCCCAGGTAGATGGAGATCGGCACCGTGCTGTCGTACTCCCTGAGCAGGGCGACCGCGATCACCGGGGCCAGCGCGCCGGCCACGATGGCCGACAGCTGGGCGCCGATGGACACGCCGGTGTAGCGCGAGCGCGTGGCGAACAGCTCGGCGAAGAAGGCGGCCTGCGGGCCGTACATCATGCCGTGGAACAGCAGGCCGACCGTCACCGCCAGCGTGATCGCCAGGAAGTTGCCGGTCCCGACCAGCGGGAAGAACGCGAAGATCCACACGCCGATGCCGGCGGCGCCGGCGAGGTAGATCGGACGGCGGCCGACGCGGTCCGACAGCGCGCCCCACACCGGAATCGTCAGGAAGTGGATGGCCGAGGCGATGAGCACCGCGTTGAGCACGGTCGAGTTGTCGATCTTCTCGGCCTTGGCGTAGGTGATGACGAAGACCGTCAGCAGGTAGAACGAGATGTTCTCGGCGAGGCGGGCGCCGATCGCGGTCAGCACGTCGCGGCGGTGGTGGCGCAGCACGGTCACGATCGGCGGCGACTCCTCCTTCGGCGCCTGCTGGAAGACGGGCGACTCGGAGATCGACAACCGGATCCACAGGCCGATCAGCACCAGCACGCCCGACAGCAGGAACGGCACCCGCCAGCCCCACGACAGGAACGCCGACTCCGACTGCACCGCGGCCAGCACCGCCAGCACGCCCGTCGCCAGCAGGTTGCCGCCCGGCGCGCCCGCCTGCGGCCACGACGCCCAGAAGCCGCGCCGGGCGGAGTCGCCGTGCTCGGAGACGATCAGCACGGCGCCACCCCATTCGCCGCCGAGGGCGAAGCCCTGCACCAGGCGCAGGACCGTCAGCAGCAGCGGCGCCGCCGCGCCGATCGCGGCGTGCGTGGGCAGGCAGCCGATGAGGAACGTCGCCGCGCCCATCAACAGCAGGCTGACGACCAGCAGCGTCTTGCGGCCCAGCCGGTCGCCGAAGTGGCCGAAGACCAGGCCGCCCAGCGGTCTGGCGACGAACCCGACGGCGTAGGTGAGGAAGGCGAGCAACGTGCCGGTCAGGGGGTCGCTCTCGGGGAAGAAGAGCTTGTTGAACACCAGCGCGGCTGCGGAGCCGTACAGGAAGAAGTCGTACCACTCGATGGTGGTGCCGATCAGGCTCGCGCCGACGATCTTCTTGATGGAAGTGGCCATGCCGGTCACGCTAAAGAGTGACGGGCGTCACTCATATGGGGCCGTTCTCCACACTCTGGGGGGAGGTTGTGTGGCCGAGCCGGTGAAGGCGGAGCGCGAGCTGGAGCTCAAGGGCGCGCTCGGGTTCCTGCCAGCCGTCGCCCAGGAGCTTGGCGATGCGGTCCAGGCGCTGGGTGACGGTGTTGACGTGGATGTGCATGGCCTCAGCCGTACGCGAGGGCGAGCCGCCCGCGGCGAAGTAGGCCGCCAGCGTGTCCACCAGCGCGGTACCCCGGCGGGCGTCGTAGCCGCTCACCGGGCCCAGGACGGAGCCCACGAAGCCGGGCACGTCCTGGCCGTCGCCGATGAGCAGGCCCACGAAGCCCAGCTCGGCCGCGCCCGCCCCGTCGCCCGCCCGGCCCAGCGCGACCAGCGCCTGCGCGCACCGCTGCGCCTCCCGGTAGGCCGCCGTGACCTCCCCGTTCCTCGGTACGGCCGCGCCCGCCGTGGCCGGCCGGCCCAGGGAGGCGGTCAGCTCGGCGGCGATCCGGTGCGCGATTCCGCCGGGATCGTCACCCGGCAGCAGCAGCACGACCTCCTCGCCGCGCGCCGCCGCCAGCCCGTGCCGGACGGCCGCCTGCGAGGAGGCCCAGAACGCCGCGCGCTCGCGCTGTCCCTCGTACCTGGCCACGACCAGCACGTGCGGGGTGTCCAGGTCCAGGCCCAGCCTGCGGGCGCGGTCGGCCAGGCCGGGTGAGCCGGGCCGGGAGATCAGGTCGTCCAGGAGTTCGCCGCGCACCCGGCCCTCGGCCTCCGCGACGCTGCGCCGGAACAGCAGCAGCAGCGCGCACACCTGGGCGCCGCGTTCGAGTATGCGCTCGTCGGCATCGAGAATGTGGCCGCTGCGCAGCACCAGCGTGCACAGCGGCTCGCCGCCGACGTCGACGCTGGCGATGAGCAGTTCGCCGCGCCGTACGGTCCTGCCGAGGGCGCGTGAGGCCTGCGCCGCCTCGAAGACGCCGGGTTCGGGCCCGACCGCGCCGGCGTCCCCCGCCAGGGGACGGCCGAGGTCGTCGAGGACGACCAGCGTCCCGCCCAGCACCTCCGTGATCACCGCGGCCACGTTCTCGATGCCGCCGCCGCGCAGCACCACCGAGGTCATCCGGTCGTGGGCCAGCGCCGCCCGCTCGACCGCCGCCGCGTGCTCGCGCGCGGTCCTGTGCGCCTGGGACAGCTCGTCGAGGGCGTTGCGCGTCTCCTGGAGCAGCCGCGCGTTGTCGATGGCCACCGCCGCGTGCGCGGCCAGCGACGCCAGCAGCGCCTCCTCTTCCTGCAGGAACGGCCGCGCGCTGCGGTTGGCGGCGAACAACACGCCGATCACCCGGCGTCCCAGCCTGAGCGGCACCCCGAGGATGGCGACCAGGCCCTCCTCCTTGACCGCCGAGTCGATGGTCCCGGTGTGGTGGAAGCGCGAGTCGGCGGGATAGTCCGCGGTCGAGTACGGCCGCGCCGTCTGCGCCACGAGCCCGCCGAGCCCGTCGCCCATCCCGAGCCGCAGCGCCTGGAACGCCGCCGAGACGGAGCCGTCGGTGACCCGCATGTAGGTGTCGCCGCGCTCGGGGTCTCCCAGGGTGAGGTAGGCGGTGTCGGTGCCGAGCAACTGCCTGGCCCGGTGGACGATCGCCTCCAGCACGGCGTCGAGGTCGCGCAGCGCGGCCAGGTCCCCGGCGGTGTCGAACAGCGCCGACAGCTCGGCCTCGCGCCTGGCCCGGCGCCGCAGCAGCTGCCTGACCCGCAGCGCCTCCACCTTGGCCAGTTCGAGCCGCTCGATCTCGGCCGGGTCGGCGCCGGCCGCCCGCGCCTCGATGATCGGACCTTCGAACTCGACCGCCGAGGCCTCCCGGGCGAGAAGTTCGAGGAAGCGCCTGACCACTAGCGTGCCGTCCAGCCGCCGTCGACGGTGAGCGTGACCCCGGTGATGAACGACCCGCTCGGCCCGCACAGGTACGCGGCCAGGTCGGCCACCTCCCCGGGCTCGATCAGCCGCTTGATCGCCTCGGGCCCGAGCATGATGTCGGTGAGCACCTGGCTCTCCGGGATGCCGTGCGCCCTGGCCTGGTCGGCGATCTGGCGTTCGACCAGCTCGGTCCTGACGTACCCGGGCGAGACGCAGGCGGAGGTGACGCCGTGGGGCGCGCCTTCGAGCGCGATCACCTTGGACAGGCCTTCCAGCCCGTGCTTGGCCGCCGTGTACGCCGACTTGTACGGCGAGCCCCGCAGCCCGTGCACCGAGGTGATGTTGACGAAGCGGCCCCAGCCCCGTGCGTACATGCCGGGCAGTACGTGCCCGGCGATCAGGAACGGCGCCTCCAGCATGACCTTGAGCATGGTCGCGAACGTCTCCGGAGGGAACTCCTCGATCGGGGCGACATGCTGGAAGCCCGCGTTGTTGACCACGATGTCGACCTCTTCAGGAAATTTCGTGACGAAGGCGGGCGCGGCGAGGTCGGCCACGACGGCCAGCCCGCCCGTCTCGGCCGCGACCTTCTCCGCCGCCTCCCTGTCCCGGTCGACCGCCACGACCGCGGCCCCCAGCGAGGCCAGCTTGAGCGCGCACGCGCGCCCGATCCCCGCACCCGCCCCCGTCACCAGGGCGGTCCGGCCGCTCAGCTCGTTCCCCATGCTCCCGACCATAGGCGCTGGCCGATTCCGGACGCATGGGTGCGGCCGACATACCTGGGTGTTGATCTATGTGGTCCACGCCGAGGTGCTAAGGTTTGGCCCATGAACGCGTTCTCGTACTCCTGGTGGCCCGTCTTCTAGGCGGACCCCCTAGCGTTCATCTCTACGGCCGCCTCGACGAGGCGGCCTTTCGCGTTCTTCCCTCCGCCTTGCCGAGCAGACTCGACACCCGGAGGCGTCACGTGACCACCACCTGGCCCGCACTTCTCACCACGCTGCTCGGCGGCGGGTCGCTGTCGGCGCGCGACAGCGCGTGGGCGATGGAGCAGATCATGTCGGGCGCCGCGACCGACGCACAGATCGCCGGTTTCGCCGTGGCCCTGCGCGCCAAGGGGGAGAGCGTCGAGGAGGTCGCCGGGCTCGCCGACGGGATGCTCGCCTGCTCGGCCGCGATCCGCATCCCCGGCGACCCCGTCGACCTGGTCGGCACCGGCGGCGACCGGGCCAACACCGTCAACGTCTCCACCATGGCCGCGATCGTCGCCGCCGCGGCGGGGGCGAAGGTGGTCAAGCACGGCTCCCGCTCGGCCAGCTCCGCCTCCGGAGCGGCCGACGTGCTGGAGGAACTCGGGATCGCCATCTCCCTGGACCCGGCGGCGGTGGCCGAAGTGGCCGACGAGGTGGGGATCACCTTCCTGTTCGCCCCGATCTTCCATCCCTTCCTGCGCCACGCCTCCAAGGCGCGCGGGCAGCTCGGCGTCCCGACCGTCTTCAACTTCCTCGGCCCGCTCACCAACCCCGCCCTGCCCGCCGCGCAGGCGGTCGGCGTCTTCCACCCGCGCATGGCCGAGGTGATCGCGGGCGTGCTGGCCGAGCGCGGCGGGTCCGCGCTGGTCTTCCGCGGCGACGACGGGCTCGACGAGCTGACCACCACCGGTCCGTCCACCGTCCACGTGGTACGGCGGGGCGCGGTGCACCGGACCGCCTTCGACCCGGCCGACCTCGACATCCCCAGAGCCACCGTGGCCGACCTGCGGGGCGGCGACCCGGCCCGCAACGCCGACGTCGCCAGGCGGGTCCTGGCCGGAGAGCGGGGCCGGTGCGCGACATCGTCCTGCTGAACGCCGCCGCCGCCCTGGTCGCGGCCGATGGGACGCCACCGGCCGGCGACCTGACCGAGGCGCTGGGCAAGGCGATGCGGCGTACCGCCGACGCCGTGGACTCCGCCGCCGCCGCCGACCTGCTCACCCGGTGGGCGGCGGCCACGCAGGCGGCGTACCTCAAGAGAGGGAAAGCGGACCCAGGAGCGCCTTGACGTCGGCGTGGAAGGCGGGGCCGGGGGTGATCGTGTAGGCGGGCAGGCTCATCAGGACGTCCTTGCCCGCCGCACGGCGTACCCGCAGGTGGACGGGGGTCTGACCGGGATGCGTGGTCAGGATCCGCTTGAACTCCCGCACCAGCCGGACCGTCAGCTTCTCCTCCTCCAGCCGGATCACGAGCGGCGGGCCGGGCACCGTCAGGAACGTGACCTCCTCGCCGTAGACGCTCAGCATCTCGTCGCGGACGTTGACCCGGCCGCTGACGGACACCACGTCGTCCTGGGCCAGCGACTCCCCGCACAGCGTGTAGACCTTGGGGAAGATCAGGCATTCGACGGCGGCCTCGTGATCCTCCAGCGTGACGACCGCCCAGGGGTGCCCCTGCTTGGTCACCTTGCGCTGCAGGCCGGAGACGATGCCGCTGACCCGGGTCCTGGCGTCCTGACGGCCCGAGGCCAGCAGGGCGGCGATCGTGGTGTCGCGGTGGGCGCGAAGGAGCTGCTCGGCGCCGTCCAGCGGGTGGCCGGAGACGTACAGGCCGAGCATCTCCCGCTCGTGGGCCAGCAGCGTGGGCTGGTCCCACTCCTCGTCGGGGATCGGGGCCGACAGGGCGTCCTCGGCGAACAGCGAGTCCTGGCCGTGGCCCTGGTTGCGTTTGAGGCCGACGACCGCGTCCACGGCCTGCTCGTGCACGGCGACCAGCGCCCTGCGGCGGTGTCCCAGGCTGTCGAACGCCCCCGCCTTGGCCAGTGACTCGATGACCCGCTTGTTGCAGACTGCGGCGGGCACCTTGCCGAGGAAGTCGTTGAAGCCGGTGAAAGGGCCCTTCTCGGTGCGCGCGGCGACGATGGCCTCCACGACGTTGGCGCCGATGTTGCGCACCGCGCCGAGGCCGAAGCGGATGTCGGCGCCGACCGCGGCGAAGTCCAGCCGGCTGGCGTTGACGTCGGGTGGCAGGACCTTGAGTCCGACGCGGCGGGCGTCGGCCAGGTAGACGGCCATCTTGTCCTTGTCGTCGCCGACCGAGGTGAGCAGCGCGGCCAGGTACTCGCTGGGATGGTTGGCCTTGAGGTAGGCGGTCCAGTAGGAGACCAGGCCGTATCCGGCGGTGTGCGACTTGTTGAAGCCGTAGCCGCTGAACGGGACCAGGACGTCCCAGACGGACTTGATCGCCGGATCGGAGAAGCCGTTGGCGCGCATGCCGGTCGAGAACCGGTCCCATTCGGCGTCCAGCACCTCCTTCTTCTTCTTGCCCATGGCCCTGCGCAGCATGTCGGCGGCGCCCAGCGAGTACCCGGCGAGCTGCTGGGCGATGGCCATGACCTGCTCCTGGAAGACGACCAGGTGGTAGGTGTCGCCCAGGATCGGCTCCAGGGCCGATTCCAGCTCGGGGTGGATCGGCTCGACCGGCTGCTTGCCGGTCTTGCGCAGGGCGTAGCTGGTGTGGGCGTTCATCTCCATCGGGCCGGGCCGGTAGAGCGCGTTCACCGCGGCGATGTCGGTGAACGTGGTCGGCTGCATGAGCCGCAGCAGGACCCGCATGCCGCCGCTGTCCAGCTGGAAGACGCCGAGCGTGTCGCCGCGGGCCAGCAGTTCGTAGGTCCTGGCGTCGTCGAGCGGGACGTCGAGGATGTCGATGTCCACACCCTTGTTCGCCCGTACGCCGGCTGTCGCGTCCTGGATGACGGTGAGGTTGCGCAGCCCGAGGAAGTCCATCTTCAGCAGGCCCATGTCCTCGGCCTGGGTGAAGGGGAAGGCGGTCACGACCGGGCCGTCGGCCTTGGGCTTGGCCAGCGGGAGCACGTCCAGCAGGGGCTCGCTGGACAGGATGACGCCGGCGGCGTGGATGCCGGTGCCGCGTACCAGGCCCTCGACGCCGGTCGCGGTGTCGATCACCTGGCGGACCTCGGCGTCGGCGGCGTACATCTGCCGGAGTTCCGCCGCTTCGCCGTGGCGGGGGTGGTCCTCGTTGTGGATGGCCTGCAGCGGGATCTCCTTGCCGCCCACAGACGCGGGGAAGGCCTTGCTGATCCGGTCGCCGAGCGCGTACGGGTGGCCGAGCACGCGGCAGGCGTCCTTGACGGCGGCCTTGGCCTTGATCGTGTTGAAGGTGACGATCTGGCAGACGCGGTCGTCGCCGTACTTGCGGGTGACGTAGTCGATCATCTCGTCCCGGCGGCGGTCGTCGAAGTCGAGGTCCACGTCCGGCATGGTGATCCGCTCGGGGTTGAGGAACCGCTCGAAGATCAGCTTGTGCTCGATCGGGTCGAGCTCGGTGATGCCGGTGCAGTAGGCGACCATGGAGCCGGTGGCCGAACCTCTGCCGGGCCCCAGGCCGATGCCGTTCTCGCGAGCGTGCCGGCAGATGTCGGCGACGACCAGGAAGTAGCCGGGGAAGCCCATGGTTTCGATGACCGACAGCTCGTAGTCGATGCGGTCCAGGACCTCTTGCGGCGGGTCGCCGGCGTAGCGGCGGCGGGCGCCGCGCAGCGACTCCTCGCGCAGCCAGCTCGACTCGCTCTCGCCCTGTGGCACCGGGAACCTCGGCGTCAGGTCGCGGTGGGCGAAGACCTCGGCGTAGTCGCCGACCCGCTCGGCCACGAGCAGGGTGTTGTCGCAGGCGCCCGGAACCTCGGAGTCCCACTGGGCGCGCATCTCCTCGGCGGGCTTGAGGTAGTAGCCGCTGCCGCCGAACCGGAACCGGTCGGCGTCGGCCAGCCGCTTGCCCGTGCCGATGCACAGCAACGCGTCGTGCGCCTGGGACTGCGACTCGGTGACGTAGTGGGAGTCGTTGGTGGCCAGGGGCGGCAGGCCGAGCGCCGTGCCGATGCGCAGCAGGTCCTCGCGGACGCGGCGCTCGATGGCCAGGCCGTGGTCCATCAGCTCCAGGAAGTAGTCACCGGGTCCGAAGACGTCGCGGTAGCGGGCGGCGGCGGCGAGCGCCTGGTCGTACTGGCCGAGGCGCAGCCGGGTCTGCACCTCTCCCGAGGGGCAGCCGGTCGTGGCGATGACGCCTTCGTGATGCTCGGCCAGCAGTTCATCATCCATGCGCGGATATTTCTGGACGTGTCCCTCCAGCCAGGCCCGCGACTGCAGCCGGAACAGGTTCCGCAGCCCCGCCGCGTCCGCCGCCCACATCGTCATGTGCGTGTACAGCCCGCGCCCCGACACGTCGCCGCCCGCCCCGGTCTCATCGTCGGAACGCCGCAGCGACAGGTCCTCGCTCCAGAACACCGGCCGCCGGTCCCGCCGCGAGGCCGGTGCCACGTACGCCTCGATCCCGATGATCGGCTTGACGCCGGCCCCGCGCGCCGCCTGGTGGAACTCGTAGGCCCCGTGCACGTTGCCGTGATCGCTCATGGCCACGGCCGGCATCCCCAGCCTGACCGCCTCCGCCATGAGCGGCGCCACCTTGGCGGCGCCGTCCAGCATGCTGTACTCCGTGTGCACGTGCAGGTGAGCGAAGGACCTCATGCCACTCCTCTTGGTTGTACGCTCAGCGCGGAACCCGAGCATTCGACCCAAGGCTGACCGGGGTTGTCCAACAATCGACACGCGGAAATGCACAACGTGTGGTTGTGTTAGGAGGTAGCGGTGGAAGGTCCCGAGCTCGACCTCGGCGCGGTGCGCGCGTTCGTGGCGATCGCCGAGGATCGCTTCTTCAGCGACGCCGCCGTCCGCCTCGGCATCAGCCAGCAGGCCGTCTCCAAACGGATCGCGAAGCTGGAGTCGGACCTCGGGCTGACGTTGTTCTACCGCACGCGCGGCGGCGCCGACCTCACCCAGGACGGCGCCGCCTTCCTGACGCACGCCCGCGCCCTCGTGGCCCTGGCCGACCAAGCCGTCGAGCTGGCCAGGCGGCGGCACCGCGCGCTGCGCGTGGACGTGCTGGACACCCGGGTCGCCTCCATCGAACTGGTCCGCTCCTTCCACCGCGCCCGCGGCGCGGCCGACATCGACGTCGTCACCTCCAACGGCCTCAGGAGCGCCCGCGAGAGCCTCGGCAAGGGCCACGTGGACGCCGTCTTCGCCCGCGCAGAGGGAGCGCTGCCCGACACGCTGGAAGTCGTACCGGCCTACCTGGAGCCGCTCTCTCTCCTGGTCGGCAGGACGCATCCGCTGGCCGGGCGCAGGCGGTTCGAGACCGCGGACCTGGCCGGGATGACCGTGTGGATGCCGGGCAACGAGGAGGGCAGCGAGTGGGCCGGCTTCTACGCCGAGATGGCCGCCGCCTTCGGGTTCCGGGTGGACACCTCGGGGCCGGACTTCGGCTGGGAGCACTTCGTGGAGACGGTGGCGCTGGGAGAACGGGTCAGCTTCGCGGGCGAGCGGACCCGCATCCCCCGGCATCCGGGCACGACACAGATCCCGCTGGTCAACCCGTCACCGGCCTATCCGTGCTCGCTGATCGTGCACCGGCGGAACCGGCGCGCGATCCTGCGGGCGTTCGTGGGGCACGTGCGAGAGGGCTTCCGCACCATCGCCCCGGACCGGCACTGGCTGCCCGCCCGGGACCGCGAGGTGTTCCGCCGGCCGGGCTAACGTGGGTGACGGGGGTGGTTCGGGCCGGAGTGGGGTCCCCTCGGGCGGGCCGGAGTGGGTCCCCTCGGGCTGGCCGAGGGGTTTCCCTGTCGGGTGGTCAAGGGGGGCCGTTGCGGTGGGGCGTGTGTCCGACGTGGGAAGCGACCCCCACGATCGGCGCCCGCCCGCGTCGGCGGGTGGGGTGGGGGCGGCTTCGCCGTAACGTATGGGCGGTCAGGAAGCGGGCTTGGTCATGGAGAGCACGTCGAGGAGGGCGTCGAGCTGAGGCTCGGTGAGGGCGCCGCTGGCGACGTGGCCGCGTTCGATGACGACCTGGCGGATGGTCTTGCGTTCGGCCAGTGCCTGCTTGGCGACCTTGGCCGCCTCCTCGTAGCCGATGTAGCGGTTGAGCGGCGTCACGATCGACGGCGACGACTCCGCGTACTCGCGCAGGCGCTCCACGTTCGCCGTGATGCCGGACACCGTGCGGTCGGCGAGCAGGCGTGAGATGGCGGCCAGCAGGCGGATCGACTCCAGGATGTTGCGTGCCATCACCGGGAGTTGGACGTTCAGCTCGAACGTGCCCGAGGCGCCGGCGAACGTGATGGCCGCGTCGTTGCCGATGACCTGGGCGGCGACCATGGCCGTGGCCTCGGGGATGACGGGGTTCACCTTGCCCGGCATGATCGACGAGCCGGGCTGCAGGTCGGGCAGGTTGATCTCGCCGAGCCCCGCGCGGGGGCCCGAGCCCATCCAGCGGAGGTCGTTGGCGATCTTGTTCAGGGAGACGGCCACGACCTTGAGCTGCCCGGACAGCTCGACGATCGAGTCCTGCGCGCTCTGCGCCTCGAAGTGGTCGTCCGCCTCGCGGAAGGCGATGCCGGTGGCCTCGCGCAGCTTCGCGATCGCCTGCTCGGCGAAGCCCGGTGGCGTGTTGATGCCGGTGCCGACCGCGGTGCCGCCCAGGGGGAGTTCGAGCACGTGGGGCAGCGCCGAGCGCACCCGGGCCAGGCCGTGCTCGATCTGCGCCGCGTAGCCGCCGAACTCCTGGCCCAGGGTGACCGGAGTCGCGTCCATGAGGTGCGTACGGCCGGACTTCACATGGTCGGCGAACTCCGCGGCCTTCGCGCGCAACGCCGCCGCCAGGTGCTCAAGGGAAGGCAGCAAGTGGAAGGTGACCTCGGTCGCGGCGGCCACGTGGATCGAGGTCGGGAAGACGTCGTTGGACGACTGCGAGGCGTTGACGTGGTCGTTCGGGTGCACGGGCCGGCCCAGCCGCTCCTCGGCCAGGCTGGCGATCACCTCGTTGGCGTTCATGTTGGACGAGGTGCCGGAGCCGGTCTGGAAGACGTCGATGGGGAAGTGCGCGTCGTACTCGTTGTCGGCCACGTCGGCGGCCGCCTGCGCGATCGCCTCGGCCAGGTCCTTGTCGATCACGCCGAGCTCGCCGTTGACCTCCGCGGCCACGGCCTTGATCAGGCCGAGCGCGGCGATGTGGGCCGGCTCAAGCGGGCGGCCGGAGACCGGGAAGTTCTCCACGGCGCGCTGGGTCTGCGCCCGCCAGCGCGCCCCCGCCGGCACCCGGACCTCGCCCATGGAGTCATGCTCAATCCGAAACTCGCTCATGGCCCCAGTCTGTCTCATGGGTGAGCTCAGCTGACGAGCGCCACGATGAGGATCGCGATGATGACCGCGGTCGCCGCCGCCACGGCCATGAGGATGAGCATGCCGCGCTTGTTGCCGGTCTGCGGCGGCTCCTGCTGGGTGCCGGCGATGGCGAACAGGTCGGTGCCCAGCCCCTTCTCCTCGAAGATCGGCGGCGGCTGCGGTGGTTGCTGCTGCCGCGGGCGCATGTGCGGGGGCGGCGGGTAGACCTGCTGGCCGGGCGGGTAGACGCGCATGGTGTTGACGTCCCCCTCGTCGACCGGCGGCCGGCGCACGGGTGGAGCCGGAGGCTGGGGGCGGGACGTGGGGTGGGGCGCGGTGTTGGCCGAGGCCGGGTAGGCGGGGGCCTGTGGGTTGCGTACGGGCGGGGCGGCGGGAGGCTGGGCCGGAGGACGGGTGGCCGTGGGCATCTGGGGTGGTTTGGGGACCCGTACGGCGATCGTGCGGTCCGGGTCGTAGCCCTCGGCGGGCCTCGGGGGACGCGGCGGCGCCTTCGGCGGTTCGTCCTTGATGATCGGGATCTCACTGGTGGGCGTGTCGGCGACCATCCTGAGCATGGTCTCGGCCTGCGCCGCGCTCAGCCGCTGCTTGTAGTCCTTGTTCAGCAGCCCGGTCAGCGCCGGGCGCAGCGGCCCCGCTTGCGTGGGCAGGTCGGCGCTCTCGCTGAGCAGCGCCGCCAGCGTCTCGGCGATCGACGAGCGCTCGTACGCCGGCCGGCCCTCGACCGCGAAGTACAGGGTCGCGCCGAGCGACCAGATGTCTGATTCCGGCCCGGTGTATTCGCCTCGGGCGCGTTCCGGAGCGGTGTAGCCGGGCGAGCCGATGACCATGCCGGTCTTGGTGAGCTTGCTGTCGCCCTCCTGCTTGGCGATGCCGAAGTCGGTCAGCACCACCCGCCCGCTCGCGGTGACGAGAACGTTGCCGGGCTTGACGTCGCGGTGGGTGATGCCCTGGGCGTGCGCGGCGCGCAGCGCGCCCAGCAGGTCGACGCCGATCTCGGCCACGAGCCGCGGCGGCAGCGGGCCCTCCTCGTCGATGACCTGCTCCAGCGAGCGGGCCTCGACCAGCTCCATGATGATCCACGGGCTGTTGTCCTCGATGATGACGTCGTGGATCGAGGCGACCGACGGGTGGTTGATCCTGGAGGCGGTACGGCCTTCCCTGACCATGCGCTCGCGCAGCTCGGCACGCTGCTCCTCGCTGAGCCCGGGATCCTGGCGAATCTCCTTGACCGCCACGTCCCGGCCGAGGGCGCGATCACGGGCGCGCCACACGGTGCCCATGGTGCCCCGGCCAAGCGGGGCCGTCAGCTCGTAGCGCTCCGCGAGCAGGCGTGTGTGCTGTTCCGGCATGGGTAGAAGATATCGATTCTCGCTTAGGAAGTGCTTTACCCTCGCTTGCGAAGTTCTCGTGGCCAGAAGCGACGAGGAAGGCACAACTTTATCACCGCAGCTTTAAATCGGGCATAAGCCGACAGAGTGGGACGTGGTTCCACGCGCTTGCGGTGCACGCCCTCGCCCTGCCTGCGCTCCATCCTGGGCCCGGGTACGGCCAGCGCGGCCGCCGTGGCCTCCGCCCGATGCAGCCCGCGATGCGCGGGCCTGCGCGCGAAAGACGGGGTGGTGATCACCGGCGTCGGCCGCGCGCCCCTCTTCACCGGCAGCGGCTCCTCGGCCGAACCGCCCGCCGCCACACGGGCCAGCATCAGCGACGCGCGCACCGAGTCGAGCCGGGTCTCCGGGTCGATGCGCAGCAGGGCGTCGAGCACGGGCGCCAGCGGGCCCGCCTTGGCCATCGGGATCGGTTCGCCGCTGGTCAGGGCGGCCAGGGCGGCGGCGGCCGTACGCCGGCCATGGAGACCTCTGCCCTCGGCGGCGGTGTAGAGGGTCGCGCCGAGCGACCACAGGTCGGCGGCGGGGCTGGCCTTGGCGCCCAGCACCCGCTCGGGCGCGATGTAACCCGCGGACCCCAGCACGATGCCCGCCTGGGTGATCGAGACGTCGCCTTCCAGCGCGGCCAGGCCGAAGTCGGTGAGCACCGCGCGGTCCTCGGTCACCAGCACGTTGCTGGGCTTCACGTCGCGGTGCAGGATGCCCTTGGCGTGGACGGCGCGCAGCGCGCCCAGGATCTGGCGGCCGATCTCGGCGGCCTTGCGCGGGTGGAGCGGTCCGTCCTCAAGGATGAGCTGCTCCAGGGACTTGGCCTGGAGCAGCTCCATCACGATCCACGGCCGGTCGTCCTCGGTGACCACGTCGAAGACGGTGATGACCGAGGGGTGGGCGACCATCGCGGTGGCCCGGCCCTCGCGCTCGGTGCGGGCGCACAACTCCGCGCGCAGCTCTTCGTCGAGTACGGCCGGCAGCCGCACCTCCTTGACCGCCACGTGCCGGTCAAGCAACTCGTCATGCGCTCGCCAAACGGTGCCCATGCCACCGCGGCCGACCGGCTCCAACAACCGGTAGCGCGCGGCGAGGAGGTAACCGGCGGGCGCACGCATGGCAGGCAGCTTACCTATTTGTGTAAACCGACCAGTAGAGGCCGGGCCGATAAAAAGTTGCGAACTTTGGTCAACTCGCTTGACTTGTGACGTCAGCGAACCTACGCGTCACGTCGTCCCAGTTGATCAGGCTCCACAGCTTCTCCACATAGTCCGGGCGGACGTTGCGGTACTGCAGGTAGTACGCGTGCTCCCAGGCGTCGAAGACCAGGAGCGGCGTGCTGTTCATGCCGACGTTGCCATGGTGGTCGTAGACCTGCTCGACGACCAGGCGTTTGCCGAGCGGTTCCCACGCCAGGATTCCCCAACCGGAACCCTGCACCCCGGCGGTGGCCGTCGTCAACTGCTTCTGGAAGGCCTCGAACGTGCCGAAGTGCTCGTCGATGGCCGCCCGCAGCGCGCCGTCGGGACGGTCGCCGCCGTCGGGGGAGAGGTTCTCCCAGAAGATCGAGTGCAGCACGTGGCCGGAGAGGTTGAACGCGAACGTCTTCTCCAGGCCGACCAGCCCGCCGAACTCGCCCTTGTCGCGGGCCTCCGCGAGGCGCTCCAGGGTGTCGTTGGCGCCCTTGACGTACGCCGCGTGGTGCTTGGCGTGGTGCAGTTCCAGGATCTCGCCGGTGATGGCGGGCTCCAGCGCCGCGTAGTCGTAAGGCATGTCAGGAAGGGTGTACTCCCCCATGTGTCCTCCTAGTCGATCACTGGCATCCGACACTATTGCAACTATCTCGCAACTGCATCAGACCTGCGACCTAGGTCTAGCCCTTCTTGCGAGTTATTCGCAAGTAAGACATCATGGCAAGAGTCAGTTAGGTCCTGGTCGTGCGGGCGAGCGGTCTCCGTTCGCCCGCATCGCCGTTTGTGCCTGCGGCCGGTTCGTCCCCAACTCCCGTTGTAGGGGGACCCCTGAACCCGCTTACGAAACCCTTGTCGCGTCTTGTCAGTGGGTTGTAGGTGTGCGGTAAGAGGTACGGCGCAGAGTGAAGCCATGAAGCAGGCAGGCAGCCCCCGAAACTGTCGGTCCCGATCGTCAGAATGAGGGCAAGCGCCCAGACCCTAGGGACGTGATGAAGATGCGCCAGACCCAGATCAGGCCCCGTCCGAAGAAGCCCGCCGGGACCGCGCTGGACCTCCGCACTCCGTCAGGGCGCAAGCTGCCCTTCTGAAAACCCCAAGCTTTTCCAGGAGTCACCTGAGAGGTGCACGATGTGCGGTCACCAGCCGATCTGCCCCACTGCCTACTCCGCCGACCGTGAGGCGTCGCACGTGATCTCGGCCCACCCTGACCAGGGCTGGAGCCTGCTGTGCAATGGCGTGGTGCTGTTCGACGACACCGGGCTGCTGCTGCCGGACGGCACGATCGTCGCGCCCCATCGGGAGCCGGTCGCCGCCTGAAAGGCAAGGTCCTCCACCTTGGCGCGCTTCGCGCGTGGGAGGTTCCGGGCGTTCTTCCAGTCGAGCTGAAGCTCGGCCCCTGTCGGTCCTCGCTCCGCTCGGGTCCCCTCCCCAATGCGCGCCTCCGGCGCCCCGGGGTCAGGACGAGACGCTCAATCCCGGCTGGACGCCTTCCGCGATTGGGCTTGGACGCCTCCGGCAGGAGCCCAGACAAGATCGCTTTGAACGAGCGGGCCTAGCTTCCGTCCGGCTCGCCGGCACGCCGCCGCCATGCCGGCTCCTCATACAGGTCCGACCACTGTCCCCGCCGCAGCCTGTTCTGCCAGAAAGCCGCCACGACGGCAGCGAGCAGCAGGCCGGCCACTGCCGCGACGCCACCTGCGGACAGCAGCAGTTCTGGGGCCCAGGCGCTCATCCCGCCGACCGTGATCGCTCCCGCGAACACCAGCGTGAGCACGACCCGGTCCGTGACGCCGATGGACCGCCGTTGGCCGACGTGCACGCCGTCGGCCGGGAGCAGTTCCCACACCTGCCCGCACGCTGGGCACCGCCATGGCGAGGGGTTTCCCGCTACGGCGACAGGTCGGTTGCAGTCATGCGTGCCGGGCTGCTCGTCCACCTGGTCAGCCTCCTCCGGCGGGTCAGCCGCGTTCGCGCTCGGCGGCTCTGGCCCGCCGTACCAACGTGTTCAGGTTGCCTGACCAGACCTCCACGTCAGCGCCCCTGCGCTTGGCGTGAACCCGTCGCAGCGCCGGGTTCTCCCAGTAGGCTCGGCCATCCTTGGTGAAGGGTGTGAGTGGGCGCTTCACAGGCCCATGACGCATCACCTTCTGTCACGGCCGACTGCACGTCATGTAGCAGCATAAGCAACTCACGAGCCACCACGTGATGCATGTCGTACTCATCGAACCTGAGAACGGCATTGCGTTCGAACGGAACCACAGGGGGCAAGCAGGGAGCGAACACATCTGCCCGCACCCCGAAGGGCGAGCAGTCGCCCACGGTGAAGACGGCCGCGTTGCGCCGCAGATGCGAACACTGCGAAACCGCTTCCGGAATGCAGGCCGGGCACGTCGGCGGCGCGTTGGTGTAGCCGTCGCCATCATCTCCATAACCGGACGACAACAGCCACCAGATCCGGCCCGTGTTCCGATCCACAGCCGACCGCGCGCACACCTGGCACAACCGTTTTTCCATGCAGCGCCACTGTCGCAGCGTGTTGACCGTCCTAAAGTCTGGCCGCCCCACGCGGTTCTGACTCTGCCGCAGAAGGAGGACGCCGTTGCGGAAGTCGTTCCGATGGGGCACGGCGTAGCCCAGTCGCAGCCCACCATGGCGCGGCACCCACTTCAATGGAGGGTTCTGAGCCTCTCCTGTCCATCCGATCACGTACGGGTAGCGAAAGGCCGTCTCTCTGGCCTTGGCAACAGCGCTCATGAGGCGCTCTCCCAGTAGCCGGGGATCAGCGCCGCTACGCATTCGGGATGGCTTCCTGAGATCACCTCGACCTTGTCCAGTCGCGGCTCGTTGTCCTCGCCCCACTGCGCCAGCTCAACCCTGTAGCCACCGGAACGGGGGCCTATGGTTACGGTGGCGACCCGCCAACCGGCGTTCGCGTAGATGATGAGTTCCGGAGGATGCCAAAGGGGCTCACGGGTTGCGGCGATCGTGATCGCGCACCGGTCGGTACGCCGCTGGATCAGTTGGGCGTTGATGCCTGCCGTCTTCAGATGCCCAAGAACCTGGTCAAGTGCCGCGTGGTGAGTGGCGGCTTCCCCTCCGGTGATTGGCTGGCAGAGCGGGATGCCACCCGATCCTGTGGTGTGCGTGGGCGCCATGGTTCGACGCTAGAAGTGGGCGTTTTCCAGGGGCAATGATGTTGCCCCTAGTTGCCCCCAATCAGTCGGCCCCCTTCGCGGCGGCGATCAGACGCCGCGCCTGGGCACCGTAGGCTGCGATGTTCGCAAAGGCCGCGAAGCGTTCCGCGTAGAGGGCGATCTCCCACTTTTGCGTTAGCTGAAGATGACCGGACACCAGTTCAACGCTGACCATCTCATCATCGAACATGGTGAACCCTTCAACGGGCGCAGCATGAGGCGAATGGGCTCTTGGCGCACCCAAGGGAACGATCCCGAGCGATACAGACGGCAGGCGTGTGATGCCTTCTAGCTGGGCCAGCTGCGCCTGGAGAATTTCACGGCCATACAGCCGATACCTGAGAGCTGACTCCTCAAGCAGGAACGCGAAGGTGCGTCCCGGCTGCCGGAGAATTGCCTGCCTCGCCAGGCGCTCTTGGACGGCCGCCGACAGGTCGTCGGCCTGGACGTTGTGACGCTGCTGCACGGCGGTGAGAACTGCCGTCGCATAGTCCGCTGTCTGGAGTAACCCGGGAATCATTCTCGGCTGATACGTGCGCACGGATGTAGCTCGATCGAAGATCGGGCGCACGCCCTTTTGGGCGGCGCGCAGCCCGGCGCGATTGATCCGGCGGGAATCGGTCCACATCCCGGCTGCCTCGCCACGCGCGGCAAGCAGTTCGTTCGTGCGCTCTGGCGGCACCCCGCAGGCACGGCACCAGGCCCGCAGATCTTCAGCCGAGATCGGGCGTGCTCCACTCTCGATCTTGGACACCTTGGATCGCCCGTGCCATCCGGCAGCCTCGGCCAGCTCATCACCAGTCAGTCCCGCATCCTCACGGATCTCGCGGAGCTGACCGGCAAGCGCCTGTCTGGCCTGCTGGGCGCTGGAAGAGGACGACGACGGCACGGCTACCAGTGTGCAGAGTTCGCGCGGCTACTCGGCACGGGGGAGCTCATGGCCGGTATTCGTCGTGCGGGATGGCGAGATTCCATACGGCCTCGAATGCTGCCGCACACAGCTCGACCACGCGGGGATCGTCGCTGAACTGATGCCCCACCACTTCCCCGGCACCGTCGAACACCGAGAACCTGGCCAGGCGGTTATCGAACACCCAGTAGGGGTTGCCCGGCAGGGCAAGCGCTGACGAGAGATGCCGGGGCAGCCAGCGCAGTTGTTCTCCAGCCGCCAGTTGGAACGCGGGCGCAACCGCGTGCATGTACCTGGTGTAGTCGCTCACCGGCTCCGAGATGATGCGAGCCCGCCGGACGGTTACGCCTCGCGCGACAGCGGGCGCTACGACATCGACCCATGCACGAGCCTGGTCGTGGTTGATGAAGTCTCGCCCGGCCTTGAACGCGATGAACCCTGGATCTGCCGTCATGTGTGCGTCGTGGATCTCCAGGTGTACGGCTGACACGGTGCAGTCTGCGAGCAGTTCAGCGAACGTCGGCTTTTTCGCGCTGGGTCCGAATATCTTCATCGGGCCTGGGGTGCTGCCCTTCGGCGAATCGGCGCTTTCCGCGTTCGTAGCTCCCACTGACCGCCTCCATGATGATTTCCGCCATCGCGGCCGGAAGCATCACAACCGCCTCAGTGTCCTTGATCCTGCTGTCGGAGTTGATCCACGCCAGGACATCAGGGTCCATCACCAGATCGCCCTGGAAGTAGAAGTTGCCCGTCTCCGGATCTACGAACACTGCCGGACAGTCGTCGGTGGCGTTGTCCGGGTCTACACCCACGAACTCTAGCCACATGCGCCTCTCCCCACTGGTGGAGTTGCCCAATGTTGCCCTGGCATGGTGAGCCTGCGCCCTGTGGGGTTGGAGCGTCAAGGGAAGAGTTGGGTGTCGCCCGCGAGCCGGTCTGGATGCGGATGTCGCCCCGGAACGACGAGAAGCCCCGGACTTCGCACACGCTAAGTCCGAGGCCTGCCGGAACGACCTTGATCCCGGATCTAGCGCGGTGGGCGGGTGATCGACAGGACGGGGCCGGTTCTGTCGGTGAAGAAGTCCTCGCCCTTGTCGTCGACCACGATGAACGCCGGGAAGTCCGCCACCTCGATCTTCCACACGGCCTCCATCCCCAGCTCGGGGTACTCCAGCACCTCGACCTTCTTGATGCAGTCCTGTGCCAGGCGCGCCGCCGGGCCGCCGATGGAGCCGAGGTAGAACCCGCCGTACGCCGCGCAGGCGTCGGTCACCTGCTTGGACCGGTTGCCCTTGGCCAGCATCACCATGGATCCGCCCGCGGCCTGGAACCGTTCGACGTAGGAGTCCATCCGCCCGGCGGTCGTCGGGCCGAAGGAGCCGGAGGCGTATCCCTCGGGCGTCTTGGCGGGGCCGGCGTAGTAGACCGCGTGGTCCTTCAGGTACTGCGGCATCTCGCCGCCGTTGTCGAGGAGTTCGCCGATCTTCGCGTGGGCGATGTCGCGGGCGACGACGAGGGGGCCGGTGAGCGACAGCCGCGTCTTGACCGGATATTTCGTGAGCTGGGCGAGAATCTCGGGCATCGGGCGGTTGAGGTTGATCTCTACCACGTCGTCAGACAGGTGCTCGTCCGTGGTCTCCGGCAGGAAGCGGGCCGGGTCGGTCTCCAGCTTCTCCAGGAAGACGCCCTCCGGCGTGATCTTCGCCAGCGCCTGCCGGTCCGCCGAGCACGACACCGCGATCGCCACCGGGCAGGACGCCCCGTGCCGCGGCAGCCTGATCACCCGCACGTCGTGGCAGAAGTACTTGCCGCCGAACTGCGCCCCGATGCCGAGCTTCTGGGTCAGCTCGAACACCTTCTTCTCCAGCTCCACGTCACGGAAGCCGTGCCCGGCCGCCGACCCCTCTGTGGGCAGCGCGTCGAGGTAGCGGGCGCTGGCGTACTTGGCCGTCTTCAGCGCGTACTCGGCGCTGGTGCCGCCCACGACCACCGCCAGATGGTACGGCGGGCAGGCCGCCGTACCGAGTGAGCGGATCTTCTCCTCCAGGAACGCCAGCATGCGCTTCTCGTTGAGCACCGCCTTGGTCTCCTGGTACAGGAACGACTTGTTGGCCGAACCGCCGCCCTTGGCCATGAAGAGCAGCTTGTAGCTGTCGTCGCCCTCGGCGTACAGCTCGATCTGGGCGGGCAGGTTGCTGCCGGTGTTCTTCTCCTCCCACATCGTCAGCGGCGCCATCTGCGAGTAGCGGAGGTTGAGCTTGGTGTAGGCGTCGTAGACGCCGCGGGAGATGTGCTCGGCGTCGCGCCCGTCGGTGAGCACGTGGCGCCCGCGCTTGCCCATGACGATCGCGGTGCCGGTGTCCTGGCACATGGGCAGTACGCCGCCGGCCGAGATCGAGGCGTTCTTGAGCAGGTCGAGCGCGACGAAGCGGTCGTTGCCGCTCGACTCGGGGTCATCGACGATCTTCCGCAGCTGGGCCAGGTGGCTGGGCCGCAGGTAGTGGGAGATGTCGTGGATCGCGGTCTCGGTCAGCGACCGCAGCACCTCGGGGTCGACTTCGAGGAACGTCCGCCCGGCCGCCTCGACCTTCCGCACCCCCTCCGTGGTGATGAGCCGGTACTCGGTCTCGTCGGCGCCAAGCGGAAGCAGGTCGGTGTAGTCGAACTCGGGCATTCTCTCGATCCTTTCGGTCCCCATAGAGGGTACGCCCACCGCGGTCAGCCTCCGCCCGCCTTCCGCGCGGCGGCCTCCACCTTGGCGTGGTGTTCCTCCCACCACGCGGCCTCGGTCGAGGGGAGGTTGTCGTTGCTCCGGCGCAGCCCGGCGGTGCCGTCGATCAGCTCCCTGACGATGTCGGCGTGCCCGGCGTGCCGGTTCGTCTCGGCCGTCATGTGGACGAGCAGCAGATGGAGGGTGGGGTGCCGGCGCTCCTCCGGCCACCAGTGCACGGTGCCGGTGGCGTCGAGGTCCAGTTCCTCGATGGTGGCGTCGGCGTGGGCGCACGCCCGCTCGTACAGGCCGAGGATGTCGGCGCGTGACTCCTCCGGAGCGGCCCAGAGGTCGGAGTTGAGCTCTGCGTCCTCGGACATCCACGGCAGCGGCTCGGGGAAGGGCCGCCCGAACACGCCGCCGAAGTAGCCGGTCTCGACCCCGGCCAGGTGCTTGACCAGGCCGAGCAGGTTGGTCCCCGTCGGCGTCATCGGCCGGCGTGCCTCGTACTCCGCCAGCCCCTCCAGCTTCCACACCATGGCGTCGCGGGCGTCACGCAGGTAGCGGTGGAGCTGTGCCTTGTGATCGGTCATGCTCAGAGTCTCCTGCACGGGAAAGGGGTGTTCCAGCATGGTCAGGGATGACTTCCTCGCCGCCGCCCGCTCGGCGGCGACGCTGCTGCGCGCGCCGGAGGTGGCCGCGGCCTGGGCCGGTCCGAGCGCGCTCGCCGACTTCAGCGTGTCCGGCCTCGCCGGGCATCTCGCCTATCAGGTCCTGGGTGTACGGCAGGCGCTGGCCGACCCGGTTCCCGAGGAGGAGACGGTCACCCTGATCGGCCACTACGCCCGCGTGGAGTGGATCGGATCGGCTCCGGACGACCCGGTGAACGTCCGGATCAGGGACGGCGGCGAGCAGGTCGCGGCGGCGGGCGCGGACGCCCTGGCCGGCGCGCTCGACGCGGCGGTGGCCGAGCTGACGCGGACGCTGGCCGTGGCGCCGGAGCGGGCGGTGCGCATCCCGTTGTGGGGGCCGTGGTCGCTGTCGCTGTCCGACTTTCTCCGCACGCGGATGATGGAGCTGGCCGTGCACAGCGACGATCTGGCGGTGAGCGTGGGGGTGGCGACTCCGGTGCTGCCCGACGGGGTGATGGAGACGGTGATCGACCTGCTGGCGCGGCTGGCCGTACGGCGTCATGGGGGGACTGAGGTGTTGCGGGCGCTGTCGCGGGCCGAGCGTTCGCCGGGGAGTATCGCCGCCTTCTGAGTGAGACGAGACGGTCCGTCTTGACATGGGCGGGCCGCGCCAGCATACTTCTCGAAGCGAGACGAACCGTCTCGGTTCATCTTCTGAGGAGACACCGTATGCGCACTGCCCAAACGTGGTTCATCACCGGTGCCAGCCGCGGCCTCGGCCGCGCGTTCACGGAGGGCGCGCTGGAGCGCGGTGACAGGGTGGCGGCCGTGGCCAGGAACGTCGAGCCGCTGCGTGAGCTGGGGGAGAAGTATCCGGACGCGCTGCTGGTCCGGGTGCTCGACGTGACCGACCGGGACGCGGTGTTCGCCACCGTGAAGGCCGCGCACGAGCACTTCGGCCGCCTGGACATCGTGGTCAACAATGCCGGGACCATGTCATCCGGCATGATCGAGGAGTTCACCGAGCAGGAGGCCAGAGCGCAGTTCGAGGTCAACTTCTTCGGGGCGTTGTGGGTGGCTCAGGCGGCGATGCCGTACCTGAGGGAGCAGAGGTCCGGACACATCGTGCAGATCTCCAGCATCGGGGCGCTCGGCGCGTTCCCCACGACCGGCCTGTACAGCGCGAGCAAGTTCGCGCTGGAGGGCATGAGCGAGGCGCTGGCCATGGAGGCCGCCCAGTTCGGGGTCAAGCTCACGATGGTCCAGCCGGGCGGCTACTGGACCGACCTGTACACGAGCATGGCCACGTCGGAGGCGCGGCCGGAGTACGCCGAGCTGCGGGCCGAGCTGGCCAAGCAGTGGGCGGAGGGTTCGGTGGACAGCGAGCCGCGCCTGGCGGCCGAGGCCATGCTGAAGCTGGTCGACAGCCCGAACCCGCCGCTGCGCCTCCTGCTCGGCAGCCTGGTCTACGACCTGGCGTTCAGCGTCTCCCAGCAGCGCATGGAGACGTGGGCCGCCTGGGAGGAGGTCAGCCGGGCGGCCGAGAAGGCGGTGCCCGCTCCCGGGCTCACGGCGTGAGCATGGAGACGGCGGTGTCCACGGCCCCGGCCACGTCGTCGTCCTGCGGGTACAGCAGCGCCCGGCCCACGACCAGCCCGCGCACACCGGGCAACTGCAGGGCCTTGCGCCACGCCGCGTACGCCAGGTCGGGCGCCTCGCCGGGATCGCCGCCCAGCAGAAGCGTGGGCAGGGTGGTGGCGGCCATGACGCGCTCCATGTCCGCCACGACCGGGATCTTCAGCCAGGTCCTGGCCGAGGTCGCGCCGAGGCCCTGGGCGACGTTGACGGCCTTGATGACGCCCTCGGGCGACAGGTCGTGGCCGGAGCGCGCCGACCAGAACGGCTCGACCATGGCGATCAGGCCACCGGCCGCGAGCTCGGTCACCGCCCTGCCGCAGGACTCCAGCGTGGCGGCGGTGCCCGGCTCGTCGAGGGCGATGCGGCAGAGCATCTTGCCGCCGTCGAGCCGCATCCGGGCGATCGTCGGCACGTCGTAGGCGGTGAAGCGGTCGTCGAACTCGAAGGCCGCTCCCTGGATGCCGCCCCGGTTCATGGAACCGATCACGATCTTGCCGTGCAGGGCGCCGAGCAGCAGCAGGTCCTCGACCACGTCCGGCGTGGCCAGCAGCCCGTCCACGCCCGGCCTGGCCAGCGCGGTCACCAGGCGGTCGAGCAGCTCCACCCGGCTGCCCATGGCCAGCGGGCGGCGGCCCGCCCCCAGCGCGCCGCGCGCGGGATGGTCGGCCGCGATGATCATGAGCTGGCCGCGCGCGCCGGTGGCGGGACGGCGCCGCCGCGAGGCCGCCGCGTCCGCGATGCGCTCCGGATACAGGGCCCTGATCTGCCTGATCTCGCGGTAGTCAGCCAAGGCCCACCATCTCTGTGATGTCGACAGCACGCCGCTCGCGCCGCGACAGCTCCGCCGCCTCAGCCACGTAGAGGGCGGCCAGCGCGTCCTCGATCGTGCACTGACTGGTCGAACCGCGCAGAAAGGCATCGATCTCCTGCGCGTACGCGTCGGCGAACCGGCTGACGAAGTCCGGCCAGGGCGGCCCGTCGAACCCGCTGATCGGCGCGCGCGGGCCCAGCCCGACCGCGTGGGTGGCCTTGCTGCCGGCCAGTTCCATCCGCACGTCGTAGCCGGCGCCGTTGTAGCGCGAACCCTGCACGGTGGCCAGCGTGCCGTCGTCGAGCGTGAGCAGCGCGGCGCTGGTGTCCACGTCCCCGGCGGCGGCGAAGAAGTCCGCCGGGCCCAGGTTCGAGCCGGTGGCGTAGACGGTGGCCACCTCGCGGCCGGTGATCCAGCGCACGAGGTCGAAGTCGTGGATGTGGCAGTCGCGGAAGATCCCGCCCGAGGTGGCGACGTACTCGGCGGACGGCGGAGCCGGGTCCGCGGTGATGAGGTGGAGCCGGTGCGGTTCGCCCAGCTCACCCGCGCGCAGCGCCCGCGCGGCCTCGGCGAAACCGGGGTCGAAGCGGCGCTGGAAGCCGATCTGCACGTGCGCGCCCTTCTTGGCGGCCAGTTCGGCCAGCGCGCGGGTCTCCTCGACGGTCGCGGCGACGGGCTTCTCGCAGAAGGCCGGGATGCCCCGCTCGATGGCCGTCCTCAGCAGTTCGGCGTGCGTGCCGGTCGGCGTGGCGATGACCAGCGCGTCGCAGGTGAACGGGTCGCCCGGCCGCCCGTGCGGCGACGTGCGCACGGGATCGGCGACGATCAGTTCCTCGACGAGCGGGTGGGCGGCCAGCGTGGCCGCGTGGAAGGCTCCGATCCTGCCCAGGCCGAGCAGTCCGACGCGCATCGCGCCTCCAAGGGTGTTTGGCTTCTCTTTTCTAGGCGACGCCTCTGGCTCAGTCAATCCTTTGTCCTGACATTCTGACCTTTAGCTCCCGGACGGCTCCCGCCGCCCGATGAACCGGCACCCGCGCGAAGCCGACCACCATCGCCGGCGGCCCGGGGCGGAACCGCATCGGCCCCACCGGCTCGGCGGCCAGCCCGAGAGCCTGCGCGGCGGCGGCCGCGGCCGGCTCGTCCCAATGCTCCGGCAGCTCCAGGTAGACGTGCAGACCGGCCTCGATGCCCCGCACCCGGATCTCGGGCAGTTGCTCGTTCAGCGCGGTGACCAGCGCGTCCCTGCGCCTCCTGTACTCCCTGCGGGTGCGCCGCAGGTGCCGGTCGTAGCCGCCGGTGCGCAGGAAGTGGGCCAGCGCGTACTGCTCGATCACCGGGGAGCCTAGATCGAGCTCGCCGCGCGCCTGCCGTACGGCGGCGGCGAGGTCTTCCGGCGCGGCCACCCAGCCCAGCCGCAGGCCCGGCGCCAGCGACTTGCTCACGCTGCCGGAGAGGATCACCCGGTCGGGCGCGAGCCCCTGCAGGCAGCCGACGGGGTCGCGGTCGAAGCGGAACTCGGCGTCGTAGTCGTCCTCCAGGACGATCCCGCCCCACTCGATGAGCTCGGCGCGGCGGCCGGGGGAGAGCACGACGCCCGTTGGGTAGTGGTGCGCCGGCGTGATCAGCACCGCGTCAGCCCCGCTGGCGGCCAGCGCCTTCACGTCCAGGCCCTCGTCGTCGCTGGGCACCGGAACCGGCGTCGCGCCCGCCCTCCTGACCAGCGGGACCTGACGTGGGCTGCTGGGGTCCTCGATGGCCAGCCGTTCGACGCCGAGCACGAGCAGGCTCAGGCTGAGGCCCTGCGCGACGCCGCCGACGATGATGAGGTTCTCCGGACGCACGTCGGCGGCCCTGACCCGCTTGAGGTAGCCGGCCAGCTCCTGCCTGAGCTCCGGCACGCCGCCCGGGTCGCCGTAGTCGAACGCGTCGGAGGGCAGCGTGGTCAGCACGTGCCTGACCGAGGCCAGCCAGCGCTCGCGCGGGAACCCGCTGAGGTCGGGCGAGGTGGGGCGATGGCCGTAGAAGGGGGCGCAGACGGTGTCCTGGCGCGGCGGCGGCGCCTGGCGCGGCGCGGCGACGGCGGCGGCCACGTGGGTGCCCTTGCCCACCCGCGAGACCAGGAAGCCCTCGGCGACCAACTGCTCGTACGCCTCGACCACCACGCCTCGCGAGACGGCCAGATCGGTGGCGAGGTCGCGGCTGGCGGGCAGGCGGGTGCCGGGCGCGAGGCGGCCGTCGCGGATCGACCCGCGCAGCTCGGCGGCGATCTGCGCGGCCAGCCCGCCCCGCTCCCGATCGAGCAGAACATGAAGATCGGTCACATTGGTCCCCGTTTATCGCGGGATATTGGACTGTTTCGGCAAGCCATTGCCTTTCTAGCATGCTGACCATGAGAAACGGAGCTCTCGGCGCGGCCACGGCCATGTTCATGGTGGGGACGCTCGCCGCCGTGTCCGGCCTGATCAAGGACTATCCGGTGTACGGCGGGCAGGCCGTGCGCTACCTCCTTGCCGCGGCGGTCCTGCTGGTGGTGACCAGGGCGCTCGGGCTGCGGTTCGTCCGGCTGACGCTCCGGGAGGTCGGTTGCCTGGTGGGGCTGGCCGTACTGGGGCTGGTCGTGTTCAACATCTGCGTGATCGAGTCCACGCGCGACTCCGGCCCGGCGCTGGTCGGCACCGTGCTGGGGACCGTACCGTTGGTGCTCGCGCTGGTCAGCGGGCGACCGGCGCCGCGGCTGCTGGCAGGGGCCGTCGTCGTCGTGGCGGGGGCGACGCTGGCCACCGGCCTCGGGACGGGGAGCACCGGCGGGCTGCTGTGGGCGCTCGGGGCGCTGGTGGGGGAGGTGAGCTTCTCGCTCCTGGCCATTCCGCTGCTGCCGAAGCTGGGGGCGATCCGGGTGTCGGCCTACTCGACGGCGCTGGCGGTGCCCATGCTCGCGGTGGCCGGGGTGGCGGTCGAGGGCACGTCGATGTTCCGGGTGCCTACGCTGCCGGAGGCGCTCGGGCTGCTCTACCTGGCCGTTGTGGTGACGGTGGTGGCGTTCTTCCTCTGGTATTCGGCGTTGCCTAGGCTCGGGGCGGGGCTGGCGGGGTTGTTCGCCGGGATGATCCCGGTCGGCGCGATCGTGACCGGGATCGTGCTCGGCGTCGCCACGCCCTCCGCCTACGACCTGCTGGGTGCCGGGCTGGTGATCGCCGGCATCGTGGCCGGGCTCACCGCTCGGCGCGGGTCCTCCGCGGCTAGCGTTTCAGCGTCGGCCACTGTCCGCTCTTGATGCCGCTCAGCACGATGAACACGGTGGCGACCCCGATGCCGCCCACGACGAGCAGGCCGATGGCCATGATGACGATGTATCCGACTTCCATGGCGGCCTCCCTCCTCTTACCCGGTGAAACGCTGGGAGGGAGGCACCTGGTGTCCCGATATTTCGCGTTTTACTGAGATTTTGCGCCATGAACTACCAGGGCCCACATGAAGCACCCGAACGAGCCCGTAGCCGCCAGGGCCCGCACGATGTTCCACGTCACCCACTTCGCCTCGAAGGCGGCCCGCACCGCCCCCAGATCCGCGATCTTGTCCGGGTCCCCGGCCGCGGCGAGCTGATCGTTCAGCGGCACGTTCACACCCGCGGTGACGAAGAACATCACCAGATAGAGCACGAACCCCGCGATCACCCATGGCAGCACCGGCCGCAGATCACCCCGCCAGTGCAGGATCACCGCCGCCAGCATGAACAGCAGACCGCCCATGAAAGCGCTCATGAACAGCGGGTTGAGAATGGCGACGTTGATCCGCTGCATCGCCTCGACCAGCGTGCGATCACCGCTCTGCTTGAGACCCGGCATCACCGAGTAGGCGAACGCCGCGAACAACCCGGCCATGAGACCGGCGCTGAGCGTGGACAGGATCAGGGTGAGCGTGCTGAGAGCTTTCAAGCTGTTCTCCGTGGTGCGATACGGCAGGCGAACGCCACCCTGACGCACCCCACCCCGAAACACCAACCCAAACACCCTGCACGTTGTGGCACCCCACCCATGCAACCCCACCCGCCCCGCGTGCCACGCGCGCCGCGCCCCCGCATGTCCCGTGCGTCTCGCTCCCCACGGCCCTGGCTTCCTGACTCGGCCTCACGCATGGTCTCCGGCCCAGGCGTCCCGCCGGGCAGCCTGGGGCGCACCCGTGTCGGCAGGCCGCTGGGTGTGTTCTGTGCGGGGTGGTTGCTGGGCAGGTGGGTGGTGTGTGGCTTTCGGGCGGCCCACGGTCGGGGGTCAGGAGGTCTGGGCGGGGAGTTTGGGGTGGAAGCCGGGGGCCAGGGCGATGATGGCGGCCGCCAGGACCAAGGGCGCCGCGAACGCCACCTGCATCCCGGCCGCGTCCGCGATGCCGCCGACCAGCGCGGCGCCCACGATGAAGCCCACGTAGTTGAAGAGGTTCACGCGGGCGATCGCCACCCCGGTGCCCGCCGGGTCCAGGCGCCCGGCGGCCGAGAACGACTGGGGCGCCACCACCGACAGTCCCACCCCGGTCAGGCCGAAGGCGACGATGGCGAGCGGCTGGTTCGGGGCCAGGACGATGCCCAGGAAGCCCAGGGCGGCGATCGCGCCGCCGATCCGGACGATGGCCGCGGGGCCGTACCTTCTGACGGCGAAGTCGCCGCCGAGGCGCACGAGCAGCGTGGTCGCCTGGTACGCGGCGTAGGCCAGCGGGATGACCGAGGCGCCGGCGGCCAGGACGTCCTTCATATAGACGGTGGAGAAGTTGGAGATGGCGGCGTCCCCGACGTACAGGAAGGCCATCGCCAGGCAGAGTGGGATGATCGGCTTCCACGGGAAGCGGGCGGCGGCGGTCGTGGTCCGCTCGGTCTTCTCCTCCTCGATCGTGCAGAGCAGCGGCCCGGCGATCAGGGAGCCCGCGACGGCCGGCACCATGGGCAGGGCCATCGTCAGCGACAGGGGGAGGACGGAGGCCATGGCCGACGCCCACAGCGCGCCGAGCAGGCTGGCGACGCTCCATACGCAGTGGAAGCCGTTGAGCAGCGGCCGGCCGTACCGGCGCTCGACGGCGACGCCCTGCATGTTCATGCCGGCGTCGACCGCGCCGACGCCCAGCCCGAACAGGAGCAGGGCCACGAGCAGGACGGGCACGTTGGGCGCCAGGCCAGTGAGGACGACGGCGGCGGCGACCAGCGGCTGGGCCAGGCGGAGCAGCCATTTGCTGCCCAGGCGCGCGGCCAGGGTGCCCGCGCCGACGCTGCCGAGTCCGGCCAGTACCGGGACGATCAGCAGCAGGAGGGTCAGTTCGCCTTCGTCGAGCCGATGCCGGCCCTGAATGGCGGCGACCTGCGTGAGCAGGGTGGCGAAGGAGAGTCCTTGCACCGCGAACACGGCGAACGTGCCGGAGCGGGCCAGGCGGTTTCGGGGGGTCTTCACCGCGTGCCTCCTGCAGTAAACGTGAGGTGGCGTCAGGTTAGTGCCTTGGCCTCTCTCCTGACCAGGTCCTTCCGCAGCAGCGGCGCGAACCCCCACCACAGCAACAGCGTCGTGCCCCCGCCCAGCAGCGCGCCGCCGATCGTGTCGGAGAACCAGTGGGCGCTGAGGTAGGTGCGGTCCCAGACCATCAGGACCGTGAAGACGGCGGTCGCCGTCAGCCCGGCCCGCAGGTTCCCGGCGGCCATCACGGCCACGATGACCAGGCAGAACGTCACCGCCGTCACCACATGTCCAGAAGGAAACGAGCCGACGTCCACGCTCACCATCGGATCGGCCGGCCGCTCGCGCAGCACCAGCCGCTTGACGCCCTGCGCCACGACGGTGGTGGCCGAGGCGGCGGTGAGCAGCAGAGCCGCGCCCCAGCGCCGTCCCGTCACCAGCCACCAGGCCATCAGGGCGACCATGATCACCACACTGCCCCGCCCGCCGCTGAGGTTGAGCAGGTGGGACAGCACGGTGAGCGCGTCGTTGCGGGTGCCGAGCACGGCCTCGTGCCACGCGATGTCGAAGCTCTGCGTGAACGGCGCCGCCGGGTCGGCCAGCATGATCCCGGTGAAGACGGCGCCCAGGGCGAGGAGGACGAGCCCGCAGGCGAGCGTCCAGCGGGGGCGGATTTCCATGCCCGGGAAGATAGGCGAACCCCTGACTGCTAGGTAGGTTTGTTGCAATTATGTGACCTGGTAAGGTGCCGGGGTGAAACGCCGGGGATACGCCACTGGGGAGGCACGGCGCGAGCGCATCCTCGCCATCGCCCTGCTCGAGTTCGCCGAGAACGGCTACCGCGGCGCCTCACTGGCCCGCATCGCCGAACGCGCGGAACTCACCCAGGCCGGCCTTCTCCACCACTTCAAGAGCAAGGAACGCCTGCTCCTGGCCGTCCTCGACTACCGGGACGAGATGGACATGCGCCGCTACGGCTTCGACGTCAGCGACGGCCCGGAGATGCTGAAGGTGCTGGTGGACGTGGTCGAGTACAACTCCCGCGTGCCCGGCCTCGTGCAACTGTTCTCCGTCATCAGCGGCGAGGCCGTGACCGCCGACCACCCCGGCCACGAGTGGGCCAGGAACCGCTACCACCGCCTGCGCGAAGGCGTCGCCGCCGCCCTGCGCCGCAGTGCCGAGAATGGCCAGTTCCGCGCCGACCTCGACGCCGAGGCCCACGCCGACCGCCTCATCGCCATGATGGACGGCCTGCAGACCCAGTGGCTCCTCGACCCGGACCGCGTGGACATGCCGGCGATCTTCCGCGGCTACGTCACCGACCTGGCCACCGCCCTCCGCGGGTCCTGACCGCACGCCGTACCACCTGACCGCGCTCAACGCTCCGTACGGCCTGACCGCGCTCAACGCTCCGTGTGGCCTGAGCGCGCTCAACCGGAGGTCGCCTCCCGGACCGGGGCGACGGCGGGAGCCCGTGCGGGACCCCTGAAGCCGGCCCAGGCGCCCAGGGCGATGACCGCGGCCACCTCCGTGGCGGCCATGCCGCGTTCGACCAGGCCGAGCGGCATGACCTGCCACCAGGCGAGACCGTTGCGGGTGGCCAGCATGATGGCCGCGCCGATGCCCGCCACCCACATCACCGACCCGAGCCCGAGCAGGAACGCCGCCCAGGACATCCCGTGCCGATGCCGCCACGGCCGGGCGATGACCAGCGCCGCGATCGGCAGGCTCAGGAAGGCGATGAAGCTGCCCACCCGGTGGATGCTGCCGCTCAGGCTCGGCCCGACCGCCCAGTCGTGCTTGGGGAACGACGCCGTGATCAGCAGCCCCGCACTCCAGGCCAGCAGCGCGACGGTCCCGAACCAGCCGGCGATGCGCCGCCTGGCCAGCGACAGCCCGATCGCCGCCGAGCCGAGGGCGAGCGTGCCCACGCCGAGCCCGAAGATCCATCCCTGGTCGCCCAGGCCGTGCTCGCTGATCGTGCGGCGCAGGGGGTTGACCTCGCCCAGGTAGGCGAGGTCCAGCCCGATGATCACCGCCACCCCGGCCACGACCGCCCCGAGCCCCGCCCGTGCCGCTCTCTCCATGCAGAAGACAACGGCCGCGATCCCGGCCCGATTCCGGGTGGAAACGTGGTAGGGCTGGGTTACGTTCGGAAGATGGACAAGGGGATGCTTGCCGAATGCCGTCACCTGCTCGATCACGGCATGCCGCAAGAAGTCCGCACGGTGTTCGACGCCGATCGGGGCTATGTGCCGCTGGCTATGGACAGATCGGGTGAGGGCGGGGCGGTGGCGGTGCTGTCCGATCGCAACGGCGGGCCCATGATCATGGTCCATCTGTTCAAGAAGCGGGGTGGCGACTGGGAGCACCGGGGCGGCGGCGGAGGCGGGACGATCGAGTATCCGCTGGTCGGCCGCGTGCCGGCGAAGGGGCCGGAGGACTATCTGCGGTGCCCGGGTAACGGCGGGGTGCTGATGAACCCGGAACACCGGCTGCCCTGGACCGGCTGGTATCTACGGCACGCCGAGCTGACCGCCTCGGCCGAGGTGCGGCGGGTGCGGGTGCGCGGACGCCTCATCGACGTCCCTTTCCACGGCTTCCTGATCGTGGTCTGGTCGGCCCGCCGGGCACCCGAGGTGGAGGCGCTCGGCGAGGACGGCGAGGTGCTCACCACACTGGACGTGAGCGGCCCCACCCTTCATTGAGCCGAAACGTTAGGCGTCGGCACCGACAGTTTCCGCCGCGCGCCGGATATCGTCGAAGTGTGAATGAACGTCCCGGATCCTGGCTGCCGAAACTCGCCGAGGTGGGCGAGCGGCTGGCCGAGGAATGGCAGTCGGCGCGCGGTCAGCAGCGCGCGAGCGACCTGCCCCAGCCGCACGAACTGCGCGCCTCGGACGCCGACCGCGAGCGCGTCGCCCAAGTGCTCCAGGACGCCCACGCCGACGGCCGCATCACCCTCGACGAGCTGGAGGAACGCCTCGGCGTCCTCTACTCCGCCCGCACCCTCGGCGACCTGGCCGGCCTCACCGTCGACCTGCTGCCCGCCGACGAGCAGCCGCTGCTCCTGGACGGGCGCCCGGTCGCGGCGATCTTCAAGAAGGAAGAGCGCGGCGGCCGATGGGTGGTTCCTGCGGAGCTCGCCGTGACCGCGATGTTCGGGATGACCAAGCTCGACCTGCGCGACGCGATCCTGCAGAACCGGCGCGTCATCATCAACGCGACGCTGGTCCTGGGCGGGCTGGAGATCCACGTGCCCGAGGGTCTCGAGGTGATCCGCGTGGCCAAGGACAAGACCGTGCGGCTCACCAAGCAGCCCACCGAGCCTGACGGGCCGGTGGTGGAGGTCCGCACCACCAACTTCATGGGCGAGGTGAAGGTCAAGGAGCCGCCTCGCCGTAAGCGCCGCCGCTGACTTCCGGTACGGCCCGCCGTACCGGAAGCCGGAAAGGCGGGCTCAGCCCGCGGTGTCGAAGTTGATCGCGGAGTAGGCGCGCAGCTTCCAGAGCTGGTGCTCGCTCTCGATCTTCCTGATCGTTCCCGAACGGCCGCGCATCACCAGCGAGTGCGTCACCGCCACGCCGCCGCGGAAGCGCACACCCTGCATGAGCTCGCCCTGCGTGATCCCGGTCGCGGCGAAGAAGACGTCGTCGGAGCGGACGAGGTCGCTGGTGGTGAGGACCTGGCCGAGGTTCAGGCCGGCGTCGAGTGCCTTGCGCCGCTCGGCCTCGTCACGCGGCCACAGCTTGCCCTGGATGACGCCGCCCAGGCACTTCAGCGCGCAGGCCGCCACGATGCCTTCCGGGGTGCCGCCGATGCCGAGCATCAGGTCGATGCCCGTGCCGGCGCGCGCGGCCATGATGGCGCCGGCCACGTCGCCGTCGGGGATGAACTTGATCCGCGCGCCCGTCTCCCTGATCTCCTTGACGATCTGGTCGTGCCGCGGGCGGTCGAGGATGACCACGGTGACGTCGGCGGGGGAGGAGCCCTTGGCGCGGGCGACGGCCTGGATGTTCGCCGCCACGGGGGCTTCGATGTCCACCACGTCGGCCGCTTCGGGGCCGGTGACGAGCTTCTCCATGTAGAACACGGCCGACGGGTCGAACATCGAGCCCCGCTCGCTCACCGCGATCACCGAGACCGCGTCCGGCATGCCGAGCGCCGTGAGCCGGGTGCCGTCGATCGGGTCGACGGCCACGTCGCACTCGGGACCGCTGCCGTCACCTACCTGCTCGCCGTTGAACAACATGGGCGCGTGGTCCTTCTCACCCTCGCCGATCACGACGACACCGTTCATGGACACGGTGTTGATGAGCTGGCGCATCGCGTTGACGGCGGCGCCGTCCGCGCCGTTCTTGTCGCCTCTGCCCACCCAGCGCGCGGCGGCCATCGCGGCCGCCTCGGTGACGCGGACGAGCTCCATGGCGAGGTTTCGATCAGGGGCGTGCTCGCCCGTGGCCAGCGCTGCGGGTACAGACGTCTGATCGGACATGATGGTGGGGCCTCCTCGTGGACAACTGCCTCGATCGTAGTTGCCCCTCTATCCCCGGTCAGCGGAGGATAATGTGCCTCTCATGAGCAGCGATGTGGAACGGGCGGTGACGGGCCGGGGCGCGGCCACCCGTGTCGGCCTTCTCACGGCGGCCAAGGAGGTCTTCGTCTCGAAGGGCTTCGCGGAGGCGGGCGTGACCGATGTGGTGGCGCGCGCCAACGCCAGCGTCGGCAGCCTCTACCACCACTTCTCCGGCAAGGCCGACCTCTACCTCACGCTGTTCGAGGACTTCCAGGGCAGACAGACGCAGCGGACCAAGCGGGCCGCCCGCGAGGCCCGCGAGACGGGCGACCAGGACCCGATGCGCGTCTTCCTGCGTGCCGCCCGCGCCTACCTCGACGGCTGCCTGGAAGAACGCGAGCTGGCCGCGCTGTTCCTGCGCGGGGACGGGCCGCCCGGTTTCGAGGTCGTCATGCGCGACCGGCTGCGCACGTGGGCCTCGCGCAACGCCGCCCTGTTCGAGGGCCAGCCCGCCCTGGTGATCGCCATCACCGGCGCGCTGGCCGCGGCCGTGAACGAGGTCACGCTCTCCGGCGACCGCAAGCTGGCCGACGACGTTCTCGCCATCATCGGCCAACTCCGACCCGTCGCCCCGGCAGGGTAGCCTCATCAGTTGTGCGGTTGACCCGAACTTTCTACTCCTACGCGGTGGCCCTGTTCGTCTGCCTGGCGGCGGTGGGCCTGTTCCTGCTGATGACGCCCCAGAGCAGGACCGAGCGCATCCCCAAGCGGGACTACTCGATCACGCTGGCCAACTTCAACCGGGCCGTGCCGTACAAGGTGTGGGGCCCCGCCCAGGACCCCGGCGGCTGGGTCCCCAACAGCAACCGCATCGCCGACGGCGCGAACGGCGCGAAGGTCCTCTATCTGGGGTACGCGACCGCGAAGCGCGAGCATGCCATGTTCGCCCAGTCGGGTGAGCAGCCGGGCGCCGGGTTCGGCAACCGGATGGCCAACAGCGACAAGTCCGTCGGCACCGAGCAGGTCAACGGCCAGCCCTGGGACAAGCGCTTCCGCGAGGACAAGAACCAGCGGACCCTGATCAGAACGCTGCCCGGAGTCACCCTCGTGGTCACCGGCACCGCCGACTGGCCCGAGCTCGCCCAGCTGGCCGCCGCGCTCAAGGAAGTCCCCAAGCCCGCCTGAGCTACCGCGCGATCACCTCGACCAGCGCGTCGAGCCCGTCCTTGATCTGCTCGATCGTGAACCCGCGCTCGGTCCGCTGGAAGTTGAGCAGGCCCGCGTTGACGGGCGCGAGCAGGACGTCGGCCAGGAAACGCTGGTCGGCGCCCGGCCGGATCCGGGCGAGCAGGGCGGTCAGGTGGGCGTGGTAGACGTGGTACGGGCCGGTGAAGCGGGCCTTCGGCGAACTCTTCTCCAGGAGGAGGAAGAGCTCTTCCTGCCCGAAGAGGTGGTCGACGAGCGCGCGCAGGAACGCGGAGATCCGCTCAGCGGGCGTGCCGCCCGGCCCCAGCGGTGAAGGACCGCTCAGGAACGCCGCCTGGAAGTGCCGCTCCCTTTCGTCGATGAGCGCGTAGAGCAGGCCGGCGCGGTCGCCGAAGCGGCGGTAGACGGTCCCGACTCCCACGCAGGCCTCGCGCGCCACCTCGTCGAGCGAGAGCTGCTCGGCGCCGCGTTCGGCGATCATGCGGGCGGCGCAGTCGACGATCTTCTGCCTGTTGCGTGCGGCATCGGCGCGTTCGGGAGGAGGTTGCCCGAGAACGGGAAGTTGCTGGCGTTCGCGCACAGCTTGAGCATAGCCACTTGGAAACGGAGACCTCTCCGGTTACTCTGATGCGGAGAGTTCTCCGTTTACATGTTTTTGGGAGTGGCAATGCCGAACGACTTCAACCAGCAGGTGATCGAGGAGTTCCGGGCCAACGCCGGCAAGGTCGGCGGATACTTCGAAGGCCACGACCTCGTCCTTCTCACCACCAAGGGCGCCAAGTCCGGCAACGAGACGACCTCGCCGGTGATGTACCTGCCGGATGGCGACCGCTACGTGATCATCGCCTCGAACGGCGGCGCCGACAACCATCCGGCCTGGTACCACAACCTGCTCGCCCACCCGGAACTGACCGCCGAGATCGGCACCGAGACGTTCTCCGCGAAGGCCAAGCAGATCGACGGCACCGAGCGTGACGAGCTGTACGCCCGCATGGTCGCCATCGCCCCGGGCTTCGCCGAGTACGAGGCCAAGACCACCCGCCGCATCCCCGTCCTGTCCCTGCACCGCACCTGACCTCGCCATCGAGCCGCGCGTGGGCGTTCTAACCCCGCCCATCCTTCACGGCCCAGCCAAGTGAGCCCCGCCGCCGCCCGTGGCCGGGCCCCGTCCAGGGGAACGGTCGTCCAGCGTGCGTGGCGGGTCACCGTAACGACCGCCCCGCCGGCCACCCGCGTGGTCCACGGGCCCGACCACGCGGCAGGGCCGCCAAGCCCGCCCACGCGCAGAGCCAGACCCGAACCAAGCGCAAGCCGACAACCCCGAACCACACGGCAAGCCGCAGGCCCGAACCACACGGCGGGCTCACCGGCCGGAAACCAGGCGCATCCCGCGAGCTCCGCAGGGAGCGGCGTCGGGGCTAGAACGGGGCGTCTTCGGCGGGTTCGGTGCGGCGGGCCATCGCGGCGGCGAGTTTGACGCGGGCCCCCTGAAGCCACTCCTCGCACACCGCGGCCAGCTTCTCCCCCCGCTCCCACAGCTCGATCGACTGCTCCAAGGTCAGCCCGCCCGTCTCCAGGCGGCGCACCACCTCGGTCAGCTCCTCCCGAGCCTGCTCGTACGACGGTGTCCTGTCGGAGGAGGCCCCGGGTGCGTTCTCGTCTGCCACGCGACCCACCCTAGAGTCAGAGACCGACAATCGCGCCCTGGCCCGCCGATGACCGGGCCCGGCCCTGACCTGGTTCGCCTAGGGCTCGTCGAGGGCGGGCTGCTCGGGCGCGGCCTTCTTGCGCGGCTTCCTGGCAGGCTTCGCCGCCGCGCCACCCCCAGAACCGGTACCGCCGTCGCTCGCGCCGCCTCCGCTGCTCGCGCCGCCCTCGGCCCGTACGGCCAGCCGGTCGTCGCTCAGACGGATCGTCAGCACGTCGCCCGGCGCCACATCCTTGGCCAGCCGTACCACGTCCCCGTCGGGACGCTGCACGATCGCGTACCCCCGTTCCAACGTCGCCGCCGGAGACAGGGCCACGAGCTGGGCCCGCAGGTGCGACAGCGAGTCGGCGGCCCGGTCCAGCGAACCCGTCAGGCTGCGCCGCGTGCGATCCCGCAAGGCGTCGACCTGCTCGGCCCTGCGTTCGAGCTCGCGTACCGGATCCGCCAGCGACGGGCGCGAACGCACCGACGTCAGCCACGACATCTCGCGGTCGAGCCAGCCGCCCACCACCCGGCGCCCCCGGTCACGCAGTTGCCGCACCAGCGTCAGCTGCTCGCCGACGTCCGGTACGACCTTCTTGGCCGCGTCCGTCGGCGTGGAGGCGCGCACGTCGGCCACAAGGTCGAGCAGCGGACTGTCCTGCTCGTGGCCGATCGCGCTCACCACCGGGGTACGGCAGGCCGCCACCGCCCTGACCAGGCTCTCGTCCGAGAACGGCAGCAGGTCCTCCAGCGAACCTCCGCCCCGCGCGACCACGATCACGTCGACCTCGCGGTCGGCGTCGAGCTTGCCGAGCGCCTCGGTGACCTCGCCCACGGCGTAAGGCCCCTGGACGGCCACCTCCTCGACCTTGAACCGCACCGCCGGCCAGCGGCGCCGCGAGTTCTCCAGCACGTCGCGCTCGGCCGCCGAGTCACGGCCGCAGATCAGCCCGATCGTGCCCGGCAGGAACGGCAGCCTGCGCTTGCGGTCGGCGTTGAACAACCCTTCGGCGGCCAGCAACTGCCGCAACCGCTCCAGCCTGGCCAGCAGCTCGCCCACACCGACCGGCCGGATCTCCAGGGCGGTGAACGCGAACGATCCCCTGTTGACCCAGAAGTCCGGCTTGACGTGCACGACGACCCTGGCGCCGTCGGTCGGCCTCGGCACGGTCGCCTCGTAGACGCCGCGCGGCGCGGTGACCCGCGCGCTGACATTGGCCACCGGGTCGCGCAGGGTCAGGAAGACCGTGCCGCCGCGGGCGCTCAGGTCGGTGATCTGGCCCTCGACCCAGACCGTGCCGAGCTTGCCGATCCAGCCGCCGACCATCTGCAGGACCGTACGGATCGGCAAGGGCGACTCGGGAGAGGTCTTCGAGCTCATGGCGGCAGACTACGGTGCCCGGCCGACTATTCTCCGGCTTCGAGCTTGGCCAGGCGGTTTTCGTACATCTTCACGACCTCCGGCCGCCCCTGCGTGGCCCGCTCATAGGCGAGCAGCTCACCGATCTGCGCCGCGCTCTTCCCACGCATCCGCGCGCGGAGCGAAGCAACGGTCAGCTCCCCATACCCCACCAAAGGCTCCCCAGGTACGGCTCCCGCCGCCTCGACAGCCTCCCCGGCAACCGGCTCGGCAACGGCCTTCTTGGCCGCAGGCTTAGCGGCAGCGGCCCTCGAAGCGGCGGGCTTGGAAGCAGCGGCCTCAGAGGCGGCGGGCTTGGAAGCAGCGGCCTTGGAAGCGGCGGGCTTCGCGGCGGCGGTCCTGGCAGGCGCCTTCCGCGCGGGCTTCTTGACCGGCGCCTCGGCTTCGTCGGAAGCGGCAGCCTCCGGGGTCACGGTCTTCGGCTTGGCGCTCGCGCGCCTGGTGGTCGCGCGTTTGGCCACAGGCTCGGCCGACTCGACGACAACCGCCTCGGTGACAGCCTCCTTGGCGGTGGGCTCCTTGCTGGAGGGCTCCTCGCCGACAGGCTCCTTGGTGACTGCCCCGGCGGTGACGGCCTCGGTGGTGACGGCCTCCTTGGCGGCGGGCTTCTCGGCAGCCGGTTCCTCCACGACAACCGGCTTGGCCTCGACAGCCTCAGGGGCGGAAACAGCCTCGGCCGGCGGGGACGCGGGCGGAGCCGGCTCGGTGGCCGAGGGGGTGGGGTCCGGCTTGGTGGCCGGGGTGAAGATGACCGGGTCGGCCTTGGCCTTCGGGGCGGTGCCGTTCGGCTCGGCGGTGCCCGTGGCGCTCGGACGGGGCGCGAAGATGACCGGCTCCCTGCGCGCGGGCTTGTCCTCCGCGCTCTCGGCCAGTTGTTCGGCGGCGGGACGCTTGGTCTCCTCCACCTCTTCCCGTGAGGCCAGCCCCTTGATCGAGTTCTTGACCCGGTCCACGAGCAGCAACGCCTGCCCGGCGGCGCTCAAGGTGGACTGGATGACGACGAGTGGCAGCTCCTTGGCCTTTTCCTTGTTGGTGATGGTCTTGGCGATGTTCCGTATCACGTCGCTGAGAGACATGACGACTCCCTGGTTTACGCGGGGCGGGGGCCCGTATTGGACGGCTAGTCTGGCAAACGCGTAACGGGCACGCACGCGCCGGCCGGTTCGCCGCTCCACGTAGCATAGGGAGCATGGAGCCGAAGACCCCCACCAGCCGACGCGTCCTCGTGGCCAAGCCCCGCGGCTACTGCGCCGGAGTCGATCGAGCCGTGGTCGCGGTCGAGAAGGCTTTGGAGCAGTACGGCGCCCCCATCTACGTGCGCAAGCAGATCGTCCACAACACCCACGTGGTCAAGACGCTGGAGGCCAGAGGCGCCATCTTCGTCGAGGAGACCGAGGAGGTCCCCGAGGGCGAGATCGTGGTCTTCTCCGCCCACGGCGTGAGCCCGGCGGTCCACGAGGAGGCCCGCGACCGGCGGTTGCGCACGATCGACGCCACCTGCCCGCTCGTGACGAAGGTCCACAACGAGGCCAAGCGCTTCGCCGGCCAGGACTACGACATCCTGCTCATCGGCCACGAAGGCCACGAAGAGGTGGAAGGCACCGCGGGCGAGGCCCCGGAGCACATCCAGCTCGTCGACGGCCTCGACTCGGTCGAGCGCATCCAGGTCAAGGACCCGAGCCGGCTGGTCTGGCTCTCGCAGACGACCCTGTCGGTGGACGAGACCGTCGAGACGGTCAACCGCCTGAAGGAGCGCTTCCCGACGCTGCTCGACCCGCCCAGCGACGACATCTGCTACGCCACCCAGAATCGCCAGGTCGCGGTGAAGGAGATCGCCGCGGAGTCGCAGCTCGTCATCGTGGTCGGCTCGGAGAACTCCTCCAACTCCAAGCGCCTGGTCGAGGTGGCCAAGGACTACGGCGCCGACGCCTCGTACCTGGTCGACTACGCCGCCGACATCCGTGACGAGTGGCTGGAGGGCGTCGACACGGTCGGCGTGACCAGCGGCGCCTCGGTTCCCGAGGAACTGGTCGAGGAGGTGCTGGTCCGTCTGGCCAAGCACGGCTTCGACGACGTGCGCGAGGTCCAGCCGGTGGACGAGCGCGTGCGCTTCGCCCTGCCCCACGAACTGCGCAAGGACCTGCGCGCCTCCTGAGCCCGAGCGAGCCCGTCCGGGCCCGCTCGGGCCCGGAACGAGAACGAGCCCGAGCGGGCCCGCCGTGGAGACCAAGACCGCCGAGCGGCAAGGAGCGGGTGGTCAGGGCTCTTCGCGGCGGGCGGAGCCGTACACGCGAGGCTCGAAGTAGCCCTCGGGCTCGGGCGCGAAGGCCTGCTCCCTGCGCGGGCGCGGCACGTCCGTCACGGACCGCAGCTCCTCGCGCAGGTCGCGCACGTTGTCGCGCAGGCCGCGCCGCCAGGCGACGGCCAGCACGATCGCCGACCCCGCGAACAGCCACGGCGCGCCCGCCGACATCGACGTGTAGAGGCCGAGCGCGAGCGAGCCGAGCACCGACGCGGAGCTGAAGGCCCGCAGCAGCTCGACGATGAACGTGGCGCAGAAGAACACCAGCGGTGGCGTCACCACCAGCGACAACAGTTCGCGCCGGTTGACCAGCATCGCCCCGAACAGGTTCCCCGCGACGAAGACCAGCCCCATCAGGAACCCCAGCCCGAACACCGATGCCAGGACATATCCCGCCACGGTGGCCACGAAGGCGAGCGCGACCGCGCCCCGGGCGGTCAGCTTCACAGCCGAACGCCTGCCTTTCCCACTCACCGGTCCCGCCCCCCTTACTGCGACCCGTTGGCCAACTTACCGTTCGCCTGCGAAATCAGAGACGAGGTTTCCAGTAGTTCGGGGGAGGCGAGGGGCCTGGGCAGCCCCTCGAGCATCTCGGGCGCGTCGAGGTCGCCGTCGACGACGCCGAGATCGTGAAGCTTGCGCGCCGTGACCAGAACACGGCTTTCGAGCGAACCGACCGTCTTGTTGTACGCCTCCACGGACCGCGTCAGAGCCTTGCCCAGCGCGTCCACGTTACGCCCCAGCGACGACAGCCGCTCGTACAGTTCCTTGCCCAGCTCGAACACCGCCCGCGCGTTCTCGCTCAGCGCCGCCTGCTGCCAGGCGTAGTGCGCGGTGCGCAGCATCGTGATCAGCGTGGTCGGGGTGGCGATGTGCACCCGCCTGACCATCGCGTACTCCAGCAGCCCCGGGTCACGCTCCAACGCCGGAGCCAGGAACGCCTCGCCCGGGATGAACAGCACCACGAACTCGGGCGACGGGTTGAACCCCTGCCAGTACGCCTTCGTGGCCAGCTGGTCGACGTGCTGGCGTACGTGCTTGGCGTGGGCGTCGAGGCGTACCGAGGCCAGGGACTCGTCCCCGGCCTCCGCGGCCTCCAGGTAGGCCGCGAGGGAGACCTTGGAGTCGACCACGATGTTCTTGCCGCCGGCCAGCCGTACGACCATGTCGGGGCGCTGGGCGCCCTCGGTGACCTGCTCGTCGAAGTCGCAGTGGCGCTGCATGCCGGCGATCTCGGCCACGCGGCGCAGCTGCAGCTCGCCCCAGCGTCCGCGCGCCTCCGGCCGTTGCAGGGCGCGCACGAGCGTCGTCGTCTGGGAACGGAGTTGTTCGTTGCTCTGCCGTACGAACTCCATCTGCTGGGACAGTTCGGCGCGGGCGGCGCGCGCGCCCGACTCGCTGTCGCGCAGTTGCGTCTCGACCCGGGCCAGCAGGTCCTTCAGCGGGTCCACCAGGTGCTCGACGGCCTGTTTGCGCTGCTCCAGCTCGCCGCTGGCCTCGGCGCGGGTGGCGGCGAAGCGGGTCTCGGCGAGTTCGAGGAAGCGGATGTTGTTGACGTCGAGCGCGCGGGTCGACAGCGCCTGGAACCGCTCCGCGAGCTGCCCCTCGACGTAGGCGAGCTTGTCCGCGGACGCCTTCGCCCTCGCGTCGGCCTCGGCCACTCGTACCGCCATCCTGGTGCGCGCCAGCAGGAACCCGATGGCGACCCCGACGGCCAGTCCGATGAGAAGCGAGACGACATCCACTCCACGCATGGTCGCATGACATCGGTCAGTGGATCTTCCCGACACGCTTGCGCATTCCGCTTGTGCGGTACATCTCGCGTCACTCAGAGTACCCATATGGCTACCGGATCGCGGATGATCGTCTCGCTCGCCGCCACCGTCGCGGTGGCCGCCGTCGTGGTCGCCGTGGCGAGCACGGTCATCGCGGGCCGGTCCGAGCCCCCGCCGCTCCCGCTCGCCCAGCCGCCCCGCCAGACGCTGATGTGGTCGCCCGGCGCCTGCGTGAGCCGCGACGGCGCCCGCTTCGCGCTGACGCCGTGCGTCAGGGGTGAGGCCGAGGTTCTCGCGCTCGCCGCCGACCCGCCCGGCCGCGGCCAGTGTCCCGACGACACCGACGAGGTGGTGCGGGTCGGGCAGGGCCGTACCGCCTGCGTGCGCGCGTTCCTGGAGCCCCACCCCGGCCGCGCGGGCGCGGGCGGCGGCGTGCTGCGCGCGGGCGACTGCGTGGCTCTGGACGGCCGCGAGCGCCCTTGCGCGAGCTCCAGCTGGTACGGCAGAGCCGTCGCGATAGCCGGCGAAGCGGACGCCTGCCCAGCGGCCACCCTCGACGCCCTGGCGCTCAGGGACGGCGTCGTCTGCCTCGGCAGGGGCGGGGACGTCCTGGCCAAGGGGATGTGCGTGGCCAGGCCGGGCAAGGGCGTGGTCATGCGGTCGGCCATCGCGGGCGTGCCGTGCTCGTCGCCGCGCGCCTGGGCCCGCGTCACCTCGTTCGAGACCTCGGCCCGGGGCTGCCCCCAAGGCTCGGACCGCTATCTGCGCGCTCGCGGCGCCTTTCGTCCGGTGACCTGCTTGCACCTTGTGAGCAAGTAAACTCACCCGACGTGAGCCTCTCAATCGGCATCGTCGGGTTGCCCAACGTCGGCAAGTCCACGCTCTTCAACGCGCTGACCAAGACCGGCAACGCGCTGGCGGCCAACTACCCGTTCGCCACCATCGAGCCCAACGTGGGCATCGTGGGCGTGCCCGACGACCGGCTGCCCAAGCTGGCCGAGATCTTCGGCTCGGCCAGGATCCTCCCGGCGAAGGTCGAGTTCGTCGACATCGCGGGCCTGGTGCGGGGCGCCTCCGAGGGGCAGGGCAGGGGCAACCAGTTCCTCGCCAACATCCGCGACACCGACGCGATCTGCCAGGTCATCCGGGTCTTCGCCGACCCCGACGTGACCCACGTCGACGGCGAGATCTCTCCCAAGCGCGACATCGAGACGATCAACACCGAGCTCATCTACGCCGACCTGCAGACCGTGGAGAAGGCGATCCCGCGCCTGCAGAAGGAGTCGCGTACCAACAAGGACAAGAAGAGCGCGCTGGAGGCGGCGGAGGCCGCGGCCAAGGTGCTGGAGACCGGCAAGACCGTCTTCGAGAGCGGGCTGGACCTGGAGGGGCTGCGCGAGCTGCACCTGCTGACGGCCAAGCCGTTCCTCTACGTGTTCAACCTCGACGCCGACGAGCTCGTCGACCCCGCACTGCGCGAGCAGCTGTCCGCGCTGGTGGCTCCGGCCGAGGCGGTCTTCCTCGACGCCAAGATCGAGTCCGAGCTGGTCGAGCTGGACGACGAGGAGGCCCTGGAGCTGCTCCAGTCGGTCGGCCAGGAGGAGTCCGGACTGTCGCAGCTCGCCCGGGTGGGCTTCGAGACGCTGGGTCTGCAGACGTACCTGACGGCCGGGCCCAAGGAGACGCGGGCCTGGACGATCAAGAAGGGCGCCACCGCCCCCGAGGCGGCCGGGGTGATCCACACCGACTTCCAGCGCGGCTTCATCAAGGCCGAGATCGTCTCCTTCGGTGACCTGGTCGATGCGGGTTCGATCGCCAATGCCCGGTCGGCGGGGAAGGCCCGGATCGAAGGTAAGGACTACGTCATGCGCGATGGTGATGTCGTCGAGTTTCGCTTCAACGTTTGACCATCTACGTCAACCCCTCCCGGCCCTCATGCGTCGAATCGTCACGGCGTTCACGCTGACTCGGGAGGGCCTGATGATCCGTCGCATACTTCGCAAACGACGCCCCACACCGTCGCTGACCGGCATCAGCACGGAGGAGGAGCTCGCCTTGCTCAGGGTTGAGCTCATGTACGGCCTGCGGGTGAACCGCGAGGCCTATCTGCGCAGGAAGGTCGATGAGCGGGCCGAGGCGGCCGCCCGCTTGCACGGCGCGGACGCCGCGGACATCCTTGCCGGGCTGCGCGACTCGCTGGAGCGCGCGCTGCCCCGGCACAGAGCCATCGACCGGGGCTCCCGGCGCAACGTCATCGACCTTCGCGGCCGCAACGTCGTCGAGTTGCACGGGCGTCGCCAGGCGGAGGATCCTGAGCCCGCCTGACCAGCGCGAAGATCGTCAGACCGCACCTCACGGGGGTGCGGTTTGTCGCGTCTTATACCAAATGCGCAGATCGGGACAGTCCCCGCGCCATTTGGACAGCAATCTCTGGCCGTTGGGTAATGGGCGGCGCGCATCAGGCCTGGTCGAATGCCAATTCCACAGGAAAGGGACAGAAGGCGGCACTCCGTCCTGTCATACGGACTCGGTTTGCCCCCGAGCGGCGATGCCTGCAGCATGGGCGTGGCTTTCCTGGAACAATTGGCGGGACCGGATAAGGTGACACCTTCACCACGGATGATGGGGATCGGCAACGGACGACACCGCGCCAGCCGGGGGGACGGGCGCGAGCGGAGGCGTGATGGCTCGTAGGTCAACCGTCCAGCACGGTCCTCGGACCTCTGGCGACCCTGACCTTTCCGCGCGCCCTGAAACGGCTGACTTCGGCGCGCCGGCCACCAGGCCGCGGCGTGGCCGCTGGTCGGGCGGTGGCGGACGCTGGCTGGTCTGGGCCGGCCGCGCCATTCTCTGGGCGCTTATTGTGGTTATCGTGGTGAATGGGGTTCGTGCCCTATTCGAGCGGGCCACCCAGTCGAATACCCCGGCCGCGAATGAGACCTCGCAGGTCGCGCAGGGATTCCCCAGCGACCAGGCCTCCGCCTTCGCCGCGCAGTTCGCCGGCGTTTACCTGAATTTCACCGCGGCCGAGGCGTCGAGCAGGGCGGGCAAGCTCGCGGCCTTCCTGCCCGACGGCGCCGATCCGCAGTTCGGCTGGGACAGCTATGGCCGCCTCGGCGCGGTCGGCATCCAGCCGTACACCATCGAGGTCACCGACGCGAAGAACGCGGTGGTCTCGGTGGTCTTCCAGACGGGCAACCGCAGATTGCTGCTGTCCGTGCCGGTCTACTACTCGGGCGACGACGGCGGGCGGAAGTTCGTCGTCTCCGGCAGGCCCGCCCTGCTGCCCGCTCCCGGCGCGGCCGACCTGCCTCAGGTGGCCGGGCCCGAGGGCGACGAGGCGGCGCAGACGGAGCTCAAGCCTCAGCTCGAAGCCTTCTTCAAGGCCTACGCGCAGGGCGACACCCAGTCGCTCAAGCGCTACTTCGTCGCGGGGGAGACCCTGCCCGACCTGGGCGGGGCGCTGACCTTCGGCGAGCTCAAGAGTGTCGTGGTGCCTGTGGGGGGTGCCACCAGAGAGATCAAGGCCGAGGTGGTGTGGGTCGTGCCGACCGGTGCGACGCCGTCGGCCGAACCGACCGCCGACCCCAACGCGGTCGGCGGCCGTCTCGAGCAGGCCTATCGCCTCACTGTCGTGAAGCAGGGCGACAAGTGGTACGTCCAGGACATCCGTGGCGCCGGTCGGGCCGTTGGATAGACGCACACACTCGCGTTGCTGATCGGCACCCCCCGGGAGGACAAGAAGTGATCTTGAAGACCGTAGTGCTCAACCTGATCGACCTGGCGTCGGCGCTCACGCCCTCGCCCGCACCGACGGGACCCGACACCTCGGGCCTCGCCAACTTCCTGCGCGGCTTCTTCGCCCCGCTCTTCCTCGTCGTCGTCTCCGTGGTCGCGCTCTTCTTCCTCTTCACCCGCGAGATCACGAGATTCGTGCAATTCCTGATCTTGGCTGTGGGGATCGGCGTGATCTTCTACGTTCCCAACATCATCGAAGTCACGGCCAAGGCGATCGCTGGGGCTCTGGGTATCAAGTAAGGGTTGAACCCGGGCCCTGGCGGTCATTGAACGAGCGAGCGGGTGGAGAGGAGGACCGCGTGGACCTGCCCACGTATACCAATATCTGGCGAATTGAGAAGCGGCTCTACAAGCTGTACGACCTACGGCTGCCGACGCCGCTCCCCATCGTCTGGATCGGGATCTTCGCCGGTGTCCTGGCCCCGTGGTCGTTCCTGCTCTACATCGTCGGCCTGCCGTTCGAGACTCCGTGGCACGTGGTCTACCTCGTGCCTCCCGGCATCGTCACCTGGCTGTCCACCCGCCCCGTCATCGAGAACAAGCGCCTGACCGAGGTCATGCAGTCGCAGCTGCGCTACATGGGCGAGCCGCGCGCCTGGACCCGCATGGCTCCGGCCGCCGAGCCGGAGGCGGTGACGTTCTCCGGCCGGGTGTGGCGGGTGCTGCCCGTCCGGGCGAAGGCGCCCAAGAAGGCCCGCCACGCGATGCGCAAGCCCGCCACGGCGCCCGCGCCCTCCGTCCGTTCCGTCCGCCCCGCGGTGGCAGCGGCGGCGGCCGCGGCCACGTCCGCGCCGGTCGCCACCCCGCCCACTCGCTGGGGCGCCGCGGCACCGGGCCGCCGAGGCGCCGCCCCGGCCCTGGCCACCGCCGCCGCCCAGCTCTCTCCTGCCGAGCCGGCCGCCGACCCGCCCGTGCGGGTCGCCGACCCGGCTCCCTTCGAGCAGACCCACCCCGAACCCGCCCACCTGGAGCCGGTACGCCCGGAGCCCGCCCATCTGGAGCCGGTACGCCTGGAGTCGGCACGTCCTGAGCCGGTACGCCTGGAGGCGGTCCGTCCGCAGGCGGCGGACGCCGAGACGGCGCGGGAGGACATCAGAGCGGCCGGCCTGCCTGGCCACGATGTTGCCGGGACCACACCCATGGTTGCCGTCCCCGAGGTTTCCGGGGGTGGGCGCGTACCGGAGAAGGGCGTCGCGGCGGGGAAGCCGATCGATGCCGAGGCGTTGCGCAGGCTGCGGCGGCTTGCCGCCACCGCGGACCCGGGCGCCGCACAGAGCGAGGGCTCGGCTGTTCAAGGGCCGGTGCTGCCCGAGGCGCCGGGTGAGCAGGAGGCCGGGGCGCAGGTTCCGGACGAGGCGCGCTCGCAGCACCGCAAGGGACAGCCGCCCAGGCCGGGTGCTCCGCTGCCGTTGCCGGGGGGCCAGCCCGCCTGGCCGTCCGCCAAGGAGCCCAAGGAGCCCGTCACGAACCCTCTCACCAAGTCCGTAGCCAAGCCGGTCGCCAAGCCGGTCGCCCTGCCGGTCACCGACCCGGGCGCCAAGCCGGTCACGAATCCCGTACCCAAGCCGAAGCCGGGTGTGGGTCTTCCGGCCGCCGGTCACCCCGTGGGGGCCGAGCAGGTGGGTGGGCCTGGGGGGAAGCGGGCTGAGGCGGTGCGGCCGAGTGAGGGGCAGGACGAGCGGGTGCCGGGGCCCAGGACGGGTGACGGGCGGGTACGGCGGGTCGAGTCCGTCGTCGGGCGCGACTCCGGCGGCTGGCGGCGCATCGCGCAGGTCGTGGTCGGCGGCGGCGGGCCCAGGACCGACGGGTCGGAGATCGACGAGGCGCGCGCCCGCGCCGTGTTCGGCGGGAGCCGCCGGATCGTGGTGCTCGGGTGTACGGGCGGCGCAGGGCAGAGCACGACCGCGCTGATGCTCGGCCACACCCTGGCCAAGATCCGCGACGACCGGGTGGTGGCCGTCGACGCCAACACCGGCGCCAACACCCTGACCAGCCGCATCAAGCCGGAGTCCCCCGAGACGCTGGCCAGCCTGCTGTCCGGGCTTGACCGGGTCAGCGGGTATCTGACGATGCGTGGTTACACCAGCCGTACCTCTTCGGGGCTGGAGGTGATCGGGGCCGACACCGACGCGGGGGCCGAGCAGCGGATGTCGGACCGGACGCTGTTCTCCGACCACCGGCTCGCCCAGGCGGTCCACCTGCTCGACCGCCACTACAAGCTGGCCGTGATCGATCCGGCCGCGGCGCTGGCCGCCCGCGTCCTGTCGTACGCCGACCAGCTGGTCCTGGTCGTCCCCGCGAGCGAGGAGGCGTCGGAGGCGGTGGCGATGACGTTCGAGTGGCTCGACGGCCACGGCTGTGCCGATCTGCGCAGGCGCGCGGTGATCGTGGTCAACGGTGTGAGCAGGCGCTCGATGGCCGACGTCGAGCAGGCGGAGGCGGTGGCCCGTGGCAGGTGCCGGGCGATCGTCAGGGTCCCCTGGGAGGACGAGCTGGCGCCCGACGGCGTCGACGCCGTCGATCCGGGGCAGTTGCGCGCGGCCGGGCGGCGGGCCTATCTGGCCCTCGCCGGGGTCGTGGTGGCGGGCTTCGCGGCACAGACGGTCCGCGCGAGCGAAGAGGAGTTGGCGAGTGACCCCCCGGGCACGAGAATCGGTGAGCGTTAAGTGAACATGCGTGCAGGTCAGGCCCGTTCATGCGCCGAGGGGGCGGCATGAGCAGGGCGTCGCGAGCGCACCAGCGTCTTGCGGTCCGCTACTTCGACGACCGCATCCTGCTCACTGACTCCTGCGCATGGGCCTATTTCCGGCTTCCGACGGTCAGCTATGAGTTCGTCACCCCGGAGGAGCGCGAGGCTCTGGCGACCAACATCACGATCGCGCTGGCGGCGATCAGGATGCCCGACGCGGAGGTGCACCTGCGCGTGGCGCACCGCACGTACCCCGCGGCCGAGTGGGCGATGGCCCTGAACGGCACCTCCGACGAGGGGGCGGGCTGGCGCGACTACCTGGAGGAGATGTACCGGCACGTCTGGGCGAAGGACTTCTGGTCGAAAGAGGTCTACATCGGGGTACGGCTGGGCTCCCGCGGCCGCCAGCTGGGGCAGGGAGTCCTGGCCCAGTTGTTCGGCTTCTACCAGCGCACCGAGAAGGTGCTCGGCCTCGACGACGACCACGTGCCGGACGGCGAGATCAGCAGATGGACCGAACAGGCGGAACGCCTGGGCAGAGCACTCGCATCCAGCGCACTCTACGCCCGGCACGCCACCTCGACCGAGGTGGCGTGGTTGTTCCAGCACGCCGCCTCCGGCTCGCTCGGCGACCCGCCGCCGTCGGCCAGCCCGCGCCGCCGCTGGGGCAGGGGCGAGATCGAGTCGCTGGTCGAGGGGGAGATCCGCAACGGCAGGTCGCTGCTGCGCATGATGCAGCCGCAGGGTGACTCTTATGTGGCCTACCTGTCGTTCGCCCGCTTCCCCGACCTGATGCCGTTCCCGGACGGCGAGCCGTGGATGCACTTCTCCGACCAGTTGCCGTTCCCGGTCGAGATCTCCAGCAGGATGCGGCTGATCCCGCCGGTCAGGGCCTCGAAGGACGTGGCGCGCAAGCTCGCGCACGCCCGCGACATGGACATCCACATCCGCGAGGCGGGCGCCGAGGCGCCGATCGCGCTGGCTGAGCAGATCGACGCCGCCCGCATGCTGGAGCACGGGATCACCAAGGAGCGCCTGCCCTTCGTGTACGGCTGGCACCGCCTGATCATCAGCGCTCCGACCGAGGAGATCTGCGTGCAACGGGTCGAGGCGGTCGTCGAGCACTACCGCGACATGGGCATCGACGTGGTCAACTCCACCGGCGACCAGTTCTCGCTGTTCTGCGAGACGCTGCCGGGGGAGAAGGTGCGGGTCAACGCCTACGCGCAGCGCCAGCCGCTGCGGACGATCGCGGGCGGCATGGCCACGGCCACGGTCGACCTGGGCGACCGGATGGAGGATCCGGTTGCCGGCTGGCTCGGGCCGTACATCGGGGAGACGGTGGGAAGGGCGCGCAGCATCGTGCACTTCGACCCGCTCGTGGCGGCGATGCGCAACCGGCCCACGGCCATCGCGATCACCGGCGAGCCCGGCGGCGGCAAGACGACGCTGGCGCTGCTGATGATCTACCAGATGGCGTTGCGGGGCGTCACGGTGGCGGTGATCGACCCCAAGGGCGACGCCGACTCGCTGGTGCAACTGCTGCAGAAGCGCGGGCGCAAGGCCCGGATGATCCCGCTGGGCTCGGCGGCGCCCGGCCTGCTCGACCCGTTCTCCTTCGGCGACGACATCGCGGCCAAGAAGACGATGGCGACCGAGACGCTGCGACTGCTGCTGCCGCGCATGTCCGAGGAGCGGGAGTCGGCGATGATCCAGGCGGTCGCCGCGGTCTCGAACGCGCCGGACCCGTCGCTGGGCAAGGTCGTGGACTACCTGGAGCAGTCCGACGACGCCGCATCCAAGAACCTGGGAGCGGTGCTCCGTTCGATGTCGGAGATGCACTTGGCCCGGCTCTGCTTCGACCCGTCCGGCGGCGAGCAGATCGACACCGAGGGCTGGACGACGGTGTTCACGCTGGGCGGGCTGACACTGCCCGACGTGGCCACCGGCCGCGACGACTACTCCTACGAGCAGCGGCTGTCGGTGGCGCTGCTCTACCTGGTCTCCCAGTTCGCCCGCAGGCTCATGAACAGCCTTGACCGGCGGGCGCCCAAGGCGATCTTCCTGGACGAGGCGTGGGCCATCACCTCCACGCCCGAGGGGGCCAAGCTGGTGCCCGAGGTCAGCCGTATGGGCCGCTCCCGCAACACGGCGCTGGTCCTGGTCTCGCAGAACGCCGGCGACCTGCTGAACGAGCAGGTGACCAACTGCCTCTCGTCGGTCTTCGCCTTCCGATCGACAGAACGGGTGGAGGTCGACCACGTCATGGCGCTGCTCGGTGTGGACCCCTCGGAGGAGCACAAGGCCGTGCTGCGTTCGCTGGGCAACGGCGAATGCGTATTCCGCGATCTGGATGGCAGGGCGGGACGCATTGCAGTAGACCTGATCTCCGAAGAGCTACTGCGCTGGCTCGACACGAATCCTACGCATGACAAACCCGGCGACAGCGGGAATGATCTTCAAGGGGGAGTGGGCAGCAGGGCGCAGGAGGTGCGGTCATGAAGGTCCGGCTAGCCAGGCGGCTGGCGGTTGCATTGGCGCTGCTCGCGGGCATCATCGTGCTGCCCGCGATCGCCGGCGCCGCGTCACCGGCGGCCGCTGCTCCGTGTGACCTGTCCGGCACGCTCGCTCCGGAGCTGGTCGGCGGCGGCGTGGACGGGCTGCTCATGCCCCCCGCGCCCACCGGTACGGCGCCCGCCGCGCCGACGACCAACTACCAGCAGTTCGGCACCAGCGGCCAGTTCTGGCACACCTACGACATCGGCTGCGACTTCGGCTCCTTCATCGGCAACTCCTGGGCCAACCAGGTGTTCCTGTGGGCCAAGGCGATCGACCGGCTGACGATCACCACGTACCAGGCGGCCGCCACCGAGGGGCCACTGGAGGCGATCAAGGACGTCGTCGACGACATCGTCACGAACCTGTCCGAAGCGATGTACTGGCCTTACCTGCGGCCGATCGTCATCCTCGGCGCGATCTGGCTGGCCTGGTACGGGCTGATCCGCAAGCGGGCCACCACGACCACCGAGGGCATCATCTGGATGGTCCTCGCCGTCACCGTGGCCACCTGGTTCTTCAGCCGCCCGCAGGACTTCACCGGTCTCGGCAAGGTGGTCACCGACAAGACCGGCGAGGTGGTCAACTCCGCGTTCTCCGGCCTGCCCGGCTCCGGCGGCACCTCCTGCCTGCCCGGACCAGGCCAGACGAGCCCGCAGGTCAAGGCGGGCGGCTACGCCCACACGGGCACGCCCACCGTCGACCAGAACGCCGACGCCCTGTGGTCCACGCTGGTCTGCAAGCCGTGGCTGATGGGCATGTTCGGCACCGCCGACCCCAACCAGCCGATCGTGCGCGACTACGGCCGGGCCATGCTGGAGATCCAGACGATCGACGCCGCCGAGATGGCCAGCGGCAGCCGTGACAACGGCGCCCACCAGGCCAAGTACGCCGAGTACGCCGACAAGCTCAGGGGCGACCCGCGCTACTTCGTCTTCCAGGGCAAGGAGTGGACCAGCCGGGTCGGCGTCGCCATCGGCGCGCTCATCGCCGCTCTGGTCGCCGGTCTGCTGATCTTCCTGGTGGCGGTCTCGCTGCTGGTACTGAAGGTCAGCTTCCTGCTCCTGCTCATCCTCGGACCGGTTTTCCTGCTGATCGGCGTGCATCCGGGCAGCGGGCGCATCATCGCCATGCGCTGGGTGGAGATGCTGATCGGCACCTTGCTGCGGCAGGCCGTGCTGGCGCTGGTGCTCGGCGTCCTGGTCTACGGTTACGCGCTGATCATGTCCTCGGCGCTGCCCTGGGGCATGCAGATCCTGTTCATGGCGCTGCTGACGCTCGCGGTCTACTTCTACCGCAAGCCGTTCCAGCACCTGTTCGCCTCCATGAACGGGCACACGCTGACCACCCGCATGCTCGGCGACGCCACGACCGCCCCGGTGCTGAACCAGGCGGCCACCGTGCTGCCTCCCGTCGCGGCCAACAAGGTCAAGAACTGGGGCGTACGCAAGGCTGAGCCGGTGCTCCAAGCGGCGGCGGCCGGATCCGCGGGCGCGGCGGCCGGAGCGGCCGCGGCCCGCGCGGCCGCGGGCGGCGACGGCAACGGCAACGGCACGCCGTCCGGCAACCGGATGCCCGCGACCCCCGCACCGCTCAACACCGACCAGCCCGGCGGCAAGGGCGGAGCCCGTACGGCTCCCGCCGCCAGGACCGGCTCGGCGCCGCCGCTCAACCTGGGCGGCACGCCCACCCGCACCCCCCGCTCCGGCGGTGGCGGTGGCGTGAGCGGCGGCTCCGGAGGGTCGGCGTCCGGTGGTTCCGGCGGCGGCTGGTTCGGCGGCCGGTCCGGGGGCGGCTGGGCGCCGCGCGGTGGTTCGGGCTCACGTTCCGGTGGTTCGGGCTCGCGCTCGGGCGGTTCGCGCTCCTCTGGCGGCGGACTGTTCGGCGGCGGCTCGTCCGGCACCAGGCGTGGTTCGACCGAGCGCCGCTCTTCGGGCGGCGGCGGTTTCTTCGGCGGATCCGGTGGTTCGTCGGGCGGCGGCATGTTCGGCGGCGGACGGGGCTCGTCCGGCGGCCGGAACTCGGCCGAGGTGCCCAAGGCGCGCGGTTCGGAGCCGCCTCCGCTCTGGCTGCCGACCCGGCGGAGCGGTAGCGGCCGGGGTGGTGACGAGCCGTCGGTGCCGTTCTGGTTGAAGCCCAATAGTCCCGACAAGGATTGAGATGGCGCAGTCAGGTGACAAGCGCGGGGTGGTCTTCGTCGCGATCGTGGCGGTCGTGGCCGCGGTCGGCCTCTATGTGACGATGTGGCCGGGCGACGAGGACCCGGCGCCCGCGGCGGTCGCGACCGGTAGCGCGGCGCCGAGCGTCACCGTCTCCAGCAAGCCGCTGGCCACGGCCAGCGACGCGCCGTTCGACATCTACGACTACCTGCCGATGAGCAGGAAGCAACTGGCCGCCGCCGCGGACCTGGCCGAGCGGTTCACCGCCAGCTACGGCTCCTTCCGCTACGACGAGGACCCGGCCGCCTACGCCGATCGGGTCAAGGTGTTCACCACCGGCGAGCTGGCCGGGTTCCTCACCAAGGCGCTCACCTCGCCGGGCACCATCGAGCAGAACAAGACCGAGCAGACCGTCGCCACCGCCACGGCGAAGATGAAGGAGATCAGGCAGGTCGGCGCGACCTCGATCATCTTCGTCGTCACCAGCACGCAGAAGCTCAGCGGCAGGTCGGGCACCAGCGAGCGCGCCGAGGATCTCGCCGTCACGCTCACGCCCGTGGGCAACGACTGGCGGGTCTTCGACGTGCAGCCGGCCGGAGACGGCCAAGACGGGGACCCCGAAGGGTGAACGTCTCCTCACGCGCCCGCGTCGGCCTGGCCGTCGGCCTGGCGGGCCTGCTGCTTCTCGGCGTCATCATCGTGTCGCCGATGATGATGATGCCGGGCATGCCGTCCTTCATCGGCAATTCCACGACCACCGACTGCGAGGACGACGCCCAGGTCGAGGACGTCTCCGACTCGGGCTCCTCCGACATCCCGCCCGACCTGCTGGAGCTGTACAAGAAGCACGGCAAGAAGATCGGCGTCCAGTGGAACATCCTGGCCGCCGTGGGCAAGCGCGAGACCGACCACGGCCGCTCCAACCTGCAGGGCGTCAAGAGCGGCACCAACTACGCCGGCGCCGCCGGGCCGATGCAGTTCCTGATCAGCACGTGGGGCGGCAAGGCCAGGATCCCGATCCCGTCGAAGTTCAACGGCTACGCCTCCGACGGCGACGACGACGGCATCGCCGACGTCTACAACCCCGCCGACGCCATCCTGGGCGCCGCGCGGATGCTGAAGCGCAACGGGGCTCCGGAGAACGTACGGCGGGCGCTGTTCGTCTACAACCGGGCCTGGTGGTACGTGGACCAGGTCGAGGCCATCGCCAAGAAGTACGCCAAGTCCGGTGAGGTGAAGCTGCCCCCGCAGGCCGACCCCCAGTGCGACGAGCCCCTGGTGCAGGCGGCGCCGACCGACGTGGTGGCCAAGATCCTCTCCTACGCGCTGGACCAGCGGGGCAAGCCGTACCTCTGGGGCGGGACCGGACCCGACGCCTTCGACTGCTCGGGGATCATCTTTATGGCCTACCGCAGCGTCGGCCTGACGATCCCGCGCACCACGTTCGGCCAGTGGCCGTTCGGCATCAAGATTGAAAAGGGGAGCGAGCAGCCCGGCGACCTGGTCTTCTTCAACGCGGGCCCCGGAACCGGCCCCGACAACCCCGGTCACGTCGGCATGGTCGTCTCCAAGGGGAAGATGATCGAGGCGCGCTGCCGGCTGTGCGGGCCGATCAAGGTGACCAGCTACCAGACGCGTGACACGCTGATGGGCTTCACCCGGCCGCTGCAGAACCCCGCCGTCCTTGACCAGCTGAAGAAGCAGGAGAATGCGGCCCTATGAGCATCGTCGTGGTGGCCGCCGTCATCGTTTCCGACGGGCGGGTGCTCGCCGCCCAGCGCGCCGAACCGCCGGCGCTGGCCGGAGGATGGGAGTTCCCCGGCGGCAAGGTGGATCCGGGGGAGGGCGAGGAGGAGGCGCTCGTCCGCGAGTGCCGGGAGGAGCTCGGGGTCGAGATCTCCGTCGGACGCCGGGTGGGCGGCGACTGGCCGCTTTCGCCCGGGTACGTGATGCGGGTGTGGCTGGCCACGCTGGAGGCGGGGACGCCGGTGGCCAAGGAACACCTGGCGCTGCGCTGGCTGGGGCCGGAGGAGTACTTCTCCGTCGGCTGGCTGGGCGCCGACCTGCCGGTGATGGAAGCTGTGGCGGATCTGCTCGGACAGGGTTAGGCGACTCCGTTCTGTGACATAACCACTACTAGGTGTGTCCGCATTCGGGGGGAACCGTCATGTTCGAGCGCAGGCGATCCCGTGGGGTCGCGGTGGCGGTGGGAACCGGTGCCCTGATCCTCGGGACTCTGACGGCCGCGTCGGCGGCCGTGGCCGGCGAGGTGGCTCTGGTCTTCGACCGGGTGGGCGACCCCGACGACATCGGCGCGTGGGTGCGGACCGGGGACGTGCTGCGTTTCCGGGTACGGCTGGCCGGCGACGCCCAGGACGCCCGCCTCGCCGTGGCCGCCAGTCCGGGCGAAGCCCTGTCCACGGTCACCTGCGCGCCCCAGAACCCCGCAGCCGGTGATCCAGCGGTGATCGCCGCACCGCCCGCCGAGCTGTCCCCACAAGCGCCTGGGGTGCCCGTTGTGTCTTCACCGGAGTCCGGAGCGCCTCTCGTGCCGTCGGGGAGCGCTCCGGCGGTCGGCAACCCGGTGGACGACGGCTCGGCTGACGGCCGGGCGGCGGGGGCGTTGGGTGTGCCTCAGGTGGACGGGACGCTGACGCCCGGCACCGTGCCGACGCCCGCTGTGGGCGTGGCGGCGCGTGGAGCCGAGGTGTGCAGGCTGGGGAAGGTGTCGGGAGAGCGGGCCGTGGACGTGCGTCTGACGGTGCCCCAGGGGGTGAACGAGGTCGTCCTGGCAGCGGTGGCCCAGGTGTGGGGGAGCGGCGGCGTGTCCACGCTCAGCGGGACCGCCCGCACCCCGGTGGGGACCGGGCCGATGCCGCGGCCCGCCGCCGCGCGGCCCCCGGAGACCGTGGTGATCCCGCTGCCCACCCCGTTGGCCAAGCCCGCCCAGGTTCGGCGACCGGACAAGGGGGACGAGGCCGGGCCGCGCAGCGAGAGCTCGTACACCGGACCACGCGGCGCCCTCACCAACGTCGGCCCCCGCAACGCCACCCACAACGCGAGCCCGCGCGGTGTCAGCCCCAACGTCGCCCCGCGCAGCGTCAGCTCCAACGTCAGCCCCAACGTCGCCCCACGTAACGTCAGCCCCTACGTCGGACCGCGCCCCGCCTCCTCCCGGCCGGAGGGGCTGTGGAACGACCCCAACCTCAGGCTGCCCAAGGTCGCCCCCGCGTCCGCCGCCACGACGGAGGCCGCCGGTGTGCCGCTGCCCCGGCAGATCGCGGTGGCCGCCAGGACGTTCGAGACGACCGAGCCCATGAACCTGCTCACCGGTCACCGCGGCCTGTCCGTGGCGGCGGGCGGGATCGCGGTTCTGCTGGTCGCGCTGTGGTTCGTCGCGCGCGGGCAGCGCCGCAGGGTCGCCGAAAATCAGGATTGAACCGTTCCAGCCCAGGTCACAGCGTGACAACATCGGAGAACAGGGCTTTACTGTTACTTTGACCTGACTAGTATTCCCTTGACCATGGTTCCGGGATGGCGCGGAGGGCACCGGTGGCACGCACACGAGCGACGGCCGTGTCCGCGTTGATCCTCGCTGTCGGGCTCACGGGGGCGGCGGTCTCGCCGTTCGTCATCCAGGCGGCCAGCGCGTCCGCGTACGCCTTAGAGCCTCCGCCCGTCGAGGGCTGTGACGCGGGCGAGGTGTGCGACCCCGAGGTCACCATCACGCAGACCGTGACCGAATCGCCGGAGCCTGAGCAGCCGGAGACGACGATCACCAAGACCGTCACCAAGTCTCCGACCCCCAAGCCCACGAAGACGCCCAAGAGCACCCCCACGCCCAAGGCGTCCAGTCCGGCGAGCCAGCCGCAGCCGATCGTGCCCAGTTCGCCGAACGTCCCGGTCCCGACGCCCTCCGCGGAGCAGCCGGCGACCGAGGCCCCGGTGCAGCTGCCCACGGTGGCCGGTTCGCAGCCGCCCACGACGACGTCGCCGACCCCGCCGGTCTCGGAGGAGCCTACCGAGGAGTCGCAGCAGCTGGAGTTGCGGAACGCGGCGCCCGAGTTCGACCAGCGGACGCTGACGCAGAAGCTGAGCATCCCGGCGCTGGTTCTGGTGCTGCTGACCCTGTTCGCGGTGCTGATCTTCGAGGGCAGGCTCCGCCGCATGGCCCACGCCGCCGCGGTCCGCAAGGCTGGCCCCGCCCCCGACCCCCACGGCTACCCCGCCGGCCCGGCCTACACCGCCTATCCGGGCGCGCACCCGAGTGGCCCGCACCCTCCGCAGGGCGGCTACCACCCCGGATATCCGGGCGGCACGGCGTATGCGCCGATCATCAGCTTCGTGCCGGTACAGACGTATCCGGCCAACCAGCCCGCCTACCAGGACCCGGGCCACTACACCCAGCCTTACCCGCAGCAGCCCCCGGCACCCGAGCCACCCGCCGAGCCCGTCGTGCTGCACCCGGACGAGTTCGACTCCTACAGCCACGAGCCGGAGGACGACAAGGTGCGGGGCGCGTTCGAGCCCCTGGTCCCGCCGGAGGCCCCACCCGCCGACATCCCGTCCGGCGGCTCCGGCCCGTACGACGCCACCCGCGAGATGCCCCTCTCCCCCGGCTCCGCCGCCGAGCCCGGCGACGAGGACCTCTTCCGCCGGGATTAGATCGCTGCTGGACGCCTTCCTCCCTTGGCCGGGCCCAAGGCTCGGTTCGGGGAGACCACTTGGCGGGGCAGAGTGGGCCGTGGCGGCGGTGCGTTCGTCCGGCGCGAGAAGCGATCCCCCCGACACGTGAGCCCGCGGCGGTGGGTGGGGGTGGGGCGGCTTGCCGTAACGGAGCATCGGCTTGACGGCGCGCGCACAGGAAAGTGCCCGCCGTCACGGGGTGGCGGCGGGCACTTTTGAGATGAGAAGTTATGACTTCGGGCGGCGGAAGATCTTGTTGCCCAGCCAGACCAGCGGGTCGTATTTACGGTCGACGACGCGCTCCTTCATGGGGATCAGGGCGTTGTCGGTGATCTTGATGTGTTCCGGGCAGACCTCGGTGCAGCACTTGGTGATGTTGCAGTAGCCCAGGCCGTGCTGCTCCTGTGCCGAGTCCTGGCGCTCCGCCACGTCATACGGGTGCATGTCCAGCTCCGCGATCCGCATCAGGAAGCGCGGGCCGGCGAAGGCGGGCTTGTTCTCCTCGTGGTCGCGGATCACGTGGCAGACGTTGTTGCACATGAAGCACTCGATGCACTTGCGGAACTCCTGCGAGCGCTCGACGTCCACCTGCTTCATGCGGTACTCGCCCGGCCGGACGTCGGCCGGCGGGGTGAAGCTGGGGATCTCGCGGGCCTTCTGGTAGTTGAAGGAGACGTCCGTCACGAGGTCCTTGATGACGGGGAAGGTCCGCATCGGGGTGACGGTGATGGTCTCGTCCTCCTCGAAGGTGGACATCCGGGTCATGCAGCCCAGGCGCGGCTTGCCGTTGATCTCCATGGAACACGAGCCGCACTTGCCGGCCTTGCAGTTCCAGCGGACGGCGAGATCGGGCGCCTGGGTGGCCTGGAGGCGGTGGATGATGTCGAGGACGACCTCGCCCTCGTTCACCTCGACGGTGAAGTCCTCGAGCTTGCCTTCACCGCCCTCACCGCGCCAGACCTTGAACTTCGCCTTGTAACTCATTCTGCGTTCCCCAGCTCTTCTTCGGTGAGGTACTTCTTCAGCTCGCCCAGATCGAACAGGTCGAACAGGTCCTTGCGCATCGGCGGCTGGACCTTCTCCTCGACGGTGACGGCCGATCCGTCGGGGGTGGCGCAGACGAGGAGCTTGCGGCGCCACTCGGGGTTCATGCCCGGGAAGTCGTCGCGGGTGTGGCCGCCGCGGCTCTCCTGGCGCAGCAGCGCCGCGCGGGCCACACACTCCGAGACCAGCAGCATGTTGCGCAGGTCGAGCGCGAGGTGCCAGCCGGGGTTGTAGATGCGCGAGCCGGCGGCGCCGACGAGTTCCACGCGCTCCTTGAGCTTCTCCACGACCTCCAGGGCCTCGGAGACCTCCTCGGCCTTGCGGATGATGCCGACCAGCTCGTTCATCGTCCGCTGGAGCTCGTGGTGGACCTCGTAGGGGTTCTCGCCGCCGCGCTCCAGCGGGGCGAGGGCCTCGGCCTTGGCGGCGTCGACGGACTCCTGCGCGACCGTGGGGCGGGCCGGGAGCGAGCTGACGTACTCGGCCGCGCCGAGCCCGGCCCTGCGGCCGAAGACCAGCAGGTCGGACAGGGAGTTGCCGCCGAGGCGGTTGGAGCCGTGCATGCCGCCGGAGACCTCGCCGGCCGCGAACAGCCCGGGTACGGCCGCCGCCCCCGTGTCGGCGTCGACCTCGACACCGCCCATGATGTAGTGGCAGGTGGGGCCGACCTGCATGGGTTCGGCGGTGATGTCGACGTCGGCCAGCTCCTTGAACTGGTGGTGCATCGACGGCAGCCGCCGCTTGATCTCGTCGGCGGGCAGGCGGGTGGACACGTCCAGGAAGACGCCGCCCTGGGGGGATCCGCGGCCCGCCTTCACCTCGGCGTTGATGGCGCGGGCCACCTCGTCACGGGGCAGCAGTTCCGGGGGGCGCCGGTTGTTGGCCTGGTCGGTGTACCAGCGGTCGCCCTCTTCTTCGGTGGTGGCGTACTTGTCCTTGAAGACGTCCGGGATGTAGTCGAACATGAAGCGCTTGCCCTCGGAGTTGCGCAGCACGCCGCCGTCTCCGCGGACCGACTCGGTGACCAGGATGCCGCGCACCGAGGGCGGCCAGACCATGCCGGTCGGGTGGAACTGGATGAACTCCATGTTGATGAGGTTGGCGCCGGCCAGCAGGGCCAGGGCGTGGCCGTCGCCGGTGTACTCCCAGGAGTTGGAGGTGACGACGTAGGACTTGCCGATGCCGCCGGTGGCCAGGACGACCGCGGGCGCGTCGAAGAGGATGAAGTTGCCGGTCTCGCGCCAGTAGCCGAACGCGCCGGAGATGGCCTCGCCATCCTTGAGCAGCCGGGTGACCGTGCACTCCTGGAAGACCTTGATGTAGGCCTCGTAGTCGCCGTGGGTCTCCTGGTCCTCCTGCTGCAGGGCGACGACGCGCTGCTGCAGCGTGCGGATCAGCTCCAGGCCGGTACGGTCGCCGACGTGGGCCAGGCGCGGGTACTCGTGGCCGCCGAAGTTGCGCTGGCTGATCTTGCCGTCCTTGGTGCGGTCGAAGAGCGCGCCCCAGGCCTCCAGCTCCCAGACGCGGTCGGCGGCCTCTTTGGCGTGGAGCTCAGCCATGCGCCAGTTGTTGAGGAACTTGCCGCCGCGCATGGTGTCGCGGAAGTGCACCATCCAGTTGTCGTCGGAGTTGACGTTGCCCATCGCGGCGGCAGCGCCGCCCTCGGCCATGACCGTGTGGGCCTTGCCGAACAGGGACTTGCAGACGATCGCCGTGCGCTTGCCCTGCTGCCGGGCCTCGATCGCGGCCCGCAGCCCGGCGCCGCCCGCTCCGATGACGACGACGTCGTATTCGTGACGCTCGATTTCCACAGGTTTTCCTTATGCGAACGGGAAGTTGACGATGCCCTTGGCCACGAGCCTGACGTAGAGGTCGGCGCCCATCACCGAGAACATCGAGGCCCACGCGAGGGGCTGGTGCTTGGCGTTGAGCTTCGAGACGAATGTCCAGGCCTTGTAGCGCACCGGGTGCCGGGAGAAGTGGTTCAGGCGGCCGGCGGTGATGTGCCGGCACGAGTGGCAGGACAGCGTGTACAGGTTGATCAGCACCGCGTTGAGGATCAGGATCCAGGTGCCGAGCCCGGTCGGCGTGTGGATGAGCGCGAGGACCGCGTCGTAGGCCAGGATCAGGCCGATGGCGATCGCCGCGTAGAAGAAGTAGCGGTGGATGTTCTGGATGATCAGCGGGAACCGCGTCTCACCCGTGTACTTGCCGTGTGGCTCCTGCACCGCGCACGCCGGAGGCGAAAGCCAGAACGAGCGGTAGTAGGACTTGCGGTAGTAGTAGCACGTGAGCCGGAAACCGCCGGGCAGGCCCAGAATCAGCAGGCCGGGCGGCAGGGTGTACCAGTCGCCGAAGGGCGCCAGCCCGAGGAAGCGGGCGCCCTCGGGACAGGACGTCGCCAGACATGGCGACGAGAACGGGGCTATGTACTCGCTCGGCGCGTAGTAGTAGCTGCCGTCGAAGATCGCCCACACGCCGTAGACAAGGAATGAGCTGAGCCCAAGAAAGGTCAGCAGCGGGGCCAGCCACCAGTTATCGGTGCGAAGCGTGCGCACTTTGATCTGCGCGCGCTGTCTCCTTACCGGGCTTTCAGGCGTCGTCTGGGTCATCGCGGACCTCTCCACCTCCCGCGGACCCTGCTCGCCTGGGGTCCGGGTTCGAGTCGCTGAGCGCGCGGCGTCTCCGCTCGGGCGCGCATTTGGTGGGGGATACGTTACGACGACGGCATCACGTTTTGTGAGAAGGGTCACTCACTTTTTCGATGGCCCTGTGTGATTCCTGTCACGTCCGCACGTCAGAGGCGGTGTCCTTGGTTCGGTAGCTTCACTACGGTCACGAAAAAATTGTCTATTTGCCGGACAACTCGGATAAATTGGTCAAAATCTACCGGTTTGGTGACATATGCGTTTGCGTGGAGCTGGTAGCTGCGGATGATGTCCTCCTCCGCCTCCGACGTCGTCAGGATCACCACCGGGATCGAACGCAACGTGGCGTCCGCCTTCACCTCCTGCAACACCTCCATGCCGTCCATGCGCGGCAGGTTGAGGTCGAGCAGGACCAGGTCCGGGCGGGGCGCGTCGGCGTAGCCCTCCTCGCGGCGCAGGAAGGCGAGCGCCTGCTCGCCGTCGTTGACCACGTGCAGGCGGTTCTTGACCTTGTTCAGCTCGAAGGCCTCCCGGGTGAGCAGGATGTCGCCCTGGTCGTCCTCGACCAGCAGCACTTCGATCGGGATCATGAGTCCTCTTCCGCTTCCGGCAGGGTCCAGCGGAACGTGGCTCCCGGGCCCTCGCCGTCGGGGTCGAGCCAGAGCAGTCCGCCGTGATACTCCACGATCTTCCTGCACAGGGCCAGCCCGATCCCGGTGCCCGGGTAGACGTCGCGCGCGTGCAGGCGCTGGAAGATCAGGAAGATGCGGTCAGCGTACTTGGCCTCGACGCCGATGCCGTTGTCGGAGCAGCTGAACTCCCACATGCCGTCGTCGGTGCGCCGCGCCCCGATGTGGATGCGCGGGGGGACGTCGGAGCGGAACCTGACGGAGTTCTCCACCAGGTTCTGGAACAGACGGACCAGCTGCGACCTGTTACCCACCACCTTCGGCAGACGGTCGGAGGTCACCACCGTCTCGGTGTCCTCGATGGCCGCCGACAGGTTCTCCAGTGCCGTGTTCAGGGCCTCGCCGGTGTCGGTGATCACGCGCTCACCGTGGACCCGGCCCACGCGGGAGAAGTCGAGCAGGTCGTTGATGAGGACCTGCATGCGCTTGGCGCCGTCCACGGCGTAGCCGATGTACTGCTTGGCGCGGTCGTCGAGCTGCGGGCCGTACCTCTGCTCCAGCATTTGCGTGAAGCTGGCCACCTTGCGCAGCGGCTCCTGCAGGTCGTGGCTGGCCACGTAGGCGAACTGCTCCAGCTCGCCGTTGGAGCGCCGCAGCTCGTCGGCCTGCTCCTCGGCGCTGCGCCAGCCCTCCAGGATGCGCCCGCGCATCGAGTCGACGTGGGAGGCCAGCTCGGCGAGCTCGGCGGGGCGGTCGACCCGCAGCCTGCGGTTGAAGTCGCCCGCCGCGACCTCGCGCACCTGTCCGGCGAGCTGGGCCATGGGCTTGAGCACGGCGTAGCGGATCATGAACGTCAGCGCCACGGCGGCCACGAGGATGACGGTGAAGACCACGATGAGCATGGTGTTCAGCTGGTCCAGCCTGGCCACGACCTCGGGGCGCGGCTGGATCGTGCGGACCTGTTCCACCAGCGTCAGCGTCACGCCGACGCCGACGGCGTAGGCCAGCGCCATGACGACGCCGGCGGCGACGAACCAGCGGGCCACGGGCAGCCGGCCGATGCCGGTGGGCTCCTTGGCCGGCGGCAGCGGATGAAGGTTCACGGCGCTCTCCTCTGGACGAGGACCACGGCCAGGTCGTCGGTGAGGGTTCCGACGTGCCGGATCAGCCGGTCGAGGTCGACGTGGCCGTGCTCGCGCACCAGCTCCACGAGCCCGTCGACGCCCAGCTGGTCCTGCTCCACGGCCGCCTCGATGAGGCCGTCGGTGTAGAGCATGAGGGACCAGTCCTGGCCCAGGGGCACGTCGATGGCGTGCCATTCCGCGTCCCGGAAGATGCCCAGCGGCGGCCCCGACGGGCCCTCGCTGACGGCCTCGACCACGCCGTCGCGGATCAGCACCGGCGGCGGATGGCCGACGATCCGCATCTCCGCGTGGGTGAGGTCGGGGGTCAGGGTGGCCGTGCAGAGCGTGGTGTAGATCTCCGGAGCCTTGCGCTCGACCCTGAGCAGCGCGTCCATCGCGTGCAGCATGACGTCGCCGGTCTGCCCGGCCAGCACCAGCGTGCGCCAGGCGATGCGCAGCGCGACGCCGAGCGCGGCCTCGTCGGGGCCGTGCCCGCACACGTCGCCCACCACGATGTGCACCGAGCCGTCGGACGTCTGCACGGTGTCGTAGAAGTCGCCGGCGAGCAGGGCGCCCTGGCTGCCGGGCAGGTAGCGGGTGGTGTGCTCGATCGTGTCGCCGCTCAGCAGCGGGACGGGCAGCAGACCGCGTTCGAGCCGGGCGTTCTCCTGGGCGCTCACCTCCGCCTTGATCAACATCCGCTGGGTGCGTCTGCGCTCCATGGAGTAGCGGATCGAGCGGACCAGCAGCCGGGCGGTGATGTCCTGCTTGACCAGGTAGTCCTGGGCGCCGGCCTGCACCGCGGCCACGCCGACGTGCGCCTCGCTGGTCCCGGTCAGCACCAGGACCGCGGCCTGCGGCGCGGCCGCCAGCACCTGCTCCAGGGCCTCCAGCCCGCTGGCGTCCGGCAACGACAGGTCGACGAGCACGCACTGCACGTCGGGGGTGAGCTTGGGCAGGCCCTCGGCCAGGCTGCGTGCCCAGGTGATGCGCGGGGGTGCCTCCGCCTCCTTGAGCAGCTCCTCGACCAAGAAGGCATCACCGTCGTCGTCCTCGATGAGGACGAGGGTGAGCGTCTCAGATAGTGAAGCCGTCACGCACTGCCCTCTCCACTGCCTCGTAGCGATCGCTGGTTCATTCTGCGATGAGCTCGACCCCTTGTGGAAGCGTCCCTTCGTGCGCGGCCTCGACGAGAAACGTCCGCAGGGTGGCGCGGAACGCCTGGGCCGCGCGGGTCGGCTCGACGTCCTTGCGGTTGGCCAGCGCGATCGTGCGGCTCAGGCCCGGTGGCGCCAGGGGTGTGCCGGTCAGTCCCGGCCGCCCGTCGAGCACCATCGACGGCACCACGGCCACGCCCAGGCCCGCCTCCACGAACCGCAGCACCGCGTCCATCTCGCCGCCCTCGACCGCGAAGCGCGGCTCGAAGCCCGCCTGACGGCAGGCCGCGAGCGTGGCCTCGCGCAGGTCGTAGCCGCGCCGGAACATCACCATCGGCCGTCCGCGCAGGTCCTCGATCCGCACGTACGGCCGGCGGATCGCCATGTCGTCACCCACCGGCCCGGCCCGCCGGTGACTGGGTGAGACGACGACCAGGTTCTCCCGCAGGATCTCCTCGGTGACCAGCGAGGGGTCGTCGTGCTGGAGCGGCGTGATGATCAGCGACAGGTCGATCTGCCCGCGGGCCAGCGCCCTGACCAGGTCGCGTGAGCCGCCCTCCTCGACGTGGAGCCGGATGCCCGGATAGTCGCGGTGGAAGCGGGCCAGCGCGTCGGCCAGCAGCCCGGCGCACAGGGACGGGGTGGCGCCCAGCCGTACGCGGCCGCGGCGCAGTCCTGCCAGCTCGGCCACCTCCTGCCGGGCGGTGTCGGCGTCGGCGAGCATGCGGCGGGCCAGCGGCAGGAGCGCCTCGCCCGCGGGGGTGAGCGTGACGTTGCCGCGCGCACGGGAGAACAGCGGCGCGCCGAGTTCGGTCTCCAGGGCCTTGATCTGCTTGCTCAGCGACGGCTGGGCCACGCGCACGCTCTCGGCGGCCTGGGTGAAGTGCCTGGTCTCGGCTACCGCGACGAAATAGGCGAGCTGCTGCAATTGCATGATCTCCATAGCTTACGGCTATCGCCAGGCTGTGATTTTGCTCGCACGCGTGCTTTGTGGATTTTGCGGTAGCCGTACGAAACCAAGGGTCATAGCTCTTGGCTATGGAAACCAGATCCATGATGACTTGGACGGATCATCCCTGGATACCTAGCGTTCCAAGATGTGACTGCCACGATTGAGCGCGGGGCCGCGACGGCACCCGTGAGTCCCCCCAAGACGGAAGTGGGGAAGACCCCTGCTCCGCCAACGCCCAAGAAGTCCCGCGGGTTCCTGAGCTCGTCGAACGGCAGGAAAGTCATCATGGCCGTCACGGGCGCCGTGATGGTGGGCTTCCTCGCCCTGCACATGCTGGGCAACCTGAAGATCTTCTACGGCCGGGACTCGTTCAACGAGTACGCGCACTGGCTGCGGACGCTGCTGCAGCCGTTCCTGCCGTACCGCGGAGTCGTGACCCTGCTGGAGATCACCCTCTTCGTGGCCGTGGTCCTGCACCTGTGGGCGGCCATCACGCTGACCCGCCGCGCGCGCAAGGCCAGGCCGGTGAAGTACGTGGCCAAGAAGTCGCAGGCCACCGGGTACGCCACGCACATCATGCGCTGGGGCGGCGTCACCATCGCGCTCTACATCGTCTGGCACCTGCTCGACCTGACCTTCGGCGTGGTCAACCCCGCCGGGGTCAACTCCGCGCCCGCCGACCGCATGATCGAGGGCTTCCAGCCCGGCCGCTGGTGGGTCACGGCCATCTACGTGATCGCCATCCTCCTGGTCGGCCTGCATCTGCGCCACGGCATCTGGTCGGCCTTCCAGACACTCGGCTGGGTCAAGGGAGAGCGCCGCCGGGTGGTGAAGCTGGGCGCGCTCGCGGTCTCGGCCGTGCTCGTGCTCGGGTTCCTCGCGCCGCCGCTGGCCATCATGTTCGGAGTAGTCAAGTGATCGAATACACCGAGGGCGAAGCCCTCCGGGACGCCAAGGCCCCGGAAGGCCCCATCGAGGAGCGGTGGGCCAAGCGGAAGTTCGCCGCCAAGCTCGTCAACCCCGCCAACAAGCGCAAGCTCAACGTCATCGTGGTCGGCACCGGCCTGGCCGGCGGCTCGGCCGCCGCGACCCTCGGCGAACTGGGCTACAACGTCAAGTCGTTCTGCTACCAGGACTCGCCCCGGCGGGCGCACTCGATCGCCGCCCAGGGCGGCATCAACGCCGCGAAGAACTACCGCGGCGACGGCGACTCGATCTACCGGCTCTTCTACGACACCGTCAAGGGCGGCGACTTCCGCGCCCGGGAGTCGAACGTCTACCGCCTGGCCGAGGTCTCGGTCAACATCATCGACCAGGCCGTGGCCCAGGGCGTGCCGTTCGCCCGCGAGTACGGCGGCCTGCTCGACACCCGCTCCTTCGGCGGCGCGCAGGTCTCGCGCACCTTCTACGCCCGCGGCCAGACGGGCCAGCAACTCCTGCTGGGCGCCTACCAGGCGCTGGAGCGGCAGGTGAAGGCCGGCACCGTCGAGATGTTCACCCGGCACGAGATGCTGGAGCTGATCGTCTCCGACGGCCGCGCGCGCGGCATCATCGTGCGTGACATGGTCACCGGCGAGATCGAGCGGCACACGGCCGACGCGGTCGTGCTGGCCACCGGCGGCTACGGCAACGTCTTCTTCCTGTCCACGAACGCCAAGGGCTGCAACACCACGGCCATCTGGCGGGCACACGAGCGCGGCGCGTACTTCGCCAACCCGTGCTACACGCAGATCCACCCGACCTGCATCCCGGTCTCCGGCGAGTACCAGTCGAAGCTGACGCTGATGTCGGAGTCCCTGCGCAACGACGGCCGGGTGTGGGTGCCCGTGGCCGCCGGCGACCAGCGCGCCCCCGGCGACATCCCGGACGAGGAGCGCGACTACTACCTGGAGCGCATCTACCCGGCCTTCGGCAACCTGGTCCCGCGTGACATCGCCTCGCGCGCGGCCAAGAACGTCTGCGACGAGGGCCGCGGCGTCGGCCCCGGCGGCCTGGGCGTCTACCTCGACTTCCGCGACGCGATCGCCCGCCTCGGCCGCGACGCCGTCGAGAAGAAGTACGGCAACCTCTTCGAGATGTACGAGCGCATCACCGGCGAGGACCCCTACACCCAGCCGATGCGCATCTACCCCGCCGTGCACTACACGATGGGCGGCCTGTGGGTGGACTACGACCTGCAGTCCACGGTCCCGGGCCTGTTCGTGATCGGCGAGGCCAACTTCTCCGACCACGGCGCCAACCGCCTGGGCGCCTCGGCGCTGATGCAGGGCCTGGCCGACGGCTACTTCGTGCTGCCGACCACGCTGGGCGACTACCTGGCCAACGGCCCGTACGGCGAGATCGACGAGGAAGCCGTGGCCGAGGCCGAGATCAAGGTACGCACCAAGATCGACCGCCTGATGGCCGTCAACGGCACCCGCACCCCGGACTCCTTCCACCGCGAGCTCGGCAAGATCATGTGGGACTACTGCGGCATGGAGCGCACCGAGGAGTCGCTGCGCAAGGCCCTGGACCTGATCCCGGCCCTGCGCGAGGAGTTCTGGCGCAACGTCAAGGTCAGCGGCACGCCAGAGGAGCTCAACCAGGTGCTGGAGAAGGCCGGCCGGGTGGCCGACTTCTTCGACCTGGCCGAGCTGATGTGCCTGGACGCGCTGGTGCGCACCGAGTCCTGCGGCGGCCACTTCCGCGCCGAGTCGCAGGACGCCGACGGCGAGGCGTTGCGCGACGACGAGCACTTCGCGCACGTCTCGGCGTGGGAGCGCACTCCCGACGGCCCGGTGCTGCACAAGGAAGCGCTCGAGTACGACTACGTCAAGATGAGCCAGCGGAGCTACAAGTAATGGATCTCACTCTCAAGGTGTGGCGGCAGAGCGGCCCCGGCGACGCCGGGCGCATGGTCACCTACCTGGCCAAGGACGTCTCCCCGGACATGTCCTTCCTGGAGATGCTCGACGTCGTCAACGAAAAGCTGATCCTGGAGGGCGACGACCCGATCGCCTTCGACCACGACTGCCGCGAGGGCATCTGCGGCATGTGCGGCATGGTCATCAACGGCGTGGCCCACGGTGAGCAGCGCGCCACGACGACGTGCCAGCTCCACATGCGCCACTTCGAGGACGGTGCCGAGATCACCATCGAGCCGTGGCGGGCCGCTCCCTTCCCGGTCATCAAGGACCTGGTCGTGGATCGGAGCGCCTTCGACCGCATCATCCAGGCGGGCGGGTTCGTCTCGGTCCCGGCCGGCTCCGCGCCGGACGCGCACGCGGTCCCGGTCCGCAAGGAGGACGCCGACGACGCCTTCGACGCGGCCACCTGCATCGGCTGCGGCGCCTGCGTGGCGGCCTGCCCGAACGGCTCGGCGTCGCTGTTCACCGCGGCGAAGATCACTCACCTGTCGCTGCTCCCGCAGGGCCAGCCGGAGCGCCTCAGCCGCGCCAAGGCGATGGTGGACCAGATGGACGCCGAGGGCTTCGGCGGCTGCACCAACACCGGCGAGTGCACGGCGGTCTGCCCGAAGGGGATCCCGCTGGACACCATCGCCCAGATGAACACCGAGTACCTGAAGGCCAGCAGGTAGCAGTCCGGGAGAAGGCCGCACGCCGGAGGGGGTGCGGCCTTTCCCATACCCCCGTGTGCACGGTGTACACTTGTCGATTACAATGTTCACTTGACTGGGGGCGGCATTGAACGTGGTCATCGTGGGCGCTTCGATCGGCGGGCTGACCGTGGCGGAGGTGCTGCGTCGCAGGGGGTTCGACGGCGCGATCACGCTCGTGGGGGAGGAGCGCCATCCGCCCTACGACCGTCCGCCGCTGTCCAAACAGGTCCTCACCGAGTCCTGGCCCGCCGAGCGCACCCGGCTGCTCGGCCAGGACGCGCTCGACCGGCTGGGCGTGAATTGGGTGCTGGGGCGGCGGGCCGTACACCTGGATCGGGGTGAACGGGTGGTGGGGCTGGACGACGGGCGGCGACTGGCGTACGACAGGCTGGTGATCGCGACCGGGCTGACGCCGCGGCGGCTGCCCGGCCAGCCCGTGCTGGACGGGCTGCACACGCTGCGCACCCTCGACGACGCGCTCGCGCTGCGCACGGAGCTGAAGGACGGCGTGCGGATCGCGGTGGTCGGCGCGGGCGTGCTCGGCTGTGAGCTCGCCGCCTCCGCGCGCACGCTCGGCCTGGAGGTGACGCTGATCGACCCCGCGCCGGTCCCCATGGCCCGCCACCTGGGCGCCAGGCTCGGCGCGCTCGTCGCGCGCACACACCGCCGGCACGGCGTGGACGTGCGGGTCAGCACCAAGGTCCACGCCTTCACCGGTACGGCCGGCCGCGTCGACGGCCTCGAACTGACCGGAGGCGAGAAGGTGCCCGCCGACCAGGTGATCGTCACCGTCGGCGCGGTGCCGGCCACCGGCTGGCTCATCGGCAGCGGCCTCGGCCTGAGCGACGGCGTCACCTGCGACGCCTACGGCGAGGCGGCTCCCGGGGTCTACGCGGTCGGTGACGTGGCCCGCTTTCCGGCGGGCCGCGTGGAGAGCCGGACGACCGCCACGGAACAGGCCGTGGCCGTCGCGGGCAACATCCTCGGCGACGAACGTCCGTTCTCCTCGATCCCCTACTTCTGGACCGACCAGTACGACGTGAAGCTCCAGATCCACGGCCGGATCGGCCACGACGACCGGATCCGGTGGATCGAGGGCGAACCCGGCGACGGCCGCTGGGTCGCCCTGGCGGAGAACGGCGACGAGGTGACCGCGGCCATCGGCTGGAAGCACGCCAGGGGCGTGCGCCTGGCCCGCGAGAAGATCTCTGCGCTCAGCCGGTGAAGGCGGCCGTCGCCGCGACCCGCTCCCGCCAGAGCTCCTCGCCCTCCGGCCCCCAACCGGCCGCGAAGGCCAGCAGCGCCCGGCAGCGCTCCAGCATCGCCGCGTGCCGCTCCGGCCACTCGGGCACCGGCCCGCCATAGGACTCGAAGAAGTACGGCAGCGCCTGCTCGTGCTCGGGATGGTGGGTCCTGACGATCCACTCGCACCACGCCAGGTCCTCGACCGGTTCGCCGCGGTGGGCCCACTCCCAGTCGAGCACCGCCGCGGTCTCGTGCGTCATCGGATCGATGATCAGGTTGTTGGGGCCGTAGTCGCCGTGGACCAGGACGCGGCCCCGGGCGGCGGGCATGGCGTGGATGGCGGCCAGCGTCCGCCCGCAGGCGGTCATGACCTCCTTGGCCAGACCCTCGTCGAGGAGATCCTGACCGTGGACGCCCGCGACGAACCTTGTGGTCAGACTGGTGTCGCTGACCGCCTGAACGGCGGGCACGGGCACCCGTCCGCGCAGGCGGCGCAACATCTTCCGCTCGGTTTCCAGCCGTTCCGCGGCGCCCGGACCCAGGTAACACTTCACGACCAGAGCGCCGTCGCCGAAGGTGCTGTTGGTGTAGCCATGCCTCACAGGGATTGATTCTGGCGCAGTCGGCTGCGGTAGACGATGTATGGGCGGAACAAGTACCCGACGGGTGCCGACAGCGCGTGCACGAGCCGGGTGAACGGGAACAGCCCGATCATCACCATTCCGGCGATGACGTGCAGTTTGAAGAACACGGTCGCCTCGGTCATCGCCTCGGCGTCCGGCCGGAACACGAAGACGCTGCGGAACCACGGCGAGACCGAGTCGCGGTACTCCGCCCCGGTCAGCGTGGCCACCAGCCCGGCGACGACGGCCAGCGCGAGCGCCACGTACATGACCTTGTCGTTGACGGTCGTGGCGCGGAAGACCGGGCCGTTGCGCCGTCTGCGGTAGATGAGCAGGGCCAGCCCGGCGAGCACGGCCAGCCCGGCGAGGCCGCCGAAGACGCGGGCCAGCAGGTGGTAGGCGTGGTCGGACAGGCCGATCGCCTCCGTCCACGTGGCCGGGATGAACAGGCCGATCACGTGCCCGGCGATCACGAACACCAGCCCGTAGTGGAACAGCGGCGAGGCGATCCGAAGGAGCCGCGACTCGTAGAGCTGCGACGAGCGGGTCGTCCAGCCGAACTTGTCGTAGCGGTAGCGCCAGAGCAGCCCGCCGATCAGCACCACCAGCGTCACGTAGGGCGCGATCACCCAGAAGAACGTCTCGCCGTAGTTCACCGGTACACCCCCACGGACTCGGCGGGCGGGCCGTCCTGGGCCAGCCGGGCCGCCGCCGCCCGCTGCTCCGCGGTCGGCTCGGGCAGGGCGCGGCGCACGCCGTCCAGCACGATCGTGTACGGCGAGCCGTACCCGTCCAGCGCCGAGCGCAGCAGCTCGATCCCCACCCGGTGCTCGGCCAGCAGCGCGGCGCCCGCGGCGTCCAGGGCGGCGAACTCCAGCATCACCGGGAGAAAGTCCGGCAGTTCGTCGTCCATCAGCTCCCACCCGGCGGCCCGGTAGCGGCCCTTGAGCGCGGCCAGCGACTCGCCGCGCCGCCGCGTGTCGCCGTCGGCGTAGTAGGTGAGGTAGAGGCAGCAGCGCCGCTTCATGTCGAACATCTCGACGTAGTGGGCGGCCAGCTCGCCCGGCCCCATGGCGTGGATGGCGTCGGCGAACCCGGGGAAGCACGGCGCGGCGGCCCGCTCGATCAGCGGCAGCCGTCCCCAGAACCGCTCGTCGGGGTAGGCCAGCAGGTGTGCGGCGGCCTGCCAGGTCACAGCCTTGTTCATGATGCCTCGCCCTTCTTCGGCGGGAACAGGCCGGCGGGCTTGCCCCTGCCGTCCCAGTTGAGGAGGTTGACCCGCTCGCGGGTGGTCTCCTCGCCGGTCTGGCGCTGCTTCAGCCCGTGGAAGCTCTCGATCGACACCGGCACCGGGCGGCCCGAGCCCTCCCCGAACGGCCCCGCCATCCCCGGCCCGCCGTCGTAGTCGAGGCTGCAGCCGATCTCCTCCACGGCCCCGGGCGTCTTGGAGTAGGCGGACGGGATGACGTAGCGCTCGTCGTAGCGGGCCAGGGCCAGCAGCCGGTACATGTCGTGGATGTCCTCGGCCGACAGCCCCGAGTGCGGCAGCTCGGGCTCCTCGCCCAGGTTGACGGCGCGCATGTACGAGCGCATGGCCGCCAGCCGCCGCAGCGCCGCCGTCACGGGCACCGGGTCGCCGGCCGTGAACAGCTCGGCCAGGTACTCCACCGGGATGCGCAGCGCCTCGACTGCGGCGAACAGGTTGTCGGCGTCCTCGCCGTCGTACCCCGAGCCGGCCAGCGCGTCCACGACGGGCGACAGCGGCGGCACGTACCAGACCATCGGCAGCGTGCGGTACTCCGGGTGCAGCGGCAACGCGATCCGGTAACGCATGATCAGGTCGTACACGGGCGAGCGGCGGGCCGCCTCGATCCAGTCGTCGGGGAGCCCGGAGGCGGCCACGGCCGGGTCGTCCGGGTCGACGAAGAGCGACAGCTGCGCCTCGTACAGCTCCTTGTCGTCGGCGATGCTCGCCACCTCGCCCACCCGGTCGGCGTCGTAGAGCATGACGCCCAGGTAGCGCAGGCGCCCGACGCACGTCTCCGAGCACACGGTCGGCAGCCCGACCTCCACCCTCGGGTAGCAGAACGTGCACTTCTCGGCCTTGCCGGTGCGGTGGTTGAAGTAGATCTTCTTGTACGGGCAGCCGGTCACGCACATCCGCCAGCCCCTGCAGCGGTCCTGGTCCACCAGGACGATGCCGTCCTCCTCGCGCTTGTACAGGGCGCCGGAGGGACAGGAGGCGACGCAGGACGGGTTCAGGCAGTGCTCGCAGATGCGCGGCAGGTAGAACATGAACGCCTGCTCGAACTCCAGTTTCACCTGGTCGCCGACCTTGCGCAGGATCGGGTCGGCCGACGGGTCGCCGCCGAGGTTGTCGTCCCAGTTGGCGCTCCAGCGGATCGCCATGGGCTCGCCGCTGATCAGCGAGCGCGGCGGCGCGACCGGGATGTCGTCGCCGAGCGGGGCGCGGGTGAGGTTCTCGTAGTCGTAGGTCCAGGGCTCGTAGTAGTCCTCGATGTTGGGCATGAGCGGGTTGGCGAAGATGCCGAGGAGCTTGCGTACCCGCCCGCCCGCCCGCAGCCGCAGCCGCCCCTTGGCGTCGACCTGCCATCCGCCGCGCCACCGGTCCTGGTCCTCGTGGCCGCGCGGGTATCCCTGGCCGGGGCGGGTCTCGACGTTGTTGAACCAGGCGTACTCGACCCCCGCCCGGTTGGTCCACGTCTGCTTGCAGGTGACCGAGCAGGTGTGGCAGCCGATGCACTTGTCGAGGTTCATCACCATCGCGAGCTGTGCCATGATCCGCGGGCTCATTGGTAGCTCACCTCTCGTACCTCGGCCCTCCACGCCGTTCGGTGCGTCAGGGTTCGCTCCATCAGTACGTCACCTCCTGCGAGCGCTTCCTGATCACCGTGATCTCGTCGCGCTGGTTGCCGGTCGGGCCGAGGTAGTTGAAGGCGTACGACAGCTGGGCGTACCCGCCGATCATGTGGGTGGGTTTGATCAGCACGCGGGTGAGCGCGTTGTGGATGCCGCCGCGCCGTCCGGTCGCCTCCGACTTCGGCACGTCGATCACCCGGTCCTGGGCGTGGTGCATGTAGACCGTGCCCTCCGGCATCCGGTGGGAGACGATGGCCCTGGCCACGACCACGCCGTTGCGGTTGGTGGCCTCGATCCAGTCGTTGTCGGCGGCGCCGATCCTCGCGGCGTCCTGGACCGACATCCAGATCACCGGGCCGCCGCGCGAGAGCGACAGCATGAGCAGGTTGTCCTGGTACTCGGAGTGGATGGACCACTTCGAGTGCGGTGTCAGATAGCGCACCACCAGCATGTCCGCGCTTCCCTCGCCGAACAGGGCGGTCATGTCCAGCGGCGGCCGGTAGACCGGCAGGGCCTCGCCGTACTCGTGCATCCAGTCGTGGTCGAGGAAGAAGTGCATCCGGCCGGTCAGCGTGTGCCACGGCTTGTGGTGCTCGACGTTGATGGTGAAGGGGGAGTAGCGGCGGTCGTGCGACTCCTTGCCCGACCATTCCGGGCTGGAGGCCACGTGCGTGGGCCTGGCCTGGGTGTCGGCGAAGACGATGCGGTGGTCGTGGTGGACGAGCTCGCCGAAGTCGGTGCCGGTCCGCTCGCCCAGTTGCCCGAAGCCCTGGGCGGCCAGCCGCCCGTTGCTGACCCCCGACAGCGCCAGGATCGCCTCGCACGCCTTGGCTTCGGTGTCGAGCATCGGCCGTCCCTTGGCGACCCCGCGCGGCACCAGCCCGCACCGCTCGCCGAGCCAGACCACCTCCTCGTCGGGCATGAACACCACGCCCTTCACCGGCAGCCCCTTGCCCTCGGCCAGCGGGCCGAGCGCCGCCATCTTCTCGGCGACCGCGCCGTAGTCGCGCTCGACCACCACCAGGTCGGGCGTGACGCGGGCGGGCGCGCGCCCGCCCGGCTGGGCGATCTCGCCGGGCGTGTCGTGCTGGTACGGCAGCGCCACGACGTCCTTCCTGACCCCGAGCCGATCCTTGGCCATGGCGCTGAAGGCCCTGGCGATCGCGTGGAAGGCGTGGAAGTCGCTCTTGGTCTCCCACGGCGGCGTGATGGCGGGGTTGAACGCGTGCACGAACGGGTGCATGTCCGTCGAGGACAGGTCGTGCTTCTCGTACCACGTCGCCGCGGGCAGCACGATGTCGGAGAACAACGTCGAGGACGTCATCCTGAAGTCCAGTGTCAGCAGCAGGTCCAGCTTGCCCCGCGGCGCCTGCTCGTCGGGCCGCGGCAGGTTCGAGCGCGCGCCGAGCAGATGGTGCAGGAAGTACTCGTTGCCCTTGGCGCTCGACCCCAGCAGGTTGGAGCGCCAGAGCGTCAGCACCCGCGGCCAGTTGCGCGGGTCGTCCGGGTCCTCGGCGGCGTAACGCAGGGTGCCGTTGGCGAGCTCCTCCTGGGCGTTCGCGACCGGGTCCGCCGCGTCGCCCAGCTCCAGCGGGTTGCGGTCGAAGGCGGGCGCCATCGGCATCCAGCCGTTCCTGACCGCCTCGGCCACCAGGTCGGCGGTGTGCCTGCCGCGGAAGGCCCCGGGGCCGATCGGGGAGCTCAGGTCGCCGGCGTCGAAGCGGTCGTAGCGCCACTGGTCGGTGTGCAGGTACCAGAACGGCGTGCCCGGTGTCTGCCGGGGCGGGCGCGACCAGTCGAGGCCGCCGGCCAGCTGCGCCCATCCGGTCTGCGGGCGGCATTTCTCCTGGCCCACGTAGTGCGCCCAGCCGCCGCCGTTGCGTCCCTGGCAGCCGGTCAGCATCAGAAGCGCCAGGAAGGCCCGGTAGATCGTGTCGCCGTGGAACCACTGCGTGGTCCCCGCGCCCAGGATGATCATGCAGCGGCCGCGGGTCTGCTCGGCCGTCGTGGCGAACTCCCTCACGATCTTGATCGCGCGCGCCGCCGGGACCTTCGTGATCGGCTCCTGCCAGGCCGGTGTGTACGGCTCCGACGCGTCGCCGTACCCGTGGGGCCAGCGGCCCGGCAGCCCGCGCCGGTGCACGCCGTACTGGGCCAGCATGAGGTCGAAGACGGTCGTGACCAGGTGCCCGCCGATCCGCCTGGCCGGGACGCCGCGGGTCAGCGGGCCGCCGCCGTCGAACCGAGGCAGCGCAATCTCCACCGGCTCCGCGCCGTACAGCGTGAGCAGGGGCTCGGTGTCGAGCTTGAGGTTCCAGCGGCCCTTTCCCCGCTCGCCCCACCGGAAGCCGACCGAGCCGTTGGGCACGACCGGCTCGCCGTCCGCGCCCAGGAAGACGGTCTTCCACTCCGCCGACTCCTCCTGCGACCCCAGGTCGGCGGCGGTCAGAAACTTGTCCGGCACGTGGCGGCCGTCGCGTTCGGTCAGCGTGACGAGGAAGGGCAGGTCGGTGAACCGGCTGACGTACTCGGTGAAGTACGGCACCTGCCGTTCGACGAAGCATTCCCTCAGCAGCACGTGGCCCATCGCCATGGCCAGAGCGCCGTCCGTGCCCGGGTTCACCGCCAGGAACTCGTCGGCGAACTTGGCCGCGTCGTTGTAGTCGGGGGCGACCACCACCACCTTCTGGCCCCGGTAGCGGGCCTCGGCCATCCAGTGGGCGTCGGGCGTGCGGGTGACCGGGACGTTGGCGCCCCACAGCATCAGGTACGCGGCGTCCCACCAGTCGGCCGACTCGGGCACGTCGGTCTGGTCGCCGAAGACCTGGGGGGAGGCGACCGGCAGGTCGGCGTACCAGTCGTAGAAGCTGAGCATGGTCCCGCCGATCAGCGAGACGAACCGGGCGCCGATCGCGTGACTGACCATGGACATGGCGGGGATGGGGGAGAAGCCGGCCACGCGGTCGGGGCCGTAGGTCTCGATGGTGTGGACGTGGGCGGCGGCGATCATCTCGGTGGCGAGGTTCCAGGTGATCCTGACGAGGCCGCCTTGGCCGCGGGCGCGTTGGTAGGTCTCCCGCTTTTCCGGATTTGTCGTGATTTCGGCCCAGGCGGCTACCGGGTCGAGGCCGCTGCCGCGGGCTTCGCCGTACATCCTGACCAGGACGCCCCGCGCGTAGGGGTAGCGGATCCGCGTCGGCGAGTAGGTGTACCAGGAGAAGGCGGCGCCGCGCGGGCAGCCGCGCGGCTCGTACTCGGGGCGGTCGGGGCCGACGCTCGGGTAGTCGGTCTGCTGGGTCTCCCAGGTGATGATGCCGTCCTTGACGTAGACCTTCCACGAGCACGAGCCCGTGCAGTTCACGCCGTGCGTCGAGCGGACCACCTTGTCGTGGCTCCACCGGTCGCGGTAGAAGGCGTCGCCCTCCCGGCCACCGGCCAGGTAGACGGTCCGCAGGTCCTGGCCCGTGACCGATCTGCGGAAGAACCGGCCGGTCTTCAGGAGGATGTCCTCCGCCTCACTCATACCCCCACTCCATCACACTCTGTAGCGATCTGTTACACAGGGTGCATGCGTGTGCGCAATCTCGTGTTGGCGACGGCGGCCTTCGCCATCACCTTCTGGGCGTGGAACCTCATCGGCCCGCTGTCCGGCAGCTACAGCAAGGCGCTGCACCTGTCGCCGACCGAGACCTCGATGCTGGTCGCGATCCCCGTGCTGGTCGGGTCGCTGGGGCGGATCCCGGTCGGGATGCTGGCCGACAAGTTCGGCGGGCGGCTGATGTTCGCGATCATCTGCTTCGTCTCGATCGTGCCGGTCGTGTTCGTGGGCTGGTCGAACTCCTACGCGTCGCTGCTGTTGTGGGGGTTTCTGCTGGGCATCCCGGGCACCTCGTTCGCGATCGGCATCCCGTTCGTCAACTCCTGGTACGAGCCGGCGCGGCGCGGGTTCGCCACCGGCGTGTTCGGGGCTGGGATGGGCGGCACCGCCTTGTCCGCATTTTTCACGCCACGGCTGGTCGAATCGCTGGGCCGTTCCACGACACACCTGATCATGGGCGCGGCGCTCGCCGTCATGGGCGTCATCATGCTGCTGGCCAGCCGCAACTCGCCCGCCTGGCAGCCCAGCACCGATCCCGCGCTGCCCCGCATGAAAGAAGCGATGAAGATCAAGGCCACCTGGCAGTGCGCCTTCCTGTACGCGGTCGCGTTCGGCGGCTTCGTCGCGTTCTCCACCTACCTGCCCACCCTGCTGCAGAACGTCTACGAGTTCGCCCAGACCGAGGCGGGCCTGCGTACCGCCGGGTTCTCCATCGCCGCCGTGATCGCCCGCCCGCTCGGCGGCATCTCCTCCGACCGGATCGGCCCGATCCGGGTGCTGACGATCTCCTTCGCCGGCGCCGTCGCCATGGCCGTCGTCCTCGCCTTCAAGCCGCCGCTGGAGATCCCCGCCGGGGTCAGCTTCGTGCTCATGGCCTTCTTTCTCGGCCTCGGCGCCGGCGGCGTCTTCGCGCTCGTCGCCAAGCTCGTCGAGGCCTCGCGGGTCGGCACCGTCACCGGCCTCGTGGGCGCCGCCGGAGGGCTCGGCGGATACTTCCCGCCGCTGGTCATGGGCGCTGTCTACACCGCGACCGGCGCGTACACGATCGGCTATCTGCTCCTCGCGCTGACCGCCCTGATGGCGCTGCTTTACACCCTACGGGGGTTCAGAAAATGATTTGCCTGGTCAGGGTGGCTTTGACAGCCTAGTCAGGCTATGCGCTCCCTGCCTGAAGCCGATCCCGGCACCCCTGACATCCGCACGCCCTTCCGCTACCTGCTGTGGAACGCGCTGCGGCAGAAGACCGCGCTCGCGATCGGCATCGGATTCGCCACCCTCTGGTGGATGGGACAGGCGCTCGTCCCCGCGGTGCTCGGCAAGGGCGTCGACGCCGTCACCGCCAAGGACACCCGCGCGCTGCTGATCTGGTCGGCGGTGATGCTCGGGCTGGGCCTGCTGCAGGCCTTCGCCGGCATCATGCGCCACCGCTTCGCCGTCTACAATTGGCTGGCCGCCGCGTACCGCACTGTCCAGCTCACCACCCGCCACGCCACCCGCCTCGGCGCCACGCTGCCCAAGCGGCTGTCGACCGGCGAGGTCATCAGCGTCGGCAACTCCGACATCGCGCACATCGGCAGCTCGATGGACATCCTGCTGCGCGGGACCGGGTCGGTCGTGGCGATCGTCACCGTCACGATCTACCTCATCTCCACCTCCCTGCCGCTCGGCCTGCTCGTGCTCTTCGGCGTGCCGCTCATGGCCGTCGCCGTCGGCCCGCTGCTCAAGCCGCTGCACAAACGCCAGAAGGCCCACCGCGACCTGCAGGGCGAGCTGTCCACGCGCTCGGCCGACATCGTCTCCGGCCTGCGCGTCCTGCGCGGCATCGGCGGCGAGCAGGTCTTCTCCGGGCGCTACCAGGAGGAGTCGCAGCGCGTACGCCACGCTGGCGTCCGCGTGGCCGGCATCGAATCGCTGCTCGAAGGCGCCCAGATCCTGCTGCCCGGCGTGCTCATCGCCGTCGTCACCGGCATCGGCGCCTCCTTCGCGCTCGGCGGCCAGATCACCGCCGGACAGCTCGTCGCCTTCTACGGCTACGCCGTCTTCCTCATCGGCCCCATGCGCACCCTCACCGAGGCCGCGGACAAGCTGACCAAGGGCCACGTGGCCGCGCGCCGCGTGGTCCGGATCCTGTCGATGGAACCCGAGGTCGACGGCGGCACCGGCGCCTCGGAAGGCGGCGTCCTGCGCGACTCCTACAGCGGTGTCACGCTCCAGCCCGGCACCATGACCGCGCTGGCCGCCCCCACGCCCGAGCAGGCCATCGAGGTCGCCGACCGCCTCGGCCGCTACGCCCACGGCGACGTCACCTTCGGCGGCGTCGACCTGGCCGAGCTGCCGATCCCCGAGGTCCGCGAGCGCATCCTGGTCGCCGACAACGCCGCCCGCCTGTTCTCCGGCCGCCTGCGCGACGAACTCGACGTGCGCGGCAACGCCTCCATCGACGAGGTACGCCACGCGCTGCGGGCCGCCTGCGCCGAGGACATCGTGGACGCGCTGCCCGAAGGCCTCGACACCGTGGTCGCCGAGAGCGGCCGCGAGTTCTCCGGCGGCCAGCAGCAGCGGCTGCGCCTGGCCCGCGCCCTGGTGGCCGACCCCGAGGTGCTCATCCTCGTCGAGCCCACCAGCGCCGTCGACGCCCACAGCGAGGCCCGCATCGCCGAGCGGCTCGCCAAGGCGCGCGCCGGAAAGACCACGCTGATCTGCACCACCAGCCCGCTCGTGCTCGACCGCACCGAGCACGTCGTCTACCTGGAGGACGGGCGCGTCCACGCCGAAGGCCCGCACCGCGAGCTGCTCGCCACGTCCAGCGCCTACTCGGCGACCGTCACGAGAGGAGAGGACTGAACATGGCCGCGGAGCGTGAACGGAGCGGAGGGCCGAGATATGAGGCTCTCCGCGTAGTGAGCGACGAATGAGCAGAGAGATCCTGCCGGTCGCCGACCAGAAGCAGGTCCGCGCCTATGCCCGCCGGCTGACGCTCAAATATCCGCGCCAGCTCTCCGTCGCGCTCGCGCTGCACGGACTGGCCGCCGTGTCGGGCCTGGCCGTGCCGTGGCAGCTCGGCAGCCTGGTCCAGGACGTACAGGACGGCGCCCGGGTCAACGTGTGGCTCGTCGGCCTGGCCATCGGCGGCTTCCTGCTCATGCAGGCGTTGCTGGTGCGCTTCGCCGTGCTCGCCTCCTCCCGGCTGGGCGAGCGGGTGCTGGCCGAACTGCGCGAGGAGTTCGTCGACCGGGTGCTCGGGCTGCCGCTCTCCACCGTCGAGCGGGCGGGCTCCGGCGACCTGATCACCCGTACGTCGCGGGACGTCGACTCGTTGTCCAGGACGGTACGGCACGCCGTACCGGAGACACTGATCGCGGTCGTGACCTTCACCATCACCATCGGCGCGCTGCTGCTGGTCAGCCCGCTGCTCACGCTGCCGATGCTGATCGCCGCACCCATCCTGTGGATCGCCACCCGCTGGTACCTGCGCCGGGCGCGCGACGGCTACCTGCGCGAGAACGCGGCCTACGCCGACATGACCGAAGGCCTGGCCGAGACCGTGGAAGGCGCCCGCGCCGTGGAGGCCCTGGGCCTGCAGCGCCGGCGCGCCGACCGCACCGACCGCGACATCACCGCCTCCTACGCCGCCGAGCGCTACACCCTCGGGCTGCGGACGGTCTGGTTCCCCGCCGTCGAACTCGGCTACGTGCTGCCCGTCGTCATCAGCCTGCTGATCGGCGGCCTGTTCTACATCAACGACTGGGTCACGCTCGCCCAGGTCACCGCCGCCACCCTCTACGCGCAGCAGCTCATCGACCCGCTCGACCGCTTCCTCATGTGGATCGACGAGCTCCAGGTCGGCGGCGCCGCCATGTCCCGGCTGCTGGGCGTGGCGAACGTCCCCGACGACCGCACCGCCACCGGCGCCCGGCCTTCAGGCGAACACCTCCAGGCCGACGACGTCCGCTACGCCTACCGGGCCGGCCGGGACGTCCTGCACGGGGTCTCGCTGACCGTCGCGCCCGGCGAACGCCTGGCCATGGTCGGCCCGTCCGGCGCCGGCAAGTCCACGCTCGGCAGGTTGCTGGCCGGGATCCACGGCCCGCGCACCGGCGCCGTGACCGTCGGCGACGTCCCCCTGGTCGACCTCCACCTGGACGACCTGCGCGGCCACGTCGCGCTCGTCACCCAGGAACACCACGTCTTCAAGGGCACGCTGCGCGACAACCTGCTCATCGCCCGTCCCGACGCCACCGATGATCGGGTACGGCAGGCGCTGGCGGCCGTCGACGCCCTCGACTGGGCGCTGGCCCTGGACGACGGCCTCGACACGGAAGTCGGCTCGGGCGGTCTGGCAGTATCCCCGGCCCAGGCCCAGCAGCTCGCGCTGGCCCGCCTCGTGCTGGCCGACCCGCACACACTGGTACTCGACGAGGCGACCTCCCTCATCGACCCGCGAGCGGCCAGGAACCTGGAACGCTCGCTGGCCGCCGTCCTGGAGGGCCGGACGGTCATCGCCATCGCCCACCGCCTGTACACGGCCCACGACGCCGACCGGGTCGCGGTGGTGGAGGACGGGACGATCAGTGAGCTGGGCAGCCACGACGAACTGGTGGCGCAGGGCGGCTCCTACGCCGCCTTGTGGTCCAGCTGGCACGGCACCCCCGCCCCCCGCTGACCCACCCCCTCGACCCCACCCCCTCGACCCCACCCCTCGACCCCACCCCTCGACCCCACCCCTCGACCCCACCCCTCGACCCCACCCCTCGACCCCACCCCTCGACCCCACCCCCCCAACCCCAGCCCCCGCCCTCCGCCCCAGCCCCGACCCCCGAGCCCCGGGCCTCCACCCCCAGGTCCTGACTTCTCGGGTTCCCGGGCCTCCGGCCACCCGCCCCACCCCCGGCCCTCGGCCCCCGACCCCCGACCCCCGGCCCCCGACCCCGGGCCTCTGGATCCCCGGGTCTGGGCCTCGGCCCTCCGGCTTCGCACCGGCTCCTGGTCGCCCGGACTCTGGGTGGGTTGGGCTCTTCGGGTATGGCTTGTCGGCCCGCGAACGGGTGGTGGCCGAGATGGGTGAGCCCCGCTCCGGGTTTCCGGAGCGGGGCTCGGGTTGGGGCGGGACCGCCGTGCCGTACACGCTGATGGGTCAGGTGCGGTTGCGCAGGCGGTAGGCGACCGTGGAGACCCAGGCCAGCGCGATGGACACCCCGATCGCCAGGGTGAGCGAGCCCATGGGGCCGCCGCCCATCGTCCAGCCGTTGCCCAGGATGACGGCCACGCCGGCCACCCGGGAGATGATCGCGGAGGTGCGGTCGCCGGTGCGGGCGAAGTGGCGGCCCAGGACGAAACCGGCGGCGGCCAGCGCGAGGAAGGTGATCGATCCGGCCGCCATGTGGGCGATCGCGTGCCAGCTCATCCCGGCCGGAGGGCCCGCCGGGGTGCCGACCGGGAAGCCGTCGCCGGCGTCCATGGTGAAGGCTCCGGCGGCGATCATCCCGACGCCGACGACGCGGATCAGGCGGGGCGTCCAGACGCCACCCGGCCGGCCGTGCAGCGCGCGCCGCAGGCCGGTCGCGCCGGCGATGAACAGCACGCCGACCGTGACGAAGGTGGCGATCTGGATCCAGCCGAGTTCGCCGGTGGCCAGCTGGCTGAGGGGGTGGCGGGTGAGGTCGAAGCCCGCGCGGGTGAACGCCTGGGCCAGGGAGACCACCACCCAGACCGGCGCGGCGAGCGCGGCGGCGGCCAGCAGCGTACGGGTGGTGACGGGGCTGGTGACGGTGGTGGTGGTCATGTCTCTGGTCCTTTCGGTGTCTCTTCTGCCTACGCGTCGCCCAGGGCATGTGACAGGGAACGCTAGGGTGTGCGGCATGAGGTTTTTGCTGACGACCGTGGGCCAGCCGAGGGCTGACGAGACGCTTCAGATGGAGATGGGAAAGTTCATCCAGGAGTTGACGGAGGCGGGCGCGCTGATCGCCACCGGCGGCATGGAGCTGGGCGGCACCCTGATCAAGTCGGTCGGCGGTGAGATCACCGTCATGGACGGTCCGTTCGCCGAGGCCAAGGAGATGGCGGGCGGGTTCGCGCTGATCGAGGTCGGCTCCCGGGAGGAGGCGCTGGAGCTCTCCCGGCGCTTCTTCGCGATCATCGGGGATGGTGAGGGCAGGATGCAGCTGATCTACGGGTGACCGCCGCCGCTGCCGCGGTCAGCGACGTCTGGAAGGCCGAGTCCGCACGGATCATCGCCGGCCTGACGCGGATGGTCCGGGACGTGGGCCTGGCCGAGGAACTCGCCCAAGACGCACTGGTTGCCGCCTTGGAGCAGTGGCCGGACCAGGGCGTACCTGACAATCCTGGGGCTTGGCTCATGACGGCCGCCAAGCGGCGCGCCGTCGACCACCTGCGGCGTGGCGAACGGCAGGAGCGCAAACACGCCGAGATCGCCCGCACGCTGGAGCAGGAGGCCGGCCGGGACGCGGGGGCCGACAGGGGCGCTGGGGCCGGGCGCGAGGCGGAGCTGTCCGGGACGTTGGGGCTGGATGATGATGTTCTGCGCCTGATGTTCATTTCGAGCCATCCGGTCCTGCCCACCGAGGAACGGGCCGCGCTGACCCTGCGCCTGCTCGGCGGCCTGACCTCCCAGGAGATCGCGCGCGCCTTCCTCGTTCCCGAGCAGACCGTCGCCCAGCGCATCGCCAAGGCCAAGCGCACGCTCGCCGACGAGCAGATCCCCTTCGAACTCCCGCCCGGCCCCGAACTCGCCACCCGCCTGGCCTCCGTCCTGGAGGTCCTCTACCTGATCTTCAACGAGGGCTACTCCGCCACGGCCGGCGACGACCTCACCCGCCCCGCCCTCGCCCTGGAAGCCCTCCGCCTGGGACGCCTGCTGGCCGGGCTGGCCCCCGGCGAGGCCGAGGTGCACGGTCTCGTCGCGCTGATGGAGATCCAGCAGTCGCGCTCGGCCGCCCGCACCGGCCCGTCCGGCGAACCCGTCCAGCTCCACGAGCAGGACCGCGGCCTCTGGGACCGGGACCTGATCAACCGCGGCTTCGCCTCGATGCTGCGCGCCCGCCAGTCCGGCGGCCCCCTGGGTCCCTACGTCCTGCAGGCCGCCATCGCCGTCTCCCACGCCCAGGCCGGGAGCGCCGCCGAGACCAACTGGCCCCAGATCGCCGCGCTGTATGGGGCATTGGCCCGCCTGATGCCGTCTCCGGTCGTCCAGCTCAACCGGGCCGTGGCGGTGGGCATGGCCGAGGGGCCGGAGGCCGGGCTGGCCCTGATCGACGAGCTGACCAGGGACCCGGCCCTGAAGGACTACCACCCGTTGTCGGTGGTGCACGGCGACCTGCTGGCCCGGTTGGGGCGGTACGAGGAGGCCGGCACCCAGTTCGAACGCGCCGCCGCCCTGACCCGCAACGCCGCCGAACGCACCTTCCTCCTCAAACGCGCCACCACCCCCCACACGCCCGACACCCACACGCCCGACACCCACACGCCCGACACCCACACGCCCGACACCCACACGCCCGACACCCACACGCCCGACACCCACACGCCCGACACCCCACAGCCCGACACCCCACAGCCCGACACCCCACAGCCCGACACCCCCGGGTCGCACCCTGCCTCCGCGACCGCGACCGCGACCGCGACCGCGACCGCGACCACGACCACGACCACGGCCACGGCCACGCCCCAGACCGCGACGGCGCCCAAGACCGCGACGGCGCCCAAGACCACGGCCGCGCCCGGCGGCACGACCAGGCCGCACGGTGTCGCTGCGCCCAACACCGCCGCGCCCCACATCCCGCCCCGGCCGGACAGCGTCAGCGTGCCCGGAGCCCCGCCAACCCCGGACGGCACCGCCGCGCCCCACGCCTCCTCCGCGATGCCGTCAAAGGGCGCGGATCCGGTTGGAGGTGCGGGAAGGACGTTGGGGGAGGTGGTGGAGGGGTTTCTGGCGCGGGCGGATCTGGGGGCCGAGACGTTGCGGTCCTATGGGCAGACGTTACGCAGGCTCCGGTTGGACCTGGGCCCTCGCACGCCGCTGGGTGCGGTGGACGCCGCGAAGGTGGCCAGGGTGTTCGCCCTCGCCTGGGGTACGGCCGCGCCCAAAACCTGGAACCGGCACCGCGCCGCCGTACGCTCATTCTCGGCATGGGCCGCCATCCCCGACCTCTCCACCGACCTGGAGCGCAGAACGGAGAGCCGCGAACGGCGCCCAGCCATGGACGGCCCCGGTCTGCGGGCCCTCTGGCGTCACCCGTCCCTCCGCGAGCGCACCCTGTGGCGCCTCATCCACGAGTCCGGCGCCGGCGCGAAGGCCGTGCTGTCACTCAACGTCGAGGACCTGGACCTGGAAGCGCGCCGCGCTCGCGTGGGTCCGACGTGGATCACCTGGGGGTACGGCACCGCCGAACTCCTGCCCGCCCTCCTGGCAGGCCGGTCGAGAGGCCCGGTCTTCCTGGCCGGCCGCAGACCCGCGCCGGCCCGCAGGCCGAAGCCCGCCGACCTGTGCCCGGGGACGGGCCGGGGCCGTCTGTCGTACGAGCGGTCGGAGTACCTCTTCAAGCAGGCCTCCGGCGGCTTCACACTTCATCAGCTGAAAGTCTGGAATAGAGCATTCCGTTCTGATACAGTAGAGCCATCGAACGACAGCGAAAGGAACCCCCCATGACCGAGTGGAACATCCTCACCCAGGCCCACGCCGCCCTCCGCCAGGCCGTCGCCGGCGTCCCCGACAACGGCTGGCGGCTCCCCACCCCCTGCTCGGACTGGAACGTCACCCAGGTCCTCCAGCACGCGTCCGGCGACCAGCTGGGTTACGCCAGCGCCCTGACCGGCGGCCCCAGCCCCGAGGAGGACCCCTTTGCCCCCTCCGGCAACCTGTCGGCCTCGGTGGCGGACACCCTGGAGCCCGCCCTCGAAGCCGCCGAGCAGGCCTGGTCGGAAGTGGCCGAGAACGCGGTGGACGTCCCCGTCCCGCTCCCGCCCTTCAAGCTCCCCGCCCCGGTGGCTGTGGGCGCCTGCGCCCTGGACGCCGCGGTGCACGCCTGGGACATCGCCATGGCCACCGGCCGCCCCTCTCCGCTCTCCGCCGACCTGGCCCGCGACCTCCTCCCCGTAGCCCACCAGATCGTCGAAGGCCCCCGCGCCTACGGCATGTACGCCGCCGCCCTGGACGCCGAGGCCAACGACGACGCCGTGGCCACCCTCCTCCGCTACCTCGGCCGCAACCCCTCCTGGACCCCCACCCCCTGACCTCAGCAGCCGCAGGCGAGGTCCAGCCTGGAACCATGGCCCGGCCCCACGCCCAGAGCCCGGAAACCCCAGACCCGCCCGAAGCCCACGCCCCACCGGCCAAGGAGCCGTGGGGCGGGACTGCGCGGTGGAGCGGGAAGGGGGAACCCTCTGCGGGGGTCGGTCCCTTGTGGGTTCGGGGGTTGAGTGGGGTGAGCTCCCGGTGAGCCGGCGCAGCGAGGTCGGGGATTAGCACTTGGTGTCTGGCTGGGTGGGGAGTTTGGCATGGGTGAGGTAGTGGTCGATGTGGTCGCGGGCGCAGGTGTTGGACATGTACAGCGTGTGCCCGGGGCCCTCGTGGCGTACCACCGCGCTCCCCGGCACCTGGTCCACCACTCGCTTCACCGCGTCCGACTCGCCCCACGCCCCGCTCCCCAGCAACGGCGGCAGGCCCTTGGGCAGTGGCTTGGGGGGATTGGTCACGCCGGTCGGCCAGCCCACGCAGCCCAATGTCCCGCTGGCCAGGGTGCCCGCGGTGCCGGTGTTCGGTGCCACCTTGTGCAACCGGCGCAGGCCCGCCTCCATCTCGGTCCGGTTGGCGAAGCGGGGCCAGTCCGTGCACTCGGTGACGCCGGTGGACTGGTCGGGGTAGCGCAGGCCGCGCTCGGGGAGGAAGCCGGAGGCGTCGCCCGCCACCGCGGATGTGATGGCGGCCGACACGGCGGGGAAGGTGCCGGGACCGCCCGCACGGACCATGCCCAGCATCAGGTCCTGAAGGTCGGTGCCGTTGTAGGCGACGCCGGGCGCCTTCTTGGCCGGGATCGGCTGGCGGTTGGCCGCCGCCACCAAGCTGCGCCATTGGCGGGCGGAGCCCGCGCCCTTCCAGGTGAAGTAGCGGCCCGCGAAGGTCTCGTTGGTTCTGGCCATCGCGTCCAGCTCGGCCGGCCAGTCGGCGGCGCTGTGGTTCCAGGTGCCGTCGAGGGCGATGGTCCTGACCTTGTCGGGGAACAGCCTGGCGTAGTCCTGGCCGTAGAAGCCCGCGTAGGAGGCGCCGTAGTAGTTGAGGCGGCCCTCGCCCAGGGCCTTCCTGATGGCCTCCATGTCGCGGGCCTGGTCGGCCGAGCTCATGTTGGCGAACAGCTCGGGGTCCTTGCCACGGCACGGCTCGGCGTAGCCCCGGTTGGTGTCGTGCAGGCGGCCGAACTCCGCGTCGTCCTCGGGGAAGGCGGCGATCGGGATCCTGGTCCACGTGCAGGGCAGGCCGGTGCTGAGGCCGCGGAACTGCTCGCCGTAGCCGCGGGTGTCCCAGGTGACGATGTGCATGCGCTTGCGCAGGTTCGCCCAGGTGGCGGCGGTCTGCTGGGTCAGGGCGATGCCGGGGCCGCCCGGCCCGCCGTACGCGATCAGGGCGGAGCCCTCGGCCCTGCCGGTCGACTTGAGGCGGCCCAGCTTCAGGGTGATGGTGCGCCCGGCGGGTTTGCTCCAGTCGACCGGCACCTTGAGGTCGGCGCACTCCATGCCGGCCTTGTCGCCGGGGCAGGGGCTCCAGGTGAGGTCGTCGGCGGGCGTGGGGGTGACCGTCAGCGCCAGTGTGAGGGCGAGGGATGTCCACATGGCGTAAAGGATCGTGGGGGAGGGGCGGATGGCGCGTCGGACCACGGTCTGGTGTTGGCAGGCCGTGGTCCTACCCAGGTATGTCAGCCCACGGTACGGCGCAGCGCCTCTCCGGTCAGCGAACCGGCGAAGCCGAGCAGCTCGGCGGGGGTGCCCTCGAAGACGATCTCGCCGCCGTCCTTGCCCCCGTCGGGCCCCAGGTCGATGATCCAGTCGGCGTGCATGATCACGTCGAGGTTGTGCTCGATGACCACGACCGTGTTGCCCTGGTCGACCAGCCGGTTCATCAGCGCCAGCAGCGTGCCGACGTCGGACATGTGCAGGCCGGTGGTCGGCTCGTCGAGCACGTACACGCCGCCGGTGCGCTGGAGCTGCGTGGCCAGCTTGATGCGCTGCCGTTCGCCGCCGGACAGGCTGCTCAGCGACTGGCCGAGCGACAGGTACTCCAGGCCGACGTCGATCAGCCCCTGCAGCTTGGGCCGCACCGCCTTCTCGGTGAAGAACTCCACCGCCTCCTCCGCCGCCATCTCCAGCACGTCCGCGATGGACTTGCCCCGCAGCTCGTGCGCCAGCACCGACTCCTTGAACCGGCGGCCGTCGCAGGTGTCGCAGTGGGTGGTGACCGGGTCCATGTAGGCGACCTCGGTGATGATGACGCCCTTGCCCTGGCAGCCCTCGCAGGCGCCGTCGGAGTTGAAGCTGAACAGGCCCGGCGCGACGCCGTTGGCCTTGGCGAACAGCGAGCGGATCGTGTCCATGACGCCGATGTAGGTGGACGGGGTGGAGCGGGTGGAGGCGCCGATCGCCGACTGGTCGACGAAGACCGACTCGGGATAGGTGGTCATGAACACGTCGGCGATCAGGCTGGACTTGCCCGATCCCGCCACGCCGGTGACCGCCGTGAGCACCCCGGTCGGCACGCTGACCGAGACGTTCTTGAGGTTGTGCAGGTCGGCGCCCTCGATCGGCAGCTTGCCGTCGGGGGTCCTGACCTCCGTCTTGAGCGTGCCCGTGGCGCGCAGTCCCGCGCCGGTGCGGGTGTCGGCCCTGCGCAGCTCCTCGACGGTGCCCTCGAAGACGATCGTGCCGCCGTGGGCGCCGGCGCCGGGACCGACGTCGACCACGTGGTCGGCCACCGCGATCACGTCGGGGTCGTGCTCGACCACCAGCACGGTGTTGCCCTGGTCGCGCAGCGCGGCGAGCAGCGTGTTGAGCCGGCCGACGTCGCGCGGGTGCAGTCCGGTGCTCGGCTCGTCGAAGATGTAGGTGACGCCGATCAGCGTGCTGCCGAGGTGCTTGACCAGCTTGAGCCGCTGGCCCTCGCCGCCCGACAGCGTGGCCGTGGCCCGGTCGAGGCTGAGGTAGCCGAGCCCGATGCCGGCCACCCGCTCCAGCGCGACCCGCGCCCCGTCGGCCAGCGGGGTGCCCAGCCCGGCCAGCTCCTCGATCAGGTCGGTGATCTGCATGGCCGCGTAGTCGGCGATGTTTCTGCCGTTGACGCGCGGGGCCAGCGCCTCGGGGCTGAGCCTGGCGCCGTGGCAGAGCGTGCAGACGCCCTCGGTGATGAACGGCTTGATCTGCTCGCGCGTCTTCTCGCTGGTCTCACGCTTGAGCCTCGTACGCACGAAGTTGTCGAGCAGCCCCTCGTAGGTCATGTTGAACATGCCGCCGACCGAGACCTTGCCGGAGCCGTGCAGGAACGCGTGCTCCTCCTCCGGCGAGTAGTCCTTGACCGGCTTGTCCGGGTCGAGCGGCTCGTGCTTGGCGTAGACCTGCCAGGAGGCGCTGCCGACCTTGTAACCCGGCAGCAGGATCGCGCCCTCGTTGAGCGACTTCTCGCGGTCGACCATCATCTCCAGGATCGGCTGCACCGAACGGCCGATGCCATCGCACTCCGGGCACATGCCCTTGGGGTCGTTGAAGGAGAAGAGGTTGACCGGCAGCCCGCTCTCGCGTGAGAACAGGCCGCGGATCATCGGCATGATGTCGGTCATGGTGCCGACGGTGGAGCGGGCGTTGCCGCTGACCGGCTTCTGGTCGACGATGACGGGCGTGGTCAGCCCGCTGATGGCGTCGGCGTGCGGCCGCTCGTACTTGGGCAGCTGGTTGCGGATGAACCAGCTGAAGGTCCCGTAGAGCTGCCGCTGCGCCTCGACCGCGACGGTGTCGAAGACGATCGACGACTTTCCGGAGCCGGATACACCGGTGAACACGGTGATCTTGTTCTTGGGGATCTCCAGGGAGACATCCTTGAGGTTGTGCTCCCTGGCCCCGACAATCGTGATGTTTTCGTGCACCGGCGCAGCCTAGCCACCGGCACCGACAGGTTTCAGACCTCCAGCGCCCGCTTGAGGAAGTCCACCTGGAGCAGCAGGAGGTTCTCCGCCACGACCTCCTGCGGGGTCATGTGCGTGACGCCCGACAGCGGCAGCACGCTGTGCTGGCGGCCGGCGGCCAGCAGGGCGGACGACAGCCGGAGCGTGTGCGCCGCCACCACGTTGTCGTCGGCCAGACCGTGGATCAGCAGCAGCGGGCGCTCCAGCTTGGCGGCGTCGCCGAACAGCGAGGACTGGTCGTAGACCTGCGGTCGCTCGTCCGGGTGGCCGAGGTAGCGCTCGGTGTAGCAGGTGTCGTAGAGCCGCCAGTCGGTCACCGGGGCCCCGGCGACCGCCGCGTGGAAGACGTCGGGACGGCGCAGCACGGCCAGCGCCGCCAGGTAGCCGCCGAACGACCAGCCCCTGATCGCCACCTTGGTCAGGTCGAGGTCGCCCGAGTACTGCTCGGCCACGCCCTGCAGGGCGTCGATCTGGTCCTCCAGCACCGGCCCCGCCAGGTCGTCGAGCACGGCCCGCTCGAAGGCGGGGCCGCGGCCGGGAGTGCCGCGGCCGTCGGCCACGACGACCGCGAAGCCCTGCTCGGCGAACCACTGGCTGCCCAGGTAGGCGTTGTGGCTCGACAGCACCCGCTGCGCGTGCGGCCCGCCGTACGGATCCATGAGGACGGGCAGCTTGCCGGAGCCGGACTCGTACCACGAGGGCAGCACCACCGCGGTGGACAGCTCGCGCCGGCCGGAGCGGCCGAGTGAGACGCGCAGGTCGAGGCCGGGGCGCTCGGCCAGTGACGCGACGGGGATCGCCATGCCGTCGCGCCTGACGACGGTGGTGGAGACGCCCTCGCTGTCGAGGGTCTGCTCGCTCAGCACGCCCACGCCGCCGGACATGCGGCCGGAGAAGACGCCGGAGCGGGTGGAGACGGGCAGCAGGGAGGTGCCGTCCCAGGTCCAGAGCTGGATCTCGCTGGGGTCGCCGCCGCTGGCGCGGAACAGGACGCTGTCGTGGTCGACGTCGAGGACCTCGCGCACCTGCAGGGTGGGCGGGGTGACGGCCCGGTCGCCGACGAACAGGCGGTTGCCGCCGTCCAGCGCGGCGATCCAGACCAGCGAGCCGTCGTCGAGGTGGGCGGGGACGCCGCCGAAGACGTCCACCCACGCCGGGTCGGTGTCCTCGCGCACGAGCGTCGAGGCGCCGGTCAGCGGGTCGACGGAGAACAGCCGCAGCGCCTTCTGGTCGCGCGGCATGGTCACGATCGAGAGCGCGTGGGAGTCCCAGGAGGCGGCGGCCAGGTACTCGTCCTCGAACGGCACCGTCACGCGCGAGCCGTCCAGGCCCAGGACGAACAGCTCGACCCGCGCGTTCGGCGTGCCGGCGGCGGGATAGCGCTGAGGTACGGCGGGCCGGTCGGGGTTGGCGGGATCGGCGATGAACCACTCCTGCACCGGCGCCTCGTCGGCCCGCTCCACCAGGAGCTTGTCACCGGTGGGAGCCCACCAGTAGCCGCGCATCCTGTCCATCTCCTCGGCGGCGATGAACTCGGCCAGCCCGTAGGTGACGGTCTCCGACTCCGGCGCGGCCAGCACGCGGTCGCGGCCTGAGGCCAGGTCGTGCACGTGGAGCGCGCCGCCGGTGACGTAGGCGACGCTGCGCCCGTCAGGGGCCAGGCGGGGGTCGATGACGCCGCCCGCGGTCTCGATCCCGCGGGTGCGGCCGGTGGCCACGTCGGTCAGGTAAAGGCCGCCGGACAGCGCGAACGCGACCAGCGCGGCCTCGGCGTCGGCGGAGTAGGCGACCACGCCGCCCGCCTGCTCGCGGCTGCGCTCGCGGCGCGCCTTCTCCTCCGGCGGGAGGTTCTCCTCGCCGGCGAGGAGAGCGTCGGCGAGCTTGCGCGGGTCGACGACCAGGCGCTCGACGTGGGTCTCGGTGTCGAGCTCCCACAGGCACGTGACCGGGTCGACACCCGACTGGGTACGCAGGAAGAGCACCCGCCCACCGTCGGGAGAGATCGTGAAGCCCCTCGGCACTCCAAGGGTGAATCGTCGGGTCCGTGCGGACATGCGCGGGTAACTCTCACTCATGGCCTCAATCCTGCCAGCAAGGTGCCTTTGGTTAGGCTCGGGGACATGACTGATCGGCGGCTGCTGCTCGTGCACGCGCACCCGGACGACGAGACGATCAACACCGGGGCCACGATGGCGCGATACGTGGCGGAAGGCGCGCACGTCACGCTGGTGACCTGCACGCTGGGCGAGGAGGGCGAGGTGATCCCGCCGGAGCTGGCCCACCTGGAGGGCGACCCCGAGCTGGGCGAGCACCGCGCGAAGGAGCTGGTCCAGGCGCTCAGCGCGCTGGGCGTGGACGACCACCGCTACCTCGGCTACCGCGACTCGGGCATGATGGGCGCCGCCTCCAACGACGACGCGTCCGCCTTCTGGGGCGCCGACGTGGACGAGGCCGCGGCCGGGCTGGTCACGGTGATCCGCGAGGTACGCCCGCAGGTCCTGGTCACCTACGACGCCAACGGCTACTACGGCCACCCCGACCACATCCAGGCCCACCGCGTCTCGGTACGGGCGTTCGACCTGGCCGCCGACCCGGCGTTCCGTCCCGGGGACGGCGAGCCGTGGCAGGTGGCCAAGTTCTACTTCACCGCCACCGCCAGGTCGGTGATGCTCAGGGACGCCGAGGCGCTGGCCGACTCGGGCACCGGCTTCCTCGTCGAGGACCCCCGTGACCTGCCGTTCGGCAGCGCCGACGACGAGATCACCACCGAGGTCGACGCCCGGCCCTGGCTGGTGAACAAACTGGACGCCATGCGCGCCCACGCCACCCAGATCACCGTGAAGGCGCCGTTCTTCGCGCTGTCCAACAACATCGGCCAGCGGGCGGCAGGGGTGGAGCACTTCATCCTGTACCGCGGCGCCATGGGCAAGGCGATCCCGGGCGCTCCGGTCGAGGCGGGCGGGATCGGCGAGCCGTACACCCGCGAGAACGACCTGTTCTCCGGCATCCACTAACCTCGTTCGCCATGGAGCAGTCGGCGCTGGGTGGCGCGGCCTACGGCATGTTGCTGGTGCTGGGCCTCGCGATGGGCCTGGTCGGCGGGTTCACCCATGCCTGGTATCTCGGGCAGATCCCGGTCGCGGCGCTCGTGTGGGTGCTGCTGTTGTTCGGCATCTGCTGGGGCGCGGGCCGCTTGATGCGCTCCAAGCTCGGCGCCGGGCTGGTCGCCGTCGGCTGGCTGCTCGTGTCGATGGCGTTCTCGCTGAAGTGGGCGGCGGGCGACCTCGTGATCGCCGGCGACCTCGCCGGCTATCTCTACCTGTACGGCGGAGCGGTCGCGGTGGTCGCGGCCTTCCTGCTGGCGCCCTCCTCACCCGCCTCGGGATCGTGGCTCCTCTACGGCCGGCAAACCCAAGAACCCGACGACCTGAGGACGTGAAACGAGGGGGCAGCCGGTCTGCGGGCGGCTGCCCCCTCGAGATCCTCGCTGCTCTTACTGGGTGGGAGCGGTCGGGTCGGGGGTGTCCTCCGGCGGCTCGGTCTCCTCGGGGGGAGCGGTGTCCGTCGGGGTGGGCTCGGTCGGCGCGGGGCAGGTCGGTACGCCGGTGTCGGTCGGTGTCGGGGTTCCGGGGTCCGTGGCCGTAGGCGTGCCCGTGCCGGTGGGCGTGGGCGTGCCGGGGTCGGTCACGGTCGGCGTCACGGTGGGGGTGGGCGTCGGGGTCGGAGTGCCGGCGGCCGGCGGCGATGGCGTGTCAGTGACCGTGGGCGTGCCCGTGGGCGTCGGGGTGCCCGGGTCCGTCGCCGTGGGTGTGACCGTGGGCTCCGGCGGCGCGGGCTGGCAGGTGAACGTCACCGTCACCGTCTCGGCGGGCGGCGCGGGGGCCTGCTCGGTGACCGTCACGGTCTCCGTCGCCGTCTGGGTCACGGTGACCGTCTCGGCGGGGGCCGTCGCGGTGACCGTCGTGGTGGCGCCGCCGGTCGGCGTCGCGGTGACGGTCTTCGTCGGCCACGGCAGCGTCTTCAGGCTGACCGTGGGCTTGCCCTTCTTCTTGAAGGAGCCCTTGCCGAGCTTCTTGGTGGTCTTGCCCGCCCCGGTCGTCACGGGGAGCTGTGCGGTCGCCGTCCTGCACTTCTTGGCCTTGCACACGCGCTGCTTGACGGTGAACCGGGCGGCTCCGCCGTAGCGGACGGCGACGTCCAGATAGGAGACGCCCTTCTTCTTGACGACCTTCGTCTTGGCGGTGTACTCCCCAGCTGTGGAGGTGGGAGTGGGGCTCGTGGTCGGTGTCGCTAAGGCGACCTGGGCGCCGACGGGGTGGCTCGCGTCTCGTAGGGGGTCCGATGCTGACGTCTGGGTGACCGCGACGCCGCCTACTGTGGCGAGTGCCATCGTTCCGACAACCGCGGTCAAGATGGTGAATCGCATGATCCTGCTCTTGTGGGAGATTTCAGGACGTGGATCATTATTCCGACTTGTCAAGATTGGTCAAGGGTGAGTCGACCGAAAACCCCCTACCGAATCCGCCGGGTGGTAAACCTCGTGAACCTGGCGACGCCCCTCGGCCTGCTCATCTCCGTCGTGGGCGGCGCCGTGCGGCAACCCGGGCCCGACGGGCTGATCCTGGCTTTCGGCTACCGCTACCGCTTCCCCGTCGCGGGCGCGTTCACCGTGGGAAACGTCGTCCTGACCAGGCACCAAAGCCTCGACGAACGCCTCATCCGGCACGAGGGCCGCCACGCGACCCAGTGGGCCTGCTGCGCCGGGCTCCCCATGCTCCCGCTCTACCTGCTCGCCATGTTCACCTCCCTGCTCATTTGCGGACACCAGGCCTCCTACAACGTGTTCGAACGGCTGGCCAACCTGGATGACGGCGGCTACCCCAGGAAAGCCCCCTGGTGGAGAAGACGCCCACATGGGGATCATTCAGAGTGATCGCTCAGTTACTCAGGGCAGGGGACCGTTCATGACGCAGACCGTTCACGCGCCGCAATGGCCGGAGGACTTCCGTGACCGTCTCACCGCCCCCCTCCCCGACTTCCGCGAGTTGCTGAGCGCCGCCTGGCACGGCGGCTTCCGTCCCGACATCGGGGACGCCGACCAGATCCCCGTGCTGCGCGGCGGCGGCCTGCCACGGGTCGAGACCGGCCAGACGGCCGTGACGTGGGTCGGCCACTCCACGTTCGTGGTGCGGGTCGGCGGCCTCACGGTGCTGACCGATCCCGTGTGGTCGCGCCGCATCCCGGGAACCCGGCAGCGGCTCACGCCCCCCGGTGTGGCCTGGAGCGACCTGCCCACGATCGACGCCGTGGTGATCAGCCACAACCACTACGACCACCTCGACGCGCCCACCATCCGCCGGCTTCCCCGCCACACGCCCATGCTCGTGCCCGCCCGGCTCGGGCCGTGGTTCACCCGGCGGGGGTTCAGGCAGGTCCACGAGCTGGACTGGTGGGACTCCACGAAGATCGGCGACGTGCGCTTCGACTTCGTGCCCGCCCACCACTGGAGCCGAAGGACCATCTGGGACACCTGCAAGACGTTGTGGGGCGGCTGGGTGATCGGCGAGTCGGTGTACTTCGCCGGTGACACCGCCTATGGGGAACGGCTGACGCAGATCGGCGAGCGCTACCCGGGGCTGGACCTGGCGCTGATGCCGGTCGGCGCCTACGAGCCCAACTGGTTCCTGAAGACCTCCCACGTCAACCCGGCCGAGGCCGTCCAGGGGTTTCTGGACGTCGGGGCGAGCCGGATGGCGACCATGCACTGGGGGACGTTTCTGCTGTCGGGGGAGGAATTGCTGGCTCCGATCGTCAGCACCCGGGCCGCGTGGAGCGCGCTGGGGCTGCCGCGCGAGAGCCTCTGGGACCTGGCCGTGGGAGAGTCGCGGACGTTCATGCCCTGATCCTCGCCAGCGCGAGCGCGCCGATGCCGAGGCCAGAGACCGCTCCGGCCGCCAGCACCGAGGCGGTCGACGGGCCCGCGACCGTGATGCCGGCCAGGGCCAGGCCGGAGACGACGGCGGAGAAGGCCGCGTAGATCCAGACGGCCAGCCGTACCACGGAGAGGTCGGCGACCAGCCACGCCAGGGCGGGCAGGAGCAGGATGCCGTGCATGAGGACGGCGTGCGCGGGCTTGAGCGAGCCCGCGAGCAGGTAGGCGGTCCGGGGGTCGCCGCTCATCACCTCGGCCAGCCCGCGGGCGATCATCACACCGCCGGACGCCATCGCGAGCAGCAGCGTCACGAACCCGGCGCGGACCGCGAGCAGCATCGCCGGAGGGGCCTCGGCGTGGCGGCGGAACGCGGCCACGGTCATGACGACCACGCTCACGATGAGGACCCCGCCGCCGGCCGCCAGCGTGCGGGCGATCAGCGCGTCGAGCGGCGTCTCCAAGTTGAAGTGCGACGGCACGCCGCGCCACGCCTGCAGCGTGATCAGCGACACCTCGGCCACCGAGGCCGCGGTGAAGGCCCCCATCAGCCAGGTACGGCCCCGCAACCGCACCAGCCCGGTCACCCAGGCCAGCGTCAGCACGCTCAGCCCGAACGACAGCCCGAACGTGAACGGCTTGCGCCAGCCCACCGGCCCGTCCCAGGGGCCGCCGTCCACGGCGAGCAGCCCGAGGTGGAACAGGCCGGCGACGACGAGCAGGCAGCCGATCGGGTACCAGAGGCGGTTCATGCCTCCAGGGTCGTGCGGGAGGCGGCGCCGGGCATCGGCGCCGCGTCGTGTTCCCGGCTACTCCTAGGGATGTAGGCGCAGGGTGTGGACGCGGGCGCCGAGCATCGGCAGCAGCCTGCCCTGAGCCCACGGCTCCGTCTGGTCCCAGTAATTGGCGTGGTAGGCGTGGCCGGAGGCGCCGGTCAGGTTGATCCACTGCGACTTGGCCAGGTCGCTCAGGTCGATGATCATGCGCATCGAGGGGACGGCGTTGATCTCGTAGCCGCTCTGGGCGTTCCAGCCGGTGGCGTTGACCGCGTCCTTGCTGCCCGCGACGCTGATCGGGCCGCGGTTGAACAGCATCTCGATCGGGACGATGCCCGAGGTGCCGAACGTGGCGTTGGTGAGCCGCAGCGTGTGCATGTCGCCCCAGCGCCACTGCTTCACCTCGGCGCCGAAGCGGTCGGACAGTTCCTGGTAGGCGTCGGCCATCGCCTGGCGCAGCACGTCGTCGCGGGTCTCGGTGCGGTCCTTGGTGGTGGTCACGTCCCAGAACGGGTCCTCGGGCGCCTGGAGGAGTCCGCCCACGACCTCGAACCAGCGGTCGCCGCCGGCCGGGCGGGCCTGCTGGGGGAGGTCGTCGTCGAACAGGCCCTTCAGCAGGTGGCGCCAGACGGCGTTGAAGTAGGCGGCCGGGGCCGAGTCGAGGGTCTGGGAGCCGTCCCAGTCCTTCAGGAGCTGCCGCGCCTCGGTGCCGGGACCGGCCAGGCTCACCTGCATCAGCGCGGGGACCAGCGTCGCGGCGAAGCCGTTGCGGGTGTCCTGCTGGATCCTGGACATGGCCGCGGCGTCCAGTTTGCCCTTCGCGATCTCGGCCTTCAGCAGGTCGACGATGCGCTGGGAGCGGTAGCCGTACGCCCAGTCCTTGGTGAGAAGGGGTTTGTAGCGGGCGGGGTCGATGACGGCGTTGTTGGCCGTGACGATGTAGCCCTCGGTGGGGTCGGCGACGCTTGGGAGCTGGTCGTAGGGGATGGGGGCGGTCTTCCAGTCGTACTCGCCGGTCCAGCCGGGCACCGGCCAGGTCCCGTCGCCCTTCTCCCTGACCGGGATGCGCCCGGGGGCCTGGTAGCCGATCCTGCCGTCCGTGTCGGCGTACACGAGGTTCTGGGCGGGCACCTCGAACAGCGCCGCGGCCGCGCGGAACTCGTGCCAGTCGGCGGCCTGGTTGAGGTCGAAGATCGCGTCGGCGGTACGGCCCGGCATCAACGCCGTCCACTGCAGGGCCACGGCGGTGGCCTCGCCGGAGGGTTTCACATTGCCCATGACCTCGTTGACCAGCGGCCCGTGCCGGGTCGACCGGACCGTGATCGTCACCGGGGCGCCCCCGGCCACCTCGATCTGCTCCTGGCGGGTCTCCAGCTTGGCCCAGTCGCCCTTGTAGAGGTAGGTGCCGTCCTTGACCTGCTCCAGGAAGAGGTCGGCGACGTCGGGTCCCAGGTTGGTGAAACCCCAGGCGATCTTGTCCGTCTGCCCGATGATGACGCCGGGCACGCCGGAGAAGGTGAAGCCGGTGACGTCGAACATGCATTTTTCGGATTTCTGCCGACAATGCAGGCCGGCCTGGTACCAGACGGACGGCATCGCGGGGGAGAGGTGCGGGTCGTTGGCCAGCAGCGGCTTGCCCGACTTCGTGTGCTCGCCCGAGACCACCCAGGAGTTCGACCCGATGCCCTCGCGCTCGGCCGTGCCCATCGAGCTCGGGACCGCGTCGAAGGCCTGGGCGGCCCGGCTCAGCGCCTCGGCGCCGTCCGTGCGCGGCTGCGCGGTCTCGTCGAAGCGGTCCTCGGAGATCGCGCCCTGGGTGACGATCGGCTGGTGCTCGCCGTACGGGTAGCCGGGGTAGAGCTGCTCGACCCGCTCGCGGGGCAGCTTGGTGGCGGCCAGCGCCCGGTCGATCTCGTCCTCCATGTTGGAGCGCAGGTCCCAGGCCATGGCCTTGAGCCAGGCGACCGAGTCGAGTGCCGACCAGGGCTCGGGCTTGTAGCCGGAGTTCTGGAGCTTCAGGACGGAGTACTCCAGGCTGCGCCGTGAGGCGTCCGGGTTGGCCGCCAGCCAGGCGTTGACGCCCTTGGCGTAGGAGTCGAGGTAGCGGCGGGTGCGCTCGCTGAGCATCGGCAGCTCTTGCTCGGCGACCCTGCGCCAGCCCATCGTCCTGATGGCCTTGTCGTTGTCGAGGGTGGCGGCGCCGAACATCTCCGACAGGCGCCCGGCGGTGAGGTGCCGGCGGAAGTCCATCTCCCAGAAGCGGTCCTGGGCGTGGACGTACCCCTGGGCCATGAACAGGTCCTCGGCCGTGTCGGCGTAGATCTGCGGGATCCCGTAGGCGTCGCGCCGCACCTCGACGTTCCCGGCCAGCCCGGCGACCTTGATCTCCCCCTCGACCTGGGGAAACGACTGCCGCACGATCACGGTGACGACTCCGGCCAGGACCAGGCCCAGCGCCAGGAGGACGGTCACGATCCGCGCCGTCCAGCGCAACGGCCACGGCAGCCCGGCATAGGGCCTAAACCTCACGAATACCTCCATCTCACCAGCCCGCACCCAGTGTGACACCAGCGAACCAGTGCGACGGTCCTCTCTCGGCTCAGGCCCGCTCTCCCAGAAACGCCTCCCACGTACGCCCACCCGTCGTGCCCCCGGCGAGCGTGAGGTTGTCCCCTGCCCGGTAGGCCCGCCCCGCCTTGCCCGGCATCCGGACCGGCAGCATGAGCCGCCGCTTCCCGGCCGTGGCCAGGTACCCGCGTACCAGGTCGCCCATCCCGTAGACCGCCGGCCCCGCGAGGTCGGCGACCAGCCCGGCGGGTTCGGCCTGGACGAGCTCCACCAGCCGCTCGGCCACGTCCCGCGCGTCCACGGGCTGGAACCGCAGCCCGCCGGGGACCGGCACGACCGGCATCTTCGCCATCGCCGTGGCGACCTTGAGCGCGAGGTCGTGGAACTGGGCGGCGCGCAGGATGGTCCACGGGATCCCCGACTCCATCACCGCCCGCTCGGCCGCGAGCTTGTTCCTGAACCACCCGAGCGGCACCCGGTCGGCCCCGATGACCGAGATGAACACGATGTGGCCGGCGCCCGCGGCGCGCGCGGCCCCGGTGAGACCGCGGGTGGCAACGTCGTCGCCCTTGGCCCCGCCCGCCAGGTGCAGGACGAGGTCGGCCCCGTCCACGGCGGCGGCGACGCCCTCGCCGGTGAGGAGGTCGCCCTTGACGTAGGCGACGTCGTCCTCCGGCGGGCGCGGGTGACGGGTCAGCACCCGCACCTCAGCCCCGGTACGGCGCAGCAGCGGCAGGACGAGGCGCCCGAGTGTTCCGGTGCCGCCGGTCAGCAGGATGGTCATGATATTTTCCTCCGTCACGCGGTTCTGCCTCGTTGACGGAGCGCGGCGGAGAAGTGTGACTAGCGACGGGCGTCGTGCCGTTCCTGGGCGGCCATGACCTCGGGGGTGTGCTCGGCGATCCAGCCGAGCAGCGATCCCAGCGGCCCGGTCAGACCGGTGCCGAGGCCCGTCAGCGAGTACGTGACCTTGGGCGGCACCGACGGCTCGACCTCGCGATGGACGAGCCCGTCGCGGACCAGGCCGCGCAGGCTCTGGGAGAGCATCTTCTCGCTGATGCCGCCGATGCGGTCGCGCAGCAGGTAGAAGCGCAGGGGGCCGTCGCGGAGGGCCACCATGATCAGCATGCCCCAGCGGCTGGTGACGTGGGTGAAGACCTCGCGGCCCGGACAGTCGCTGTTGAACGCGTCACTCAGCGGATCGGGCAGCTCGCGCGTCTCCAGGTTTCCGACCTCCATGACCTGAGCTTACCCCAAGGTACGTCCTTACGAATGGTTAGCCCAGTTCCTATCGTGAGCCGTATGACTGACATCACCGTCGACATCTGGTCCGACCTGGTCTGCCCCTGGTGCTACATCGGCCACCGGCGCTTCGAGCACGCGCTGGCCGCCTTCGAGCACCGCGACGCCGTCCAGGTGCGCCATCGCAGCTTCGAGCTCGACCCGCACGGTTCCACCGAGCCGACGCTCACGCTGCCCGAGCGGATGCGGCGTGACCTCGGCCTGCCCGCGCCGCAGGCCAGGCAGGGCATGGCCCGCGTGGCCGCGCTGGCCGCCGAGGTGGGCCTGGAGTACCGGCTGGACCTGGCCCACCCGGTCAACAGCTTCGACGCGCACCGGATCCAGCACGCCGCGGCCGATCGGGGCGTCGGGGACGCGGTGCGGGAGCGGCTGATGCGGGCGTACACCGGCGAAGGGGCCAACGTGGCCGACCACGCGAGCCTGGTCCGCCTGGCGGGGGAGGCGGGGCTCGATCCGGAGTTCGCCGCGGCGGTGCTGAAGGGCGGCGACTACGGCGACGCCGTACGGGCGGACGAGGCCGAAGCCCTGCGTCACGGTGTGAGCGGGGTGCCCGGCTTCGTGTTCGGCGGCCGCCGCGTGGTCTCCGGGGCGCAGCCGTCCGAGGTGTTCGTCGAGGAGCTCCGCGCCGCCTGGCGTCGATAACCAAACAAAAGCCCGGCTCCCTAGCGTGATGCCGCAGTGTCCGTCCTTACCGTCGAAGAAAGAGGACGATCATGAAGAAGTCAGTCACGCTGCTGCTGGCCGGGTTCGCCGCAGCGGCGGCTCTCGGCACGGCCCCGGCCTCCGCCGCCACTCAGGGACGGCTCGTGCTCACCACGGACGCGGGCGTGTCGTACATGCTCACCTATGCCGGTTGCGCGCAGCCGTCCCAGTCCGTGGGCGCGAACGGCCTGGCCACCTTCCAGAACACCCCCGCGCCCGGCTGCGCCGTCTCCTTGCGCAAGGGCACCCGGTCGCACGTCCTGTGCGTGGGCAGCGGCCCGATCCCCGCCGCCTTCCGCGACGGAGCCACGATCCGCGTCCAGCAGGGCGCCGGCTTCCCCTGCCGCTGACCCGGTGACCGGGTGGCAGGCCCCTCGGCCTGCTACCCGTCCGCGTAGGCCCAGCCCGTCCAGCGTTCCACCTCCACCACGAGGTACGGCCCGCCCGGCGGCACCCGCCGATACTGCTCGTACCTGTCGCGCAACCCCCGGGTCGGCCACTCCGTCACGACTCGCGCCAGCCCGTCGGCCCGCGCCCACCACAGCCGGGTCCAGTCGTCGTCGTAGTGGTCGGCCAGGAGCGCCACGCGGGGGTTCTCCCTGACGTTCCGCAGGCGGCGCAGCTCGCGCGTCCGCTTCGGCTTGTCGTCGACGGCGATCACCACCCGGTCGCCGTCCAGCGCGAACGTCACCGGAACCAGATGCGGCGCCCCGTCCGCGCCGGTCGTGGCGAGGCGCGCCACCCGCTCCCCGCCGAACAGCTCCCGTGCTCGTTCTGTGTCGATACTCCCCAGTATCGGCAACCTACGTGCAACCCCGCCATCCCTACGCTGCCCGAGGCGCCGCCCCCCGCATGCGGACAGGTGCGCCACCGGGCGGACGGTCCCTGCCATGCCGTCCGCCCACCCCATCATCCGAGCTCGCGCTCGGCCACCTCGTCGAGGGGCGAGGCGTTGCCGCGGGCGTAGGAGGCGGCGAAGCCGCCGTCCCGTGCGGCCGCGGCCGAGATCCGGTCCACGTCGGCGCGCTCGCCCGCGGGCAGGGGCGCTCCGGCGGACTCACGGGCGGCGGCAGCGGCGCCGAGCAGTTCCGCCGCGCGGCGCGGGTCGCCGCCGAGGACGTGCACTCCCGCCAGGCCCTCGAAGGCCAGCGCGACCGCGCGGGGCTCGCCGGTGCCCATGGCGACGGCCAGGCCTTCGAGGTGCAGGTCGCGGGCGGCCGGCAGGTTCCCGCGCTGCTCGGCGGCGAACCCGCGCTCGGCCAGGACGAACGCGAGCCCGTCGGTGCCGCCGAGCCGCCGCCACCACTCGGCCCACGGCCGCAGCAGCTCCTCCGCCAAGTCGTGGTGGCCCTGCCGCCGCGCCACCAGGCCCAGCCCCACCTGGGCGAACTCCATCGCCGCCAGGTTGGCCTGCTCCTCGGCCAAGAGCCCGGCGCGTTCGTGCAGGCGCTCCGCCTCCGCGAGGTCGCCCTTCAGCATGGCGATCCGCCCCAGGGCGGAGAGCCGGAAGGACAGCTCCGTCCACAGCCCCAGCTCCTCGGCCGCGCCCAGCGCGTCACGGTGGAGGCGGGCGGCCAGATCGTAGTCGCCCACCACCTCCGCCAGCGTGCCGAGGATCTCTGTGGACTTGAGCTGCCCCCACCGGTCACCGGCCGCGCGGAAGAGCGCGTGCGCGCGTTCCGCGTCGCGCCGCCGGGCCGCCATGTCACCCGAGAACCCCGAGCGCGCCAGGCACATCAGCGCCGCCGCCTCGCCCCACGCGTCGCCCGCCGCGCGGTAGGCCGTCAGCGCCCTGCCCAGCCGCCGCTCGACCACGTCCTGGTCGCCGAACCCCCACTGCGCGAACGCCAGCAGCCACTCGCCGTCCGCCGACGCCGCCTCCGGCTGCTCCTCCACGGCTGAACCGGCGAACAGCTCCAGCGCCGCCCGCCACACCGCCGCCATCCCTTCCCGCGAGGGGGCGAGCGAAAGGACGGCCGACACCGCGCGGCGCGCCTCGCCGAGGCGTCCGCGCAGGTACCAGTACCAGGCCACCGCGCCGACCAGCCGATGGGCCAGATCGGCCTCGCCAAGGCCGATCAACGTCTCCAACGCGGCCCGGATGTCGGCCGACTCGGCGTCCAGGATCGTCAGCCACCTGCGCTGGTCGTGCCCATACAGCTGGGGCGCCGCGCGTTCGGCCAGGTCGACGAGCCGGTGGGCGTGGCGCAGCCGTACCTCATCGGACTCGCCCGCCTCGGCCAGGCGCTCGGAGCAGTAGGCCGCGACGGACTCCAGCAGCCGGTACCGCCCGCCGGACAGCACCACCAGCGAGCGCCCGACCAGCCGGCCGAGCAGATCGGGGACGTCCTCCGCCCGCACCTGCCCGCCCGCGCACACCTGCTCGGCCGTCTCCCGCGCACACCCGTCAGCGTGTACGGCCAGCCGGCGCAACACCACCTGCTCCGCCGCCCCCAGCAGGTGCCAGCTCCAGTCGATCGTGGCCCGGAGCGTCTGCTGCCTGGCTGGGCCGCCGCGCCGGCCCGCGCCGAGCAGCCGGAAGCGGTCGTCGAGGCGGGCGGCCAGCTCGTGCACGGGCATGGTGCGGGCCCGGGTGGCGGCCAGTTCGAGGGCGAGGGGGATGCCGTCGAGGCGGGCGCAGACGGCCAGGACGGGTTCGGTCTCGGCCGGGGTCAGGCGCAGTCCCGCGCGGGTGGTGAACAGCTCCACGGCGGCGGGCCCGTCCAGCGGGGGGACGGTCACGACCGTCTCGCCCGCCAGGCCGAGAGGTTCCTGGGTGGTGGTGAGGATCGTGAGCTGGGGCGCGCGGCTCAGCAGCAGTTCCGCCAGTTCGGCGGCGGCCTCGACGACGTGCTCGCAGTTGTCCAGGACGAGCAGCGCGCGGCGGCCACGCAAGGAGTCCGCCACCCGGTCGGCGGCGGTTCCCGCCGCGGCGTCGTCGCGGACGCCCAGCGTGGCGGCCACCAGTTCGGCCACCGCCTCCAGCGGGGCGCCGGGCGCCGCCCCGGTCAGCTCGATCAGCCACGCCTCATCGGGCGCGGGGGCGCAGACGGCCAGGGCCAGGCGGGTCTTGCCGACTCCGCCCACCCCGTGCAGGGTGACGAGCCGGGACCGGCCCAGCAGTTCCCGGGTGCCGGCCACCAGCCGCTCGCGGCCCACCAGCCCGGCCACCGGGGCGGGCAGGTTGGTGCGCGTGCGCGCCGACGTCGCCGCGAGCAGCGACGGGTCCTGGCTGAGCATCGCCGCGTGCAGTTCCGCCAGCGGCGGCCCGGGGTCCACGCCGAGTTCGGCCGCGAACAGGGCGCGCATCCGCCGGTAGTGGTCCAGCGCGTCGCCCTGCCGTCCGCTCCGGTACAACGCCAGCAGGTAGGCCGCCCACAGCCGTTCCCTGAGCGGATGCCGGTCGAGGAGCGCCGTGAGCTCGGTGGTCAGCTCGGTGTGTTCGCCCAGCGCCAGCCGTACCTCTGCCTGGTCTTCGAGTGCGGCCAGCCGGGCCGACTCCAGGCGGGCGATCGCGGCCTGGGCGAAGGGCGCGTCGGCGAAGTCGGCGAGGGCGGGGCCACGCCACAGGGCGAGCGCGTCCGACAGCAGATCGGCACGGGCGCGCGGGGCGGGCGTGGCGCGGGCGCGGGCGGTGAGGTCGAGGAAACGGCGGGAGTCCACGGACGTGGTGCGCAGGAGGTAGCCGGGCGGCTGGTAGGCGACGAGCGCGCGGCCGCCGGGCTCGGCCGCCGACAGGGCGCGCCGGAGCTGGGAGACCCTGACCTGGAGGGAGGCGGCGGGGTCGGCCGGCAGCCGGCCGGGCCACAGGTCGTCGGCGAGCTTGCCGGCGGGGACCGGGCCGTCGTCGTGGATGAGGAGCTCGGCCAGCAGCGTGCGTACCTTGAGCTCGGGTACCCGGACCGGACGGCCGTCGTCCGTCCAGACGGAGAGAACCCCGAGCACCCCGAAACGCATGAGACTCACCCTAAGCGGACCCTAAGCGCCTTTCCGCACAGTGGGCGGCATGACAAACATGAAGGCAGTGGTGATCGGCGGAACCCACGGCATCGGCCTGGCGATCGCCGAGTCGATGACCAAGAGAGGCGCCAAGGTCCTGGTCACGGGGCGGAACGAGCGCAACCTGGAGAGCGCGGCGCCGCTCGTCGCCCACGCGCTGCGCTCCGACCTGGCCGACATGGCCGACGTGCGCGCGCTCGGCCCGGCCGTGAAGGAATTGCTCGGTGAGGTGGACCACGTTTTCGTCAACGCCGGGGTCGCCGAGGGCGGGCCGATCGAGTCGGTCACCGAGGAGTCCTACGACCGGCAGTTCGCCGTCAACACCAAGGGTGTCCTGTTCAGCACCCAACAGCTGATCCCGCTGATCCGCAGGGGCGGCTCGATCGTCTTCACCACCTCGGTCGCCGACAGCGGCGGCACGGCGGGGATGGCCGTGTACTCCGCCTCGAAGGCGGCCGTGTGGTCGCTGGCCCAGGTGCTCGCGGCCGAACTGCTGCCCAGAGGCGTCAGGGTGAACGCGGTCCAGCCCGGGTTCATCGACACGCCCACGGCGGGGGTGGCGGGGTTCACGACGGAGGAACGGGCGGCGTTCAAGGCCGCGGGCGACCTGGCGACCCCGATGCGCCGCCACGGGACCTCGGAGGAAGTGGCCGACGCGGCGGTCTTCCTGGCTCTGGAGGCCACCTACACCACCGGCGTCAAGCTGCCCGTGGACGGCGGCATCGGCCGGCGCCTCAGCGTCCTCCCCGACGGGTCATGACCAGGTCTGGCCGTCCGGGGTGTCGGCGACCTTCACGCCCTTCTCGGCGAGCTCGTCCCTGAGCCGGTCGGCGGCGTCCCAGTCGCGCGCCTCGCGGGCGCGGGCCCGCTGGTCGAGCAGTTCGGCGGCGCCGGTCGGAAGGACGGGCGCCCTGCCGATCTCGCTGGACAGGTCCAGGGCGAGCACGTTGTCCAGGTGGAGGAACGTCTCGAACTTGGCGCCTGGCGCGACCCCGTCGTCCCGCTCCAGCTCGCGCAGGACGCGCAGCGCGGTGGGGGTGTCGAGGTCGTCGTCGAATGCGTCCTGGGCGCGTTCCGAATAGGCGGCGGCGATGGGGGCGCTCGGGTGCTCGGCCCACTCGGCCACCCGCGCGCGCCACCGTCTCAGCGTGCGGTCGGCGGCGCGCAGGGTGTCCCAGCTCAGGTTGAGCTGCTGGCGGTAGCGGTGCTCCATGAACGCCAGCCGCAGCGCCAGCGGATCGAGACCCTGGGCGGCCACGTCCTGGAGCAGCACCACGTTGCCCGTGGACTTGGCCATCTTGCGGCCGTCGAACAGCAGGTGCTCGCCGTGGACCCAGCGCTGGACGACCTCGCGCCCGGCGGCGGAGTTCGACTGGGCGCGCTCGTCCTCGTGGTGGGGGAAGCGAAGGTCGATGCCGCCGGTGTGGATGTCGATGTGGTCGCCGAGGTAGCGCAGCGACATGGCCGAGCACTCGATGTGCCAGCCGGGGAAGCCGACGCCGCCCCACGGGGTCTGCCAGGTCAGTTCGCGGTCCGCGTGCTTCCACAGCGCCCAGTCGGCGTGGAAGCGCTTGCGCGGGTCGACGCCCTCGACGCGGTGGCCGGGCTTGAGCGCGTCCAGCCGGTTGCCGGAGATCTCGCCGTACGTGGGGAAGGTCTCGGCGGCGAAGAACACCGATCCGTCCGGCACCGCGTATGCGTGGCCCTTCTCCATCAGCTTGACGATCAGCTCGATCATCAGGTCGATGGTCTCGGTGGCGCGGGGGGAGATGTCGGCCGGCCGGATGTTGAGCGCGGCGCAGTCGCGGCGGTAGGCGTCCTCGTAGAAGCGCGCGATTTCCAGCGTCGACTTCCCCTCGGCGCGCGCCTGCATGAGGACCTTGTCCTCGCCGATCTCCGCGTCGTCCACGAGGTGGCCGACGTCGGTGATGTTCTGGCAGGCGCGCACGCGTACGCGGCGGGCCCCCAGAACCCGGCGGATCAGATCCGACAGCAGGTACGTCCGCAGGTTGCCGACATGCGCGAACCGGTACACGGTGGGCCCGCAGGAATACATCCGGACGGCGCCGGCCGCCGGGGTGACGGGTTCTACCTTCCTGGTCCTGGTGTCATAGATCCGCAACATGCCCCGAGCTTAGGCTCACACCCCCAGGAAACCCAGGATGTCGCGGTCGCCCCGCTCGCGCAGCCGGCCGATCACCTCGTCCCGCGCCGAGGTCTCCGGCAGCCCGATCCGCGCCCCGATCAGCTGCAGGCCCTCCAGCTCCGAGTTCACCGGTGCGGTGTAGCCGATCAGGTGCAGCGCGCGGCCGAGCGGCGTCAGCGCCACGTTGGCCGCGGGCAGGAAGCGCGTGAGCAGCTCGCCGCCGTCGGAGACGGTCAGGAACACGTGGTCGCCCTCGCCGGCCTTGAAGTCGGCCAGGACGTTGCGGATCGAGCCCATCGTCGGCTGGTTGTGCCAGCTGATCACCACGTCCCCCGAGGGCGTCGCCGCGGTCAGCTGGCCGCCCGGCGCCATGCCCAGATAGGCCGCGAAGCCCGTCGGCAGCGGCGAACCGGAGCCGCGCAGGTGCTCGGCGTTCACGTCCACCCGGTGCCACCAGCGCCCGTCCCGGCTGCGGAAGCTGCGCCGCGTCTCCGAGACGTCCTTGCGCGGCTGGTACGGCTCCGCCACCTCGCCGGGCGGCGCCGTACCCGCGACCCTGATCCACCCGCGCTGGGTGCGCTCGAACCCGGGCCCGCCCGAGTAGGCGCGCACCGAGCTCTCGCTCACGTCGTACTTGGCGGTGAGGTTCGTGACGATCGTGCTCACCGAGGCCTCGCCGCCGGCCCGCTCGATCTCCCTGGCGATCATCTCCCTGATCCCCAGGTACTCGTCGCCGCCCCAGCGCGTCAGCCCGTACTTGTTCCTGTCCACGCGCAGGAAGCGCTCGTCGGCGGTGAGCTGGTTGCGGATGCCGACGAGGCTGTAGTCCTCGCCGATGCGCTCCTGGATCTCCTCCGGCGACAGCGGCCGCCCGGCGACCGACAGGACCGCCTCGGCCTTCTCGTTGATGCTGCGCGGCCACGGCACCACGTGCCCGTCGAGTATCCGCAGCTGGGGCACGGCCAGGATCCACCGCTCCGCCACGTCCTCGCGGACGCCGAGCTGGGTGACCATGGAGACCGCCTCGCCCATGGGCCGCGGGCCGTCGGCGAACAACTGCCTGGTCTTCTCCCGCAGCTCGTCGCCGCCGCCCGCCACCAGCCAGTCGTCGGACTGCTCATAGCCGGTCAGCAGCGTCCGGACGAAGCGCCAGGTCGGGATGTTCAGGGTCGTGAGCTCGCCGCGGTGCCACGGCACCGCCGCCGTCAGGTCGTCGGCCGGTACGGCGGAGCCGAGCCGCCCCCGCAGCCACGTCACGTGCGCGACCAGCGGCGCCGCCTCGGGGCCGCCCAGCCAGGCCTCCACGTGGTCGCGCAGGTCGCGCTCGATCTGCCGGATCCGCTCGCGGGTCACGGAGAAACGCTGGGCCAGCTCGTCGAGCGTGGCGCGCTGCGCCGCGTACAGCCGGTCGCGGGCGATGGCCCGCTGCCGGTCGTCGAGTGCGGCGAACAGCGCGTCGATGAGCTCGGGCACCGGCCGGTCGGCCCGCACCTCGGGCGCGCGCTCGGCGACCGGCTCAAGCAGCCGCTCGAAGACGCGCACGAACATCTTCAGCACCGCGTCACGGCCCAGGGTCTCCGGCGTGCGCTCGGCGTCCACGGGGTCGGAGAAACGCAGGAGGGGCAGGATGTCGCCGAGGGGGAGGTGCCCCCAGAAGGCCACGGCGAGGTCGGCGAGGTTGCCCGCGACTGTCTGCGTGCCCGCCAGCGCGCAGGCACGGTCGATCGGGATCGCGTGCCACCATGCCTCGGGCAGCTGTGGCTCTTCCGCGATCGGCGCGATCTGGCTGGGAGAGGTCCAGCGCAGGGGTGGCGCGAGGTCGCTCAGGCTGAGATTCATTGGGGTCCAACCGGCAAAGGGAAGTATCCGCAGTTCAGACTATGTGATCAGAGGGAGAGAAATGGGCTTCCTCTCCCTGAATGGGATATATAGAGCATTGATCTGGCCCGGGTACAGGCCACATAAAGCACGCTTCGCTCGCGTTGTAAGGCCCGCGCGCGCTCTGCCGGGTCCTGCGGCGGAGTTTCCGGTACGACACCCTCCGTCACCCCGATCAGCGCCACACGTTCGAACTCCAAGCCTTTGAGATGGTGGAACATCGCGACCGGGACGTCCAGCCCGCCCAGCGCCTTCTTGGCCGCCCGCACCAGCTTCATCGTCCGCGCCGCCACCGCGATCGCGCGGGCCGAGACGCCCTCGTCCAGCCATGAGCGCACCGTGGCGGCCAGCCCGGCCAGTTCCGCCTCGGGCGTGTCGTAGGCCCGGACCATCGGGCGCTCGCCGTGCCCGGTGCCGCGCAGCCCGTACATGCCGGCCAGGCCCTTGACCAGGCCGTCCGTCGGGCCGCCGCCGCGCAGCCGTACCCCGAAGGAGAGCAGTTCGTGCGGCAGCCGGTAGGAGACCCGCAGCGCGTGCTGCACGGCGGGAATCCCGGCCGAGCTCAGCGTCACCCGCGTGTCGGTGATCCGCTGGTGCGGGTCGCCGACGACGAAGAGATCGTCGTGCGCGCGCGGCACCACCGCGCGCAGCAGCCGCCACTGCGCCGGGCTGACGTCCTGCGCCTCGTCCACAATCATGTGACGGTACGGCTTGCGTCCCGGATCCACGTCGTCGAGCAGATCTCCCGTGGCCCGCCCGAGCAGCACCAGCGCCTGCTCCGTGAGCTCGGCCAGCGACCTGGCCCCCGCCCCCGCCAGCACGGGCCGGCGGCCCTCGGCGTCGGCCACGATCCGCACCGCCAGCCGCTCCGGGTTGTCCACCTCGATCCGCTTGCGGATCACCTCGTCCTTGACCAGCACGTCCAGCCGCCCCGACAGGTCCTCGCACAACCCCTGCGAGAACGTCACCAGCAGCACCCGCCCGCCCCCGTGCCTGGCCAGATGGGCGGCGCGGTGCAGCGCCAGGAGCGTCTTGCCGGTTCCGGCGCCGCCGATGACCAGCACCGGATGGTCGTAGCGGCCGGTCCTGGCCAGCCGGTGCTGCGGCGGGTGCAGGAACGTGCACCAGTGGGGCGCCGCGAGCACCTGGTCGAGCTCCTCGGCGTCGGCCGCGAACACCGCGCGGTCCGGGCTGCGTTCCAGGGCCGCGTGCAGGTCGTCCTGGTCGACCCAGCCGGTCGCGCCGTCGACGGCGCGGCAGCCGTCCAGCTCGCGCCACGCTTCCGACATCGAGCCGCCCCGGCCCAGTACGGCCAGCGGCAGGTGCTGCGTGGGCGGCAGCAGCGGCTCCAGCGCCGCCACGTCCGCCTCGGTCGTGATGAGCCTGACGAGCGGCAGCACCCGCGGATCCAGCCCCAGCGCCAGCAGGTCGCCGTCGCAGATCGGGTCGAACAGCCGCGACGCGCCCGCCGAGCGGCGCAGCGCCGGCTCGACCCTTTCCAGGGCCGCCGCGTCCCACTCCTCAAGGACGCCGATCACCGGGTTCACGCCGTAGCGGTGGCGCTGGGCGAACGACCAGGCGTCCGGGTCGGGCAGCAGGGCGCGCAGCCAGTACACCTCGCGCTGACGCACCACGACGCCGCGCTGCCCCTCCGCCAGGCGCAGAGTGGCCACCCGCGCGTCCCTGGCGCCCCTGACCCTCTCGGGGTGGGGCGCGCCGTTCTCGGTCAGCAGGAAGCGGCGCAGCGCGCTCACGGCGCTCTCACGCACCGGCGGTGCCAGTGCGCTGAGCCCCCGAGGGAAGTCGGGGCCGATCGCGAGCCGCGGCACGGGGCTCAGTCCAAGAGATCGAGCAGGTCGCGGTCCCCGCGTTCGCGGAGCCTGGCGAGCACGTCGGGAAGGGCCACGGGGCCGGTCATCCCGATCCTGGTCGCGATCACCCGCGCGGCCACCTCCAGCCCCGCGTCCGGCGCGGTGTAGCAGACGAGCCGGAGCGCCCTGGTGATCTTGTCGGCGCTGGGCGCGGCCACCGGCAGGTGCCTGGCGCGCAGCACGCCCTCGTCCGACAGCGTCAGGAACACGTGCCCGCCCTCCTTCGCCCCGACATCCAGCAGCAGGCGGGAAACCGACTCCAGCACCGGACGCCCGTGCCAGCTCATGGTCAGCTCACCCGCGGCGCTCCTGACCATGCGGCTCTCGCCCGGAGACAGCCCCAGATAGGCGGCGAACCCGGTCGGCAACAGGCACTCCGACCCGCCGAGATGCTCGGCCGTGACGTCCACCCGCAGGTACCAGCGGCCGTCCGGCTGGCGGAAGCAGCGCCTGGTCTGGGAGACGTCCTTGAGCGGCTGGTACGGCTTGGCGGCGTGCTCGCCGTTCTGCTCACCGGATTCGTGCGGCGTGAACGCCCCGAACCTGACCTGCTCCTCAGCCGCACCCGACCCGGCCGGCTCGAACGGCGACGGCCCCGGCGGCACGTCTCCCGAGGCGGCCGCCGATCCCGCCGCGCCCGATCCCGCCGCGCCCGATCCCGCCGCGCCCGATCCCGCCGCGCCCGATCCCGCCGCGCCCGAGGCGGGCGCGGCCTGAACGGCCTGAGCGGTCGCGGCCCCTGCCAGCGTCGCCTTCACGAACTGCCACGCGGGAACCTCCAGCGCGCGGATCTCCCTGGCGTGCCAGTCCGCGGCGCCGATCAGCTTGTCGCGGGGGGCGGCCTCGCCGATCGTGCCGCGCAGCTCGTCCAGATGTGCCCGGAACGGCGCCGCCTCGTCGCTGGCCAGCCACCGCTCCAGCCGGGACCGCAGGGCGATCTCCGTGGCGTTGATCTCGGCCGGCGAGACGGCGAACAACTTGGCCAACTGCTCCACGGCCGACGGCTGGTCGGTGAAGACCCGGTTCTGCGCGACGGCCCAGCTCTTGTCGTCCAGGTCGGCGAAGGCGGACTCGATCAACGCCGGCAGCCTGGGCCCAGAGCCGTCCTCCACCGCCCCGCCATCAGCACCCTCCGCCTCAGGCGCACCCTCGGCTTCGTGCTCCGCGCCGGCTTCGTGCTCGTCCGCGTCGGGCTCATCGGCTTCCGCAGGCTCCTCGGCCTCGTCGGCCTGCGCGGGCTCCTGCGCCTCAGCGACGGCCTCTGCGGGCTCCTCCGCCTCCGCGTCGGCTTCCGCCCCTGCGGACTCCTCGGCCGCCTCCTGCTCAACCGCTGCCACCGGCTCCTCGGAGTCGGCCGCCTCGGACTCCCCAGCCTCGGCCTCTTCCTCGGGCTCCCCACCCTCGGACTCGGGCTCCCCACCCTCGGGCTCTTCAGGCTCCTCAGCCTCGGGCTCTTCGGCCTGGGCGACGGCCACAGGCTCGTCTCCCGCGGCCTCTTCCCGGTGTTCCGCGGCCTCCTGCGGCTCCTCGGGCACCGGCTGCGCGACGGCCACCACGACGGCGACGGGCTCGGCGGAGGACTCCGCCACCGGCTCTGACACCGGCCCGGCCGCCTTGGACACCGCCCCGGCCACCGGCTCGGGTGCCGGTCGGGTGGCGCGGCGGGGTTCCGGGGCGGGTCTGGGGGAGGGCGCGAGCCGTACCAGAACAGCGGAGAACAGCATGTTGAGCACCGGACGCGCCTGAATGAACGGCTGGTCCATCAGCTCACGGCTGGTCAGCGCGAGCAGCCCCGTCCACGATCCCGCCCGGTCGAGCGCGATCGCCACCTGCGGCTCGTCGGCGTCGTCCGGGTCGAGCACGTGCAGGGCGGGCAGCACGTCGCCGACGGCCGCGGCCGGCCAGTGCTCCAGCGCGATCTCCGTCAGCAGTTCGCCCAGGGATTCGGGGCCGATCGCGGCCAGCACATGCGGCATCGGCAGACTGCGCCACCATGCCTCCGGCAGGTCCGGCTGCCCGTGAAGAAGTGTGATCGCCGACGCGTCGCTCCACCTCAACGGTGGTACGAGGTCGCTCAGGCAGAAATTCATCCTGTTACGTTCACCCGTCCCTCACGCCGCCGTAGCGATCCAGCCATACGTTCGCAGCCCACGGAACAGACCATAGTCCGGCAAAACGCCCCTACGCATCATGGACTACGCATCAGCGCTTCACGGCAGCGAAGCGTAGACGCACGTAGTCGGCCATCCAGCCCGTTTCCCTGCGAAGGGCGGGAGCGGCCAGTTCGTTGACCCGGCGGAGCAGCGGGTCGACGATCTCCGGCGGCACTCCGTTCAGCACCGATCCGGCGAACATCCGCACCCAGTCAGCGGCGCCGCCAGGGCACTCGTCGAGCGGGGTGGGACGGTCGAAGTGCTCCAGCAGGCGGACCACGAAGCCCTCCTGCTCCAGCCGGGAGGCGTACGCGGCGGGTGTGGGGAAATACCACGGCAGGTCCGGTTCCGGCAGGCCGTACTCGCGCCAGGCGGTGTGCATGGCGGCGGTGAGTTCCGCGCAGTTGCCCGCGCCGCCCATCTCGGCGACGAAGCGCCCGCCGGGCGCGAGCGCCTCGCGGACGCTGGAGATCACCGCGCCCGGGTCGCGGCTCATCCAGTGGAGCGCGGCGTTGGAGAAGACGGCGTCGTAGGCCTGGGCGACGTTGAAGTCGTGGCCGTCGCCGACGATGAAGTCGATCCCGGGGTACTGCGCGAGCGCTTTCTCGATCATGGCGGGGGAGCCGTCGATGCCCAGCACGTGGGCTCCCCGTAAGGCGATCTCGGCGGTCAGCACGCCGGTGCCGCAGCCCAGGTCGAGCACGCGCTCGCCAGGCCGCGGATCCAGCAGGTCGACCAGGGGCGCGCCCCTGGCGGAAACGTATCCGAAGCTGCTGTCCAGAGTGCGACTGGTCCACCGCTCCAAACTCGGTGCGTCGTAGCGCAAGACGATCAGCTCACAATCATCAGACATCGGGCCCCCGCGGCCGTGCTGTCGCTAACTGTAGATGCTGACCGTCTCTCACGACATATCCCGTCACAGGGGTCTCATCGCATACTGTGCGCCCATTCCCGCTTGAGGTACGACTTTGCGGCATCTGCCTGCGGAATCGTGAGCAGGAGCGGCGGGCCGGGTGCGACGGGAAGTTTCGCCGCCTGCTCGGTGTCGAGCGTGCCGCGCATGAGCATCGCCTCGCCGCGGGCCGGACGGGCGTACCCCTTCTGGAGGAGGTTCTGGCCCTCGTCGGAGAAGAGGAACTCCTGCCACAGCCGGGCGGCGGCCGGATGTGTCGCGTCCTTGTTGATCGCCTGCACGTAGTAGCCGCCCAGCGGGGCGTCGCGCGGGATCGTGACCTTCCACGCCTCGGGGTCCTCGGCGGCGCGGGCGGCGTTGAGGTGGTCCCAGTCGACGACCACGTTCGCCTGGACCGGATCGGTGAGCCTGCCGCCCTGCTTGAGCTTGGCGAACAGGTCCACGCCACGGGCCGGCTGCGGTGTGCCCGCCAGCATCGAGGCGGCGATCACGCCGTTGAACGCGGACGCGGCCTTCAGCGGGTCGCCGGCCAGCGCCACCTTGTAGCCGGGCTTGGCCAGGTCGGCGAAGGAGGCCGGCGCGGCCACCTCGCGCGGGTCGTAGCCGATGGACATGTAGCCGCCGTAGGCCGCGTACCAGGCGCCCTTGGTGTCCTTGACGTGGTCGGGCAGATCCTGCCAGCCCTGGACCTTGTACGGCGCGAACCTGGCCGCGTTGGCCACCGCCACGTCCAGGGTCAGGTCGAACACGTCGGGCTTCAGCTGGGCGGCGGACTGGAGCTCACGGGCGCTGCTGGCGCGCGGTTCGAGCTCGTTGACCTTGATGCCGTACTTCTCGGAGAAGGTGTCGATGATCTCGCCGTAGTTCACCCAGTCGCGGGAGAGGGCGACCACGGTGAGCGCGCCCTCCTGCTTGGCGGTCTCGGCCAGGCGGTCCATGGTCGTGAAGCCGTCCTTCAGCGAGGCGGCTTTCGCGTTCACCGGAGGCAGCGGCTTTTGCTCGGTCGTCGGGGACGCGCCGCACCCGGCGCTGACGAGGATGGCGGCTACGGCGGCGCAGGTACGTACTGTCACACAACGAATACTTACCGCTACATCCGCCCAGGTCGAGGAGGCGCGGCCGGGACCACCTTGGCCGCGACCAGGGATTCCTCGGCGATCTCCACGATCGTGCCGTCCCGTTTACGAACCGTGAGGACGCCGTCGTCCCACGATTCGAGAATGCCGACCGCATCGCGGAACCCGCCGGGCACCCGCCTACGCGTGGTGATCCGTACCCCTATATCCGCAGATGTGACCATGATTGTCAGGCGAGCGGCCACGAGTTTGGCACCCTCCGTTCCAGCCACTTGGCTAGCACGGCAATACTAGGGCTTAGCAAACCGCGGTTGGAGTCGCGCCATGGTGCGGAGAAGAAGGAGCTCGAGGTGACCTACGTCATCGCGCAGCCTTGCGTGGACGTCCTTGACAAGGCGTGCATCGAGGAGTGCCCCGTCGATTGCATCTACGAGGGCGAGCGCATGCTTTATATCCACCCCGACGAGTGCGTGGACTGCGGCGCGTGCGAGCCTGTGTGCCCCGTGGAAGCGATCTTCTACGAGGACGACCTTCCCGAGCAGTGGAAGGAGTACTACAAGGCGAACGTGGACTTCTTCGAGGACCTGGGCTCGCCCGGCGGCGCCTCGAAGGTCGGCAAGATCGACAAGGACCACCCGGTCGTCGCCGTCCTCCCCCCGCAGGCCGAGGATCACTAGCCGCCGTCTCGCTCTCTGAGACGCTGTATCCGTTACGGCAAGCCACCCCCACGCCACCCGCCGACCCTGGCGGGCGCCGATCGTGGGGGTCGCTTCTCACGTCGGACGTGGTTCGCGCCGTCACGGCGTTCCGCCGACCCGCTGGACAGGCAACCCCGCCGTGCCCCCGATCGAAACCCCGATCAAGGCCCGGTACCCCCGCTCAAAGCCCGGCAACCCCGCCGCGCCCCCGATCGAAACCCGGCACGCTCATGATCGGAACCCAGGCCCCCCGGAACAGGAAACCCCGGTGACCCAGGGCCACTAGTGTGGGTTTCTGTGAACAACCTGCCTGACTTCCCCTGGGACCGGCTCGTGCCGTACAAGGAGCGGGCCGCCGCTCATCCCGACGGGATCGTGGACCTGTCGGTGGGCACGCCGGTGGACTCGGTGCCGCCGCTCGTGCGGGCCGCGCTGATCGAGGCGGCCGACAGCCCCGGCTACCCCCTCACCCACGGCACCAAGGCGCTGCGCGAGGCCGCCTCCGGTTGGCTGGCCCGCCGCCACGGCGTGCGCGTGGACCAGCGGGACGTGCTGCCGCTGATCGGGTCAAAGGAGTTCGTGGCCTGGCTGCCCACGTACCTGGGCGCCAAGCGGGTCGTCTTCCCCGAACTGGCCTACCCGACCTACGACGTCGGCGCCCGGCTGGCCGGAGCCCACGGCACGGCCGCCGACGGGCTGCTGGCGCTCGGGCCCGAGCCCGTCGACCTGGTCTGGGTCAACTCGCCCGGCAACCCCACGGGCAAGGTGCTGCCCGCCGAGCACCTGCGCAAGGTCGTCGCCTGGGCGCGCGAGCGCGGCGCCGTGGTCGCCTCCGACGAGTGCTACATCGAGCTCGGCTGGGAGGACCGGCCCATCTCCATCCTTCATCCTGACGTGTGCGAGGGCTCGCACGAGGGGCTGCTGGCCGTTCACTCGCTCTCCAAGCGCTCGAACCTGGCCGGTTACCGCGCGGGCTTCGTCACCGGAGACCCGGCACTGATCGGCCGGCTGCTGGAGATGCGCAAGCACGCGGGCATGCTGATGCCGCAGCCCGTCCAGGCCGCGATGGCCGCCGCGTTCGCCGACGACGATCACGCCGACGCCCAGCGCGAGCGGTACGCGGCCCGCCGGGCGGTGCTCCGTCCGGCGCTGGAGAAGGCGGGCTGGCGGGTGGACCACTCGACCGCCGGACTGTACCTGTGGGCCACGAACGGCGAGCCCGCGTGGGAGCAGGTTGGGCGGCTATCCGAAAACGGCATTTTGGTCGCGCCGGGTGAATTTTACGGATCCGCAGGTGAACGGCACGTTCGCATCGCCATAACGGCAACCGACGAACGCATCGATGCGGCGGTGCGCCGCCTCCAGTAGGATCGCGCGTCGTACGTAGACATAAGTAGATACAGGGCGTTTGCCGAGGCAGACCGCGAGTGGAGCGAGCTGGACGATGAGCATGACCTCCTGGGTCGTACTCGGGCTGAGCATCGCCACCGTCCTGTTGTTGCTTGGGGCTTTCGTCGCCACCATGCGCCAGGACAGGAGGGGCCGCTCGGCCACGCCTCGGTCCGAGGACGTGGTCGTCCAGAGCCCGATGCCCGCGCCGGTGAGCATGCAGGCGCACGCCGGCGGCTACGACGATCCGCGCGAGATCCGGGTGGGTGACCGGATCGAGGTGCACGGGGCGCGTTCCGAGGTGCTCGGGGCCCTGCACGTGGCGCTCCAGGGGCAGCAGTGGACCGAGTACCTGCTGGACGACGGCTCGCGGCGGGCCCGCTGGCTGACGGTCGAGATCCGGCAGGGGCTGGTCTCCGGTGACCCGCCCCACCTGGAGGTTCTCGTCTGGACCGAGGTGCCCACGCAGGGCATGATCCCGGCCAAGAGCATGATCATCATGGAGGGCGTGGAGTTCTTCCCCGTGGACCGGGGCACGGCCGCCTTCCGTTCCGAGGGGGACACCGGTCACCCGGACCGCGGCCTGCTGGACTTCGCCGACTACCGGGCCGCCGACGGGCGCCTGCTCTCCTTCGAGCGCGTGCAGGGCTCCCCGTGGATGGCCAGCTACGCCCAGCCCCTGCCCCCGGGCTCCATCTCCATCATCAGCCACGCTTCCTGACGTTTCCGGTCATCCGCACCGCCCGCGTGGCCTGCCGTGGAATCGACCGGCCCGGCCCTCCCGCCTCGTTCAGGTGCGCCGCGTGCCGCGCGAGTGGTCCGCGCTCAGGCTGGGGTCAGGGATGGACCGGAAGAGGTCCCGGCCAGGCGTTTGCCGGCAAACCCACGAAATTGAGGGATATTGCGGGCAATTTCCAGATCGTTCGATGTTTGCCGGCAATACCGGCTCCCGTTCCGGGGATGGTCACGTTCAGGACAGGACGACCTCGGTGGTCGAGGACTTGCCGCCGGGCTTCCACCCGTCGCTGACCTCCTCGGCCCGCCATGACACCCCGCTGTAGTCGACGCGGCGCAGGCCGTACTCCTGAGCATGGGCGACCGACCACGCGGCGACCAGCCATCCGCGGCGCTCCGTGGTGATCGCGGTGCTGCCCAGCGCGCGGGCGAGCTTGCGGCGCGCCTCGTCGGTGCGGGGGCGCGGGCCGGTCGTGGGGGTGGCGGTCGGCTCGGGGTAGGTGCAGTGCAGGGCCTTGGGCACGCGCCCCGTGAACGCCGCCGCGAGGATCTTGGCGTCGCCCTCGTGCGGCGCGTACGCGTAGCCCGCGGCCGAGCGCTGCACCTCCTGGGCCGCCTCCGCCAGCGGGATCTTGCGGTAGTTCTTCACCTTGACCAGCGCGGCGAAGAACTTGTTGGTGGAGTAGACCGGGTCCATGATCTGCTTCGGCTTGCCCCAGCCCTGCGAGGGACGCTGCTGGAAGACGCCGAGCGAGTCGCGGTCGCCGTGGTTGACGTTGAAGAGCTTCGACTCCTGCAGCGCCGTCGCGTAGGCGATCACGACCGCCCGCTCGGGCAGCCTGCGGCGCGCGGCCACCGCCGCGATGGTCGCCGAGATCTGCGCCTGCTCGACGTCCAGGCTCAGCTCCCCCGACGGCGTGCGGACCACGCACCCGGCCTCGGCCTGCCGGAACGGCTTGGCCTGCTTGAGCAGGTTGTACAGGCCCACGGTGATGGCCACCGCGAGCACGACGACGATGGCCGCGATGGTCAGGACCCCGCGGGAGAAGCGCACGCGCACCCTGAAAAACCTACCCGGCCAGATAGGCTCCGGGGCCATGAGCCACCAGAGCATGTCCTCGCCGCTGCCGGCCGCGGTCGATGAGTTGTGGGAGCGCAGGACGGAGCTGTCGCCGGCCGACACCGAGGCGCGCACGGTGATCGTCTCCGCCATCGACCTCCTGGACACCGGCAAGGCCCGGGTGGCCCGGCTGGAGGACGGCGGCGTTCTGGTGGACGAGCGGGCCAAACGGGCGATTCTGCTCAGCTTCAAGGTGCTCGGCATGGCCAGGTCGCAGGTGGGCGACTTCCAGCACCACGACAGGCAGCCGCTGAAGACCACGTTCGACGGCGTACGCGTGGTTCCCGGGGCGATCGCCCGCTGGGGCGCCTACCTCGCGCCCGGGGTGGTGCTGATGCCGTCGTTCACGAACATCGGCGCGTACGTCGGCGAGGGCACGATGGTCGACACCTGGGCGACGGTCGGCTCGTGCGCCCAGATCGGCAAGAACGTGCACGTCTCCGGCGGCGTCGGCATCGGCGGCGTGCTGGAGCCGCCGAACGCGGTGCCGGTGGTGATCGAGGACGACGCGCTGGTCGGCAGCCGGGCGATGATCGTGGAGGGCGCCCGGGTGGGGCGCGGCGCGGTCGTCGGGGCGGGCACGATCCTGTCGGCCTCGATCCCGGTCATCGACGTGAACACCGGCGAGGAACTGGGCCGCGGGCGCATCCCCGACTGGTGCGTGGCCGTGGGTGGAACGCGCCAGAAGGAGTTCCCCGGCGGCACGTTCGGGTTGCCGTGCGTGCTGGTGCTGAAGAAGCTGGAGCCGGGGGAGCGCCACGACAAGGCCGCGCTCAGCGACGTGCTGCGCGAGCACGGCGTCAACGCCTGAAGGGAATGCACTCATGCTGGATCTGAGCCAGGACGCCGGTGCGCTGACCGCCGCGATCGTGGACGTGGAGTCGGTGAGCGGGGACGAGAAGGCCCTTGCCGACCTGGTCGAGGAGGCTTTGCGGGCGCTGCCGCACCTGAGCGTGGACAGGTCGGGCGAGACGGTCGTGGCGCGCACGTCGCTCGGCCGTGCGGAGAGGGTGCTGATCGCCGGGCACCTCGACACGGTGCCGGTCGCCGCGAACCTGCCGAGCCGGGTGGAGGGCGGGCGGCTCTACGGCTGCGGTACCACCGACATGAAGGCGGGCGTGGCCGTCGCGCTCAAGCTGGCCGCGGCGCTGCCGGCGCCCAGCCGCGACGTCACCTATGTCTTCTACGACTGCGAGGAGGTCGAGGCCGAGCGCAACGGCCTCAATCGGGTCGCCCGCGAGCATCCTGAGTGGCTGGCGGCCGACTTCGCGGTGCTGATGGAGCCGACCGACGGGGTGATCGAGGGCGGCTGCCAGGGGACGCTGCGGGCAGAGGTGCACGTGGCGGGCAAGCGTGCCCACAGCGCGAGGTCGTGGTTCGGGGTGAACGCCATCCACGGGATCGAGCCGGTGCTGGCCAGGCTCAACGCCTACCAGGCGCGGCTGCCGGTGGTCGACGGCCTGGAGTATCACGAGGGGCTCAACGCGGTCGGGGTGCGCGGCGGCGTCGCGGGCAACGTCATCCCGGACTCGTGCGTGGTGACCGTCAACTACCGCTTCGCGCCGGACCTCACGATCGAGCAGGCGCAGGAGCACGTGCGCGAGGTCTTCGACGGCTTCGAGGTGAGCTTCACCGACGCCGCCCCCGGCGCGCGGCCGGGGCTGACCGATCCGGTGGCCGCGGCGTTCACGGCGGCGGTCGGCGGTGAGCCGCGGGCCAAGCTGGGGTGGACGGACGTGGCGCGGTTCTCGTCGCTGGGCGTGCCCGCGGTGAACTACGGTCCGGGGGATCCGAATCTGGCCCATCAGCAAGGTGAGTACGTGTCGCTGGAGAAGATCGCCGACAGCGAGCGTGCGATGCTGAACTGGCTGACATAAAGGGGCACAACGTGAAAGTGACCCTCCTCGCCGGCCATTTGGCGGGGAGAGCCACTTTCAGTCCCGAGCAGCACCCTCGCCGATTAGACGCAGGGTTCGCGATTTTCGGTTCCTCCTTCTTCAAAGATTTTTCTGACAGGTTTCACCGTTACGCTGACCTGCGGTTTCCCCCTTCGAGGAGGTTGGGCGGATTGCCTTCGCCCTGCCGTAAGCCGGGATTCGCCCGTATGGCACGGCCAGAGGGATAGCGTGACCCGCATGAAGCAGTCACGTCCCGAGCGCCGCCAAGGGCAGGCGGTAGTACGAGGCAACCTCGTCCCCGATTCCACCCACGACCAGCGCCTGCTCGACCGGCAGGGGTCCACCGACTGGCTGCACATGGATCCGTGGCGGGTGCTGCGCATCCAGGCGGAGTTCGTGGAGGGCTTCGGGCAACTGGCGGAGCTGCCGCCGGCGGTCACGGTGTTCGGGTCGGCGCGGACGCCTGACGACTCGCCCGAGTACGAGATGGGCGTGGAGCTCGGACGCGCGCTGGCCGAGTCGGGCTACGCGGTCATCACCGGCGGCGGTCCCGGCGTCATGGAGGCGGCCAACCGGGGCGCCACCGAGGTGGACGGCGCGGTCTCGGTGGGGCTCGGGATCGAGCTGCCGTTCGAGCAGAAGATGAACGACTACGTGGACCTCGGGATCGAGTTCCGGTACTTCTTCGTGCGCAAGACGATGTTCGTCAAGTACTCGTGCGGGTTCATCGCGCTGCCGGGCGGGTTCGGCACGCTGGACGAGCTGTTCGAGGCGCTGACGCTGGTGCAGACGCGCAAGGTGACGTCGTTCCCGGTGGTGCTGATGGGCACCTCGTTCTGGGGCGGGATGGTCGACTGGATCAAGAACACGCTCCTGGGCACGGGCAAGATCGCCGCCCAGGACCTCGACCTGATCCACCTCACCGACGACGTCCACGAGGCCGTCCGCATCATCGCGGAGGGCGACGCGGCCCGCTCCCAGCCCGTGGTCGAGCCCCAATAGCTCTCCCCTCATTCGTTACGGCACGCCCGGCCGGCGCCCCCCACCGTCATGGGCGGGCGCCGATCGCAGGGTCGCTTCTCACGTCGGACGTGGTCCCCGCCGCCACGGCGATGCGTCGGCACGCCACCGTGGTCGCAGTCTCTGGTCTTAGCCTGGCCGCATAGGGTGGCGTTTCGTGAATGTCTGTGTCTTCTGCGCCTCAAGCCTGAAAATTGACCGCAAGTACCTCGACCTGGCCGCCGACGTGGGCACCCAACTGGCCAAGCGCGGCCACACGCTCGTCAGCGGCGGCGCCACCGTGTCCTGCATGGGGGCCGTCGGCGCCGCCGCCCGTGCCGCCGGCGGGCACACCGTGGGCGTCATCCCGCAGGTGCTGGTCGACATCGAGGTCGCCGACCACGACTCCGACGAGCTCATCGTCACCGCCGGCATGCGCGAACGCAAAGGCGTCATGGACGCCCGCTCCGACGCCTTCCTGGTGCTGCCCGGCGGCATCGGGACGCTGGAGGAGCTCTTCGAGATCTGGACCGCCCGCGTCATCGGCATCCACGACCGCCCGCTGGTCATCCTCGACCCCTGGGGCCTGTACGACCCGCTCCGCCGCCTCATCGAGGACATGTACGACGCCGGTTTCACCCGCGCCGACGTCTTCGACGCGATCGCCTGGACCACCACGGTGGACGACGCCCTGGCCCACGTCGAGGCGACCCCCAAGCCGGTCCGTCCCTCCGTCGCCGAACTCGGCGAAGCCACCCCCTGAGGGGGCAGGGGTCAGGCCAGGCCGCGGCGGGTCAGGGCCGGGGGGCGGCGGCCGGCCAGGGAGTCGGTCATGTCGATGGCCTGCCGTACCTCGTCGTGGTGGTGGGTGATGAAGATCTGGGTTCCGTGCCAGCGGTAGACGGCCGCGGCGGCCAGGGCGGGGTTGAGGTCGGCGGGGAGTTCGACCACGACGACGGCGCCCGTCGCCACCAGGCGGGCGGCCTCCGCGGGGGAGGCGGCGAGGGTCCAGGAAGGGTCGACTCGCGTGCCCGGGGCGACAAGTGTGGGCTGCATGTCTCGATCGTATGAGTACGATGCCAATGTGCTGGTCGTACTCGCCATCGCCGCGCTCGCCATTCTCGCCTGTGTGGTGCTGGTCTCCCTCGGTAGGGGCGGTGAGCTGACCGAGTTCCCGCCTGACGTCCCGCCGCTCGATCTGCCCGAGTCCGGGCAACTGACGGCGGTTGACTTCATGGCGCTGCATCTGCCGGTCAACCTGGTCGGATATCACACGCAGAGCGTGGATGAGACGCTGCGGCGCGCCGCCGGCGCCATCAGCGCGCGCGACACCAGGATCGCCGTGCTGGAGCAGCGGGTCTCGGAACTGCTGTCCAGCAGGCTGCAGGCCCGGCAGGAGGTGTACGCCGCCCCGGGCGCCGGGCTCCGCACCGAGCACGAGCCGCCGGTCGTCGAGCGCGAGCTGGCCGAGGAGGGCGACGATCCCGAGGCGCCGGACGAGCCCGCCGCGCCCGTGTCCGCGCCGGAGGACGAGGCGGAGAAGCAGCCCACGGCCACCGACGTGCTCGTCCACAAGGCGAAGGAGCCGGAGGGCGGGGCCGCGTGAGTGAGGTGATCCGCTGCTGGTGGACCGGCATGGCGGACCCCGTGTACATCGCCTACCACGACGAGGAGTGGGGACGCCCGGTCCACGGCGACGACAAGGTGTTCGAGCGGGTGTCGCTGGAGGCGTTCCAGTCGGGGCTGTCGTGGCTGACGATCCTGCGCAAGCGCGAGAACTTCCGCGCCGCCTTCGACGGGTTCGCGATCGAGAAGGTGGCCGCCTACACCGAGCGTGACGTGGAGCGGCTGCTCGGCGACGCGGGCATCGTGCGCAACCGGGCGAAGGTCGAGGCGGTCATCGCCAACGCCCAGGCCGCGCTCGACCTGCCGGACGGGCTGTCGGAGCTGGTGTGGCGCCATGCCGACCCGGACTCCCCGGTGCCCAAGGCGATGGGCGACGTCCCGGCCATCACCCCGGGCTCCAAGGCGCTGGCCAAGGAGCTGAAGAAGCACGGTTTCCGCTTCGTCGGCCCGACCACCGCCTACGCGCTGATGCAGGCCATCGGCCTGGTCAACGACCATCTCGCCGACTGCGTCGTCAGGACCGGGCGACGCTGACCGTGTCGCCGTCGGGGAAGGTGATCGCGACGGCGTCCTCGCCCACCTCGACGCCGATGGCGTCTCGAAGGGCCGTCGGGTGTACGGCGTCGCCCGACAGCACCACCAGTGTCACGTGTGTCCCCGGGCTGTCCGCCTCCAGCCGGGGCGTGGCCGAGTGGGGGCCGAAGGCGTTGGCCTCGACGTCGCGGACGACGGTGGCGTGCTGCCAGCCGTACAGGCCGATGAGCGCGGAGGTGAGCCCGTCGGCCCTGCGGGCCAGCGCCCAACCGGCCCCGGTCACCACCGCGGGCGGCGAGGCGTCGGCGACCGCGTAACCGCCTTCCCGCACCGTGGAGCCGTTCGGCCCGGTGACGGCGTGGACGCGGATCTCCCACGGGCCGCGGACGACCGACGTGGTGGTGACGCGGTCGCCGCCGGGAGTCTCGTAATAGGAGGAGGCGGTCCGGCCCTCGCAGGTCAGCGGGTGGATGGCGCCTCTGGGGGAGGCGGGCGAGACGGTGATGTGGTTGTCGGCGGCCCGGCCGTGGTCGGGGCCGGTGCGGGTGGAGTAGGCGAGCCGGGCGTAGTGGGGGTCGTCGGGCGGCGCGCCGTGATCGCTGCCGTGGTTGACCAGCCGGACCACGCCGTCGTGCCGGGTGCCGTGCAGGAGCAGGCCGGTCGCGGGGACGGCGGCCACGACGTCGTGCTCGTCCAGCGGCAGCGGCTGCTCCCGTTCGGTCCACACCGGGTGCTCAGGAGGCAGGAGCAGCCCCAGGAAGCCCTTCGACGCCCAGTAGGGAGAGGCTGGCCCCGAGTACGTCTGCGTGGCCGGCAGGAACGTGTCGTACCAGCCGAGCGACAGCAGGCCGCGTGAGTCCGGCACCCCGCGCTCGACGAAGTGCCGAACCACGGACGAGGTCAGCTTCCGCGTCTGCCCGGCCGACAGGGGACTGGCGTCGGCCAGCGCGCCCATCCAGACGGGCGCGAGGGCGGCGAAGCGGTAGGTCAGCGACCGGCCCTGATGCATGGGCGCCCCATCCGACCCGAAGAAGTGCTGATAAGTCGTCAGAAAGGTGTGGAGGCGGTCCCGGTACACCTCGCCCGACGCCCCCGACATCCGCGTCCACATCAGCGGATACAGGTGCAGTGCCCACCCGCAGTAGTAGTCGAAGTTGCGCGTGCCGCCGTCGGTGTACCAGCCGTCGCCGACGTACCACTCCTCGATCCGCGCCAGCCCCCGGTCGATCTCCTCCTGCCGGTACGGCCCGCCCACGGACTTGAGAAACTCCTCCGACACCGTCTGGAACAACATCCAGTTGTTGTCCCAGGTCCGCTTGCCCACGAACCCGCCCAGCCACTCGGTCACCCGCTCCCGTACCGAGGAGTCGAGCCGGTCCCAGAGCCAGGCCCGCGTCTCGTGCAGCCCGATCGCGATCGAGGCGGCCTCGACCATCTGCTGCGAGCAGTCGGTCAGCACCGGCCAGGAGTCGGGGGCCGAGGGGTCGGTCCCGGCGGCCAGGCCGTCGGCGTAGCGCTCGATCAGGCCGGGCGGCGCCTCGCCCTTGGCGCCCGCGATCCGGAAGGCGGCCAGCAGGAAGGTGCGGGCGAAGCCCTCCAGCCCGTCCGAGCGCACCCCTGACCAGCTGGGCCGCCCGGGAAGGTCGTAGCGGGCCATGCCCGGCGAGGCGTACGGCACGACCGCGTCGAGCAACTGATCGGCCACCGCCTCCCAATGAGCGCGGGTCCAGCCGGTGCGCGGGGAGAGGATACGGTCGGTGGGCGGGAGGTTCAGGGGGAAAGAAGGGGTCATGTCCTGCCGATCGCCAGTTCTGCGGTATGTGTCCGGCCACCGGAGCCGGACAGGTTTACGGTGAGGGCCGCATTCCTTCCCAGGGTGACCGCCACCGAATCGTCGGCCCTGATCAGGCGGTGCGCGGGTCGTCCGAGGGCGAGCCGTACCGTGGGGACCGTGCGGCCGGGGTCGGCGACGGCCACCCGGATACGGCCGGCGGCCTGCCGTACCAGGACCGTGCAGGGCGCGTCGGCGCTCACTCCGCCCGCGGCGCCCGCGCTCCAGAACGTGGCGGCGAACAGCCGCCCGCCGCCCGCCGAGCGGCCAGAGGCGACGACCGCCTGCACGGACGCGGTGTTGGCCAGCACCTTCACCCGGTCGAACGCCCACGTCTGCGCGGCCCCGGCGTTGGGCAGAACGGCGTAGGCGTAGTCCGCGCCCGCGGGGTCGCTGCCGTGGTCCAGCCAGAGCGTCACGTAGTCGCGCGCGACCGGGTCCGCGGTGCCGCCGGTGCCGGGGCCGTCGTCGATGGCCCGCCAGGTGTCGGTCCTGCGCTCGCTCAGCGCGCGCAGCTCGCCGGGAGCCAGCAGGACGTAGCCCCCGACCCCTCGCAGGTGAGCCCGGCCGCCATGCCGGGTGAGCCGGGCCGTGGTGCCGCGGTTGTCGACGATCGTCTCGACGGTCCGGTGGTCGGTGCTGGTGATCCCGGCGCCCAGGCAGACCACCGCGTCGTCCAGGCAGACCCAGCTCTTCCTGGCCGTCAGCGTCGTCCCCGCGGCCATCAGGTCGAGGCTCGCGACGCCGTAGCCGTCGACCGTGGTGCCGCCGGTCCAGGCGTTGGCCGGGCGGAAGGTTGCGGTGCCGCTGACCGAGACGGCCGGGTCGCGGTGGCGGGTGTCCACGGTCGTGCCGGCGAGGCGGTAGGAGTTCACGGTGGGCCAGTAGTCGGCGCTGTAGTGGTCCCGGCCGTCGGCGCCGTCGGTGTAGAGGTAGGTGGCGTCGTCGCCCTGGTACCAGGCGCGGTAGTTCTCGCCGTTGCCGCATTCGTACATGGCGATCCGCCTGGAGGACAGGCTGATCGCGAACGACCATCCCGGCCTGCGGTGCACGATCCGGTCCATCGCGGCGAACACGTGGTGCCCGGACGGCCGAGGCGCCGCCACCACGGACCGGTCGGCCAGCAGCGCTTTGGCCCGTGCGGTCGCCGGCACGTCGGCCAGCTCCAGGAACCTGCCCCGGCTCACCCACCCCTTGGCCAGCTCCCGGAAGCGCGCGGCGTAGGCGGCGGGCGCCCCGGCGGCCAGTTGCAGCACGGCGTCCACGGTGTCGCGCCCGGCATGCTGGTCGCGCCCGAACTGCCTGGCCACCGCCCGCCCGCGCACGCTGTCCATCATCAGGCCGTCGTGGATCCACGGCGCGAAGGTACGCTCGACCGCGTCGAGGATCACCGTCGCGTTCGGGTCGCGCACCTCCCACGCCGACCCGCCGAGCAGCCCGAGCGCCGCGCTGACCGACTGCAGCAGCACCACGCCGTAGGAGCCGGTGTAGGCCACCACGTCGTGCTGGACGAACGAGCCGTCGGCGTAGAAGCCGTCGCCGGCGCTCACGTAGGCGAACAGCGAGCGCCGCCCGCCGTCGCGCACGTCGGACAGGCCGTCGCGGGCCAGCGCCAGCTTGGCGGCGTCCTCGCCGGCGATGCCGCGCAGCGCGACGATCAGCGCCTTGTCGGCGCGGTTGGCGCCGGTCTCGGCGAAGTCCGTGAGGTTGGTACGCCGGTCCGGGTTGGGACAGAACCGGTCCACCGCCCGGATCCACGCCGCCCGCCGGCCGGGACTGATGAGGTCGTGCAGCAGCAGGCAGGTGTCCATGAGCGCGCGGGGGGCGCCGATCTCCCAGTGCCACCAGTTGCCGGTCTCACGCTTGGTCTCGTTGTAGGCGCGGGCGTACAGGAGGTCCAGGCCGGCGAGGAGGTCTTCGGCCAGGGCGGCGTCGCCGTACCGGGCGGTGCCCTTGGTCGCCCAGGCGAGGGCGAGCGTGCGCAGCCGCTGGTAGCTGGCCGCGATGTCGGCGCTCGCCCCGGTCAGCGGAAGGTCCGCCCACAGGAAAGTACGGCCGGCCGCCCGCTCCATCGCCGCGCTCCACCCCGCCGCCGCGGCGTCCAGCCGCCCGAGCGGGGCCGCGAAGGCCGGATCCGCCGGATCGAACGGCCCTCCGGCCAGCATGGCGACCGCCTTGGCCCGCAACGCCGCGAACTCGCTCGAACCGGCGGTCGATCCCGCGGCGGCGGCCGGGTCCGTGCGTGTCAGGATCGGCGTCGCGATCACGCCCGCCAGCAGCGTCCGGCGGGTGATCATTCGCTCAGCCCGGACGGGTCGGCGGCGGGCAGGCCGAGCTCCGCCACCCTGCCCAGCCATTCCCGCGTCAGCGGCGCGCCCCACCGGGTCCAGAACCCGCCCAGGTCCCGCCCGGCGATCCGCGAGGTGTAGACGGCCAGGTATCCCCACCGCTTCGCGGTCTCGGTCCAGTCCGACGGCGGATTCTCGGCCCGCACGAGCCGGTGCAGCCGGGGCCAGAACTCCTCGGTGAAGGCCAGCTCAAGCTGCCGGAACGGCACGAGCTTCTCGAACGCGCCGAGTTTGGTGAAGTCCGCCACCGGCAGCTTCGGCAGCGCGCTCTGGTACGGCGTCAGCCCCGTCTTGGCGTCCGGCTTGGTGAGGTTGGACTGCTGCCCCAGCGCCCGCTGCGCGGCCAGCGAGTAGATGTTGACCGTCACCTCGGTCAGGTCGCCCGGCTTGTAGGCCATCTGCTGGTGCTGGTGGCCGAGCTCGTGGTAGACGCCCCAGCCGCGCGTGCGCAGCCCGTCCACGGTGAGCAGCCGGTCCAGGTACGTGCGCGGGTAGGCGGTCCAGCCGTGGGTGGCGTAGGCGCCGGCGCCCGTGGGCATCCGCGGCGCCTCCACCAGGTGGAACGGCAGCGGACTTCGCTCGCCCGCCCGAAGCCCCGAGATGGCGGCGTGCGCGTCGATGATCGACTCAAGCAGGCGCAGGTGCGCGGCGTGGTCCTGCTCGCGCCACTGCAGGATGCCCTCGCGGGTGACGGTGACGATGGCGCGCCCGGAGACCAGTTCGGCCTGCGGCACGCCGGTGAGCCGGTCGAGCTGGGCCTGGAAGTCCGCCTCCGTGGTCCGGCCGAGCCTGAAGACCGGCGCGTCCAGCCCGCCGCTCACGAACCTGACCCTGGCCTGCTCACCCGAGCCGATCATGGACAGGTAGACCATGCCGCCCCCGGCGTCCTCGACGGTGTTGACGCCGGAGGCGAGCGGGTAGGCGCGCGGGTTCTTGTAGGCGACGTCGGGGTGGGTGTCGGGCGCGCCGACGTGCAGCGTGGGCACGAGCCCGTCCTTGGCGGCCACCTCGACGGTCAGTGTGGCGGCCGCGGGCAGGTAGACACCGGTGTGGTGGAAGTCCGTGGTGCGCAACGCCTGTTGCAGCCGCAGCCGCTCGCTCTCGGCCGCGACCCGCCCGCGGACGACCACGGTACGGCGGGCGGTTCCCGCGGCCCGGTCGCCGGACAGAGTGTCGCCGGACAGGGCTCCACCCGAGGAGGCACCGCCTGATGAGGCGCCTCCCGTCGACGGGTCCGGTGGGCGGGTGGCCGATGCGGCGGCGGCCAGTAAGGGAGAGGCCGCGAGGGCGCCGGTGAGGGTGAGGAAGCCACGTCGTGGGAGGTTTCGCATCGGGGTTCTCCTTGGCAGGGCCGTATGCCGCCCGAGCTTGAAAGCGCTTACTAGGCTCCGTCAAGGCTTTCCGGAACTTTCTACCGGTTTCTATCGGCGACCTGCGGCTTTTCTTCCTCGTGGAGCCGCAAGCGGTTTCGGCGCGCCCACGGATTCCCTGACCACGATGCTGGTCCCGACCCGGGTGCTGGTCTGCACGGGGGACAGGTAGTCGCTGCCGTCGGAGATGCCGAGGGCCAGCCGTACGGCCTGGCGGCCCATCTCCTCCAGCGGGATGCGCACGGTCGTCAGCCGGGGACGGAGCTCCTGGGCGAGCGGGACGTCGTCGTAGCCCACGACGGACATGTCGCCCGGCACCGTGAGGCCGGCCGCCTCCAGCGCCTGCATCGCCCCGGCCGCCACGTTGTCGTTGGCCGCGAAGATCGCGGTGAAGCCGGCGCCCTCGGCCAGCAGCTCCCTGACCCGCTCGTAGCCGAAGCGGCGGCTGAGCGGGCCGGGCTGGACGAGTTCGTCGGCGTAGTCCAGCCCACGCAACTCCAGCGCGCGCCGGTGCCCGGCCAGGCGGGCGACGGTGGTGGAGAAGAGCGCGGGGCCGCCCAGGAACAGGATTTGCCGGTGCCCCTGGGTGATCAGGTGGTCGGTGACGGCGAAGGCGCCGCCCTCGTTGTCGTACTCGACGACCTTGGTCGGCACGTCGCCGCCCACCGACGGCCGTCCGCACAGCACGAGCGTGGAGCCGCTGGCGTGCAGGGCGCGGGCCCTACGGCCGACCTGGGTGGCGTAGGCGCGGTCCTCGTAGGCGCCGCCGACCAGGATGACCGCGTCGGCCCGCTGCTCGTGCAGCAGGTCGATGAGCGCCAGCTCCTGCTCGTGGCTGCCCTGGGTGCAGCAGATGATGCAGAGCCTGCCCTGCGCGGTGGCCTCGCGCTCCACGCCGCGGGCGATGAAGGCGTAGAACGGGTCGATCACGTCGTTGATGATGATCCCGACCGTCCTGTTCGTCGCCCCGGCCAGGGCGCGGGCGTGCGCGTTGGCCACGTAGCCCAGCTCGTTGATGGCCGCCTCGACCCTGGCGCGCGTCGACTCGGCCACCGGGTAGTTGCGGTTGATCACCCGAGAGACGGTCGCGCTGGACACGCCGGCGAGTCTGGCCACGTCGGCGATGGTCGCCTCGGTCACGGGCCCTCCCTTGTCACTCACGCTATTCTGCCCAGTTCGTCGATGTGGATCTCGTGCCTCAGCGGCCGGCCCGAGCAGTAGCGCGCCACCTCGTCCAGCGCCGAGTCGGCCAGCCTGGCCAGTTCGCCGCCCTGGGCTCCGGCCAGGTGCGGCGTGACGAAGACGTTGGGCAGCGCGAAGAACGGGTGGCCGGGAGGCAGCGGCTCGGGGTCGCTGACGTCGAGTATCGCGTCGAGCCTGCCGCTCGTCACCTCCTCGGCCAGGGCGAGCGTGTCCACGAGCGCGCCGCGGGCGGTGTTGACGAGCACGGCGCCGTCGCGCATCAGCGCCAGCCGGTCGCGGCCGATCATCCGGTGCGTCTCCGGGGTGTCCGGCGCGTGCAGGGTGACCACGTGTGAGCGGCGCACCAGCGTGTCGAGGTCGGTCAGCCGTCCGCCCAGCGCCGCGGCCTCGCCCGGATCGGCGTACGGGTCGTAGACCAGCACCTCGGCGTCGAGGTTGCGCAGCAGCGCGAGCACCCGTCTGCCGATGCGCGACATGCCGACGACGCCGATCGTGATCCGGTGCGTGCCGAGCCACGGCATGCCGGAGAAGTCCCGCCTGCTGCCCTGGGTGCGGTAGCGGTGGGCCATCGTGAACGCCCGCTTCGCCCCGAACACGATCGCGGCGAAGGTGAACTCGGCCACCGGGATCGCGTTCGCGTCGGCCGCGCTGGAGACGCGTACGCTGCGCAGCACCACCGGGTCCAGGAACGTCTTCACGGTGCCCGCGGCGTGCGCGATCAGCCGCAGCCCCGGCGCGGCCCGGAGCAGCCGCTCGTCGAACGGCGGGCAGTTCCAGCCGGTGACGAGCACCTCCGTCTCCGCCAGGACCTTCTCGTCCACCTCGTGCATGACCTCGTCGTGGAGGTCGACCAGGCGGGCCAGCCGTTCGAGGGCGCCCCCGCTGAAGACCGACTCGCGCACGCCGGGCCCCATGGCCAGGGCGGCACGCGGTCTTCGGCTCTCTTCCCGCACGTGTTTCGCTCCCCGATAGTAAGCGCGTTCTATGACCTTGAGGCCGCACGCTAGGCCCTGCCTGCGGCTCAGTCAAGCGAGCAGCCCTTTTGTCGGCAAGGGTCTTGACGGATGGGGAAAACGCTTACTACGGTCACGGCCAATCGGAGGGACGACGCATGACGACTTCATCGCAACCGCGTGCCGCCGTGACGCCCCGCCGTGTCGCAACCGGTACGGCGGGCGCCGCGCCACGCAAACTGCCTCTGCGCAAACGGATCAAGCGTGACCGGGTCATGCTGCTGTTGACCCTGCCGGGGCTGGTCTACTTCCTGGTCTTCCACTACGCCCCGCTCATCGGTTACGTGGTGGCGTTCAAGGACTACCAGCCGTACGTGGGCTTCATCGACAGCCCGTGGATCGGCCTGGCCAACTTCGAGCTGGTCTTCGGCGACAGCCGGTTCTGGACCTCCGTGGTCAACACCCTGAAGATCACGCTCACCCAGCTCGTGCTCTTCTTCCCCGCGCCGATCGCCCTGGCCCTGCTGCTCAACAGCGTGATCAGCGACAAGGTCCGCAGGTTCGTGCAGAGCGTGGTCTACCTGCCGCACTTCATCGGCTGGGTGATCATCGTCTCGATCTTCCAGCAGATCCTCGGCGGCGCCGGCGCGCTGCCCAACCTGCTGGAGAGCATGGGCCTGCCCCGGGTCGACGTCATGACGAACCCGGACACCTTCCCGCTGCTCGTGACGCTGCAGGTGCTCTGGAAGGACGCCGGCTGGGGGACGATCATCTTCCTGGCCGCGCTGCTCTCCATCAACCAGGAGCTCTACGAGGCGGCGGCCATGGACGGCGCGGGCCGATGGCGCCGGCTCTGGCACGTCACGCTGCCCGGCATCACGCCGATCATCGTGCTGCTGCTCATCCTCAACCTCGGCAGCATCCTGTCGGTCGGATTCGAGCAGATCCTGCTCCAGCGCGACGCGGTCGGGGCGGAGTCGGCCGAGGTGCTGGACACGTTCGTCTACTTCAACGGCATCCAGGACGGCCAGTGGGGCCCCGCGGCGGCGGTGGGCCTGATCAAGGCGATCGTCGGCGCGGCCCTCGTGCTCGGCGCGAACAAGGTGGCGCACCTGCTGGGCCACGAGGGGGTGTACCGCGGTGCGGCCAAGTGAGCGTCCGGCCTGGATGGAACGGCCAGGCAAGGCGGGCCTGGTCGTCAAGGGCGCGATCCTGCTCGGCGTGAGCCTGCTGGTGATCTACCCGTTCGTCGGGGTGATCGGCACCAGCCTCTCGACCGAGACCGACATCGCCAAGGCCGGCGGCTTCGTCCTGCTGCCGTCCGCGCCGCAGCTCGACGCCTACCGGGCCATCTTCGAGGGCGGCACGGTCACCCGAGCGCTGCTCGTGAGCGTGCTCGTGACCGGCATCGGCACGCTGGCCAGCCTCGCCGCCACGATCGGCATGGCCTACGGGCTCAGCCGTCGCGAGGTCACCGGTTCGCGGGCCATCTTGATCGTGGCGCTGTTCACGATGCTGTTCAACCCGGGCATCATCGCCGGCTTCCTGACCGTCCAGCAGCTCGGCCTGCTCAACACCTTCGCCGCGCTCGTCCTGCCCAGCCTGGTCAGCGCCTTCAACCTGGTCGTCCTGCGCTCGTTCTTCATGAACCTGCCCGGCGAGCTGATGGAGAGCGCCCGGATGGACGGCGCCGGCGACCTGCGCATCCTCGTCCGGATCGTCCTGCCGCTGTCCAAGGCGGTGATCGCGGTGATCGCCCTGTTCTACGCGGTGGCGTACTGGAACGCCTTCTTCAACGCCCTTCTCTACCTCGACGACACCGAGAAGTGGCCGCTGCCGATGATCCTGCGCATGTTCGTGCTCCAGGGCCGGACGCTGGAGAGCCTCGGCGGCGCCGCGGAAGCGCCCGCGCCCGTCCAGGCCATCCAGATGGCGGTGCTCGTGGTGGCGGTCGTCCCGATCCTCATCGTCTACCCCTTCCTCCAGCGCTACTTCACCAAGGGCGTGCTCACCGGCGCCATCAAGGGCTGAACCCCCCATCCGAAGGAAGATCCACATGAACCTCTCCAGGCGCGGCTTCCTCGGCCTCGCCGCGGGCGTGGCCGTCACGTCGCTGGCGAGCGCCTGCGGCGGTGGCGGCGCTCAGGCGCCCGCGACGAAGGCCCAGGGACTCACGGTCAAGCTGCCGACCTACACGCCGCTGTCCTCGATCCCCAAGCCCGACCTGCCCGGGACCGCGGCGGGCGTGCCCGACGCGTACTTCACCTACCCGAAGGAGCTGTTCAAGGCGGTCCAGAAGCCGCCCATGTCCGGCGGCCAGGTGAAGATCGCGATGAAGACGTTCCTGCCGCCGCCGCCCGGCCGCGAGCAGAACGCGGCCTGGCGGGAGATGGAGAAGCGGCTCGGCGGCACGGCCGACGTCATGATCGTGCCCACCGACGACTGGCCGACGAAGTTCTCCACGCTGGTCGCGGGCGGCAACCTGCCCGACATCTTCCCCTACATCTCCACCCAGGGCGTCAACAACCTGCCCGCCTTCGCCGCCAGCCAGTGCGCCGACCTGACCCCGTTCCTGTCGGGGGACAAGGTCAAGGAGTACCCGAACCTGGCCGCGCTGCCCGAGGTCTTCTGGAAGCAGGGCATCATCGGCGGCAAGCTCTACGGCGTGCCCGTGCCGCGCAACCTCGTCGGCGGCCTCGGCTTCTACCGGCACGAGATGTTCGCCCAGGCCGGAGTCACCGACCTGGCCCAGATCACCGACCTCGACCGCTTCGCCGAACTGCTCAAGGAGCTGACCAGGCCGCAGGAACGGCGCTGGGCGATCGTCACCGCCACCGGCGGCGTCTTCGGCCTGTCGATCTTCACCCAGCTGTTCGGCGTGCCGCTGGAATGGCGCCTGGACAAGGCGAGCGGCAAGCTCACCCACGCCATCGAGACCGAGGAGTACCGGGCGGCGCTGGAGTACGTGATCAAGTTGCGCGAGGCCGGCGTCATCTACCCCGGCTCGGAGGGCTTCGACACGCTCAAGCGCAAGAACGAGTTCAACTCGGGCCGCGCCGCCATCACCTACGACGGCCTGCCCGCCTACCTCGGCCCCGGCAACTACCTGCAGACCCAGAAGAAGATCGACCCCAAGGCCGACCCGCGCCCGCTGCTGCCCATCGGCGCCAAGGCCGTGACGTTCGCCAACAACATCGCCTTCTCCACCAACCTGCTGAAAAAGGCCGACGAGTCCCGGGTCAAGGAACTGCTGCGCGTGGCCGACTTCTTCGCCGCGCCGTTCGGCAGCGAGGAGTTCACGCTCATCCAGTACGGCCTGGCGGGCACCGACCACACCCGCGACGACCAGGGCAACCCGATCCTGACCGACCAGGGCGCCAAGGACATCACCGTCCCGTGGAAGTACATCGCCGCGCCCACCCAGGCCGTCTACGACCCGACCTCGCGAGACGGCGTCGAGCACGTGCACGCGGCGCTGTCGAAGATGATCCCCCAGGCGGTCTACGACCCGACCACCGGCATGTTCTCCCCGACCGCCGAGAACAAGTTCGAGTCGCTCTACACCATGCGCAACGACAAGGTCACCTCCATCGTCGCCGGTCGGGCCAAGCCGAGCGAGCTGGACCAGCTCGTCAAGGACTGGCGTGCGCAGGGCGGCGACAAGATCCGCGCCGAGTTCGAGCAGGCGCTGCAACAGTCGGGCGGTCCCCGGTGAAGGTCTACCACGTCGCCCCCGGCCGCTCCTTGGAAGCCGCCCGCGACGAGGTACGGCGGGCCCTGGCCGACGGCATCGACCACGACATCGAGATCCGCCTGGCCGGCGGCGTCCACCGGCTGACCGGCCCCCTGACCCTGGACGAGCGCGACAGCGCCCCCGAGGGCCGCACGATCACCTGGACGGCCGAGCCGGGCGAGCAGCCGGTGCTGTCCGGCGGAGTACACCTCACCGGCTGGCGTCAGGAGGCGGGCCGCTGGGTCGCCGAGACACCGGAGGGCGTGTCGCCCAGGCAGCTGTTCGTGGGCGGCGTCCGGGCGGTGCGCGCGCGGAGCGACTCCCGCCTCGCGGCGGCCGGCGAGGTCACCGAGGACGGCATGACCGGCGCGCCGGCCCGCGGCGTGGCCGCCTGGTCCGATCCGGGCAACGCCTCGGCGGTCATCCGGGTGCGCTGGCGCAACTACCACTGCCGCGTCGACCGGGTCGAGGGCGACCGCGTCGTCTTCGCCCGGCCGTGCTGGGCCAACGCCGCCTCCGGCACCGGCCGCACCGGCCCCGCCTGGGACTTCACGACCGTGGACGCCGAGCGCCACGCCAAGGTGGTCTTCTTCGAGAACGCCATCGAGCTGCTCGACCGGCCGGGCGAGTTCGTCTTCGACCGCGCCGGCCGTACCGTCACCTATCTGCCGCGCGCGGGGGAGAGCCCCGAGGACGTCGTCGCGCCCGCGACCGAGACGCTGCTGCGGATCGAGGGCGCGGCGCGGGTGCGGGTGCGTGGGCTGGCCTTCGAGCACGCCGCCTACCGGCAGCCGGACACCGAGGAGGGCTACGCGGGAACGCAGGCCGGGCTCACGCTGACCGGCGCCACCGGCCCGGCCGGCCACGCGGGACGCCACTACACCAAGCCCGCCGCGGCGCTCGTGGTCCGCGGCGGGCGGGAGGTCTCGGTCGAGGACTGCGTGTTCACGCGGCTCGGCGGCGCGGGCGTGATCTTCGAGGCGGGCACCAAGGACTCCTCGATCACCGGCTCCACCTTCACCGACCTGTCCTCGGGCGCCGTCTACGTCGGCGACACCGAGCCGAACCCGCCCGCCGAGCTGCGCGGCGAACGTAACACCGTGGCCCGCAACGTCATCAGCGGGGCGGGCGTGGAGTTCACCGACGCCGTGGGGATCTGGGCCGGGTACGAGAGCTCGCTGGTCGTGGACCACAACACGCTGGAACGCCTGCCGTACTCGGGAATCTCGGTCGGGTGGGGCTGGAACCAGCCCGAGGCGCAGAAGCCCGGCATGCGCGACAACAAGCTGACGAACAACCGGATCACCGACGTCATGCTCGTCGAGCACGGCCAGCACGACGGCGGCGCCATCTACACCCAGGGCCCGCAGCCCGGCACGGTGATCAGCGGCAACTATGTCAACCGCTCCGCCTACGGCAACACCGAGCGCGACGGCAACGGCGTCTACCTGGACGAGCAGAGCTCCCACATCCGCGTCGAGGGCAACGTGATCACCCGCGTCGGTTACAAGTGGATCTCCAACTGGGCCGAGTACGGCATCGGCAACCTCGCCACCGGCAACTGGACCGACACCGGCGCCCCGCCGCTGTCCGGCCGCGGTTCGCTCATGGAGGACAACCACACCGCTCTGGAACGGCTCCCGCCCGAAGCCCTGGCCGTGGCCGGACGCGCCGGAGCCACACCGGGAGAGGTCGAGCAGCCGGCCCCCGACCTGGCCCGTGGAAGGCCAGCCACCCAGTCGTCCACCGAGGCTCCGGCGGCCAACGCCGTGGACGGCTCCACCACCACCGACAGCAGGACGGCCGGCGAACCCGGCGCCTGGTGGCAGGTCGACCTCGGTGCCACCCTGCCGCTCACCGAGGTGGAGATCTGGAACGACGCCGCGATGACCACCTCCGGCTTCGACGTCGTCCTGGCCACGCGCGCCGACCTGTCCGACGCCCGGCGCGTCCACGTGCCGGGCAGGGCGCTGCGGCCCACGTTCGTGCCGCTCACCGGCGAGGCCCGCTACGTCCGCCTCCAGCGCGCGGACACCGGCGGGATCGGCCTGGCCGAGGTCAGAGTTCGCTAGGCAGGCGGCGCCAGTACTGCTTCTTGCCCTCCTCGCGCACCACCAGGTCCAGCCGGGCCAGCTCGGCCCGCAGCTCGTCGGCGTCGTCCTTCTGGTCCTTCTCCAGGGCCACCTGCCTGGCCCTGAAGAAGGCGTGGGCGGCGGCGTCCAGGTCGGGGTGTCCGTCGGCCCACAGCCGGAACTCCGCCCGTGCCGGGCCGCCCGCGACCCACGGATAGCCGCGGGCCAGGAAGGCCCGCTCGATGTCGGCCCGCCGGGGCAGGTCGCCGCGGGTCCTGACCAGTTCCTCGGTCCGGTGGCCCTGGACCACGACGTGCTCGCCGTCGAGGAAGACGGCCGCCGCGTCGGCTCTGGGCGCCTCCCATCGCCGCTCGCCGTGCGTGAACACGGCCCGCGTGTCGTCGACCGCGATCCCCAGATGGTCGACGATGATCAGGAACGCCAGCACCAGCCCGGCCACGGCCCCCAGCCCGAGCGCGCCCATCGTCGCGTACGGCTCCGCCAGCCCCGCCAGCAGCTTGACCGGCTTCTCGAACGGCACCCAAGGCCAGGTCGCCGCCCATCCGATGAGCGCCTTCACCAGCCACAGCACCCCCGCCCCCAGCAGCGGCCCGCCCACCCAGACCAGGATCCGGTGCAGGGCGGGAATCGTCACGACGGTCTGGTCGGAAGCAGGCATCAGCGAAGTTCGGCTTTCTTTCCGGCAAGGATGATCAGCACGACCACGCCCAGGGCGAAGGCCGTGTTGTGGCCCAGTTTGGCGGCTGCGGAGACGTCCCCGAGCGGCTGGGTGACGAATGCGCCCGCGGCCTGGACCAGCAGCGCGGCGCCCGCCGCGGCGAGCCGGTGGGTCTGCCCCCAGCCCGTCCGCCTCGACCACAGGACGAGGAGCACGGCCAGCACCGCGAGCCGTCCCGCGTAGACGGCGAACCCGGTCCAGCCGACCAGGGACGTCGTCCACTCCAGGACCTGGGAGATCGACATGAGGACAAGCGTCACCCCGCCGACCGCCCACGGACCGGGCGCGGGCCGCGGATCCGCGGGCCCCGGCCGCGTCCTGACCGCGAACGCCACCGCGACCAGCGCCAGGACCACCGCGCCCGCCCCGGCCAGCTGCCCCGTGGACGGGACGAAGTCCTCGGTCTCCAGATGCCACCGGACCACGAACCACGCGGCGCCCGCGAACGCCACCGCCGTGACGACGGTCCCCGGCCGCCCCAGCCACGGCGTGGTCCTGCGCTCCGGCCTCATGAACGACTCCACGACCGCGATCGGCGCGCAGACGCTGAAGACCACGTGCCCGGCCACCCAGTGCAGCGACAGGTATGCCCCGATGCCGAGCTGCGGGATGTAGGTGGGCTCCAGCATCGGCGCCAGGAAGGGGATGTCGCGGTAGGACGGGTTGAACATCGCCTGGTCGATCAGGCCGGGCTGGAGCACGCCGAAGGCCGCCGCCAGCAGGAACATCGTGGGCCAGCCCCGGCCGGCCCTGCGGGCGCCCTCGCGGATGAGGAGGGCGGCGGCGCCGTACAGGGGGACGAAGACGAAAAGGCCGCCGAGCAGCTCGGTGACGTCACCCGTGGAGGTGTCGTAGCCGCTGAGGTACTCGGCGCAGGCCGGAGCCAGGAGCAGCAACCCCAGCGCCGGTGGCAGGCCTTTGAGTGACATGCCCACGACGCTAGGGACGGCGGCGGCCGGTGCGGATCGGTCCTCGGGCTATCCGGGACCGACCAAAGTCGATGGGTCAGCGACCGTGGAAGGTGGGGCGCTCCTTGGCCAGGAAGGACCGGGTGGCGCCCAGATGGTCGTCGGTCGCGGCGCACTCGTCCTGCAGGACCGCCTCCAGCTCCAGGGACTCGGTCAGGGTGTGGGTGGCGGCGTAGGCGAGCGACCGCTTGGTGGCCGCGTACGCCTTCGTGGGGCCGTGCGCCAGCCGTACCGCCAGCTCCTGGGCGGTCTTCAGCACGTCGTCCGGCGCGACCACCCTCGTCACCACGCCCAGCTCCAGCGCCCGCTGGGCGTCCAGCGGCTCGCCCAGCAACAGGAGTTCGGCCGCGCGGCCGGGTCCGACGAGGCGCTGCAGCGTCCAGGAGCCGCCCGAGTCCGGGACCAGGCCGATGCCGCTGAAGGCCATGGCGAACTTCGCCTTCTCCGAGGCCACCCGCAGGTCGCAGGCGAAGGCCAGCGACGCGCCCGCCCCCGCGGCCACGCCGTTGACCGCCGCCACCACCGGCTTGGGCATCGTCGTGATCAGCTCGACGATCGGGTTGTAGTGCTCGCGCACCGTGCCCGCCAGGCCGCGGCCCGCCTCCAGGTTGTCCGCGTGCTCGCGCAGGTCCTGGCCGGCGCAGAACGCCCGGCCTGAGCCGGTCAGCAGCACCGCGCGCACCATCGGGTCGCCGGCCGCCCGGCGCAACGCGCCGAGCAGGGCCGTCTTCAGCTCGGCCGTCAGCGAGTTCATCGCGTCGGGCCGGTCGAGTGTGATGGTGGACACGCTCTCGGACACGTCGTAGCGGATCACAGGGTCTCCAGGTTGTGGTCGACGAATGCGGCGGCTCTGGGCAGCAGGCGCGCGGCCTCCTGCTCGAAATATGCCCGCGCCTTCTCGCCGGGCCACCCCGGCGGCAGCAGTTCCGCGGGCAGGCCGGGATCGCGGAACAGGAAGTTGCGCCAGCCGTGGACCAGCACGCTCCTGGTGGCGAAGACGCGGTCGTCGGGTGCGTGCGCGGGCAGCGAGTCCACCAGCGCCCCGGCCTCGGCCAGCCAGCGCTCGTAGGCCGCCGCGATGCCGTCCAGGTCCCAGGCGCGGGCCACGAGCTCGCGTGGGTCGCCGTCCAGCGCGGCGTCGAAACGATCGGCCACCACGCCCTCGCCGTCGAGCAAATTGTCCAGCTCGATGGAGGACCGTGGACCGATCCAGGTCGTCTCGGACAGTGCCGCGTAGCCGAGGAAGGTGAGATCGGCGCGCAGCCGTTCGCGCCTGGGGCGTTCCCGCACCGGGCCGAAGACGATCATGTGCCAGCGTCCCCGCCAGCCGAGCGTCCCCGGTCGGTAAATTCTCAGTGCTGCCTCGTCCAGGCGCCTGACGCACTTCGGAGTCAGGCCGTATCCGGGTCCGTGCGGCAGCCGGACCGGCGACAGCCAGCCCTGTCTGACCATGCGCGAAACGGCCGTGCGCACGGCGGGAGCGGCGATTTCCAAGGGTTTCATCAGCCGCACCAGGGCGGCAACGGAGGCCTGGCCACCGCGTGATCGCAGGTGGTCTCCGTAGAGGTCGAACAGGCCGGCGCGTGCGTGCACGAAGTCCAGTTTGGACGTCTTCGCACCCCTGGACAACGCATTCTGGGAGGAGATCGTTACCCATGAGGGCTCTCGATGCGGGAGAATAGGACATCACAGAAGACGTGAATGCGCCGGCCACCCTCCTGGAGGGCCGGCGGTCGCGGGCCGCGGGAGCCCAAGGCAGGAAGGGATACACGCATGGCGGCGATGAAGCCGCGGACCGGCGATGGTCCGCTCGAGGTCACCAAGGAAGGGCGCGGCATCGTCATGCGTGTCCCCTTGGAGGGTGGCGGCCGGCTCGTCGTGGAGATTTCCGCCGACGAGGCGCAGGCGCTCGGCGAGGCGTTGAAGAACGTCGTCGGCTGAGCGCTTCCCGAGACAGCTTCGATCGACGGCCCTGGCGTGCCTCCGCGCCAGGGCCATTGACGTGTTTGGAGAGATGACCCGTGCCCATTGAGACCACGACGTCGGTGGTTTCCGAGATCCCCGCCGAGGCCGAGCTGCTGGCGGTGCCGTACTCCTCCGACCTAGACCCGGCGCTCTCCCTCGACCTGCCGCTGCCCCCGGCGGCGCTGCTGGCCCACTACGAGGCCAAGGGCGAGGCGGGCGAGATCGTCGAGGTGCCCGTGGCACGGGGTGAGGAGGTCGGGCGCGTCCTGCTCTACGGAGCCGGGGACGGCTCGCCGAAGGCGCTGCGCAAGGCCGCCGCCGCCCTGACGCGCCGCGCCAAGGGCCGCGACACGCTCACCGTCGTCGTTCCCGGCGGCGACGGCGCGGCGTTCGCTGAGGCCGCGCTGCTGGCCGCCTACACCTTCAAGGTCACCTCCTCGCCGGGCAAGAAGCCCGTCTCCGCGCTCGTGTTCGCCGGCGCCGACGAGCAGGCGGTACGGCGCGGCGAGATCGTCGCCCAGGCCGTCGCGCTCGCCCGCGACCTGGCCAACACGCCCTCGTCGGTGAAGAGCCCGGCGTGGCTGGCCGAGCGCGCCGGCGAGCAGGGCGTCCCCGTGCGCGTGTGGGACGAGGAGGAACTGCGAGCCGGCGGGTTCGGCGGCATCCTCGCGGTCGGCCAGGGCTCGGTGAACCCGCCGCGGCTCATCCAGCTCTCCTACGACCCGCCGGGCGCCACCAGGCACGTGGTGCTCGTGGGCAAGGGCATCACCTTCGACTCGGGCGGGCTGTCGCTGAAGCCGTCCGACAACATGAAGGTCCAGAAGACCGACATGGCCGGCGGCGCCGTCGTCATCGCGGCCGTGTCCGCGCTGGCCAAGCTGGGCGCGAAGGTGCGGGTCACCGGGCTGGTGGCGGCGGCGGAGAACATGCCGTCCGGCAGCGCGCAGCGGCCCAGCGACGTCATCACCCACTACGGCGGCCGCACGGTCGAGGTGCTCAACACCGACGCGGAAGGCCGCCTGGTCCTGGCCGACGCCCTCGCCTACGCCGACGACACGCTCGCCCCCGACGCCCTCGTGGACATCGCCACCCTCACCGGCGCGATCAGCGTCGCCCTCGGCCGCAGCGTGGGCGCCGTCTACGCCACCTCGGACGAACTCGCCGGAGAGCTGCTCGGCGCCGGTCAGGCCAGTGACGACCGGCTGTGGCGGATGCCGCTGATCGATGACTACGCGCCCGCGCTGGAGTCGTCGATCGCGGACCTGGCCAATGTCGAGGTGGGTTCCCGCTTCGGCGCCGGATCGATCACGGCCGCGCTGTTCCTGCGGGAGTTCGCGGGCAAGCGGCCCTGGGCCCACCTGGACGTGGCCGGCGTGGGGCGCACCACGGTGGACGAGGGCGTGCTGACCAAGGGCGCCACGGGCTTCGGCGTCCGCCTTCTCGTGGAGTGGCTCAGTAACCGAGCCTGACCGCCTTCAGTCGCTCAGCTTCACCGCGGCCAGCAGCCCGTCGCCCAGCGGCATCATCAGCGGCCGCAGCCGATCGTCACCCTGCACGAGCTTGCCCAGTTCGCGCAGGGCGACCGTGTCCGGGTCGCGCTGCGCCGGGTCGGCCACCCGGTTGTGCCACAGGACGTTGTCGAAGGCCACGATCCCGCCCACCCGCAGCAGCCTGACGGCCTCGGCCAGATAGTCGGAGTACTCCTGCTTGGCGCCGTCGGCGAAGACCATGTCGTACCCGCCGTCCGACAGCCGGGGCAGCACGTCGAGGCCGCGGCCGACGATCAGCCGCACCCGCCCGCCGGAGAACCCGGCGTCGGCGAAGGCCTGACGGGCCAGCCGCTGGTGCTCGGGCTCAACGTCCACGCTGGTCAGCGTGCCGTCGGGACGCATGCCGCGCAGCAGCCACAGCCCCGACACACCGCAGCCGGTGCCGATCTCGACCACGGACTTGGCGTTGAGCGCCGTGGCGAGGAAGCAGAGCGCCGCCCCGCCCCCGGGAAGGATGGGCACCGCACCCATCTCCTGGCCGCGCTGCCGCGCCGCGAGAAGCACCTCATCTTCCAGATGGAACTGCTCCGCATAGGCCAGAGTGGCCTCTACCGGGCTGGTCATCGGCCCCCTCCCCCCACTTTCGTGCGATTGGTCACCGATCGCAGCCTAGGGGAGACACGCCCGGACGGGAACTCAAGTCGGTCCTAACGCGTTGCAGGTTTAAACGGGCTTTGCCGGTCCGGAAGGCAGGCAGTGCGCATGAAGGGACGAAACCAGGCACTATGGCTGTAGCGGTGGTCCCAAAGAGAGGAGCCTTGGTGGACGGAAGCGACCACCAGGTGTCTGAGTGGACTCCTCCCACCTGGGAGGAGGTCGTGCGGACGCACTCCGCGCGCGTGTATCGGCTGGCGTACCGGCTGACCGGCAATGTCCATGACGCCGAAGACCTCACACAGGAGGTCTTCGTCCGGGTATTCAGGTCATTGTCTAGCTATACCCCCGGCACGTTCGAGGGCTGGCTGCACCGGATCACGACGAACCTGTTCCTTGACATGGCGCGGCGCAAGCAGCGCATCCGATTCGAGGGATTGGCGGACGACGCGGCGGAACGGCTGCGCGGCCGCGAACCGTCTCCGGCGCAGGCGTGGGACGACGCGCACTTCGAGGCCGACGTTCAGGCGGCGCTTGACGCGCTCGCCCCCGAGTTCCGTGCCGCGGTGGTGCTCTGTGACATCGAAGGCCTGTCGTATGAGGAGATCGCGGCCACGCTCGGCGTGAAGCTGGGTACGGTCCGGAGCCGTATTCATCGTGGCCGGGCACAGCTGAGGGAGTCGCTCGAACATCGGGCGCCCCGAGGCGCTGAACTCCCCCCGACCGTGATCCGTGGGGAGGAAGGCTAGGAATGTCTCATCTTGGAGAGAGTGTTTCCGCGCTTGTCGACGGCGAACTGAGCCACGTCGAGCGCGAGCGGGCACTGGCCCATCTCACCTTCTGCGCCGAATGCAGAAGGGAGGTCGAGTCGATGCGGGCGCTGAAGTCGCGCCTGCGCTCACTCGACGGCCCGGCGATGCCCGCCGACCTGACCATGTCACTGCTGCGGATGTCCGAACCGGGTGGGCCGCTGCCGCCGCGCGAACGCCCTTTCCCTCCCACGTTTGGAGGAGTGCCGCTTCCGGGACCGCACAGCATCTCCCCTTTGGACAACCGGCCGCGAAGGGACGCCTTCGGTGGTACTTCCGGCCCTGGACGGGGGAGTAGGCGCCGCGGCGCCTACGTGGCCGTGGGCGTCATGTCCGCCGCGGTCGCGCTCGGCACCTTCTTCGCCGTCAACAGCACCGCCGAAGTGGGCAGCCCGCCCCCGGTCGAGCTCTTCCAGGTTCAGCAGGCGCCGGGCAACACCCCGTGATGTCCTGGGCCATTGGCCTGGGATACTCGAAGGATGGCGTAGTCGTCGGTGAGAGGGGCATACGATCGGGGTTCGGGCCTTACAAGGGCTTATGACCCACGTATGCCGTTCACGCCAGGATTGCGGTGTCCGAGCGAGGAGTGGTGAGACTTAGATGACCGACGAGACGCGCCCCACCGAAGGACGCATGCCGTCGGACTCCCCCGAGTCGCAGGAGCGGCCGGAGTTTCTTCCCGCGGGCGAGGAGCAAGCCGCCTGGGGAGACCCGTCGGGCCGCTCCGTCAACCCGTCACCGTCGTACGGCGGGGCCGGCGACCAGCCGCCTCCCGCGTTCGGCAACGCGACTTCTGACCCCAGCGGCCCCTACGGTTCGTATGGCTCGCACGGCTCCTATGGCTCCTATGGTGAGGCCGCGCCGACGTTCGGCAACCCGGCGGGCGAGCCGGAACCCCGGTTCGGGACGCCCGCGCAGCCGTCGTTCGGCCCGCCGCCCTACTCCGGCTCCTACGCGGGCTACAGCGGCACGCCCCAGCAGGGCGACACCGCCGTCTACAGCTCCCCGCAGTACGGCGGCGAGACCCCGCCGCCTCCGCCGCCACAGAACGCCTTGGGCATGGGCTCGGGCTGGGCCCCGCCGCCCGGCCCCGGCGTGGGAGTACCGCAGCGCAGGGTCGCCCTGGGCACCGGCGGGCTGATCGCCGTGGCGGTGGCCATCGCGCTGATCGCCTCCGGCCTGGGCAGCGTCGGCACGTACCTGCTCACCAGGTCGGCCGGCGGCACCGACCCCTCCTACACGCTCGGACCCGCACCCAGCGGCGCGATCAACCGGCCCCCGGAGTCGGTGGCGGGCGTCGCCTCGCGCGTCCTGCCCAGCGTCGTGTCCCTGGAGGTCGGCAACGGCGGCGCCGAGGGCGCCAGCGGCTCCGGCTTCCTGATCAAGGACGGCTACGTGGTCACCAACAACCACGTCGTCGCCATGGCGGCCAGCGGCGGCGAGATCCAGATCATGTTCGCCAACCGCAAGACCACCACGGGCCGCATCGTCGGCCGCGACCCGGGCTCCGACCTGGCGGTGGTGAAGCCGGAACAGACGTTCGGCACCCCGGAGATCACACTGGGCAACTCCGACCAGGTCGTCGTCGGCGACCCGGTCATCGCGATCGGCTCCCCGCTCGGCCTGAGCGGCACCGTCACGACCGGCATCGTCAGCTCACTCAACCGCCCGGTCATCGCCGGAGACGAGAGCGGCCGGGCGGCTGAGGAGCCCGCGTACATCTCCGCCATCCAGACCGACGCCGCCATCAACCCCGGCAACTCGGGCGGACCGCTGGTCAACGCCAAGGGCGAGGTCATCGGCGTCAACTCGGCCATCGCGACGCTGAGCCGTTCGTCCTCCAGCCAGGGCGGCAGCATCGGCCTGGGCTTCGCGATCCCGGTCAACCAGACCCGCCGGGTGGCCCAGGAACTGATCACCACCGGCAAGGCCAAGCGCCCCCGGATCGGGATCGTCCTGGACAAGAACTACCGGGGCCAGGGCGTCCGCATCGCCTCCGAGCCGGACCAGGGCCGCCAGCCGGTCGACGCCGGTGGCCCGGCCGAGAAGGCGGGCCTGAAGGCCGGCGACGTCATCCTGGAAATGGACGGCCTGCGCCTGCAGGACGGCAACGAACTGATCGCCCTGATCCGCGCCAAGGCCCCCGGCTCCAAAATCACCGTCAAATACGAACGAGCCGGCCAAGAACGCACCGCCACCCTGACCGTGGTCGCAGACGAAACCCCATCCCCGTCGCCGTCTTGACCGGTGCGTCCGTTTCTCGGCTCTCTGTTCCCTCTGTTCCCTCTGTCTGTTCCCTCGGTGAGGCGTCCGGCCGCGCGGCGCTTGTCCGCGCGGTCTCCGTTACGGCAAGCCGCGCCCCCGCCACCCGCCGACGCGGGCGGGCGCCGATCGTGGGGATCGCTTCCCACGTCGCACGGGCCACCCACCGCGACGGCCACGCATAGCCGGCTGACACGGCCGAACCTGACCGGGTCGCACATCCCGGCGCGTTTGGCTCCTTAGGCACAGATCCCCAAGGGCGCCATCCCGGAGGCCTGCGATGCTCGGTCGCGGGGCCGCCGGGTCCTTGGCCGTGTCTGTCCTGGGCGGCTTGGTGGGCGGGTGGACTTGGGGGTTTGTGGTGGGCTTTGGAGGGGTTGCCGGGTAGTTGGGGTGGTTGTGGGGTTGTTGTCCTGGGGTGGGGTTGGGGGTGGCGGCTGGTTGGGGGTTGATCTTGGGAATCGTCTTGGCAGGTGGGTGGGCGTTCTAAGTGGCCTTGCGAACCCTTAGTCTGGGAGTGGCCGGGGTTGTCCCCGGAGCCAGTTGGACTGCGGTAGGAGTTCAGGTGTTCGGACTCGGGTGGGCGGAGATCGGGGCGCTCGTCGTCATCGGGTTGCTGGTGTTCGGGCCCGACAAGCTGCCCCAGGTGGCTTCGCAGGCGGGTCAGACCCTGCGCAACCTCCGCCGCATGGCCACCAACGCACGCGACGACCTGCGGACCGGGCTGGGCCCGGAGTTCTCCAATTTCGATCCGGCTGACCTCAACCCCAAGAACTTCGTTCGTAAGCACCTGTTGGACGACATCGAGGATTCCTGGAACGACCGGCCTCAGCAGGAGCTCGAGCCGGTCGCCGCTGCTCCGTACGCACCGGAGCCCTTGGAAGAGCTCGGATACGGCGAACTCCCGCCCTACGACTCCGAAGCCACCTAATCCCACACCTGCAGCCCGTCCTCTCGGGCGCGCGTGTCGCTCCTCACCGCCCCGCCCTATGGGCTCGGGGCGGCTCCTGGATATGGGCCGACGAGGGGCTGGCGTCAGGTGTCCACCCAACTGGTCGAGTGTGGCCGTTGCGGCGGGTCATTCGTGCGACGTGAGAAGCGATCCCCACGATCGGCGTGCGCCCGCGTCGGCGGGTGGTGTGGGGGTGGCTTGCCGTAACGGATGGGTCGGTTCTAAGAGAACGCGACGGATGGGTCGGTTCTAAGAGAACGCGACGGATGGGTCGGTTCTAAGAGAACCTCAGAACGCGCCCACAACGCCTCTAAAACGGCGCGCCGCGTCGGCGGTGGGCCGACGCGGCGGAGGGCTGGAAACGGCGTCAGCGGGCCGTGGGGGAGATGCCGAGTTGCATGCCCTTGAGGCTGTTCGCGCGCTTGCTCAGGGCCTCGGCGATCGAGCGGAGTTCCGTGGCCGCCGGGGAGTCGGGGTCGGTGAGGACCAGGGGCTTGCCCTCGTCGCCGCCCTCGCGCAGGCGCATGTCCAGCGGCACCTGGCCGAGCAGCGGTACGCGGGCGCCCAGCGTGCGGGTCAGCGCGTCGGCCACGTTCTGGCCGCCGCCCTCGCCGAAGACCGGGATGCGCTCGTCGCAGTGGGGGCAGGGCAGCCAGGACATGTTCTCGATCACGCCGGCGATCTGCTGGTGGGTGGAGGCGGCGATCGAGCCCGCCCGCTCGGCCACCTCGGCGGCCGCCTGCTGCGGGGTGGTCACGACCAGGATCTCGGCGCCGGGCAGGCGCTGCGCCACCGAGATGGCGATGTCGCCGGTGCCGGGCGGGAGGTCCAGGAGCAGGACGTCGAGGTCGCCCCAGTACACGTCGGCGAGGAACTGGTGGAGGGCGCGGTCGAGCATCGGGCCGCGCCAGACCACCGGGGTGTTGCCCTCGGGCTTGAACATCCCGACCGAGATGACCTTGATGTCATGCGCCATCGGCGGCATGATCATGTCTTCGACCTTGGTGGGCCGCTCGGCGGCGCCGAGCATGCGGGGGATGCTGTGGCCGTAGATGTCGGCGTCGACGATGCCGACCTTGAGGCCGCCGGCGGCCATGGAGGCGGCCAGGTTGACGGTCACGGAGGACTTGCCCACGCCGCCCTTGCCGGAGGCGACCGCGAACACGCGGGTCAGCGAACCGGGCTGGTTGAAGGGGATCTCCTTCTCGGGCCCCTTGTTGCCGCGCAGCTTGGTCTGGAGCTCCTTGCGCTGCTCGGTGCTCATCACGTCGAGTTCGAGCTCCACGCCCGCGACGCCTTCGACCTTGGACACGGCGTTGACGACGTCGCGGCGGATGGTGTCCTTCATCGGACAGCCGGCGACGGTGAGGTAGACGCCGACGCGGACGGCGCCGTCGGGGGCGATGTCTACACTTTTGACCATGCCCAGGTCAGTGATCGGGCGGCGGATCTCCGGGTCGATGACGGTGGCGAGGGCGGCCGTCACCAGTTCCTGCGTCGGTGCCATGGAAATCTCGGCACTCCTTTGTGGTTTATGGATGACGGGTTCCATCGTATGAACCCGAGGCAAGTCGCTGCTGTTTAGATGTGCGTGCAACGTTCTAAGGTTACTCCGTGACTGTTCTGCGCGACGAGGGCCTCGACGCCCGGGAGCTAGAGGTCTGGCGGGCGCTGCAGCGTGCGCAGGTGCGGGTGGCCCGCCACCTGGAGGCCGAGCTGCTCGTCGCCCACGACCTCCCGCTCGCCTCCTACGACGTGCTGATGCAGCTGGCCGAGGCCCCCGAGCGGCGGCTGCGGATGAACGACCTGGCCGACCGCGTGCTCCTCTCGCGCAGCGGCCTCACGCGGCTGATCGACCGCCTGCAGCGCGACGGGCTCGTCGAGCGCGAGGCGTGCGCGAGCGACGCGCGCGGCCTGTTCGCCGTCCTCACCCCCGAAGGCGAGGTACGGCTGGCCGACGCCACCCCCACCTACCTGCGCGGCGTCAGGACCCAGTTCCTCGACCCGCTCAGCGAGGAGGACCTGAGCCGCTGCCGGGCGATGCTGGCCAAGCTTGGCCTCACTGAGGAGCCCTGACCTGCTGGGCCTGCTGGAGTTCTGAGCGGATGAAGTCGCGGGTGGCCATCTCGCCGAGCGTGATCCTGAGCCCGGCGATCTCCCGGGTGAGGAACTCCAGCTCGGCCTGGCTGGCCTCCCGCGACTGACGGTCCTGCTCGCCCTGCACGCGGTCGCGGTCGGCCTGCCGGTTCTGGGCGAGCAGGATGAGCGGCGCCGAGTACGACGCCTGCAGCGACAGCATCAGCGTGAGGAAGATGAACGGGTACTCGTCGAACCGGACGGCGGCCGGCGCGAGCACGTTCCACAACACCCAGCACAGCACGAACACCGTCATGTACACGAGGAACCGCGCGGTGCCGAGGAAGCGGGCGATCCGCTCCGACAGCCGCCCGAAGTCTTCCGGGTCGTAGTGCGGCCGGATCGAACGCCTCAGCTCGCGCGGCTGGTCGAGTCGCTCACGTGGCATGTCGTTCCCGCCAGTCTTCGGGCAGCAGGTGGTCGAGCACGTCGTCCACGGTCACCGCGCCGACCAGCCTGCCGCCCTCGTCCACGACGGGCGCGGCGACGAGGTTGTACGTGGCGAGGTAGGACGTGACCTCGGGCAGCGTGAACCCGGGCCTGATCGGGTCGATGGTGTGGTCCAGCGTGGCGCCCAGCAGCATCGACGGCCGCTCGCGCAGCAGCCGCTGGAAGTGCGCGACTCCCAGGTACGCGCCGGTGGGCGTCTCGGTGGGCGGCCGGGTCACGTACACCTGGGCGGCCACGGCGGGCGAGAGGTCGCGCTGGCGGATGTGCGCGAGCGCCTCCGCGACGGTGGCGCTGGGCGGCAGCACGACCGGTTCGCTGGTCATCATGCCGCCGGCGGTGTCCTCGTCGTAGTCGAGCAGTCGCCGCACGGGCGCGGCCTCGCCGGGCTCCATCAGCGACAGCAGTTGCGCCGCCTGCTCGACGGGCAGGTCCTGGAGCAGGTCGGCGGCGTCGTCCGGTCCCATCTCGGACAGCACCACGGCGGCGCGGGTGGGGGCGAGGGTGGTGAGGATGCCGATCTGGTCGGTGAAGGGCAGCTCTTCCAGTACGTCGGCGAGGCGTTCGTCACCGAGTTCCGCGGCCACCTCGACCCGGCGCTTGAACGGCAGCTCGTGCAACGCGTTGGCCAGGTCGGCGGCGCGTTCGGTCTCGAAGGCGGCGATCAGGCCGGCGGCGCCCTGGTCGCGCTGCATGGCGTCGAAGCCGCGTACGTCGCCCCAATCGACGACGCGGGTCTCGCGCCGCTTGCCCTTCTGATAGATGGCGACCTTGGTGAGCGTCCAATCGGTCCTGCCCTGCTCCATGGCCAGGTCGTAGACGATCCAGGGGCGGCCGTCGAGGGTGACGGTCTGGTCGAGCAGCTGGCCGATCGTCAGCGTCTCGGTGACGCGTTGCTCGAACCTGCGCATGTTGAGCCGTCCGGAGAAGACCACGGCTCCGGTCTCGATGGCGCGTACCCGGGTGATGGGCAGGAACACGCGGCGCCGCGGCTGCACCTCGACGACCAGCCCGTGCGCGCGCGGCGGCAGCGTGCCCTCGGCGGTGGGGCGCAGGGACACCACGACGTCACGGACACGGCCGATCTGGTCACCGGACGGGTCGAAGACCGGGGTCCCGGCCAGCCGGGCGACGAAGATCCTCACCTGAGCAGGCTAAACGAGTGAGGGCGGCGGGGCATTGCGCCTCGCCCACAGGGCATGTCAGTATCCATCGGACATAACACTCATTACTCTCAGGATGTGTTGACGTTGCGGTATGCGGGACTGGCGATCGCCTTCGTCTCCTCGTGTTGTTTCGCCTTCTCCGGCCCGATGGCCAAGTACCTGAACGCCGCCGGACTGGTGCCGATCGAGGCGGTCTGGGTGCGGATGGCCGGTGCCGGGGTGCTGCTCGTGGCGGTACTGGCCGCGGTCAAGCCGCAGGCGCTGCGCATCCCGCGCGACAAATGGGGCTTCTTCGCGGCCTATGCGGTGATGGCGGTGGCGGGGGTGCAGGCGTTGTTCTTCCTGGCCATCACGCGGCTGCCGGTGGGGGTGGCGTTGCTGCTGGAGTACATGGCGCCGGTGATGGTGGTGGTGTGGGTCCGCTTCGTGCGGAAGGTACGGCTGCCGCGGGCCGCGTTCGTCGGCGCGGTGGTGGCCGTCGTGGGCCTGGGCGTGGTGGTAGAGGTGTGGCAGGGGTTGCGCTTGGACGCTCTGGGGTTGTTGCTGGCGTTGGTGGCGGGGGCGTGCTGCGCCGGATATTTCCTGATGAACGATAGTTTTGGGGACGAGATCGACTCGCTGGGGCTGATCGCGTGGGGGATGATCGGCGCGGCGATCGTCCTGGCCCCGTTCGCCCAGCCGTGGAACATCCGCTGGAGCGCCTTCACCCAGACCGTGGCCCCGAACGGAGGGGTGTCCCTGCCGGTCCTCGGGGCGTACGTGTGGATGGTGCTGGTGGCCACGGTGATGGCGTACATCCTGGGCGTCAACGCGGTCCGCCGCCTGTCCGCCGCGGTGGGCGCGACGGTGGCATCCCTGGAGGTCATTGGAGGCGCCATAGTCGCCTGGGCACTGCTCCGCGAGTCCCTGGGCCCGTTCCAGATCATCGGCGGCCTGACGGTCCTGACCGGAGCCCTGCTGGCCCAAACCGCCACCACCCAACCAACCCCCACCCCCGAACCGGCCCACGCAACCTGACCCCCCACCCGCCCCGCCCCGCCCCGCCCCGCGCTTCGCGCCGCGCCGCGTCGCGCTGCGCCGCCCGCGCCGCGTCATGCCTGGCGCGGCCCTTCGCGTCGTGGCTCCATGTCACGCCGCGTCGCCCCGTCCCGGCGCTCCGCCCGGCCCTCTGCTCCACCGGCTCCGTCCCGGGGTTTCCAGTGATCGCGGGGGCGGCGCTGGTGGGCATGAGGCGGGCGTTTGCGGGTGCGGGGAGGCGCGAGGGCAGAGAGCTGGTGGGGTTCTGCGGGTGGGTTTGCTGGTTTGGCAACGGGGTTTGCCCTGCGGGGGGTGGACGGCCAATAGTGCGGGTGTGAGCGAACACGAGGAGTTCTGGGACGCCCGCTACAGCGAAAGTCAGCGCATCTGGAGCGGCGAGCCCAACACGATGCTGGTGACCGAGGTCGAGGGGATGGCTCCTGGGCGGGCGCTCGATCTGGGGTGTGGTGAGGGCGGGGACGTCGTCTGGCTGGCCCGGCGGGGGTGGCGGGTGACGGGGGTGGACGTCTCCCGGGTGGCGCTGGAGCGGGCCGGGGAGCATGCCAAGGAGGCGGGGGTGGCCGATCTGGTCGATCTTCAGTGGCATCAGCTCGGGGAGAGCTTCCCGGAGGGGGAGTTCGACCTGGTCTCGGCGGCGTACCTGCACAGCACGGTCGAGATGTCCCGGGAGGCGATTCTGCGGGCCGCCGCGGCGGCGGTGGCGCCCGGCGGGGTCCTGCTGGTGCTCGGGCACTCGGGATGGGCCTCCTGGCAGCACACGCCGCCGCATGACGTGCACCTCCCGACGCCTCAGGAGGTGCACGACTCGCTCGGGCTCGCCCAGGGTGAGTGGGTGGTGGAGCGTAGCGGGGAGTTCGAGCGCAGCCAGAACGGTCCCGATGGGGAGCCTGGCACCCGCACCGACAATGTGCTCCGGGTACGCAGGCTCCTGGCCTGATCGCGGCGGGTCAGGTCGTGGGCAGGGTTATGCGGATGATGGTGGAGTCGCGGGCCCAGCGGTCCGTGAGGTGTTCGGTGTCGGGGGCGTTCAGGCGGTCCTTCGCCAGGGCGGCCACCGCCTCGGGTTCCGTCGACGGGTCGATCACGGTCACCGGCGCGTCGAACTCCACCAGCCGTGCCCCGTTGTCCTTGCTGCGCAGCGTCACATGAACCTCGGAGCGCTCGGCCAGGCCCGGCAACTCCTGCTCGCCGCCCCCGGTCACCAGGTAGACGGCGCCTTCGTGCAGGGTGTGCCAGGCCAGGCGCGGGCGGTCGAGGGTGAGCCAGAGGACGCCGGACTTCTTCGCGCCTTCTTCGATGACGGTCACGCCTTCGACTTTAGCCGTGGATCAACGGCCGGCCAGCTTCCAGGCGGCAGGAAGCAGGCCGGCCGCGAGGGCGATCTTGACGGCGTCGCCGACGAGGAAGGGGACGATGCCCACCGCCACCGCGCGGCCGAGGTCCATGCCGGTGATGGCCATGAGGACGGGCAGGCCGAACGCGTAGATGGCGAGGTTGCCGAGGATCATGGTGCCGACGGTGCGGAGCGGGGTGCGGTCGCCGCCGCGCGCGGCGAGACGGCCGACCAGGACGCCGGCCGCGACGAAGCCGATCACGTAGCCGAACGACGGCACCAGGCCGCCGCCGGCCCACGCGGTGTTGCCGTCGGCGAACCAGGGCACGCCGGCCAGCCCGACCGCGAGGTACAGCAGCATGCTGAGCGCGGCCCTGTTCATGCCGAGCGACGCGCCCACGAGCAGCGCGGCGAACGTCTGGCCTGAGACCGGCACCGGGGAGCCGGGGATGGGGAAGCTGACCTGGGCGGCCAGGCCGGTCAGCGCCGCGCCGCCGACGATCAGGGTGAGGTCGCGCACACGCGCGCCCGGCAGCAGGTCGGACAGTACGGCGGGCCGCTCGGCGGACGAGGGGACGGATGCCATGGGTGATTCACTCCCTTTGCTAGCGTTCAGCCCCCATTGTTGGCAGACGCCGTTAGAGGATCCGTACAGCGGAGACCGACAAAGAAACCATGGCCGCCATAGTCAGGACCCCTCCTGTCCAGCCCGCACCGCACCCATTACCGTGTGCGCATGCGATCACGTCGTTCGGTACTCGCGGTGCCCGGCAGCAACCCCCGCTTCCTGGAGAAGGCCCAGACGCTCCCCGCGGACGCGGTCTTCCTCGACCTGGAGGACTCGGTCGCGCCCGCGGCCAAGCCGGAGGCGCGCAAGAACATCGTGGCCGCGCTGCGTGAGGGCGACTGGAGCGGCAAGGTGCGTACGGTGCGGGTCAACGACCTGACCACGATGTGGACGTACCGGGACGTGATCGAGGTGGTCGAGGGCGCGGGCGAGTTCCTGGACGCGATCATCCTGCCCAAGGTGCAGGACCCGACCGAGGTCGTCTGGCTGGACACGTTGCTCACCCAGATCGAGAAGACGATGGGGTTCGAGGTCGGGCGCATCGGCATCGAGGCGCAGATCGAGAACGCGCGGGGCCTGGTGAACGTGGATGCCATCGCCGGATCGTCCGGGCGGCTGGAGACGCTGGTGTTCGGGCCGGCCGACTTCATGGCCTCGATCAACATGCGCACGCTGGTGGTGGGGGAGCAGCCGCCCGGCTACACCGAGGGCGACGCCTACCACTACATCCTCATGCGCATGCTGATGGCCGCGAGGACACACGATCTGCAGGTCATCGACGGGCCGTACCTGCAGATCAAGGATGTCGAGGGGTATCGGCGCATCGCGCGCAGGGCGGCGGCGCTGGGTTTCGACGGCAAGTGGGTGCTGCACCCGCTGCAGGTCGAGGCGGCCAACGAGGTGTTCTCGCCGGCGCAGGACGACTACGACCACGCCGAGCTGATCCTGGAGGCGTACGCGTACTACACCACCGTGGAGCGGCGCGGCGCGGTCATGCTGGGCGACGAGATGATCGACGAGGCGTCGCGGAAGATGGCGCTGGTCGTGGCCGCCAAGGGGCGGGCCGCGGGGCTGCGCCGGACCACGACGTTCACACCTTGACGCCGATCGTGGTGAAGAACCAGAACGACGAGGTGAGCCAGAGGCCGACCAGCGAGGTGAAGGCGAGGCCGCCGAGGACCGGGAGGGTCCAGCCGGGCAGGCCGCGTTTGGGAAGAGCGAGGAGCTTCGCGGTGAAGACGCCGTAGAAGAAGCAGCCGAGCAGTGAGTGGATCATGACTCGGGGCACGTCGTACTGCAGGCCGAGCGCGTACAGGCAGTGGAAGGCCACGGGGATGGTCAGGACGAACGCGAGCCGGCCGGACCAGCGGTGCACGGCCGGGTGGATCCGGACCTTGATCTTGCCCCACATGGACAACGCCGAGATCACCTGGACGAAGGCCAGCACGAACGCGCCGGTCGTCAGCCAGGACTTCATCGCCAGCGCGCCGGAGAACCCGGCCGGGCCCACCGCGAACCCGGTCGGGGTGTGGGCCCTGCCGTACACGCCGAGGGCGACCATGACCAGGCCGCCGAGCAGGAGGGGAACCAGCAGCGGGGTGAGGCCGCCGCGGCGGGGCTCGACGGCGGTCATGAGATCTCCTCGATGTCCTGCGGGTAGAGCGTGGTGTCGCCCAGGCGTACCGGGGCGTTGGGCTGAGCGGTGTCGAGGGTCGGCGCGGGGGTCTTCTTCTCCCCTTCCACGGCCAGGCCCACTTGGTAGAAGCCGTTGCCGTCCGGCCTCCTCAGCATGATCCAGCCGGCCTTGATCTGCGCGCCCCTGACCACCGCGCTCGCGCGGTAGAGGCCGGAGGGCTTCTTCACCAGCGGTGCGGAGAAGTCCCAGGTCTTGCCGCCGAGGGCCAGTTCGCCCGCGGCCTTGCCGCCGCCGAGCGCGGCGGTGACGTTGGCCTCGCCGAAGCCTTCGAGGTCGATCGTGCCGTCGGCGGCCTTGCCCTTGAACCAGGCTTCGGTCCTGCCGTCGCAGAAGTAGGCGATGGCCTTGCCGTTCCGCACGGAGATCGCGAGGAGGCCGCCCTTGACGCGGGTGGCGTAGTCGGCGCGCGCCGGAGTGGGCCTCGCGGTCGCGGTTTCCGTTGGAGGTGGCGGCTCGGTGGCCGCACCGGTGGTCGGCTCCGCGGAAGCGGCCGCGGCGGTCTCTTGGGCCGCCGGGGTCGCGGTGACGCTGGCGACACCGAGCCCGGCGAAGAGCACCGCGCCCGCCGCCAGGGTGATGACAGGTCCCAGCCTTGACATGACATGGCTCCCAGGGTCGAAACGTCTTACGCCCTCAAGAATCCGCGCGTTTCGGGAGCCCGTCTGTGAACTAATGCTCACCCGCCGGACAGAATGATGGAATGCAGGAGAACCAGATTCCCTACGGCCAGCCGAACCCGCAGCCGGGTCCATACCCGCCGCCCGCGCCGCGGCAGCCCTGGTTCCTGCCCACGCCACGCGGTGCCCGCTACGACCACCTGGCCCGCAACGGCGCCGGCGAGCTCTGGCGCCCGATCGTCGGCACGCTGGTGGTCGGCGTCGCGTTCTTCCTGGTGGGACTGGTCGTCCTGCTGGCGGGCACGGTCCTGTCGCTGGTACTCGGGATGCCCCAGCCGGCGAAGCCGGAGCAGCTTTTCGGCGATCCGCTGTTCGGGCTGGTGTTCCTGCTGCTGTCGATCGCGGCCGTGCTCCCGGTCGTCTACGGTACGGCGGCGCTCATCCAACGCCGCAGACCCGGCACGCTCTCCTCGGTCGCCGGCCGGTTGCGGTGGTCGTGGATGCTCATGTGCGGCGGCGTGGCGATCCTGGCGTTGATCCTGGGGCAGGTGGCCCAGCTCGCGGTGTTCGTGGTGACCGGCGAGGGGACGGACGAGGTCTTCACGTGGGCCGGGTGGAGCGGGTTCGTCCCCGCGCTGGTGATCATCTTGCTGCTGGTGCCGTTCCAGGCGGCGACCGAGGAGTACATGTTCCGCGGGTGGCTGCTGCAGGCGTTCGGGGCGCGGCTGAACAACCCGTGGTGGGGGATCGTCATCGGGTCGGTGCTGTTCGCCTCGCTGCACGGTTACACGTGGGTGGGGCTGATCGACGTGTTCAGCTTCGGGGTGGTGACCGGGTTCCTGGCGGTGCGTACCGGGGGGCTGGAGGCGCCGATCGCGATGCACGTGGTCAACAACGTCCTGGCGTTCGGGGTCAGCGCGGCGGCGGGGGAGCTGGACAAGGCGCTGGAGCAGGGGGCGGTGCCCTGGCAGGCGCTGGCGGGGACGGTGGTGCAGTTGAGCGTGTACACGCTGGGGGTGCTGTTTCTCTCGCGGAAGCGGTCAGTCAACGCTTTTTCGGGATAAATCGCAAAGTGGTGCTATGAATCTCACTAGAGAGGTCTCGCCAATCCGGGCTGGGCGTGTTGCTCTGGAATGCGTGGGTGTTGAGGGATTCCGGAGGTGATCATCTCTGTGGGATGGGGTAGAGGTACCTGCGTGCGCTAGATCGGTTTTTATGCCGACATAGGCAGCCAATGAGGACGGCATAACTGGAACGGTCCGGCCCCCCGACAAGGAGGTGCTCCGCGTGGCCTCCGGCCCCAGCGAACCGCCCCGGCACCCGCCGGACGACGACGAGCCGCGCCCTCCGGAGGAGCCGAGGATCCGGCACACCCCGCCGGGCCCCACCGACGACCGGGCCCGCGGCGTACCGCTCGCCTCGCCCTGGGGGCTGCCTCCTTTCGCCTCGCCCACCCCCGAGGACGAACCCCCCGAGCCCCCGAAGGGCCGCCGGCCCTACAGCTCGTCCACCGGGGAACCGGAGAGCGAGCCCCGCCGGCGCCCTCGCCGCAGCGTCAGCCACCCGGACAAGCTCGTCGCCTCCGGCCGGCCCCGCCCCCTCCCCACCCCGCCGGTCCCATCAGAGACGGGGACGCGGGAAGAGCCGCCGGGCTCTACCGAGACAGGGTCGCGGGAAGAGCCGCGGGGTCCGTCGGCGGGCGCACCGGAGCCAGAGGCGGGGACGCGGGGAGAGCAGAGGCCGCCTGAGGAGTGGGACACGGGCGAGACGACCCAGCCGGCTGTGCGGGCACGGGGGGCGCAGCCGTACCAGAACCTGCGGCCGGTCGAGCCCCGGCCCCAGCGGGAGGGCATGGTCCCGCCCGCCTGGAGGGGCGGCGCCGAGGACGAGGTCGCCCGGTGGGGCGGCGAGGACGTGCCCGGCTACCGTGGCGCGGCTTCAGAAGACGAACCGCTGGCCGAGGACGAGCGCGGAGCCTCCGGCCCCGACGAGCCGGTACGACGGGTGGGGCGGCCGCCGGCCGGTCGGCCCACGCGGCCCGATCTGCTGGTGGCCTCGGGCCCCGACCGGCCGGGACGGCATCACCGCGGCCAGGCGCCCGCCGCGTTCCGCAGGGCCAGCCCGCTACGACGGCGGCGGCGGGTGCTCGGGCCGGTGGCGTTCGTGCTCGCCCTGGCCGTCGCGCTGAGCGCGGGCGTCCTCGGGTGGCGTTGGTGGAACTCCGGCGGGCCGGGCGCCCAGACGGGCCTGCGGCTGGAGGCGGCGGCGGGACGCTCGGGCGACGAGGTGTTCACGGTGGCCGGCGCGGGCGACGGCTCCAACCAGAAGCTCAACGCCATGGCATCGGCGGGCAAGACGGTCGTCGCCGTCGGCAGCGACACCACGAGCCCGACGCCGCGGCCGCTGTTCCTGTACTCGCAGGACAGCGGCAAGAGCTGGCGGCTCGGCACCGCGGGCGCGTCCACCAGCGCCACCGCCACCCGGGTCACCGGCGGCGCGGGCCGCTGGCTGGCGGCGGGCGGCGACGAGACCGGCGTCGAGCACGGCCTGTGGACCAGCACCGACGGCGCCGCCTGGGCCGCGGTCGAGCCCACGGCCCTGGACGGCGCCTTCAGGAAGGGTGACTACATCCACGACATCGCGCGGACGGCCTCCGGGTTCGTGGCGGCCGGCCGTACCGCGAGAGAGGACGGCTCGACCGGCCCCGCGGCGTGGCAGTCGCCGGACGGGAGGAGCTGGCAGCGCGTCGACCTGCTCGGGCTTGAGGCGGGCGAGTTCCGCGCGGTCGTGGCGCGCGGCGACGTCGTGCTGGCGCTCGCGCAGCCGGCGCAGGATGAGGGCTCGCGCGTCGTGCGCTCGGTGGACGGCGGCCTCACCTGGCAGGCGACCGGCTTCCAGCTTCCCGAGGCGGAACCGAGGGCGGGCTCGCTGGCGGTGCTGGGCAGGCAGTTCGTGCTGGTGCCGATCAGGCGGCCGCCGGTCGGCGGCGAGGTGCGGGTCTACTGCTCGCCCAGCGGCGCCGACTGGGGCCAGTGCGGCACGATCGACCTCGGCGGCCGGAGTCCGGGCGTCGAGACCACCATCTCGTACGGCGGCGGCGTCGCGGTGGTCAGCCCGGACGGGCCGGACAAGTACACGGTGCTGGCCACCACCAACGCCCGTACCTGGACCAAGCGCGCCGACCTCGGCAACCTGGCGGGCGCCTCGCTGCGCGGCTTCACGATGACCGACACCGGGCTCCTGCTCGGCGGCGGGGACCAGGCGGCGGCGGACGTGGGCAACCAGCTCGTGCTGATGTCCGCCCCGGCCAAGGGCAGCGCCGCGCGCGTACCGCTGTCCGGGATCGAGGGGTTGTCGCGGATCGCCCGTGAGACGACCCGCCTGGCCGCCGCGAAGGGCCAGTACGTCGCGGTCGGCGCGGCCTCGGGCGACGCCGGCGTCTGGACCAGCAAAGACTGGCAGAACTGGACCTCGACCAGCCTCGGCGGCCCACGCCGTCAGATGCTCAACGACGTCGTGCACGGCCGGCGCGGCTGGCTGGCCGCCGGCGCCACCGAGTCGGGCACCTCGGCCACCGACCCGCTGATCGTGACCAGCGCCGACGGCCGTACCTGGAAGCAGGCGCCCGCGCCGGCCAGAGCCGACGGCCACACCTACCTGGACGTGCAGTCGGTCGCCGCCGACGACAAGGGTTACATCCTGGCCGGCGAGGACCGGGGACCGAGCTCGGCGGGCGTGGCCATCTGGTTCACGCCCGACCTGCGCAAGTTCACCAGAAGCCAGAAGCTGCCCCAGGGCGGCGCCGGGGTGCGCATCTTCGACCTGGCGGCCACCCCGGACGGCTACGCGGCCGTGGGCAGCTCGGGCGCGGGCGAGCAGGAGAGCGCGGTCGTCTGGACCTCCAAGGACGGGCTCAACTGGACGCCGCGCAAGCGCCCGTCGCCGCCGGACGCCGCGTCGGCGGGGCTGCGCCAGGTGGTGGCCTTCGGCGACATGCTGGTGGCGACCGGTACGGCGCAGCTCGGCGGGACGTCCAGGGCGTTCGCCGCCTCCTCGGAGGACGGCGGGGCGAGCTGGCGGTATACGTGGCTGCCGGCCGAGCGGGCGGCGGCGGTCCACGACCTGGCGGCCGGTGAGAACGGCCTGGTGGCCGTGGGCTGGCACGGTCAGCCCGGCGGGGCGGACAGCGCCGCGTGGATCTCGGCCGACGGGCAGACCTGGGCCCGGCAGGATCTCAAGGACCCGAGGCTGCTGGGGGACGGCATGCAGTGGCTGGCGGCGGTCACGACCAGCGGCGCCCAGGTGGTGGCCTTGGGCCGTTCGACCACGTACACGGCCGACCACCTGACCCTGTGGACGTTCCGCCTGGCCGGTTAGGTCATCGGGGGAGGACGTCCCACGAGGTGAGGGCGGCCAGCAGGCCGTCGGTCAGGGGGAGGGCGGTGAGGTCGGCGGCGGTGCACCAGCGGGCGTCCTTGGCGTCGTCGCCGGGGGTGAGGTCGCCGCCGGTGGGCGTGGCGAGGTAGTCGCGGATCTCGTAGACGGTCCGCCCGGGGCCCGGCCGGTCGACGGAGCCGGTCAGCGGGCCTGGGGTGATGGTGAGGCCGGTTTCCTCGCGGATCTCGCGGATGAGGGCGTCGTGGTCGGTTTCGCCGGGGTCGACGCGGCCGCCGGGCAACGACCACAGGCCTTCGCCGGGTGGGTGGCCGCGCTGGATGAGCAGCAGGCGTCCAAACTCATCAAAAATTATCGCTCCGACACAATTTACGCGCACAACTCCAAGATTACGACGGGATAACGGGCTGTGCTCTTGACTGGACCGTGCCCGGCGACGCACCGTGGGTAGCTGTGAGAGCGGCTCCAACGTGTCCACGGTGTTTTGGCCCGCTTCATGCGCCCAGTGTGTGGTCGAGCGCCTGGCGGTGCGCCGCGCACGGGGACGTCCTGCCCTACCGGCCGCCGTGGCAGCCGTCCGCCGGCGCGGCGGACGAACTGCGCAAGTCATCCAGGGTGCCGGTGTGGCTGCCATGGCCGTTGCCGCCCGGGTGGCTGGTCACGGGGTTCGCCGAGGCGGGTGACGACCGGAGCGGCGGGCGGGCCAGCGTCGTGGCGCTCGGCGGCCCGTCGGTGACGAGCGGCCCCGCCGACCTGCTGGTCATCGCCGAGGAACCCGGAGTGGGCCTGGGCGCCGCCTTCGCCGGCCTGGACGGCCCCGACCCCGGGGAGGGCTTCGACTCCGGCCCGCCGAACGCCAAGATCGACGTGCTCGGCCATCCGAGCGCCCTGTGGTGCGTGAACGGCGCCGCCGACCGGGCCGTCTACGCCGGCGAGGCCATGGGCAACTGGCTGTGGACCATCGCCTGGCCCGCTGAGGCCGGCTGCCTGATCGCGTTGCTTCAGCTCAGCCTGCTCGACCTGCGCGAGCACGACCTCGACCTGCCCTTCGGTGCTTTCTCCCCGCGACTGGAGGACTAAGATCGGCAGCACTTCCCCCAACCGGCAGTTGGGGGCGCGGTGTCCGGCACCAGGTTCTTCGTCGAGGCGTTCGTGACGATGTTCGTCATCATGGACCCGCCCGGCGTGATCCCCCTCTTCCTCGCCTACACCAGCGGGCGTTCCCCGCAGGAGCGCCGGCGCATCGCCTGGCAGGCCGCGGTGACCGCCTTCTGCCTGATCGTGGTCTTCGCCGTGTTCGGGCAGGCGATTCTGGCGTACCTGCACGTCGAGGTCGCCGCCATGCAGATCGCCGGCGGCCTGCTGCTGCTCCTGGTCGCCCTGGAACTGCTGCGCGGGGTCTCCCGGCCGTCGAGCGAGAGCATGCGCTCGAACGTCAACGTGGCGCTGGTGCCGCTGGGCACACCCCTGCTGGCCGGGCCGGGCGCCATCGTGGCGACCATCGTCTTCGCCCAGCAGGCGGGGAGCCGGCCGGGCGGGATCCTCGCGCTCGGGCTGGCCATCGCGGCGGTGCACCTGGTGCTGTGGGTGTTCATGCGGTTCTCGGTGAGCATCATCCGCGTCATCAAGGAGAACGGGGTCGAGCTGGTCACCAGGATCGCCGGCCTGCTGCTGTCGGCGCTGGCGGTGCAGCTCATCATCAACGCGATCAGGGCATTGCTGGCTTGACAGGAGATCCGAACAGGCGGGACACGGCGTACTGGAAGAAAACTCAGTATTGTTCGTGGCGTGACAGCGCGTATCGAGCGAGTGGTGACCGAGGGCGTCGTCGACGTCGACGGCGTGGAGTACAAGGTCGAGAACAACACGTGGATCGTGGGTGACGACGACGAGGTGATCGTCGTCGATCCCGCACGGGACGCGGAGAAGATTCTCGAGCAGGTCGGCGAACGGGAGGTGCTGGCCGTCATCTGCACGCACGGCCTGCCCGACCACGTCGGCGCGGCGATCGAGGTGGCCAGCAGAGACGAGGCCGTCGTCGCGCTGCACCCCAAGGACAAGCCGCTGTGGCGGGAGACCTGGTCGGAGACCTGGCCGGACATCGACATGGAGGACGACGGCATCTTCGGTGTCGCCGACGTCCAGCTCGACGTCATGGAGACGCCCGGCGTCACCCCCGGCGGCGTCTCGCTGTACTGCGAGGCGCTCGAAGTGGTCTTCACCGGCAAGTCGCTGCAGGCCGACGGCCCCGGCAAGCTGGCCGGGGAGTACCCGCGGCTGGCCGACCAGCTGACCGCGATCGGCGGCCGGCTGTTCACACTGCCGCATGCCACGCGCATCCTGGCCAACCACGGCGACGAGGTCACCGTCGGAGACCTGGAGCCCCACTTCGACGACTGGGTCTCCGGCTCGCTCACGCGGGTCGAGACCGGCGAGGTGGCCACCGAGGGGCCGCTGACCGACGCGTCCAAGATCGCCGGGATCAAGCTCAACCCGGACGACTGAGCGTGTACGACCAGCTTCCGCTGGAAGCGATGCCGCGGCGGCTCTACTCGTGCACGCCGTCGCGGCTCAACACGTGGCTCGACTGCCGCCGCCGCTACCGGTTCACCTATCTTGACCGGCCGCAGCCCGCCAAGGGGCCCGCGTGGGCGCACAACTCCGTGGGCGCCAGCGTGCACAACGCGCTGGCGGGGTGGTGGCGGGAGCCGTACGAGCGGAGGACGCCGCTGACGGCGGCGATCCTGCTCACCAACGGGTGGATCACCGAGGGCTTCAGGGACGGCGAGCAGTCGGCGCAGTGGCTTGGCCGGGCCCGCGACCTCGTTTCCGGATATGTCGCCACTCTGGACCCATCGGATGATCCGGTGGGCGTTGAGCGCACCGTCGCCACGCGGACCAAGGTCATCGCCGTCTCCGGCCGTATCGACCGCCTCGACCGGCGCGGTGACGAACTCGTCGTGGTCGACTACAAGACCGGCCGCCGGCCTCTCACCCAGGACGACGCGCGGTCCTCGCTCGCGCTGGCCATCTACGCGATCGCGGCGTCCAGGATGATGCGCACCCCGTGCTACTCGGTCGAGCTCCACCACCTGCCGACCGGCGAGATCGTCGAGTGGCGTCACACCGACGACACCCTGCGCCGCCACCTGTCGCGTGCCGAGGAGATGGCCGTGGAGGCCGCCGACGCCGACGAGCGCTACCGTGCGGCCCTTTCCGACGTCCCGGCGCCGCGTTCGGGCTCTGGCGCCGGTACGGCCGGCCGTACCCCACCCAGGACCCCGCGGCCCCAGGCCGACGGCCCGCTCCAGCCGGCCGCGAGCGGGCGGGCGACGGCGGTGTCGGCGGAGCTGGACGACCTGTTCGCGCCGAGCCCGGGGCCGATCTGCGGCTGGTGCGACTTCCGCCGCCACTGCCCCGAGGGCCAGGCGGTCGCCCAGGAACGTCGCCCCTGGGACGGCCTCGCCGACTGACATCTATAGGAGCATCCTCCCCCAGCGACATCCCGGGCTGCATCGGTCTTCCAGGATGGGACCGGCCAGACATCCGATGATGAACGTGTGTGGGCGGCCTTTTGCCGGGATCGGGGGAAATTTCGGGCGATAGATCCGATCACAGGGATTGACGGAACGCCTCTGCCGAAGTCAGATCGTGGGTAACCCCCCCGTTTCGCACGGAAGGCAGGTGCACATGGCTCAGCCCAAGGACCCCGGCAAGAAGCAGCCGCCGAGGACCCACTCCAAGAAGGTCCGCACCCGCGGCGAGGAGACCACCTGGCACAAGCCCGACTACCAGGTCGTCGAGGCGTCGATGGAGATGTCCGCTTACTTCCTCGCCACCAGGTAACCGGACGCCATGCGCCTGCAGGTGCTCGGCACCGCCGCGGGCGGCGGCGTACCCCAGTGGAACTGCGCGTGTCCCGGTTGCGCCGGGGCACGCGCACACCCCGCCTGGCGCCGCCGTCACGCCAGCCTGGCCGTCCAGCTCCCCGGCCGTGCCGCCGTCGTCAACGCCACGCCGGACATCGCCGCGCAGATCGAGGACTGCCCCTGGTCGGCGCCCGACCGCGACCACGCGCCGCTCGTGGTGCTCACCGACGCCGAGCTCGACCACACCCTCGGGCTCCTGCGGCTGCGCGAGGCCGCCTCCCTGGACGTCGCCGCCACTCTCCCGGTACGGCGGGCGCTGCGCCCGTTCGAGGAGATCCTGCGCCCGTACGCGCCCATCCGCTGGCACCCCATGGACACGATCGCCGAACCGATCCCGGTCTCCGCCAAACGCCCCCGCTACGCCGCCGCCGAGGAAACGGACGGCGCGTGGGTCTCGGCACTGAGGTTCACCGACGGCAGGTCGAACGTCGTGTACGCGCCCGCCATGGGAGTGTGGACACCGGAGCTGGACACCGCGTTCAGGGCCGCCGACTGCGTGATCATCGATGGTACGTTCTGGGACGACGAGGAGCCGCGCCGTACCGGCATATCCAGCAGGACGGCGACCGGCATGGGGCACCTCCCGATCGAGGACACCATGGAACGCCTCGCCGCGCTGCCCGGCCGCTGCCTGTACACCCATCTCAACAACACCAACCCCCTCGTCGACCCGGACGCGCTCCACCACAAGGTGCTGGCCGAGCTGGGCGTCGAGGTGGCAGCCGACGGAATGGTGATCGAGCTGTGAACTCCTTCGAGGCCGAGCTCCGGGCGGTGCCCGAGCAGCGCTACCACCACCTGCACCCGTTCAACCTGCGGATGCACGCGGGCAAGCTGTCCCGGGAGGAGCTGCGCGGCTGGATCCTGAACCGCTTCCACTACCAGCGCCACATCCCCGTCAAAGACGCCCACATCCTCGCCAAGCTGCCCACCTCGGACCTGCGCCGCACGTGGCTGCGCCGTATTCAGGACCACGACGGCAGGGCCCCCGGCGAAGGCGGGATCGAACGCTGGCTCCGTCTGGGCGAAGCGGCCGGACTCGACCGCAAGGAGCTGCTGTCGGGCGAAGGCGTCCTTCCCGGGGTACGGCTCGCCGTCGACGGCTACGTCAACCTGTGCCGCCACGGCACCCTGCTGGAGGCGGTCGCCGCGTCGTTGACCGAACTGTTCGCCCCCGACCTGATGCGCACCAGGATCGCCGCCTTCGAGAAGCACTACCCCTGGATCGACGCCGAGGGCCTTCGCTACTTCCAGATCCGCGTCCAGCAGGGCCGCCAGGACAGCGGAGAAGCCCTGGCACTGGTGCTCGGCTGGGCGCGGAGCCGTACGGACGAGGAGAAGGCGGTGGCGGCGCTGCGCTTCAAGTGCGACGTCCTGTGGGCGCTGCTGGACGCGGTGGACGGAGCCTACCGATGACCGACTGGCGCCCCGCCCTGTCCCGCTCGGCCATGCTGCGCCATTGTCCGGTACGGCAGGCCGAACTGCTCATCGTGCCCGAACGGATCGTGGTCCTGAACGACGAGGCGGCCGAGATCGTCGGCCTGTGCGACGGCAAGCGGACCGTGGCGGAGATCGTCGCGGAGTTTCCTGTGGAGGCGGGGGAGGACGTGACCGAGTTCCTGGACAGGGTGCACGCCGAGGGATGGCTCCAATGACCCGGCCCGCCCCCATCCCTCCCGCGCCTGGCCCGGCTGCCTCTGCCTCGCCCGCTCCCGGCCCCGCTGCCTCGGTCCCGCCCGCCCCCGGCGCATCCACCACCGCCCCGCCCCTCCCCGGCCCCGCTGTCTCGGTCCCGCCCGCGCCGGCTTCGAGCCCGAAGAAGGTGGCGCCGCCCTGGGCAATGCTGGCGGAGCTGACCCATGGGTGTCCGTTGCGGTGTCCGTACTGTTCCAACCCCACCGAGCTGGTGGCCAGGGCGGCGGAGCTGGAGACCGGGGAGTGGGCCCGGGTGTTCGAGGAGGCCGCGGCCCTGGGGGTGGTGCACGCGCACCTGTCCGGTGGCGAGCCGCTGCTGCGACGGGACCTGGTGGAGATCGTCGGGGTGGCGCGCGGGGCCGGGGTGTTCACTCAGCTGGTCACCAGCGGTGTCGGGCTGGCGGGGCGGCGGGTGGCGGAGCTGGCCGAGGCCGGTCTGCACAGCGTGCAGCTGTCGGTGCAGGCGGCTCAACCAGAGGAGTCCGACCGGATCGCGGGGCGGCGGAGCTTCATGGCCAAGGAGCTGGCGGCGGCGGCCGTGGTGGAGGCGGGGCTGCCTCTGGGCGTCAACGTGGTGCTGCACCGGCACAACCTCGACCGGATCGAGGACCTGATCGAGCTGGGCATCGCCTGGGGCGCGGAGCGGATCGAGCTGGCCAACACACAGTTCTACGGGTGGGGGTTGCTCAACAGGGAGGCGCTTCTGCCGACAAGAGAGCAGCTCTCCCGCGCTGAGTCGATAGTCACGAAATATCGGGAAAAGACGGGTGTTGAGTTGATCTGGGTTGTTCCGGATTACTTCGACGGGGTGCCCAAGCCTTGCATGGGCGGGTGGGGTGCCATCTCGATCACCGTGGCGCCCGACGGGCGGGTTCTGCCCTGTCCCGCCGCCTATGATCTGCCGCTCGACCTGCCCAACGTCCGCGAGCATGCCCTGGGCTGGATCTGGGAGCGCTCCGCCGCGTTCAACGCCTACCGCGGCACCGCCTGGATGGCAGAGCCGTGCGCGAGCTGCCCGCGCAAGGAGCTCGACTTCGGCGGCTGCCGCTGCCAGACGTACGCGCTGACCGGCGACGCCGCCAAGACCGACCCGGCCTGCCGGCTCTCGCCCGACCACCATCTGATCACCCGGCTGACCGCCAGGGAGCAGCCGTTCGTCTACCGGGAGCTCAAGCGGCCGCCCAGCGCCGCGGATCCGTCAGGCCCTTGAGCCCCTTGCGGACGTCGTAGCCGAGCACGCCGAGCCGGTCGCGCGAGGCGTGCAGCATCCGCCGGGTCGACGGCATGAACGCGCGGTCGTGCACCGGCTCCGGCAACGCGTTCATCGCCAGGCTGAACGCCCGCAGCCCCGCGGTCACCGCCGCCCGCGGCGCCTCGGGCAGCGCGCGGTACATGCTCCGCGCCCACGACGGCAGCGTGTAGTAGCACAGGGCGCCGAAGGGGAAGTAGACCGGCTTGCCCGGCGAGAGCATCCGCATCTCCTTGGGCAGCCGGGGCCACAGCAGGAAGCGTACGGTGGCGGCCGACTCCTCGATCACGCGCAACTTGGGGCGGATCTCCTTGAAGTAGGCGGCCATCTCCGCCTGCGAGCCGGGCACGTCCTCCGGGTGCAGGCCGACGTAGGTGGCGCTCTTGCGCTGCTCGTGGAGGTACTGGTCGGCTTGGCGGTCGGTGAGGGCGAGGCCGCCCCGCCGTACCACCTCCAGGTAGGACGAGACCTCCGCGCAGTGCACCCAGAGCAGCAACTCGGGGTCGTCCACGCGGTGCGTGCGGCCCTCGTCGGTGATGCGCAGTGAGCGGTGGATGTCGCGCACGCGGCGGCCGATCGCGTCGGCCTCGGCCGGAGTGCCGAACGTGGTGCGGCCGACGAAGTCCGCGGTGCGGCGCAGGCGGCCGAAGGGGTCGTCCTGGAAGTTGGAGTTCTGCCAGACGCCGCGCATGGCCAGAGGGTGGAGCGCCTGGAGCATGAGCCCGCGTACGCCGCCCACCCACATGCACCGGTCGAGGTGGACCTGCCAGGTGGCGCTCTGCGGCCGCTGGACGACGATCTCTTCGATGCTCGCCATAGTAAGTAGATAATTACATGGCATTGGATCCTATGTCCAAGATGCCGACTCGGCGGCGTTCCAGAACCGCACGAGCGCCTGCGCGGTCGTCTCCGGGGCCTCCACGGAGGGGGAGTGGACCGCGCCGGGCACCACCATGCGCTCCGCGCCGAGCCGGGCCGCCATGTGACGCTGAATGTCGGCTGGCCAGCCGTCGTCGTGCTCGCCGAACAGCACGAGGGTCGGCACCTCGATCTGGCGTAGTTCCTCGGTGCGGTCGTGCATGGTCAGCACCTCCTCGGCCATCCGTGCCAGGCCCGTCGGCGAGTTGGCCAGCAGCCGCTTGCGCAGGAACGCCACGATCTCGTCGGGAACGCTGTTGGCCAGCGCCTCGGGTTCGATCCTGGTGTGCCAGATGTGTTCGAGGCCGTGCTCGGGAAGCTCCTTCATGATCTTGCGGCCGTTGTGGGCGCGCTGCCCGGTGATCGCCGAGGGCCCCGAGCTCATGAGCGTGAACGAGGCGAACTTGGTCCGCCCGTCGATCACCGCCTCGCGCGCCACCAGCCCGCCGAAGGAGTGGCCGACCAGGTGGACCGGCTCGCCATGGCCGACCACCTGCGCGATCGCGTCCACGTCGGCGCCGAGCGCGCCGCAGGTGTAGGCCTCGGGGTCGTCGGGGCCCGGCGTCTCGTACTGCCCGCGAAGGTCGATCGCCAGCACCCGGCGGCCCGACTGCGCCAGCGTCTGCATGACCGCGATGAAGTCTTCCTTGCTCCCGGTCAGCCCCGGCACCAGCAGCGCCGGCCAGCGCTCCACGACGCCGCTCACCGGCAGCGCCTCCAGGACCGCGAACGCGCCCAGCGGCGTCTCGATGCGCTGCGGGGCGACGCCAGGCGGCAGGTTCAGGAATCGCGGCGTACTCACGTGGGGCAACAATACCCAGAGGTCAAGGCGACAACACCGGCTAACCAGGTACGGCGGTGCGAGTTCTGGGGAGTTGTGAGGTATGAGCAAGGTTGAGATCCGGCCCGCGGACTCGTGGGCGGACGTGGAGAGCGTCTTCGGCCCCAACGGCGCGTACGGCGGCTGCTGGTGCATGTGGTTCCGCGCCACGAACGCCGGCTTCCGCGCCTGGCCCCCGGCGGAACGGCGCGAGCGCCTGCGCGCGCTGGTCGAGTCGGACGCGCCCGCTCCGGGCCTGGTCGGCTACCTCGACGGCGCCCCGGCCGGCTGGGTGGCGCTGGCGCCCCGCGCGGACTACACCCGGCTGGCCCGCTCGCCCGTCACGAAGCCCCTGGACCCCGGCGAGACCGGCGTGTGGGCCGTCACCTGCTTCTACGTCACCCGAGCCGGTCGCGGCCACGGCATCCCCGCTGCCCTGCTGCGCGAGGCCGTCTCCTATGCCCGTGCCGCCGGGGCCTGCGTCCTGGAGGGTTACCCGACGGACACGGGCCGCAAGCTGCAGGTCTCCGAGCGCTACCACGGCTGGCTCTCCCTGTTCACCGGCGCCGGTTTCACCGAGACCGCCCGCCCCACCCCGACCCGCCCGGTCGTGCGTATCACCCTCTGACCTCACCCGACGCAGTCCGTGTCGCGAGCCGGCACCTTCGGGCACCCCTGGGGCAACGATGGCAGCTCGTCGACCCACGTGGCCCCCTGGAACAGGACGGCGTTGACGACGCGCCCGGACGCCTGGGTTTCCTGCCGGGCGAGCGCCTGCCCGTGCTCCTCGGAGACGACGAGCTGCTCACCGCCCATCGCGATCGCCGCTCCCGGCCGGCCGCCGGCGTCGGTGACACGGCCGAGCCCGCGTACACCCGGCAGGCCCTCCAGCATCTGGTACAGCGCCGCCCGCGTCCCGCCGGAGATCGGCGTCTCCAGCAGGTCCAGCGACAGGCTCCACAACCACGAGTCCCTGGTCGGCAGCGAGGCGCCCTTCGGAGCGGGCGGCCAGTCCTTCATCCTCTCCTGGTACGCGGGCCAGAGGGAGAGCAGCCGATCGCGCAGCGCCGCCGACTCCACGGGCAGCTCCGCCAGCCGGCTCAGCGGCAGCGTCAGCCCGCTGACATCCAGCGGCCACAGGCTCGGCATCGCGGTGTAGCGGTGGCGGCCCAGGGGGGAGGTGTCGTTCTCGCAGTCGGTGTCGTCGCCGCACAACCGGGGGGAGCCCGCGTCACGCCAGGCGGCGATGTCCTTCGCGGTCAGCGGCCGGGTGTGCAGGCCGGTCATGGCCAGCAGCTGGAACGCGGCCGGATCTCTGGGCAGGAACCGCTCCGTCCTGGAGCTGACCGTGACCCGATACCGTCCCGCGCTCTCCTCCGAGGAGATCAGCGTCGTGACCCTCCAGTAGTTCCCCTCGGGGACGGGGGCCTGCCGCCGGGCCGCTTCGGCGGCGACGTCGAGCGTTCCCGCCGGCGTGGCGGTCGTCTCGCGCGCGTCCATCCACAGCCTGGGGACCGCCACGACCGCGGCCACCACGACCGCGATCGCCACCACGGCCGTCCACCCGGCCCCGCGCCTTCTGCCGCGCATCCGCACCCCGCCGCCCGGGACCGGGTCAAGGTCGTCCGGCCTGGCCTCGGCCAGCGTCCGCATCACCTTCCGCCGCACGCTTCCTCCTCCTTCGGAACGAGCAGAGCCGCCTCCAGCCGCCGCCTGGCCCGATGCAGCCGGACGAAGAAGGCCGAGACCGAGCACCCGACCACCCGGGCCGCCTGCGCCGACGACAGCCCGTGCCAGGAGACGAGCGTGAGCAGTTCCTTGTCCTCGTCGCTCAGCGCGACCAGGGCGGACAGGACCGCGGAGCGCCGCGCCACCTCCTCGGCCACGTCGCCGGTGACCTCCTTGGCCCAGCCGCGCAACGCGTTCTCCAGCGCGGTCTGGCGCACCTCGTCGCGGTAGAGCTCGCGCGTGACGTTCCGCGCGACACCCAGCAGCCACGGGAGCACCGCGCGCCGGGGAATGTCGGCGCGGCGGCGCCAAGCCACCGCGAACGTCTCGCTCGCCACCTCTTCCGCCAGCTGACGCCCGCACCGGCTCACCGCATAGGCGAACACCCTGGGATGCGTGGCGTCATAGAGAGCGGCGAACTCCTTCTCATCCAGCACCTGCGCCCCTTCGACGTCGTTCACCGGGTAGTGACGGGAGCGGGGCGGTTCTTACAGGCGGCGCAAGCCGTACCGGAACGAAAAGGCGCGCGTCCCGGAAGGACGCGCGCCTGCGATCGGCGGGGTGGCTAGCCTGCCCGGCGACGGTTGCCGCCGCCACCACTTCCACCACGCGGGGAGCGGTTGCCACGGCGCTGGGCCTGGCGCTCCGAGGCCGCGGACGGGGCGATGTCGTCGTCGTCCGTGGCCAGGTCGGGTGACTGGAAGATCACCGTGAACGGGTTGGGCGGGATGATGCGCTCGTGCTCCACACGGACCTCCTGCACGCGCTCGGGCGCGCGCTCCGGTGCCCGCTCGGGCTCCGGCTCGGGCTCTTGCGCCTGCTCCACGACGGGGCGGGCCTGGGTGAGCGCGCTGCCGATGGCCTCGGCCGCGCCCCCACGGGAGCGGGTACGGCGAGCGGGCCTGACGGCCTCCTCCACCTCGGCGAGTACGTCACCGGCGACCGGCTCGGCGGCCACGGCGGCGATCTCGTCGTGAGAGATGATGGCCGGAGTCTCCTCGCTCCTGCGCGGCCGGCGGCGCCTGTCCATGCTCTCGCCCTCCACGATCTGCACAGTCTCCACGGTCTCCGCGACCTCGGTGGTCTCCTCGGCGGAACGGCCGGCACGCGTGCGACGGCGCTGGCGCGGCGCGCGAGGCGGGCGCTCTTCGCGCTCGTCCTTGCGGCCGTCACGCTCGTCCTTGCGACGGCTTCTGAGGCGGGACTTCCCGATCTCGCCCAGGTCTTCGAGCTGCTCGGCCGCGAGGCCGGCCCGGGAGCGGCTGGCGTGGGGCAGCACGCCCTTGGTGCCCTCGGGGATGCTCAGCTCGGTGAAGACGTGGGGCGAGGTGGAGTAGGACTCCTCGGGCTCGGCGAAGTCGAGTCCGAGCATGTTGTTGATCATCTTCCAGCGGGTCAGCTCCTCCCACTCGACGAACGTGACCGAGGTACCCGTCTTGCCCGCGCGGCCGGTACGGCCGACGCGGTGGACGTAGGTCTTGTCGTCGGTGGGGGCGTCGTAGTTGACCACGTGGGTGACGTCGTCGATGTCGATGCCCCGCGCGGCCACGTCGGTGGCCACCAGGACGTCGATCTTGCCGTTGCGGAAGGCGCGCAGCGCCTGCTCGCGCTGGCCCTGGCCCAGGTCGCCGTGGACGGCCGCCACCGCGAAACCGCGGGTGTCGAGCTGCTCGGCGACCATGTCGCAGGCGCGCTTGGTCTCACAGAAGACCATGGTCAGACCGCGGCCGTCCGCCTGCAGCAGGCGGGCGACGATCTCGATCTTGTCCATGCGGTGCACGCGCCAGACGAGCTGGCGTACCTGCGGCGTGGTCTCGCCCTCGCCCGAGTCGTGCTCGGCGCGGACGTGGGTGGGCCGGTTGAGGTACTTGCGCGACAAGGCGACGATCTCGCCGGGCATGGTCGCGGAGAACAGCATCGTCTGCCGCTCGTCCGGGATCAGCTTGAAGATGCGCTCGATGTCGGGCAGGAAGCCCAGGTCGAGCATGCGGTCGGCCTCGTCCAGGACCAGCGAGCCGATCTGGCTGAGGTCGAGGTGCTTCTGCTTGACCAGGTCGAGCAGACGGCCGGGGGTGCCGACGATGACGTCGACGCCGGCCTTCAGGGCCTCGATCTGCGGCTCGTACGCGCGCCCGCCGTACACGGTGAGCACGCGGGAGCCGAGCTTGCCCGCGGCGGTCACGAGGTCCTCGCTGACCTGGATGGCCAGCTCGCGGGTGGGCACGACGACGAGGCCGCGCGGCTTCTTGCGGTTCTTGCGCGGCTTGCCGATGCTCTGCAGCATCGCGATGCCGAACGCGTAGGTCTTGCCGGTGCCCGTACGGGCCTGGCCGATGACGTCCTGGCCGCTCAGTGCGAGCGGGAGCGCCATCTCCTGAATCGGGAACGGTTGGATGATGCCCTCGGTCTCGAGCGCATCAGCGATCTCTGGTGTGACTCCGAGGTCTCGGAAAGTCGTCAGCGTGGCCTGCCTCAGTCTCAAATGAAGGCGGGCCTGCCGGGACCAGCGGGTCAGTTCAGTAACCAGGGTCCTCGCGGTAGAGCCAGCCCTCTCGCGTCATCGCGACCGCAGGCCCGGGGAGCGGGGAGCATCGGGAGAGAACCCCCCGAATTCACACAGTGCGGTCGCACTTTCACAGAGCAGTGTACTCGATACCACAACGCTGGCCGAGTTTGCGGATGTTCCCGAAGTACGCTGCCTTTCATGAATGAGTCCCTTGGTGTCGCGGATCTCCTTGGTGTACTGGCCTATGCGGAGTTGAGCGCCTTCCTGCAACTCACCGAAGATGCCGGGCAGTTCGCACCGACACTGAGCGACCGGGCCGGGCTGAGCGAGCTCGCCGTGTCCGAGTTCGGACACTTCCAGCTCGTCCGCGACAAGCTCATCGAACTCGGCGCCGACCCCGACCTGGCCATGTCGCCCTTCGTCGAGGCCCTGGACGGCTGGCACACCCAGACCCGGCCGGGTGACTGGCTGGAGGCGCTGGTCAAGGCGTACGTGGGCACCGGCATCGCCCTGGACTTCTACCGCGAGGCCGCCCGCCACCTGGATCCCTCGATCGCCCGGCTGGTCGACGAGGTCGTCGCCGACCAGGAGCGTTCGGAGTTCGCCGTCGAGCGGGTTCGCGCCGCCGTCGCGGCCGATCCGTCGGTCGCCGGCAAGCTCGCCCTGTGGGCCCGTCGCCTGGTCGGCGAGGCTCTCAGCCAGGGCCAGCGGGTGGCCGCGGCCCGTCCGGAGCTGGCACAGCTGCTCGTCGAGGCCGTGGCCGACGACCAGGCGGAGATCTCCCGCCTTTTCGCCCGCCTGACCGAGCAACACGGCAAGCGGATGGCCGCGCTCGGCATCTGATCCTGCGCTTAGGGCGGCGCGAGGGTACGAAACGGTTGTACCGTGCGGTCATGAGGGCCACGCGCCGCTACGGCAGTTGCTTGACCAGATGCGCGCAGAACCGCTGGACCGCACGACCCGTGATGCGCCGTCAAAGTGCCCAGTGCCCCGCTGTGGACCTACGACATGCGCCCCTGCCGCGACGGCGCGGCCGCTGGTGCCGATGGCGCTGCCCGTGACGTGTGGGAGGCGGTGAGCCGCCCCCCACACGGACGCCCCGTGGGGATCAGCGGAGGCCGACCGGCTAGAGCGTGCCGCCGAAGCCGACCGGGCGCTGCTCGTCCTCGCCGATCTCGACGAAGCCGAGGGCGGCCACGGGGACTATGACGCGCCTGCCCTTCGCGTCGGTGAGGGCGAAGACGCCACGCTCGGCGGCCAGGGCGTTTCTGATCTCGTCTTCCACCTGTTCGGCGGTGAGGTCGGTTTCGACAACGATCTCACGGTGTACGGAACGTACGCCGATCTTGACTTCCATCGTGGTGCTCCCTTTCGACGGGCCTGGGTCCATCGTCGTCGCTCCGCTCCACGGAAACGCGGGTAATCGCGTCCAGCGAACGGGTTACGCCGTACGCGGAAAACTCCACGCCGTACGGGGAGTCCTACGTCGTGCGGGGGAAGCCGCTGATTCCCCGCCAGGCCAGCCGCGCCATCAGCTGCTCGGCGGCGTCCTTGGGGATCGAGCCGTGGGTGGTCACCCAGTAGCGGGCGCTGACCTCGGCCATGCCCACCAGGCCGACGCCCAGCAGGTGCGCCTCCTCGCTGGAGCAGCCCGTGTCCTCCTGGATCACGGCGCTGACCATCTCCGCGCACTCGCGCAGCGAGCGCTCCACCCGCTGGCGGACCGGCGCCACGTTGCGCAGGTCGGACTCGAAGACCAGCCGGAACGCCTCACCCTGGCTGGAGACGAAGTCGAAGAAGGCGCTGAAGGTGGCCTGCACGCGCAGTTTGTTCTCGTGGGTGGAGGCCAGGGCCTCGCGGCAGCGGCCCACCATGTCGTCGACGTGGAGGTCGAGCAGCGCCAGGTAGAGCTCCAGCTTGCCGGGGAAGTGCTGGTAGAGCACCGGCTTGCTGACGCCCGCCCGGTCGGCGATCTCGTCCATGGCGGCCGCGTGGTAGCCGTTCTCGACGAACACTTCCTGCGCGGCGCTGAGCAGCTGCCGGCGGCGGGCGAGTCGGGGCAGCCGGGTGCCCCGGGGCTTGGCGTCCGGGGTAGCGGTCACGCGCGTCTCCAGTGGTCTTCGAACATCCGGGTTGGGACATCCTACGTGCGGGTAACCGCCCCGCGGGCGCGGGCGTCAGCGATAGTCGTCGTCATCGTCGTAGGTGACGACGCGGTCCTGCTCGGCGGCGTCGCCCGGGTCGACGTCGATCGGGTACTCGCTACGCCGGTCGTTCCCCGCCTCGTCGCGCAGCCGGCGGCGCTGTTCGGCGGCGTCGGCCTCCGGCGCCTCGGGCGAAAGCTCGTCATCCTCGTCGAAGGGGAGGTCGTCCCCACGTACGTCCATCTCCGACATCTCAGGTCCCCTTTTTCTGTGTGGACGGATCCAGCCTACGCTCAGGTGAAAAGGTCGCCATGTTCCTCCACGCGGGCGAGTACGTCGGCGGAGGTGAACACCAGGTCGTCCGGCCTCTCGCAGGCTTCGACCTCCGGCCACAGCAGCGGTGTCGAGACCGTCGGGCGCTGCCTGGCGCGCAGGGAGTACGGCGCGACGGTGGTCTTGGCCGGGTTGTTCTGGCTCCAGTCGATGAAGACCTTGCCGGGCCTGGCCTTCCTGGTCATCACGCTGACCACGAGCTTGGGCGCCTCCTTCTCCAGGAGCCTGGCCAGATCCTTGGCGTAGGCGGAGGGCTCCTGCCTGCCGTCCCACGCGGCGTACAACTGCATGCCCTTGTTTCCGCTGGTCTTGGGACGGGCGGTGAGGCCGTCGGCGGCGAGCACCTCGCGCAGCATGAGCGCCACCTGACAGCATTCGACGATCGTGGCAGGCGGGCCAGGGTCGAGGTCGAAGACGAGGGTGTCGGGGTCGATGGCCTCGCCGTCCTCGGTCACGCGCCACTGGGGCACGTGGAGTTCGAGCGCGGCCAGGTTGGCGTAGTAGACGAGGCTGGGCAGGTCCTCGATGACGGCGAAGTCGATGGTGTCGCGGTTCATGCTGCTGCCGGGGACGGGCACGGTGACGCGCCTGAGCCAGTCGGGGACGTGGCTGGGGGCGTTCTTCTCGAAGAAGTACTTGCCGTCCACGCCGTTCGGGTAGCGCTTGACGGTGAGCGGGCGGCCTTCCAGGTGCGGGAGCAGGACGGGGGCGACCCGCGAGTAGTAGTCGATGACCTCGGCCTTGGTGAAGCCGACCTCGGGGTAGAGCACCTTGCCGAGGTTGCTCAGGACGAGCTCGCGCCCGTCCACCCGCACGGGCGTCTTGGAGCTCACAGCTGTACCTCCGCGGGTATCTTGTCCGGTCGCAGTCCCCGCCAGACCGGGTGCCGCAGCCGTATCTCATCGGTCACCATCGTGTAGGCGACCTCCCCGACGAGATCGGGTCTAACCCAGTGATTGCGCCACGGGACCGGATTGACGAACGGGCTGCGCGCGATCTCCAGCGGCCGCAGCATCGCGAGGAGCTCGTCCAGCGTGGCCTCGGTGAACCCGGTCCCGACATGTCCCACGTAGGTGAGCCCCTCCCCGGTGAACACGCCCATGAGCAGCGAGCCGATCCCGCCCGCCCGGCGGCCCTTGCCGGGCTTCCAGCCGCCGACGACGACCTCGCGCGTGCTCAGGTTCTTGACCTTGACCCACCACGGCGTGCGCACGCCCGGCCGGTAGGGCGAGTCGAGCCGCTTGGCGACGACCCCCTCAAGGCCCTGCGCGTGCGTGGCGCTGAGCAGGTCGGAGTCTCCGGGGAAGTACGGCGGCGCCCCGACGTCCAGTTCGTCCAGCAGCGCCCGCCGGTCGCGGTAGGGCAGGTCGAACAGCGGCGTGCCGTCCAGGTAGAGCAGGTCGAAGGGCATGTACGTCACCGGGTAGAGCTCCAGCATCCTGGGCTCGGGATCGGTGAGGTGCATGCGCCGCTGGAGGCGTTCGAAGCTGGGCAGCCCCCGGTGGTCGAGGGCGACGACCTCGCCGTCGATGATGACGCCGCGCAGGCCGTAGGAGGAGATCTCGGGGTAGCGGCGGGTGTACTCGGCGCCGTGCCGGCCGGAGACCCGCAGGCCGCCGTCGAGGTGGATGAGCGCCCGGATGCCGTCCCACTTGACCTCGAGCCCATACAGCTCGCGTTCAGCGGGAAGATCCCCGGCCATGGCGAGCATAGGTTCGACCGGGTATGGCATTGGTTGGCCCATGACGGGTATGTGCCCATACGGTGAGCCCTGCTATCGATGAGGAGTGCCCATGCGCGCCATATGGAAAGGTGCGATCTCGTTTGGGCTGGTCACGATCCCGGTGAAGCTCTACTCCGCGACCGAGCAGAAGGACGTCACCTTCCACCAGGTGCACCGCGAGGACGGCGGCCGGATCCGCTACAAGCGCGTGTGCACGATCGACGGTGAGGAAGTGGCCTACTCCGACATCGCCAAGGGGTACGAACTGGCGACGGGCGAGATCGTCGTGCTCACCGACGAGGACTTCGAGGACCTGCCGCTGACCACCTCGCGGCGGATCGACGTGCTGCAGTTCGCGCCGGCCGACCAGATCGACCCGATCTACTTCGCCAAGTCCTACTACCTGGAGCCCGACGGGCAGGGCGGCAAGCCGTACGTGCTGCTGCGCACCGCGCTGGAGAGTTCCGGGCAGGTGGCGGTGGTCAAGGTGGCGCTGCGCCAGCGTGAGTCGCTGGCCACGCTGCGGGTGCGCGACGGGGTGTTCGTGCTGGAGACGATGCTCTGGCCCGACGAGATCCGTACGCCCGACTTCGGTTTCCTCGAAGAGGACATCGACGTACGGCCGCAGGAGCTCAAGATGGCCGAGTCGCTCATCACCACGATGGAGGCGGACTTCGACCCGACCGAGTACCACGACACCTACCGCGAAGCGCTGCAGCAGGTGATCGAGGCGAAGGTCGCGGGCAAGGAGGTCATCGCGCCTCCGGGTGGCGAGGAGGAGGCCGGGCCCGCCGTGGACCTCATGGCCGCCCTGCGGGCCAGCGTCGAGGCCGCCAAGCGCGAGCGGGGCGAGCCCGCCAAGCCCAAGAAGGCCGCATCCACCGCCGCGTCCGCCTCGTCCGCCTCGTCCGGGAAGGACGGGAAGGACGAGAAGGAGGAGGCGGAGAAAGCCGCGCGCAAACGGAAATCCAGGAAATCCGCCTGAGCGCCGCTTTTCTCCGCCGCTCCGTCGCCAGGCTGGAAACATTTGTCTCCACACACATGTTGGGAGGGGGCCCCATTTCCTGGGGCCCCCTTTTTTCTCTTGCGGGTGGCTTTCGTTACCAGACGAAGTGCCGCGTGCGAACGCAGCCGCGCTCGCGGTGGACCCTCCAGCCCCGCCAGTGCTTGAAGTTGAGGTGTGCCTTGTTGACGTAGTGGCCTCGACGAATGGCGCCCGCGGGGCCGGCGAAGAGGCAGCGACCGCGCCACTCCGAGAAGCCGACGCTGGAGGCGCTGGCGCTGATGCCGGCGCTGGAAGCGCTGGCGTTCGCGGCGGTGGTCGATCCGAGGCCCAGGACGCCGCCCGCAAGGGCGGTGCTGAGCGCAGCGGCCGTGAGCATCCTCTTGACTGTGGACATGATGTGCTTCCCCTTGACGGTCTCTTGCAACTTCAGGCACTCTGCCGGTTTTATCTGGCTAATGCCCGGGATGGTTCTTACTTCTAGAGCCATCCTGGTTGTCAGAATTTCCGACCATTCATGATCATAAACTGTGGCCGGGATGGTTTTGCCACTCATAAACCCTGAGATTGCATTTATTGATACGTCTTCTCACGCTATGTCCCGATTTGGGTAGGTGTGCAGAAAACGCTCGGGTGGGCCCGTGGGGATATGTCGGCATACGTCGGCGGAGGCAGAGGGCATGGCGAGGCCGCGGAACCTCGGGGTTCCGCGGCCTGTCCTACGCCGGCCTCCTTAAGGCGGCGGCGCTACTGGAGCCACTTGTTCTTCGGGAAGTGCTTCGTGTGGCCCTTGGCGCAGAGGCCGGCGCCGCCCTTCTTGTACTTCTTGCCGGGGCAGAACTTCTTGTTCGCCCGCCAGTGGCCGGCGAAGAAGCGGGCGGTCGGCTTGTGGCTCTCCAGCTTGTACGAGCACTTCCTGCCGTTGAGCCAGCAGCGGTGGAACTTGGACTTGGCGGTCGTGACGCTGACGGCCGCGCTGGCGGCGCTGGTGGTGGTCACCGCTCCGAGGGCGAGCGTGCCGCCGGCGAGGGCGGTCGCGAGCGCCGCCGCCGCGAGCGTGGATTTGAACTTGGACATCGTGCTTCCCCCTGTTGGTCTGCACTCGTGTGCCCGGGCCGCAGAGATGACGCGACCTTGTTGGGCATCCTGCTGCCAGGATTTCCAGCCATTCATGCCCATAAACGGCAATCTATGCCTTTTATTCTCTATTTATGTGAGTTCGACTTATTTTTAACTGTATGTGCAGTTTTATCCGTAAATGTCATGATTGGTGGCATGCACTCGGGGCGGGCGGCTAACGTGGAAGGGCCGAGGGAAGGGGCGTTTGCGTGAACCAGCAGCCGATTCCGCACTGGCCGGGACGCATGGTCGGCCCGGTGTACGTCCGCTCGACCCCCGAAGGGGCGCCGGACAAGGCCGTGTTCGTCCATGGGCTGGCGGGTTCGGCCACCAACTGGACCGACCTCATGGACGAGCTCAAGGACATCGTCACCGGCTACGCGCTCGACCTGCCCGGCGCCGGCTACTCCCCGGCCCCGGCCGACGGCGACTACTCCGTCGACGCCCACGCCCGCGCCGTCATCGGCCTGCTCGAAGAGGTCGGACCCGCGCACCTGTTCGGCAACTCACTCGGCGGCGCCGTCGCCGTCCGCGTCGCCGCCCTCCGCCCCGACCTGGTCCGCTCGCTCACCCTCGTCTCACCCGCGCTCCCCGACCTCCTGCCGAGGTACGGCCCCGCCCGCGTGGCAGCCGCCGCCACGCCCCGGATCGGAGAGTGGGTGGCGGGCAAGCTCATGCTCGTCCCCGCGGCCCAGCGGGTCAGCGCCTCGGTCGCGATGGTCTGGGCCGACGCCGGCAGGGTCCACCCCGACCGGCTCAGCGAGGCGGTCGAGGAACTGCGCCGCAGAGACGGCCTCTCGCACACCGCCCGCTCGATGATCGGCTCGGCCCGCGGCATCGTCGCCGAGTACTTCCGCCGCGGCGCCGGCAACCTCTGGAACCAGGCGGCCCGCGTCACCGCGCCCACCCTGGTCATCTACGGCAAACTCGACCGGCTCGTCCGTCCCGCGATGGCCGCGAAGGCCTGCCGTACGTTCAGGCAGGTCAGGATGGTCCTGCTGCCGCGCGTCGGGCACGTCGCGCAGATGGAGCGGCCCGACGTCGTGGCCGCGGAGGCGCGTCGTCTGATCGGTGAGACGCGATTGGGGAATGCCCCACTCGCCAGCTAGGTTTCTACGAGAGATAAGAACCCCGAAACGGGAGCGTAGAACGTGTCGTTGCCACCGCTGGTCGAGCCGGCCGCCGAGCTGACCGTTGACGAAGTGCGCCGCTACTCGCGCCATCTGATCATCCCCGATGTGGGCATGGCCGGGCAGAAGCGGCTGAAGAACGCCAAGGTGCTGTGTGTCGGCGCGGGCGGCCTCGGCTCGCCCGCGCTGATGTACCTCGCCGCCGCCGGCGTCGGCACGCTGGGCATCATCGACTTCGACGTCGTCGACGAGTCCAACCTGCAGCGCCAGATCATCCATGGCCAGTCCGACGTGGGCCGGCTGAAGGCCGAGAGCGCAGCCGCCACGGTCAAGGAGATCAACCCGCTGGTGGAGGTCGTGATCCACAACGCGGCGCTGACCACCGAGAACGTGATGGACATCTTCTCCGGCTACGACCTCATCGTCGACGGCACGGACAACTTCGCCACGCGTTACATGGTGAACGACGCCGCGGTGCTGCTCGGCAAGCCGTACGTCTGGGGGTCGATCTACCGCTTCGACGGCCAGGCGAGCGTCTTCTGGGCCGAGCACGGCCCCTGCTACCGCTGCCTCTACCCGGAGCCACCGCCTCCCGGCATGGTTCCCTCCTGCGCCGAGGGCGGCGTGCTGGGCGTGCTGTGCGCGTCCATCGGCTCCATCCAGGTGAACGAGGCCATCAAGCTCCTCACCGGCATCGGCGACCCGCTGGTCGGGCGGCTGATGATCTACGACGCCCTGGAGATGAAGTACCGCGACGTCAAGGTCCGCAAGGACCCCGAGTGCGTCCTGTGCGGCAAGAACCCGACGGTCACCGAGCTGCTCGAGGACTACGAGGCGTTCTGCGGCACGATCTCCGACGAGGCCGCGCAGGCCGCCTCCGGCTCCACGATCACCGCGGCGGAGCTCAAGGAGATGCAGGACAAGGGCGAGGACATCTTCCTCATCGACGTCCGCGAGCAGGGCGAGTACGAGATCGTCGCCATCCCCGGCGCCACGCTGATCCCCAAGGGCGAGTTCCTCAACGGCTCCGCCCTGGAGAAGCTGCCGCAGGACAAGCGGATCGTGCTCCACTGCAAGTCCGGCGCGCGCAGCGCCGAGGCGCTGGCGATCGTGAAGAACGCCGGGTTCTCGGACGCCGTGCATGTGGGTGGAGGGGTCCTGAGCTGGGTAAAGACGGTAGACCCCAGCCTGCCGACATACTGAGTCCGGCATCTGGGGATGGCATTAGGTTCCCAGCATTAAGGTCGGTGCCGTGAGCAACGCCCGCCCCTGGCCCGCCCTCGTGGTGGCCTCCGTGCTGACTCTGGTCTGCGCGGTGGCCGCCGGAGTGGCGGCCAGCGCGGCGGGCACCGAACTGTCCAGGGGGCCGACCGCCGCCGAACTGGCCGCCGCCGCCAAACGCGAGGTGTCCGAGCGCTGGCGCACCTGGCAGGCGGGGAAGATCTTCCCCGCCACCCTCGCCTACTCCGCCGAGCAGGGCGGCCAGGAACGTGCCACCAGGATCGGCATCTCCCCGCAGACCGGCTGCCAGCAGGCCGTCGACAAGAAGGCCGTCAAGGCGCTGCGCTCCCACGGCTGCCGGGCCGTGCTGCGGGCCACCTACATCGACGCGCTCCAGGGCGTGGTCGTCACCGTCGGCGTGGTCGCGCTGCCCGACGAACTGCGCGCCTCCCGGGCCAAGGCCGCCTTCCCGCAGGGCGGCAAGGCGATGCCGGGACTGCGGCCCGTCGCCTTCCAGGGAACGGTGACCGACCGCTTCACCTCCGCGGTGCGCCAGGCGGGCTCGGTGCGGCAGGCGGGGCCGTACCTGGTGCTGACCACCTCGGGCCAGGTGGACGGGCGGCCGGCGCGCGCGGTCGGCGAGCAACGTCCGACGATCTTCGCCTTCGCCGCCGAGCTGTCCGAGCGGATCCTCGCCGACCTCAGCGAGCCGCGGATGCCCGAGTGCGGCGCCAGGGAGTGGCGGTGCTGACCGCCCCCACGGCCTTCGGTGGCACGGCCAGGGGTACGGCCCCGCCCCCCAGCGAGCCGGACCCCTGCGCCCCGGCACGACGTGACCCGGATCCCGGCGCGACGGTGTGTGCGCCGAGTCCCTGTGTGGCGGGACGTGATGGTGGGGCGCGGCGAGCGGCGGGTCGTGGGGGGCAGGTGGTTCGGCGGGGGGTCCTGCTGGTGGTGGCCGGGCTGCTGGTGGCGACTCCCGCGCCGGCGCTGGCCGATGACATCCGGGGCAGTCAGCAGCCGGTGATCAAGACCCTGGGACTGCCCAAGGCGTGGCGGACCAGCAAGGGCGCCGGGGTGACGGTGGCGGTGCTCGACTCGGGGGTCGATCCCGGGCACCGCGACCTGGCCGGGTCCGTGGTGACGGGCAAGGACTTCACCGCGGGCGCCAACCCGCCGGGCGTACCTCCGCGCAAGCTGCACGGCACCTACATGGCCTCCCTGATCGCCGGCCACGGTCATGGGCCCGGCGGCAGGAGGGGCGTGATCGGGGTGGCTCCGTCGGCCAGGCTGCTGTCGGTCAGGGTGATCCTGGAGGACGAGGAGCCGGGCTTCCGGGAGTTCAACACCGCGGAGCGCTTCGAGGACGTCGTGGCCAAGGGCATCCGCTACGCCGTCGACCAGGGCGCCGACGTGATCAACATGTCGATCTCCAAGGAGCTGGCGACCAAGGAGGAGCGGGCGGCGATCCGGTACGCGATCTCCAAGAAGGTCGTGCTGGTGGCGGCGGCGGGCAACGACGGGCAGCGTAAGCCGGACGCCAACGGGTTCGCGCCGTACTCGTATCCGGCGGCCTTTCCCGGCGTGGTGTCGGTGGGGGCGACGGATCGGGGGCTGCGGCGGGCGTCGTTCTCGAACTGGAACCCGTCGGTGCTGGTGGCCGCGCCTGGGGTGGACATTCTGGGCGCGGGGCCCGGCGACGAGTACTGGGTGGGCAAGGGGACGTCGCAGGCGACCGCGCTGGTCTCGGGCGTCGCCGCCCTCATTAAGGCCAAATATCCGGACATGTCGCCTGCACTCGTGGCCCAAGCCCTCACCGCGGGCGCCACCCGGCGGCCCCCCGGCGGTTACGACACCGGCACCGGGTTCGGCGTCGTCAACGCCGCGGGTTCCCTGGACGAGGCGGCCAGGCTGGCCGGCCATACCCAGACCGCCAAGGGCGCGCAGGCCCAGGACCCGGCCCGCCCGATGGCCGGCGGCCACGCAGGGCCGATCCAGGTGATCAACCGCGACCGCCGCAGCGTCACCCTCTACGGCGCGATCGCCGCCGCGGGCGCGATCGCCTCCGTCACCTCGCTCGGCATTCTGGTAGCACTGGTAAGAAGGGCACGACGCGTCATACCCCAGCAGGACGCGTCATCCCGCCCCGGCGTGGACGCATGATCTCCCCTCCTCTGGGGACGAAATAGACACAAATGAGAATCGGTTCGGAAACGAGGCGGTGGTGAGGGCACGTAGGTCGAGCTCGGGACTGCCGCGAGCCGGGGGGAGCGACACACCGCGACGGGACAACCCGCTCGGAGCCGCCGCCGGCCGCCGCTCCCGCGTGCGCGCATGGCCCCCCGCGACGGGCGCCAAGGCCACCGCGGTGCGCGAGCGCGCCGAGGCCGCCGTGCTCCGGCAGGGCGTGCGCTACCGGACGATCTTCCGCGCCCTGCTGGCCGGGATCATCGCGCTGTCGGCGGTCATCGTGCTGACCGGCACCGTCGGACTGTTCTCCGAGACGCGGGCCCGCCCGCTCACCGTGGCCGAGCAGAACCGCTACAAGCAGGAGGAGATCGCCCGGCGCTGGCAGGCCTGGCCCGCCACGGGCGTGTTTCCCGAAGAGGTGAAGTACCTGGGCCTGGAGAAGGCCACCCAGTACGCCAGGCGCGTCGGCATCGCGCCGCAGGCCGGCTGCGACAAGGCCGTCGACCAGGCGGTCGCCGGGGTCCTGGCGGAGTTCGGCTGCGTGGCCGTGCTGCGGGCCACCTACGTCGACCAGACCTCCTCGTTCGTCATCACGGTCGGGGTCGCGGTGCTGAAGGACGAGGAGTCGCGGGCCTCGGTGACCGAGCAGCTCACGCTGGACGACCGGGTGGGCGTGCTGCCCGTGGCCTTCCCCGGCACCGTGACCGAGCGCTTCGGGATCGAGCAGCGCCAGCGCAACGCCTGGGTGGGGGCCGGGCCGTACGTCGTCTTCTCCACCGCCGGTTACGTGGACGGCCGCACGCGCGCCGCCGTACCCCCTGAGGAGATTTTGCACAGCGAGCTCTGGCCGGCCGCCAAGTCGATCGGGAACCAGATCGCCTACTTCCTCGCCGACCCGCCCGCGGTCCCGCCCTGCACGCAGGGGAACGTGTGCTGAGCGCCGTCCGCCTGCTCGCGGCCGCCGCGCTCGCATTCTCGGGTACGGCGCCGCCGCCCGTCCGCACCCAGCAGGAGTGGGTCCTGGACGCGCTCAACGTCGAGCAGGCGTGGACCCTCACCAAGGGAGCCGACGTCGTGGTCGCGGTCGTCGACAGCGGCGTGGACACGAAGATCAAGGAGCTGAAGGACAAGGTCACCGTCGGTCCCGACATGACCGAGCCCGCGCTCGACCGCCACCTGCCGCCGGGCAGGCACGGGACGGCCATGGCCGCGCTGATCGCCGGTTCCGGAGCCGACGGCGGGCTGGTGGGCGTGGCGCCGGAGGCGAAGATCCTGTCGCTGCCCCTGCCCGAGGAGGAGGACGGCCCGAACTTCCTGCCGCCGGCCCAGGAGCAGCCGGGGACCCGGGAGAGTCCGCTGGCCAGGGCGATCCGCTACGCGGCCAACCACGGCGCCAAGGTGGTGAGCCTGTCGCTGGGCGCCTACGGGCCGCACAAGTCGGAGCGTGAGGCGGTGTCGTACGCGCTGGGCAAGGGCGTCGTGCTGGTCGCGGCCGTGGGCAACGACGGGCAGACCAAGTACGCCAAGGACAACAGCACCTCCTACTGGAGTTTCCCCGCCGGGTACCCGGGCGTGATCGGCGTGGGCGCGGTGGACCGGCAGGGCCGGCGCGCCTCGTTCAGCAGCGACAACCTGTCGGTGCTGGTGACGGCGCCGGGCGTGGAGGTGCCGGTGGTGAAGGGCCAGGGCGACTACGAGCTGTCGTCGGGCACCAGTTCGGCGACGGCGCTGGTGGCGGGGGTCGCCGCCCTGATTAAGTCGAAATATCCGCAGATGTCGCCCGCGCAGGTGTCGCAGGCCATCGCCCTGAGCGCCCGGGGCAGACCCGCCGCCGGCTACGACGAGAAGGTGGGATTCGGCACCGTGGACGCGGCCGCCGCGCTCAACGCCGCCCAGCAGCTCTCCGGCCAGCGGCGCGAGGTCGACATGCCCTCCGGCCGGCACTTCGGCGAGGGCGAGGAGTCGCCCCAGCCGTCCCCGCCCGGCCCCGACCCGTGGCGCCTCTGGCTGTACGGCGCGGGCGTCATCCTGGCCCTCGTCACCTTCTGCGGCGCGATCATCGTGCTCAATCAGCGCAAGCGGTAAAGATCCGCTATGGTCGCGCGTCATGGGATACGAGCTACGCGTGGTTCGTGAGTCGCCACTGGCGTTCGCGGAGCTCGCGAAGGCGATCGCGCCGGCCGGATTCGAGCTGAGCGCAGCGGAGGAGATCCTCGCCAAACACGGCGGCGACGCCCATACCGTCGGCCGCTGGCGCGGTGAGATCGTCGGCGAGCCCGGCTCCGACTGGCACGTGGCGCAACTCGTCCGGCTGTCGTCCGTGCTCGGCGGCCGCCTGGTCGGCGAGGACGGCGAGGTCTACGCGCTGACCGACGGCGTCGTCGAGGTGATCGCCAACGGGAAGGCCGCCGAGATCGGCAAGTTCGACGAGATCGTCGCGGCGGGACCCGATTCATGGTGAACCCCTATGCCGAACGGGTCCTCGACGTCGTCGAGCGGATCCCGCCCGGCATGGTCATGTCCTACGGCGACATCGCCGAGTATCTGGGCGAGGGCGGACCCCGCCAGGTCGGCCGGGTCATGTCCACGTGGGGCGGCGGCGTGCCCTGGTGGCGGGTGGTCCACTCCGACGGCACCGGTGCCCCTGACCACGAGGAACGCTGCCTGACGCACTGGCGCGAGGAGGGCACCCCGCTGCGCGGCGACCGCGTCGACATGCGCGAGGCCCGCTGGCACGGGGATTCAGCGGATTCTCAGGAAACCCGCTGAGCTGCATATCCCCCCTCCGGGAGAATCCGCGGCATGTGATTCCCATTACCATGGCCTGAACAGCGACTGCGGGTCCGAAAGGCGGTGCCTTCCCAATGGCCACCGGCGTCACAGCCCAGGAGCGGCTGCGGGCTGTTCAGGACCTCTGCGACCGCGGGGAACCCTTCGAGGCGATCATGGAGGCGGCCCGGACCGCCGGGCCCGACCATGCCGCCGAGATCCTCAGCGGTCCGCTGGGCGCCAGGATGGACCAGGCGATCAAACGCGGAGCCGCGCGCAGGCGCGAGCTCGTCACCCTTCTGCGCCCCTATCTCGCCACCGTCGACCCCAAGGTCAAGCGCGAGCTCCCGGTGGCCCGCAGGCTTCTGTGCCACCTCATCGAGCACCGCGACCTCGACGAACTCGTCGACGGCGACGTCCTCACCACCGTGGTCGCCGCGGCGGCGGAGCCGTCCAAGCGCATCCGCAAGGGCCTGCGCTGGTACGCCGACCTGCCGCTGCGCGACGAACTGCCGCCCGCCCTCTACCGCCTGCGCCGCGCCGACCTGGTGCCGGTGACGCAGATCGACGACATCGTCTGGCGCGACGGCAAGCTGCTCGTGCGCGGCCATGCCTACCTCGCCGGGCTGTCGGTGCGCAGCCGCCGCTTCAACCGGGCCACCGTCGTGCTGCGCGGGCCGCGCTGGCTGCCGCCGGTGCGCATGCGCACCCGCCGCGTCCTCGCGCCCGAGGCCACGCACGCGGCGCGCGAGCCCGGATGCAACTACGACTGGTCCGGCTTCACCGCCGAGCTGAGTTCCTGGCCGCTGCGCTGGCGTGGCGGGGTCCGTGGGCTCGTGTCCGCGGTACGCCGCCGGATGCGGCACCGGCCGGCCGTACGCGACGCCACGACCTGGCGTGCGGAGATCGTCTTCTGGAGCCGCGGCGCCCGCGCCACCGGCCTGCTGCGCGGCGCCGCCGTGGGCCGCACCGAGCGTCCCGCCGGGCTCCGGGTCAAGCAGGGTCTCTGGGTACGCCCCGTCTGGACCTCCGACCGGGCCCTCCAGGTCGTCCTGCAGCCCAACAGGGCCGAGCTGACCAGCGTCAACGTGGATGGCGACCGGCTGGAGCTGAAGATCTTCCTGCCTGGCCGCAGCGTGACCAAGGGCCACGCCAGGCTCGGCGGGCACCGCATGGCCGCCGACTTCACGCCGGAGGCCGGCGGGACGCTGGTGACGGTCGGGCTGGCCGTACCGGCTCTGCTGCAGGAGAAGGACGGGCGGCGGCTGTGGGTCGAGCCCAAGGGCGACCCCGCGGCCTCCGTGATGCTCGGTGACGCGGCCGAGGTGCGCGCGACCGCGGACGACCGCGAGATCACCGTGCTCGCCGACCGTCGCGACCGCGTCGTCGTCTCCGCCCACCGCATCCGCCCGGTGCTCACCTCCGCGGTGTGGGAGGGCGAGCGGCTCGTGCTCCGCGGCAGCTACCCCGACGCGGCGGGCGCCCGCACGCTCACGCTGCGCCACCGTTCCGGCCTGACCTATACGGCCGCGATGGAGCGCTCCGAAGACCTGTTCACGGTACGGCTCGCGCCGGCGACCATGGACCGCTTCGGCGAGTCCGTGCCCCTGTCCTCCGGCACCTGGAACCTGTCCATGCGCCACCCGTCCGGCGAGATCGTCCCGGTGCGCATGGACCACGCCGCCCTCGGCGCCCTCGACGAGGACGCGCGCACGCTCGGCGGCCACGCCTTCCGCATGGTCTCCACCCGCTTCGACGTGCCCGTGGTGATCGCCGAGGAGGCGCGCCCCGCCGACGAGAAGGGCGTCGCGGGCACCCACGTGCTGCGCAGGGTCTTCTACCCGGCGCAGCGCACCGAGCCGCTCAACGACGCCACCGTCTACGTCGCCAACGACGGCCGCCTCTACTCCGACAGCGTCCGCGCCATCTACGAGGAGCGGCTGCGGCGCGGCGACGAGCGCGAGCACATCTGGGTCGTCAAGGACGGCGCCTTCGTCCCGCCCGGTCCTGCCACGGTCGTGCGCGCGGGCAGCAGGGAGCACCACGCGGCGCTCGCCCGCTCGCGCCACATCGTGACCAACGCGTTCCTGCCCGTCTGGTTCCGCTCCCGCGAGGACCAGGTCGTGCTGCAGACCTGGCACGGCACCCCGGTCAAGCACATCGGCAACGACCAGCCCCACATGACCCGTGACCCGCGCCCGCCGGTGTGGCATCGCCAGGCGGCCGAGGTACGCGGCTGGGACGTGCTGCTGTCACAGTCCCCCTGGGCGACGCCGGTGCTGCGCGAGGCGTTCGGCTACAAGGGCGAGGTGCTGGAGAGCGGCCTGCCGCGCAACGACGTGCTGTCCTCTCCCGAACGCGACCGGATGGCCGCGGAGATCCGCGCCCGGCTGGGGCTGGCGGAGGGCAAGCGCGTGGTGCTGTACGCGCCGACGTGGCGTGACTACGACCGCAAGAACGCGATGGTCAAGCTGGACCTGGCGAAGGCCAGGCAGTCGTTGGGGGCCGACCACGAGTTGCTGGTCAGGGGCCACCCGATGCAGGCGATGCCCGCCGTTCCCGACATCGCCCACGACGTCTCCACCTATCCCGACATGACCGACCTGTTGCTGGTGGCGGACGTACTGGTGACCGACTACTCCTCGTCGATGTTCGACTTCCTGGCGACGGGCAAGCCGATCGTGTTCTACGCGTACGACCTGGCGAAGTACGCGACGAGGAGAGGCCTGTACGTGGACCTGGAGGCACAGGCGCCGGGCCCGGTGCTGCCGACGTCGGGCGAGGTGGTGGAGGCCCTGCGCTCGATCGACACGGTGGCGGCCGAGTACGCGGACCGCTACGAGACCTTCCGCGCCACCTACGCCCCCAGAGACGACGGCAAGGCAACCGCCCGAGTAGTGGACCACCTCTTCTCCTGACAAGGGCAAGGTGGCCGCCACGCTCCCGCGCCTTCCAGGCCGAAGGCATGGTGGTCGCTGCGCTCCCGCGTGTCTCCAGCCGAGCCGCGGCCTCGGCCCCTGAAGGTCCTCGCTCCGCTCGGGCGCCTTCTTGCGCCGCTTTCGCCCGCGACTGGCCAGGTCATGGCACGTCCTGTCGCTTGCCGGAGCGAGGCCAGGTACGGGCGGCGTGGCGGCGCGCACCTGGAGGCGATCAAGGAGTCACCGGCGGCAACTATTTGGTCGGCGAATCTGCGCGTGGAAAGGCAGGGGGCGCGCCGTTCATCATGGAGTTGACGACCCCGTCGATCAAGGGACCGCCGCTCACACGGGATGCCGAGTGCCTTCACGCCGACGCGTGGGGCGGGCTTCAGGTGGCGGGGTGCCACCGGCCCGCCTGCTGAGGCGCAGCTTTCCCTTCTCCGGCACTTTCGCGTGTTTGGCCAGGACCTCCAGTGCCGCAACGACTTCCGGTGAGAGCGGCAAAGTGCCGGGCAGGGAGGTCGGAAACGGGGGCACGGCGGACTCGTCCAGGAGCTTGCCGATGGCTTGATGCGACATGCCCAGCAGGAAGCCGATATCCCGGTGGACATACCCGCGATTCGCGAGGGCGGCTACGGTCGTGCGCGTGGCTTCGGCGGCCTGCTGCCGGATGAGCTCTGCCGTGAGGCGTGCCCGCAAGGTTGCTTCCAGGGCGCGAACTATCTCTTCGTCAGCGACTCGCACACAGAAATCAGCGTCGATCTTGTCGGGTTCGGTGTCGAGCATGGTGGCGACGAGGTCGCGGGCCATCTCCTCGGCCTGCTCCAGCCGCTTGACCTGGGTCGGGTAGGCGCGCTTGAGACCGGGGCCGGAGACGGTCAGCGCCCACCAGCCATCGGACCTCGTCGCGGTGATGGTGTAGATGTCGCGCTCGCTCACTGCTCCTCCTCCTGGTCCTTGGCGAGTTGGCGCATCCGCCGCTCCAGATCCCGCTTCTTCATGAGTCTAGGCTACTGAGGTTGCAGAGATCTAGGCAACCATGGTTGCAGTAATTGGCGCCGCTGGTTGCGGTGCCGCCCGAGCGCCGCGGGGCGACGTGTCTGGAGGGCGGCCTTGCTGGTTAGAACGGGAGGGACCTATGGGCGGTGGCGGGTCGGGGCGGTGGCACGGTCGCTGTCCCGGGTTCCCGATGGCGTCTTCTTGGGTGGTTTGAGGCGGGGTGGTTTGGGGGTTAGGGTGAGGATTTGTGACTGCCGGGTCGGCCATGGGCCATGAGCGAGAGAGGTACCCGGCCAAGGCGTGAGCGATGGGCGGGCGCGTAGCCCGCCTCATCCCCGTCTTCGCCCCTACCTCTCATCGAAGCCCACACCCATGGAGAAGAATGCCGTTCGATTTCAACAAGCAGATCATCGAGGAGTTCCGGGCCAATCGTGGCCGGGTTGGGGGTCCTTTCGAGGGCGCTCGGCTGCTCCTTCTCACCACCACCGGGGCGCGTTCCGGTGGGCAGCACACCGTTCCGCTCGGGTACCTGCATGACGGGGGCGAGCAGGTTCTGGTCATCGCCTCCGCCAACGGGGCGGATCGTCATCCGGCCTGGTTCCACAATCTCGTCGCTGAGCCCGCCGTCAACGTCGAAGACGGGATCTTCACCTATGAGGCGCGGGCGACCGTGCTGGAAGGCGCGGAGCGGGAGGCGGCCTGGGCGCGGGCGGTCGAGGCCGATCCCGGGTGGGACGAGTACCAGGCGCGCACCTCTCGGGTGATTCCCGTGATCGCGCTCAAGCAGACCGGGGGCGGGCCGCCGCCGGCCTCGTCGTTCGGCGAGGCGCTGCGGATGATTCACGACGCCTTCCGGCGGGAACTGGTGCTCATCCGCAAGGAGGTCGCCGCGTCGGGGCCGGGGCTGGGGGCGCAGTTGCGGGTCAACTGCCTCACCTTGTGCCAAGGGCTGCACGTTCACCATTCGCATGAGGACGCGGGGCTGTTTCCCGCTCTGTCGGCGCGGTATCCGGAACTCGCCGAGGTGATGGATCGGCTCGGTGCCGAGCACGAGAAGGTGGCCGTGCTGCTGGCCAGGTTGCAGGAGGTCGTCTCGACCGAGAGCGCGGATACGCCGGCCGTGCTCAAGGAGGTCGAGGAGCTCGCCAGTGCGGTGGAGCAGCACCTCGACTACGAGGAGGAGCAGCTCATCCCGATTCTCGACGGGGCCTGACGTTCGCGCTGACGGGCCGGGTTCGCCGTCCCGGCCCGTCGGGTTCCGGCTTCCGCGACGTCTTCAGGCGGTGGTGCCGGCGTCGACGGTGATGGCGGTGCCGGTGATGTTGCGGCCCGACGGGCCGGCCAGGTGGACGACGGTGGCGGCGATGTCGTCCGGGTCGACGTAGCGGCCCAGGGCCGTGAACGAACGTTCGGCGTCGGCGTCCGGGCCGTCGGCGGGGTTCATCTCGGTGTCCGTGGAGCCGGGATGTACCAGGTTGGCGGTGATGTCCAACGGGCCCAGATCGCGGGCCAGCCCTTTGGTGAGGCCGATGAGGGCGGACTTGCTCATCGAGTACAGGGTCCACCCGGCATAGGGGACGCGTTCCGCCAGGCTGCTGCCGATCGTGACGATCCGCCCGCCGTTCCGCATGTACGGCACCGCCGCCTGAGCCAGCAGAAACGCGGCACGCGCGTGGACCGCCATCGTGCGGTCGAGCTCCTCCAGCGTGACTTCCTCCAAGGGGCCGTAGGGGGCGATGCCGGCGTTGTTCACCAGGATGTCGAGCCTGCCCAGGATGCCCGCGGCGTGGTCGACGGCGGTGCGGAGGGCGCGTTCGTCCGCGGCTTCCGCCTGGATGGCGGTGCCGCGCCGCCCGGCCGCCTCGATGTCCTTGACCACGGCCTGGGCCTGGTCGGCGGCGCTGGCGTAGGTGATGGCGACATCGGCCCCGGCCGCGGCCAGGCCGCGGGCGATGGCGGCGCCGATGCCCCTGCTGCCGCCGGTGACGAGGGCGGCCTTTCCGTGCAGCATGATGATCCTCCATAAACGGAATAGGTTCCGTTTTGACGATAAGCGGAATTGGTTCCGCTTGGCAAGGGGTCGATAGGGTGGCCGGGTGACGCAGGAGCGGGCCGACGCCGCCAGGAACCGGGCGAAGATCCTCGCGGCGGCGGCCGAGCTCGTCGCCGACAAGGGCATCGAAGGGCTGGGGATGGCCGAGGTGGCGGCCGCCTCGGGGGTGGGGGTCGGCACGCTGTACCGGCGGTTCGGGGACCGGTCCGGGCTCGCCTACGCGCTGATCGACGCCAAGGAGCGGGAGTTCCAGGAGTCGTTCCTGTCCGGGCCGCCGCCGCTGGGGCCCGGCGCGCCGTCGGGAGAGCGGGTCAGGGCGTTTCTGCACGGGCTCGTCGATCGGACGTTCGCGCAGCTGGACCTGTTGCTGATGGCGGAGACGGCGGCGCCGTTCGCGCGGTTCGGTGGGGCTTATGAGGCCTATCACCGGCATCTGTCATTGCTCATCGCCGACGTCAACCCGGCCACCGACGCGCCCTTCGCCGCCGACGCCCTGCTGGCGCCGCTCGCCGCCAACCTCGTGATCCACCGCGCCCGCCGGCCCACCGACCTCAAGTCCGGCCTCGACGAGGTCCTGCGCGGCGTCCTCGCGTCTCCGGCCTGATCCAGTCGGCTCAACCCGCCCCATCCGTTACGGCAAGCCGCCCCCACGCCACCCGCCGACCCTGGCGGGCGCCGATCGTGGGGGTCGCTTCTCACGTCGGACGTGGTCCCCGCCGTAACGGTCCCGTTGCCCGCCGGGCAGGGCGGCGGGCCGTACCGGATGAAGACAAGGGCGAGTGGCGGAGAAGGTGGGTGAGGGGCGGCGGGTTGGCGGGATATTGGGGGATTGGGCCGGTAGCGTGGGCGGACTCGTGGGGAGAACGGTCAAGGCGGCACGATCTACCCCTGTGGTCTGGTGGAATCTAGTGCTGTGAGTGGTCAGACCTGGCGGTTGGTGCGACGTGGGGGCGGGGGACCGGTTGAGGCCCCTGTGCTCGACGAGTACCAGCGTGCCGTGGTCGAACATCCCGGTGGGCCGATGCTCGTTCTGGCCGGTCCCGGTACGGGGAAGACGACCACTGTCGTGGAGACCGTCGTCGACCGGATCGAACGCCGCGGGCTTGATCCCGAGCGGGTGCTCATCCTCACGTTCAGCCGGAAGGCCGCCGGTGAGCTGCGGGAACGCGTCACCGGCCGGTTGCGCCGCACCACGCGTACACCGCTGGCCCTCACCTTCCACAGCTACGCCTACGCGTTGCTGCGGCGCGAGGCCCTGCGGGCGGGGATGGAGCCGCCGCGGCTGCTGAGCGGGCCCGAGCAGTTGCTGGAGATCCGCCGCCTGCTTCACGGCGAGCTGGAGGACGGCGCGCGCGAGTGGCCGCCGGCGTTGCGGGAGCCGCTGAAGACGCGCGGGTTCGCCGAGGAGCTGCGCGACTTCCTGTCACGGGCGGGCGAGCGCGGCCTCGACGGCGACCGCCTGGTCGCACTCGGCTACCAGCACGGCAGGCCCGACTGGGTGGCCGTGGGCACGTTCTCGCTGCGCTACCAGGAGCGTTTCGACCTCGACCCCGAGCCGGTGCTCGACTACGCCGAGCTGATCAAGGCCGCGGCCGGCCTCCTGTCCGACCCCGACGTACGCCGCCGCGAGCGGGCCGCCTACGACATGGTCTTCGTGGACGAGTACCAGGACACCGATCCTGCCCAGGAGTACCTCCTGCAGCAGCTCGCCGGGGACGGCCGCGACCTGATCGCGGTGGGCGACCCCGACCAGTCCATCTACGGTTTCCGCGGCGCCGACGTCCGCGGCATCCTGCGTTTCCCGGAGCGCTTCCGCACCCTGGACGGCCGCGAAGCGCCCGTGGTCGCCCTTCGCGTGTGCCGCCGCAGCGGCGCCGACCTCCTGACGGCCTCCCGCCGCGTCGCCTCCCGCCTGCCCGCCGCCCCCACCCCCGACGCGACCCTCACCCCGCCCGAGCCATCCGGTACGGCCCGGCCGCCCGCACCGGCGGCGAAGGAGCAGGACATCGCGTTCGAAACCCTGCTGACCGCCGGCCCGGCGGACGACGAGCCCGGCGCCCGTCGAGAACCCCCGGCCGAGGAATCGCCCACCCCGGTCGCCGTACCGAGGGAGCGGAAGGCCTGGGGGCACCGGGACCTGATGCCCCTGGACGACGCCGAACCCGGCGAGGTCAGGGTCCTGCTGGCCGACTCCACGAGCCAGGAGGCCGCCGTGGTGGCCGACGCGCTGCGCCGCGCGCACCTGATCGACGGCGTGCCGTGGCACCGGATGGCCGTGCTGGTCCGCTCGGCCACCCGGCAGGTGCCGTTGCTGCGCAGGGCGCTGGTGAGCGCCGGTGTGCCCACGATGGTGGCGGGCGACGAGGTGCCGATCGCCCAGGAGCCCGGGGTCCGGCCGTTGCTGACGATGCTCCGGATGGCCCTGTACCCGGGCGAGCTGGACGAGTCCGTGGTGGAGGAACTGCTCACCGGCCCGCTGGGCGGCACCGACATGATCGGTGTACGCCGCCTTCGCCGCGCCCTGAAAATCGCCGAAAACGAGGCCGCCGCCACAGAAGAGACCGCCACCGAAGAGACCGTCACAGAAGAGGCCGCCGGTGAAGGTGTCTCCGGGGAAGAGGAGGACGGGCCGGTGCGGTCTGTCAGGTCGTCGGGTGAGCTGCTCGTGGCGGCCGTCCTCGATGTCCGCGAACTGACCCGCGTAGAACCCCACATAGCCCACCCGGCGGAACGCGTAGCCCATCTCCTCCACGCCGCCAAAGAGGCCGCCAAGGCTCAGAGCACCGCCGAAGAGGTCCTCTGGGCGATCTGGCAGGGCAGCGGGCTGGCCGAGCGCTGGACCGACCTGAGTCTGTCCGGCGGCGCGAGGGGCGCCCAGGCGGACCGGGACCTGGACGCCGTGGTGGCGTTGTTCGATCACGCCGCCAGGTTCGTGGACCGCATGCCCAGGGCCGGCGCGGAGGTGTTCCTGGACGACATCGCCTCCCAGGAGATCCCCGGTGACACCCTGGCCGAACGCGCCCCGGACGGCGATGCCGTGCGGGTGCTGACCGCGCATCGCTCCAAGGGGCTTGAGTGGGATGTCGTGGTGGTGGCGGGCGTTCAGGAGGGCGTCTGGCCGGATCTGCGGCTGCGGGGCTCGATGCTGGGCGCCGAGGACCTGGTGGAGCTGGCCGAGGGGGCGCAGCCGAGTACCGCGTCCCTGGCCTCGAAGCTCTTGGCGGAAGAACGCCGCCTGTTCTACGTGGCCGCGACGAGGGCCAGGAAGAGGCTGGTCGTGACGGCGGTCGGCGGCGAGGACACCGACGAGCGGCCGTCGAGGTTCCTGGCCGAGCTGATGCCGGGCTCCGTGGACACGGCGACGGTGGACGACCAGGCCCGGTGGCTGAACATGTCGGCGCTCGTGGCCGACCTCCGCAGCGCCGTAACAGATCCCACAAAGTCGGCAAAAATCCGGCAGAAGGCCGCGCAGCAACTCGCCAGGCTCGCCGCCGCGGGCGTGCAGGGCGCGCATCCCAACGACTGGTACGCGCTGACGCCGATCTCCGACGACCGCCCCCTCGGCTGGCCGGACGACATCGTGCGCATCTCGCCCTCGGCCGTGGAGAGCTTCACCAAGTGCGGCCTGCGCTGGCTCCTGGAGACGGCCGTCGGCGCCGCCGGGACGAGCAGCGCCCAGGGCCTCGGCACGGTCATCCACGCCCTGGCCGTGCTGGCCGCCACCGACCTGCCCAGCGAGGACCTCCTCGGCCGCCGCCTGGACGACATCTGGAGCGAACTGGACTTCGGCGGCGTCTGGTTCAACCGCAAGCAGCGCCAGGTGGCCGAGCAGATGATCGCCAAGTTCCTGCGCTGGCACAAGGAGAACCCGCGCGAACTGGTCGCACTGGAGGAGGCGTTCACGGCCACGGTCGGCGACGGCGTGCTGATCAAGGGACGCGTGGACCGGGTCGAACGCGACTCCGACGGCAGGGCCGTCATCATCGACCTCAAGACCGGGTCGAGCAAGCCCAAGGCGGGCGACCTCGACCGCCACCCCCAGCTGGGCGTCTACCAGCTGGCCGCGCTGCTGGGCGCCTTCGCCAGGCACGGCATGACCGAGCCGGGCGGTGCCTCGCTGGTGCAGCTCGGCAAGGCGGGCGGCAAGAACGACGCGCTGGAGCAGGCGCAGCCCGCCCTGGCCGACGACCGGGACCCCACCTGGGCCAAGGACCTGGTCGACACCGTCGCGATCGGCATGTCGGGCCCGTTCTTCCAGGCGAAGGTCAACGACGGCTGCCGTACGTGCGCCGCGAGGGCCAGTTGCCCGGTCAACGACAACGGGGGCCAGGTGTGCTGAGTCCGGGAGAGCTCGCCGACAAGCTGGGCGTGCTGCCGCCGACTCCGGAGCAGGAGCATGTCATCCAGGCGCCGCTGGAGCCGATGGTCGTGATGGCAGGAGCGGGTTCCGGCAAGAGCGAGACGATGGCCGGGCGCGTGGTCTGGCTGGTCGCCAACGGGCTGGTGCGCCCCGAGAACGTGCTCGGCCTCACCTTCACCCGCAAGGCCGCCGCCGAGCTGGCCAACCGGGTGCGCGAGCGCCTCAACGGACTGGCGGAGGCCGGCCTGGTCGAGCCGTCGCTGCTGGACGACGAGCCGGCCGTCTCCACCTACCACGCCTACGCCGCCCGCCTGGTCACCGACCACGCCCTGCGGGAGGCGCTGGAGCCCACGATGCGCCTGGTCACCCCGGCCGTCTCGTGGCAGCTGGCCTCGCGGGTCGTGGCGATGTACGACGGGCCGATGGACAAGATCGAGCTGGGGCCGCCGTCGGTCACGGCCGCCGTACTGGAGCTCGCGGGAGAGCTGTCGGAGCACCTGCGCGCCGGCGGCGACGTGCGGGGGGTCGGCGAGTGGCTCGACGAGCAGTACGGCATGCTCCCCGCCAAGACCGTCGCGGCCCAGCGCAAGCCCATCGCGGTGCAACGGGCGAGAGAACAGCTCCTTCCCCTGGTGGCGGCGTACGAGCGGCTGAAGCGCGGCCGCGAGGTCATCGACTACGGCGACCAGATGTCCCTGGCCGCCCGGATCGCCGCCAAGCACCCCGAAGTCGGCCAGATCGAACGCGACCGGTTCTCCGTCGTCCTGCTGGACGAGTACCAGGACACCAGCCACGCCCAGCTCGTCCTGCTCAGGAGCCTGTTCGGCGGCGGTCACCCGGTCACCGCGGTCGGCGACCCCTGCCAGTCCATCTACGGCTGGCGCGGCGCCTCGGCCGGAAACCTGCGCCGCTTCTCCCAGGACTTCAGAACGGCCTCCGGCGACCGGGCTCCGGTGCGCCAGCTCTCGGTCAGCTTCCGCAACGGCGACCGCGTCCTCGACGTCGCCGCCCGGGTCCAGATCCCGCTGCGGATGGAAGCCAGGGAGGTCCCCGTCCTGGTGCCCGGCGCCAACCGCAAGGACCGCGGCCGCGTCACCTGCGCCTTCCACGAGACCGCCGAGGACGAGGCCGAGTGGATCGCCGAGGGCGTCAAGAAGATGCTCGGCCAGGAGGTCGCCCCGGACGGCCTGCCCTGGGGCGAGAAGGAACGCAAGAAGACCCTGGAGCTGCAGCCCCAGGACGTGGCGATCCTGGCCCGCAAGCGCTCGCAGTTCCCCGCCCTGCGCCGCGCCCTGGAGTCCCGCGACATCCCGGTGGAGGTCGTCGGCCTGGGCGGCCTGCTCACCGTCCCCGAGGTCAACGACATCGTCGCCACCCTCCGCGCCCTGTACGACCCGACGGCGGGAGACGCGCTGGCCCGGCTCATGGCCGGTCCGAGGTGGCGCATCGGCCCCGCCGACCTGCGCCAGCTCGGCGAGTACGCCCGCGAGCTCACCCGCGAGGCCAGGGAGGGCACGCGGCCGGAGAAGGACCCGCTCGACCAGGTGGTCGTGGACCTGGCCGAGGAACGCGGCAGCCTGATCGACGCCCTGGACGAGCTGCCCGACCGCGAGGAGTGGCTGGAGTCGTTCTCGCCGCTGGCCAGGAGCCGCCTGGTCGCGCTGGCCCACGAGCTGCGCCAGCTGCGCGCCCACACCGCCCAGCCGCTGCCCGACCTGATCACCGAGGTGGAACGGAAGCTCGGACTCGACATCGAGGTGGCCGCGCGCGGCGGCACGGTCAGCGCCTTCGCCGCCCGCGCCGACCTGGACGCCTTCCTGGACGCCGCCTCCCGCTTCGCCGGGGATGCCGAGGACCCGACGCTCGGCGCCTTCCTGGCCTACCTGGAGGCGGCGGAGAGCGAGGAGTTCGGCCTGGAGGCGGGGCGCGTCGGCGAGAGCAACAGCGTGAAGCTGATGACCGTGCACGCGTCGAAGGGCCTGGAGTGGCCGGTCGTGGTGGTGCCCGGCCTGTCGCAGCTGATCAGCTCGAAGGGCACGATCGCCACCGGCAGCATGTTCCCCGCGACACCGGTCACCAACAGCCGGTGGACGGACAACCCGCGCAAGCTCCCGTACCCCTTGAGAGGGGATGTCGCGGACCTGCCCCGGCTGGGCGGGCTGGGCAAGGAGGAACTGACCGCGTTCGACGAGCGCTGCCGCGCGCGCGACCTCATGGAGGAGCGGCGCCTGGCCTACGTGGCGGTCACCCGGGCCCACTACCACCTGATCGCCTCCGGCTACCGCTGGGGCAGCGCCACCAAGCCGCTGGAGCCGTCGGACTTCCTGCTGGAGATCCGCGACACCAGCGACCGCGTGGCCTTCTGGGCCCCTGACCTGGCCGACGGAGCGACCAACCCGCTGCTGGACGAGCCCGCCGAGGCCACCTGGCCGGTGGTACCGGAAGGCGACCGATACGAGGCCGTCCTGGACGGGGCCCGCCTGGTCGAGGACGCGCTGTCGGGCCGGCTCGACGCCGCGCCGGAGGAGCCGCTGAAGACGTTCGAGCAGGAGCGCGTCCGGGCCTGGGAGCGCGACACCGACCTGCTGCTGCGTGAACGCGAACTGTATCGGCGCGGCGGCGGCAGGACGGTCGAGCTGCCGTCGAAGCTGACCGTCTCGTCGCTGGTCACGCTGGCCGCCGACGCGAAGGAACTGGCCCGCAGGATCCGCCGCCCGGTCCCGGTCAAGCCCGCGCCGCTGGCCCGCCGGGGCACCTCGTTCCACCGCTGGCTGGAGACGCGCTGGGACCAGCAGCGCCTCATCGACGACTTCGAGATGCCCGGCCTGGACATCGTCGAGGAGGAGGCCGACGTACGGCTGGCCGAGCTGCAGGAACGCTTCGAGGAAAGCGAATGGGCCACCCGCAAACCCCTCGACCTCGAGGTCCCCTTCGAGACCATGATCGCCGACCGCCTGGTCAGGGGCCGCATGGACGCCGTCTTCCAGCTGCCCGACGGCACGTACGAGGTGGTCGACTGGAAGACGGGAGAACGCCCGGCGGGCAAGGCGGCCGCCGCCGCCTCCGTCCAGCTCGCCGCCTACCGCCTGGCCTGGTCGCACCTGGCCAAGGTCCCCCTGGACCAGGTGGGCGCCGCCTTCCACTACGTCCGCCCCAACGAGACCGTCCGCCCGGTGAACCTCCTCGACGCGGACGGCCTCATCGCCCTCATCGAAGCCGTCCCCACCTCAACCTGACAGGTAGTGGAACGTGGGTTTGGGGTGCATGAGGAAGTCGTGGTGGGAGATGTTCCAGGCGTAGGCGCCGGCCATGGCGAAGACCACGGTGTCGCCGACGTGGATGGAGGTGGTGACGGCTCGGGCGAAGACGTCCTTGGGGGTGCAGAGCTGGCCCACGACGGTTACGGGCTCGTCGCTCACGCCTGGACCGGTGCCGGTGGGGAGGACGGTGAAGGGCTGGTCGTGGCCCTTGGTGACGGGGGTTCTCAGGTGGTGGGTGCCGCCCAGCACGATCGCGTACGCCTCGCCGCGCACCCGCTTCACGTCCACGACCCTGGTCACGTAGTAGCCGCAGTACGCGGTCAGCGACCTGCCCGGCTCCACGCGGACCGTCTGGCCGGGGGTGCGCAGGCGGCCCAGGCCGGTGCCGTAGGCGGGCCAGTCGAAGCGGGCGGCGGGGTCATGGTAGTCCACGGCCATGCCGCCGCCCAGGTTCACCTCGCCGGGGTGGGTGGACAGCAGGGTTTCCGCCAGTTTCAGGAGCTGGTCGGCGTTCAGGCCGCTGGCCAGGTGGTAGTGGCGGCCGCGTAGCCGTACCCGGTCGTCGAACAGGGGCAGGCAGGTGCGCACGCCGTCGTCGTCCATGCCGAACGGGCCGCTCATCGTGAGGGCGGCGCCCTCGACGGGCAGGTCGGGGCTCACGCGCAGGAGGACGTCGGCGGCGCGGCCCGAGGCGAGCAGGCGGCGCAGTTCGCCGGGCGACTCCACGTGCAGGCGGTGGGCGGGCAGGAGTAGTTCCGCGTCGGTCTTGCCGGGGCCGCCGAGCGCCAGCGGCTTGTCCGGGAACAGGGCGCTGACGTGGGCGTGCTCGCCGCCCGATGAGACCTCGAAGCCGTCCACGTGGGGTTCGAGCACACGGAGCAGCGCGGGGTCGGGGTTGGCCTTGACCGCGTAGTAGAGCTCGATGCCGGGCAGTGCCCGGCGGACGGCCGTGGCGTGCGCGTCCAGGGCGGGCAGGTCGTAGACGTAGGCGGGCGCGGTGCCGGCGGCGGCCTCGGCGATCCGGGCCGCGTGCGTGAGGCTCATGCGAGCGGGTTCGCGATCGGGACGTAGCCGGCCGCGCGGTCGGCGGCCCTGGCCCAGCGCACCGACAGGTTGGCCTTGGCGGGCAGGGGCGCGCCGGCCAGCAGGTCCGACAGGGGCACGGGGTTGCCCAGGTCCGTGGCCACCTCGGCGATCACTTCCGCGGCGGAACGCCACAGGCGGGTCAGCGTCGCGTCGTCGGGCGCCACGCTGGCGGCGATCTCGGTGAGGTGGTTGACCAGCAGGCAGTAGGCGACCCTGGCCCAGCCGCGCTCGGCGTCGTAGGACAGGGCCTCCGCCACGCGGTCCGGCACCCCGGTCAGGTCGTGGCGGCCGGTGACCAGCTTGGTGCCCTCCAGGTCGCGGAAGACCGCCTCGGCGGGCAGCCCGTCCGCGTCGAGGCCGACCAGCACGTTCTGCAGGTGGGGCTCCAGGACCACGCCATGCCGGAAGTAGAGCTCCAGCACGGGCGGGACCAGCGCGGCGACGTAGGCGCGCCACCACGCGGCGGGGTCCGGCGTGCGGACGCCCTCGGTGGCCAGCGCTCCGGCCAGCACCGGCGTGACGCCGGGGGAGGTGACCGACCACGGGCTGGACCGCACGATCACGCCTAGCCCCTCCAGCAGCCGCGTGCCCAGGCCCGCGGAGCGGTAGCCGGGCTCGGGCAGCCATCGCGTCGCAGGGTATTTGCCGGAAATTTCATCGAATATCGGGCCCAAACGGCGGTTCAGCTCCACCGCCCCCGCCAGCTCATACCAGGCGTTCTTCCGCACACAATTCGTGATCCGGACATCCAGCGAGAACTTCAGGCAGACCCCGAGATCCGGCGCGTAGACCGTCCGCACCGACGACGTGGGCACCACCACCGGCCCCGGACCCAGGTCTACCAGCCGGTCGTCGAAGACCGGGCCGAGCAGGTCGAGCTGCCACGGGTGCGCGGGCAGCAGCGCGTATCCGGGCGGCGCCTCACCCAGGCGGTCCAGCACGCCGGTCACACCCTCCTGCGCCACCACGTCGGAACGCACCCCCAGCAGCCGCACCGGGAACCGCGCGTGCGCCTCGGGCGCGTAGGCCAGCCAGTCGCGCCCGCCGCGCGCCTTCGGGCTCGGATGGAACGGATGCCCGTAGACCAGCGCCTGCTCCGAGGCCAGCCACGGGTCGGCGGGCGCGACCGCCTCGGCCCGTGCCCGCAGGATCGCCTCCAGCGCCTCGCGGCTGGCCGCCACCTGGCCGGCGAACTCGGCGTTCACCTCGCCGAGGCTCAGGTCGGATACGGCCCGCCGTACCAGCTCATCGGTGGTCAGGGGCACCCAGACGCCCTGCTCCAGCCGCTCGGGCGGGCCGGTGAAGCGCAGCGCGGCGCCGCCGCGCGTGCGTGCCCGCAGCAACGTCCCGCCCACCCGCAGCAGCAGGTACGGCGGCGCCGGCCACACCAGGCCGCGCGGCCCCGCCACTTCCCGCACACAGCAGCGCAGCAGCGCGGCCAGAGTCGCCTCCTCGGCCCGGGGAGGCGACGCGGCGGGGGAGTCGAGGACCAGGCTTTCCACGTCACGCTCTCCTCAGGTAGTTGGGCCCGCTGGCGCCGTAGTACTTGTTGACGTCGCGGGCGCCGGTGCGCTCCTTGGCCACCAGGGTGCCCGCGGTGATCATCGATTTCCCGGTGAGCCGGGCCGCGTCGAGCGTCCTGGCGCGCAGCAGCCGGGCCATGGGGTCCTCGCCGTGCTCGTCGAGCGCCTCGGCGAGGGTCTCGCGCAGCAGCCGGGCGGCCCGCTCGTGGGGCAGCGCCCCGAACGCGACCGCCGCGGCGGCCAGATGCAGCGTGATCGTCACGAACACGTCGGCCAGCGCGTGGGGGTCGTCGGTCAGCATGCGCTCGTCGGTGAAGGCGGGCGGCTCGACACCGGCCGCGCGCAGCCTCGCCGGCGAAGCCAGGAGCCCGTCGTTGTCCTTGACCAGCAGCTTCATGCCGTCGTCCGCGAACACGAGCGCGAGGTTCTGCTGATGTGCCTCCAGCGCCACGCCGTGGCGGACGAACAGCCGCACGTTCCAGCGCAGCAGGACGCGCAGGTACTCGGGGACGACGTCGCCGAGCCGTTCGAGCACGGTCGGGGCGTTGAGCGCGGCGACCGGCACGATCCGGCCCTCCGGCAGCCGGCGGATCATCCACGCCAGGTACTCGTGCCCGGCGTGCGCGTAGGTCTGCTCGTCGGCCACCAGCACGTCGGGGTCGGCCAGCTCGCGGACCAGCAGCTCGGCCAGGGCGCCGTCACGCAGCGTCCCCGGCCTGATCGAGCGGCGGTTGCGCACGCCCAGCGTGCTGACCGGAATCGGCAGCTTCAGATGGGTACGCGCGTCCAGTTCGACGGTCCGCATCGACAACGTGGGCCGCACGATCGTCGGCCGCCCCTCGACCTCGCGCACCCCCTCGACCTTCAGCGCCTCCTCGATCGTCAGCGGGTGCACGGGGAACGGCTCGTCGTGGCCGGGCACCGTGACCCAGCGCAGCGCGAACGCGGGCCCGAACTCCGGCGCGTACGCCAGCAGGTCAGCGGCGCTCATCCCCACCCTGGCCCGCGAGGTCGGATACACCGGATGCTCCACGAACGCCGCCAGCGTCTCGTAGGACGGCTCGCCCGCCAGCACCCGATCGGCGTGCAGCGCGTGCAGCTCACCGGCCGCCAGCGCCGCCGCGCACTCGTCGGCGAAGGCCGCCACGCCCTGCGCGTCGGCCGGATCGGCCACCTCGGCCAGTGTGGCGAGCACCTGATCCAGCCGCAGGCGTTCCTCGGGGGCCACCACGAAGTCCTGGTAGAGCGACCCCGGCACCAGCCGTACGACCCTGCCGTCGGCCAGCGTCAGCCGCACGCCCTCCCGGGTCCTGCTCACCCGCCGCGACAGGCCGCCGTAGTCCTCGCGCAGCAGGGCGTCGAGAACGCGCGCTGACAGCCTGGCCTGAGTGGAGTCGAGAGTCACGCCGAGATCACCCACGGCCGCTCCGCCCGGTAGGCGTCCACCGCCGCCTCCACCCGGCGGCGGTCGGGGCCGACCGCGCGGATGACGCCCAGGTAGTCGCGGTTGGTGTGGGTTCTGGTGATCCGTTCTCCGGCGGCGCGCAGGGGGCGGTGCCAGAGGCGGACGCCGTCTTGGGAGCGTTCCTCCGCTCCGGGGGCCTCGGTGATCGTTCCGGACCGGTCGGCCACCAGGCTGACGGCGGTGCCGTACCCGGGAGCGGGGGGTGTCGCGGGAAGCCGCTCGCCCAGGTGCGCCCGCAGGATCCACTCGAACAGCGGGACGCCCAGGATGTCGCCGAGCAGGAAGTCGCAGTGGTCGCCGATCACCCGGTAGTTGACCTCGACGATGCGCGGTCCGGCCGGCGTGAGCACGTACTCGGTGTGGCAGGCCCCGAAGCCCGCACCCAGCGCCGCGAGCGCGGCCAGCACGTGCTCGTGCGGCCCGTCCGGCGCCCAGTCCAGCCGCTCCTCCACGAAGTGCGGCAGCGGCCCCAGCCGCGTCGCGTAACCGCCCAGCACCCGCGTGCCCGCCGCGTCGCCCAGCGTCTCCAGCGTGCGCAGCGGTCCCTCCAGATACTCCTCCGCGACCACGTACGCGCCCGGCCGCGCGCGCCGCACCGCCGCGACCGCCTTCTCCAGGTCCTTCTCCACCAGCATCACGTCCTCGCTGGCCACGCCCTCGCGGGGCTTCACCACCAAGGGGTACGGCAGGCCGCCGGGAACGGCGTCATCCGGACCCAGCTGAATCGAGAAGACCTCCTCCACCCCGGCCTCGGCCAGCTTCGCGCGCATCAGATACTTGTTCTTGGCCGACAGGCACGCCCGCCAGTCCTTGCCGGGCAGCCCGAAGTAGGCGGCGGCCAGCGCGGTCTCGGTCTGCAGGTGGTCGGAGTTGCTGAACAGGGCGTCCGGTCGCCCGAGGCGCGAGACGGCGTCGATGAGGGCGCGCGGGTCGCGCACGTCGCACGCGACCGCGTGCGGGTGCTGCTCGGGCCGGTCGGTCAGAATGGTGACCTCGCAGCCGAGCGCGCGAGCGGCCGGCAGGAATCCGTCGGTCACCGAGTCCGTCGGCTTGAGCGCCGTCATGAAGAGCCGCAAAACAGGGCACCCCCGGATCAGGTAAGGCTAACCTAACTCGGCGATGATAGTCCCGGGACGATCACCTCGTTGCCCCGACAGGCTAATCGGCGGACAAATGAGAGTCTTCTCATTCTCATCTCACCGACATCTCCTCCGCAGAGCCTACGGTCCTGTCATGACCCGTAGGACCACGCTCGTGGGAGCCACGGTCGGCGCGGTGCTCGCCGCGCTGGCCATGACCGTGGTGGTCAAAGCGGGCGCGGTGGAACCGGACCTCGGCGGCGAGATCATCGTCACCCCCACGGCCACCCCGCCGCCGCCCAGCCCGACGCCGACGATGACGCCGAGCCCGACCAGGGAACGCGCGACGCCCACACCGACCAGGAAGAAGACGAAAGCCGACCCGGTGCCACCCCCGTCGCCGACCAGGGTCCGCAGCGGGGATGATGATGAGGACGATGACGACGACTGAGCAGGCAAGGTGAGTGCGAGAGCCCGGATCGTAGGCTGGATGCTCTCGGTCGTGACCCTGGCGCTCGGCCTGTCGATCTTCGCCGCCTGGAACGTCCTGCTGACCCGGGTGGACGAGCGGATCGCGGCAGAGTTCAAGCACGAGTACGAGGAGCTGCGCGGCTACGCGGCCAAACCCCCGACCAACGACCTGGAGGACCTGCTGGTCGGCTACCTCCAGGTCAACGTCGCCGACCGGTGGGAGATGTTCTTCACCGTCGTGGACGGCCAGCCCCACCACAAGGGCCGGGCCGAGGCGCCCGCGCCCCTCGACGAGGACGCCGCCCTGGTCGCCCGCGTGGCCGAGGCCCAGCGCCCGGAGACCGGAGAGTGGCCGTCCAAAGCCGGTGAGGTCCGCTACGTCTCGATCCCCATCCAGATCAAGGGCGACCCGCGCCAGGGCCACTTCGTCATCGCGATCTTCTACGAGCACCACCGGCAGGAGGTCGTCGACGCCGTCCGTGTGCTCGCCTTCACCTCGCTGGCCGCGCTGGCGATGGCGGGCGCGGCCGGCTGGTTCGTCGCGGGCCGCGTGCTCGCACCGGTCCGGATGGTACGGCAGGCCGCCGAGCACATCAGCGACTCCAGCGACCTGACCCGCCGGCTCGACGTGGTCGGCAACGACGACGTGGCCGCGCTGGCCCGCACCTTCAACCACATGCTGGACCGGCTGCAACGCGCCTTCGAGGTGCAGCGCGAGTTCGTGGACGACGCGGGGCACGAGCTGCGTACCCCGATCACCGTCATCCGCGGCCACCTGGAGCTGATGGGCGACGACCCGGCGGAGCGGGAGGAGACGCTCGCGCTGGTCACCGACGAGCTCAACCGCATGAACCGCATCGTCGACGACCTGCTCACGCTGGCCAAGTCGGAGCAGCCGGGCTTCCTGTCGCTGGAGGAGGTGGAGCTCGCCGACCTGACCGTCAGCGTGATCGCCAAGGCCAGGGCGCTGGGCGAGCGCGACTGGCGGGTGGACGAGGTGGCCGAGGCGCGCATCGTGGCCGACCGCCAGCGGCTCACCCAGGCGCTCATGCAACTGGCCGCCAACGCGGTCCGGCACACCCAGGAGGGCGCGCTCGTGGCCGCGGGCTCCGCCGTGGACGGCGACCGCGTCCGGCTGTGGGTACGCGACGGCGGCCCCGGAGTGCGGCCGGAGGATCGCGAGCGCATCTTCCAGCGGTTCGTCCGCGCGGGCAGCCGTTCCCACCAGGGCGCCGGGCTCGGGCTGTCCATCGTGCGCTCCATCGCCGAGGCCCACGGCGGCCGCGTCTGGGTGGAGGACGGCGCCCGCTTCGTCATCGAATTGCAGGTTGACGGAAAAGAGGTACGGGATTGAACCGGATACTCATCGCCGAGGACGAGGCCAGGATCGCCGCGTTCGTGGAGAAGGGGCTGCGGGGCAACGGCTTCGTGACCACCGTGGTGGAGGACGGCGAGGCCGCCTTCGAGTACGCCCGCAGCGGTGAGTTCGACCTTCTGGTGCTCGACATCGGGCTGCCGCTGAGCGACGGGTTCACGGTGCTGCGCAGGCTGCGGCAGGCCAGGGTGACGCTGCCGGTGATCATCCTGACCGCCCGTGACGGCGTGGCCGACACCGTCGCCGGGCTCGAAGGCGGGGCCGACGACTACATCCCCAAGCCGTTCGCCTTCGAGGAACTGCTGGCCAGGGTGCGGCTGCGGCTGCGTACGGAGCGCACGCCCGAGGTGACCGTGCTGCGCGTGGGCGATCTGTCGCTGGACCTGCGCAGCCGCCGGGTGCACGTGGGCGGGCACGTGGTGGAGCTGTCGGCGCGGGAGTTCGCGCTGGCCGAGGTCTTCTGCCGCCATCCCGACCAGGTGCTCACCCGTGAGCAGCTGCTCAGCCACGTGTGGGGGTTCGACTTCGACCCCGGCTCGAACGTCGTGGACGTCTACGTGCGGTACCTGCGCAAGAAAATCGGGGCAGAACGGATCGAGACCCTGCGAGGTACTGGATATCGCATGAAAGCCCTCTAACGGCGGCCTCATGGGGGTCCCACCGCCGCTCGGGAGTCTGAGATCGGCAACGGAACGGACTCCCAGGAGGACGGCATGGAACTCAAGCGGATCCTGATCGCCATCGCGCTGATGTGCGGAACCGGAGCGGCGGGCGCCGGTCTCGTCGCGACCCCGGCCTCGGCCGCCCCGGCCGCACTGGCCCAGGCCGACGACGACGACCGAGACGACGACGATGACGACCGTCCCAGGGGCGGCGTGGACACCGGAGCGGGTGGCACCAGCGACGACGACGATGACGACGATCGCCCGAGGGGCGGCGTGGACACCGGAGCGGGCGGCACCAGCGACGACGACGATGACGACGATCGCCCGAGGGGCGGCGTGGACACCGGAGCGGGCGGCACCAGCGACGACGACGATGACGACGACCGTCCCAGGGGCGGCGTGGACACCGGAGCGGGTGGCACGCAGGCCGCCAACCCGGTACGGCTGCGCGTCCCCGCCATCGGCCTGAAGACGAAGATCATCCCGCTGGCCCTCGACAAGAAGGGCCGCCTGACCGCGCCCAAGCGCTACGACGTCGCCGGATGGAACCAGGCCGGCCCCGAGCCCGGCGAGCGCGGCCCCGCCGTCATCGCGGGCCACGTGGACTCCAAGACGGGCCCCGCGGTCTTCTACAAGGTCCGCGGCCTCGACCCCGGCGACAAGATCTACGTGGACCGCGCCGACGGCAGCACCAAGGCCTTCACCGTCCACCGCCTGGCCCGCTACCCGAAGACCGCCGTCCCCGGCCGCACGGTCTACGGCCAGACCGGCGGCGCCGAGCTGCGCCTGATCACCTGCGGCGGCGTGTTCGACAGGAAGAAGGGCAGCTACCGCGACAACATCGTGGTCTTCGCCCGGTGACAGCGCGGAGAGGCCGGGCCCGGCGATCCGGGCTCAGCCGCCCGACCAGAACAACCGCCAGACCGTGCCGGCGTCCCCGGCCATCGTGGCGAACCGCCGGACCCTCTTCCCGGTCAGGTCCACCACGTCCACCCGCCAAGGGCTGACCCCGTAGTCGTAGACCAGCAGGTGGTCCCGGCTGAACCAGCCCCACACCTTCTGCTTGGCACTCAGCGGGAAACGCGAGACGCGTTTCCCGCTCTCGTGTTCCACCACGCAGACGGCGGGCCGCGCGCCGGCGCACCCGGCGGCCAGCAGCGGACCGTTGACCTCGGCCGTGAGGTTGTCCGCCGAGCGCACACCCTTCACGGTCCGCGACAGCCGCCCGTCGAGCGTGTAGAGGCCGACCGGCCCGCCCCCGGTGACCAGGACGGTCCCGTCCGGGCCCCAGGCGAAGTCCGCCCCCTTGGTCAGGCCGCCGACCTCCCGCCGGGTGAACGCGCGGGCGGCCACGTCCACCACGGCGAAGCCGGTGGCCCTGCCGTCGGTGTCGGTGACGGTCAGCAGGACCCGCGAGCTGTCGCGTGCCCACGTCGGCCGCCTGACCAGCAGCGGCAGCTCCACGGTCGGCACCGCGAAGGACGGTGTCAGCGTCCGGTCGGTGAACTGCACGGTGTTGTTGCCGTCGGGGGCGTACTTGGGCGTGGTGTAGACCGACGCGACCAGCTCGCCGTCGGGGGAGACGACCGCGTCGCGGTACTCGGGCAGGCGGACGAACTCCCGCGTCCCCGGCTTCCTGACGAACCCCGGATGCCGCAGCGACTCCTCCTTGACCGTGAACGAGGTCAGCCGGAGCGGATCGCGCGGGCTCTCGTAGAACGTGGCCGCGAGCTGCGGCACCGCGACCGGGGCTGTGTCGGCCGGCGGCGAACCGCTGACCACGGGCGACGGCACGACGGCCGCCGGGCTCGGCCGCGCGCCCGCCGACGGGGACGGCGGCCCGGCCGAGGGCCGCGTGACCAGGATCGTGGCGGTCACGGCCGCCGCCACGGCCAGCGCCGTACCCCCGACCAGGGCCGTGCGCAGGCGCCGGGGCCGGCGGGAGACCGCCAGCCCTTCCAGCAGCAGCCCTTCCGGAACCGAGTCGGGCCGCCGCTCCACCGGCCGTCTGGCGGTCCGCCCGACGTTGCCTCCGCTGCCGGGCGCCGGGTGGCCGAGCAGGCGCAGCAGCACCTGGCTGGCCCGCGGCCGCTCGGCGGGCTCCTTGGCCAGGCAGGCCGCCACGATCTCGCGCAGGTCCCCGTCGAGACCGTCCAGCTCGGGCTCCTCCGTCGCCAGCCGATGCATGATCGCCGGCACCGAGTCCTGCCCGAACGGCGCTCGCCCGGTCGCCGCGAAGACGATCGTGGCCGCCCACGCGAACAGGTCCGACGGCGGCCCCGCCAGCGCCTGCCCGAACTGCTCCGGCGCCATGTACGCCGGCGTCCCCACCACCCCGCCGATCGTCGTCTCACCGGAGGCCGCCCGCGCGATCCCGAAGTCGATGACCCGCGGACCCTCCCTGCTCAGCAGCACGTTGGCCGGCTTGAAGTCACGGTGCACGACCCCGGCCCTGTGGATGGCCGCCAGCGCCGTGACGGTGCCGACCGCGAGCCTGCGCAGCTCCCGCCCGCCGATCGGGCCGCGCTCGCGCACGCTCGCCTGCAGCGTCGGCCCCTCGATGAACTCGCTCACGATGTACGGCACGCCGTTCTCACTGCCCGTGCCCAGCACCAGCGCGGTGCAGAACGAGGCCACCTCCGGCAGCACCTCCGCCTCGCGCAGGAACCGGGCGACGGCCTGCGGATCGGAGACCCGGTGCAGCACCTTGATGGCGACCTTCTCGCCCCCGGGCCCCTGCCCGAGATGGACCACGCCCTGGCCGCCGGAGCCCAGCGTGCCCAGGATCCGGTACTCGCCGACGTGTTCCAGGACGCTCATGTCAGTACCTGTCGAAGCGCAGGTCCGACAGCTCGTCCTTCACGGCCCTCAGCTCGGCCAGCTTGCGCGTCACCTTGCCCCTGAGATCGACCGCCTGCACGATCATCTTCTTGCCGGTCACCCGGCCCACGATCAGGTTGTCCTCGTCGTACCAGCCGTACATGTAGCCGGGGCTTGGCGGCACGCTGGTGAGCCTCTTGCCCGTCTCGGTGTCCCAGATGCAGCTGGTCAGCTGTTTGGCGCAGCTCGTGGTGACCAGCCGCTTGCCGGAGGGGGAGAACGGCGTCTGCCCGATCGGCCGGCCCACCCAGTGCATGGAGCGCACGACCTTGCCGGTCAGGTCCCGGTAGCGGATGCCCTCGCCGTTCTCCGGCGTCATGTACCCGGAGGCGATGAGCTGGTCGCCGGGCGCCCAGCGGTAGTAGTAGCTGGTGCGCTGCTCCGGCGCCTGTTTCCTGAACATCGCGACGTCCTCGGCGTTGGCCGTCTCCACGACGGTGGCGCGGCGCCGTTCGACGTCGATGAGGATGAAGCCCCGCACGTAGGCGGCCTGGACCTGCTCGTCGCGCTCCAGCATCGACAGCAGCAGCGTACGGCTGTCGCGCGACCACTGCGGCGACACGCCCCAGCGCGGGTTCGTCACGGTCGGGACGGTGAACTTCTCGCCGGTGACCCGGTCGGTGAAGCTCACGTCCAGGCGCTCGGCGGTCAGGATGTGCAGCTCGTTGACGGTGGCCGTCCACCGGTTGTCCGGGGAGACGGGGGAGGAGATGTTGTCGCCGCCGGTCCTGGCGAACGCCGTGCCGTCGAGCGTGCGCGCGTAGGCGACGGAGTCGCCGCCGTTCTGACCGACGTGGTACGAGGTGAGGCGGACCTGGTCGGCCGCGTTCTCCCAGAGTGTGCCCGCGCCGTCCGGCAGGGCGATGGTCCGGGTCACGGGCACCGGCTTCGGCGCGGCGGGTGTCGCGGGGGTGGCGGAGGCCGGCCGGGACGGAGTGCCGGCCGCGACCGGTTCCGCGCTGACCGTCCTGGGGGTCAGCAGGTAGCCGAGGGCGCCGGAGGCCAGCACGATGGCGACGGCCGCCGCGGTGAGCAGCAGCGCGCGGGGACGCCGTCGCGGCGGTTCCGGCGTGTCGGGCAGCGCGGTCTCCAGAGCGCCGGACTGGCCGAGCAGGCGCAACAGCGCCTCCTCCGCCGCTGGGCGGTGCTCCGGGTCCTCGGCCAGGCAGTCGGCCACCAGCTCGCGCAGCTCGCCTTGGAGGGCGCCCAGGTCGGCGGCGCCGTACCGGCGGCGTTTGTCGACCTCGCCGAAGGGGTCGCGGCCGGTCGCCGCGTAGGCGACCAGCGCGGCCCAGGCGAACATGTCGGCCGACTGCCCGCCCTCCCCGGCGGGCGTGCCGCGCAGCACGTGCGTGCCGTCCGCGCCGAGCACGACCGTGTGCGGGCCCAGATCGCCGTGGTGCCCGCCCGTACGGTGCACGGAGGCCAGCGCGGTCAGCACGGCCAGCGCGAGCCGGTGGGTGGCGTTGGGCGACAGCGCGCCGCCCTCGGACACCGCCTGGGCCAGCGTCCGTCCCTCCGCGCGGTCGGTGACCAGGATGCCGGAGTCCATGCCGGTCACCTCCGTGTGTAGACGTAGATCAGGTCGTCGCGGTCGTCCTTGCCGGCCAGCTCGGCCATCACCCTCTGCGTACGGCCGCGCAGGTCGATGGCGATGATCCGGTGCACCGCCCTGTCCTTGTCCCGGGGCTCGGTGATGATCAGATGGCTGTCGTCGTACCAGCTCAGCAGCGTGCCGCCCTTGGCCCCGTAGATGGCCACGCTCTCCTGGCGACCCCAGTTCTGGGTGTTCCAGAGGCAGAAGCTGCCGCCGCTCGGGCACAGCGTCAGGAACGAGGCGCCGGAGGGCGAGAAGCTGCGCCGTCCCCAGAGCTGGCCGACCCAGTGCCTGGTCCACAGCTCGCGCCCGGCCAGGTCGCGGGCCTTGAGACCCCAGCCGCTCTCGCTCCGGTAGTCGATGACCACACCGGAGGAGTCGGGCAGCCAGGCGTAGATCCGCTCGGCCTTGTCGTCGGTGGGTACGGGGGTGACGCTTCTGGAGACCGGGTCGACCAGCACGAAGCCCAGAGCCAGCTCGGGATCGCCGCCGTCGACGATGCTCAGCAGCAGCCGCTTGGAGTCCGGCGACCAGGTCGGGAGGGCGAGCTTGCCCTTGACCTCCGGCGTGAGGGCGTACTGCTCCTTCGTCCTCCTGTTGACGACCGTCAGCGTGGGCTCGGCGTAGATCGCCAGCCACTGGCCGTCGGGGGAGAAGCCGAGGTCGGCGCCGGGCGTCTTCAGCTTGGTGAAGGTGTCGCCCTCGCGCACGTACGCGTCCTTGCCCACCCGGTAGGCGCTCAGGACGACCGGGTCGTCCGGGCTCTCGTGCAGTGTCAGGCCGAGGCCCGCGGCCTTGACCGTCTTGGTGGGCTTGGGTGGCGGGCTGGGGTCGGGCGCCGCCGTACGGACGTCCGGGGAAGGCGAGGCGGGACCGGGCGCCGGAGCCGCGGACACGACCTTGGCCGGCGCCGGGGCCGGTCGGGTCACCCGCGCGACGGCGTGCCCGCCCGCGGCCGACAGGACCGCCAGCGCGAGCGCCGCGGCCACGAGCACCGGCGCCCTGGACCGGCGCCGCGGCTCCTCCTCCTGCACCGGCGGCAGGTCGGTCAGCATGGAGTGGCCCACGAGCCGCATCAGCGCCTCGCTGGCCGAGGGCCGCGCCGCCGGATCCTTGGCCAGGCACGCCGCGACGATCGCCCGCGGCGGATCGGCCACGCCACCGAGGTCGGGCTCCTCGCGCAGGATGCGGTTCATGGCGGCCGACATCGAGTTGGAGTGGAAGGGCGGCTGCCCGGTGGCGGCGAACACCACGGTCGAGCCCCACGCGAACAGATCGGCGGACATGGGGAACAGCTCGCCCGCGAACTGCTCGGGCGCCAGGAAAGCGGGTGAGGAGACCTGCTGGGTGGCGATCGCCGACCCCGACTCCACCGCGGCGCCGACTCCCGCGTTGATCACTCGGGGACCGTCCGGCCCGAGCACGACGTTGTCGGGCCGCAGCGCCCCGTGCGCCAGCCCCGCCTGATGGATGGCGGCCAGCGCGGTCATCGTCGCGATGGCCAGCCGATGCAGCGCCGCGCCGCCCAAGGGGCCGTCCTCGATGACGGCCTGCTTGAGGCTGACCCCGTCCACGAACTCCGACACGATGTACGGCCGCGCCCCCTCGATCCCGGCGTCGAGGACCATCGCGCTGTGGAAGGCGTCCACGCGCTTCAGCCCCTCGGCCCGTTCCAGGAAGCCCTCCGGATCCTCCAGATCGGTATGGAGCAGCTTGACCGCCACCCGCTCGCCGTCCGGGCCGCGTCCCGCGTAGACCACGCCGGCCGGTCCTTCAGCGAGAACGTGCTCCAGCGTGTAGTCCCCGAGTTGCCGCGGGTCTCCTAAAGGCATCGATCGAGAGCCTCCGATCTTCACGATGCTGCGAGCCAATTATGTGGTTACGGGGGATTCGGCCGGAAGTGCGGCGGCGAGGCTTACCCGAACCTGGCGTCGTAGGATGTCTGCGACTTTGGGGAGGGTGTGTCCGGCGTGGATACAAGGGCTGAAGAACAACTGATCGGGCCACTACTGCTGGCGCGCGGCACCATCGACAGGTCCTCGACACTGCGCGGCGACCGCGCGTGGCTGGAACGTGCCTGGGCCGACCCGGCCACCAGAGTTCTGGTCATCGACGACGGCCACACGCTCGTCCGCCGCACCGGCGAGGACGTCGAGGCCGTGCTGTACACGACCGGGGAAGCCCCCGAGGGCGAGCGCTATCTGCTGGGCGTCGAGGACGGCACCGCCTACTTCGCCGTCGCCGCGCCCCTGCCGGGGATCGACGCCGAGCTGAACGGCCGGGCGACCGTGCCCATGAGCCTGAGCGACACCTCGGAGGGCCAGCCGGTCGTGGCCGGGCTGCGCCAGGTCGGCGGGCTGCTCGGCGACCGGGACGCCGGTCTGCTGGTCTACGCCGTGGCCCTGGAGGCCTGGCACACGACGCACGAGCACTGCCCGCGCTGCGGGAGCCGTACCCGCGTCGAGGGGGGCGGCCACATCCGCGTCTGCCCCGAGGACGGCTCACAGCACTTCCCGCGCGTCGACCCCGCGGTGATCATGCTGATCCGCGACGAGGAGGACCGCTGCCTGCTGGCCCGCGGGCCGCAGTGGCCGGAGGGGCGGCTGTCGATCCTGGCCGGGTTCGTGGAGCCGGGGGAGTCGCTGGAGCACGCTGTCGTGCGCGAGGTGGCCGAGGAGGTCGGCATCGCCGTCACGAACCCGCGCTACCTGGGCAGCCAGCCGTGGCCGTTCCCGCGCAGCCTCATGCTCGGCTTCTTCGCCGACGCGATCACCACGACGCTCACCCCGGACGCCGACGAGATCGCCGAGGCCAGGTGGTACTCACGCGTACAGCTCGCCGAGGCGCTGGCCTCGGGCGAGCTGCGGCTGCCGCCGCCGGTCTCGATCGCCAGGCGGCTGATCGAGACCTGGTACGGCGACCAGCTGGTCGGTGACTGGTAGGTACCTTCAGGCGGCCTGGAGGAGTGCCTTCACCTCGCGCGCCGACGGGTTCGTGCGCACGACCCGGCCCTTGGGGGTCTCGATGACGACCGTCGGGACGACCTGGTTGCCGTTGTTCACGCTCTCCACGAACGCGGCGGCGGTGGGGTTCGCCTCGATGTCGACTTCGCTGAAGCTGATGCCTTCGCGGGAGAGCTGAGACTTCAGCCTCTTGCAGGGGCCGCACCAGGTGGTGGTGTAGACCGTCAGCGCCATGAGGGTTCCTTTCGGTAAACAGGCGCTCGGTGCAACAACGCCGGGCGCCCGCGTAATCCCTCGTGATCCGGTGGGGTTAGCCGACGCGGTCGGTGATCCACTGCTGGACGCGCTCGGCCACGCCGGGCTCGCGGAAGAGCGGCGCGCTGTGCTGGGAGCCGGGCTGGGTGACGACCGTCACGTCCACGCCCACCTGGCCCAGCATCGTCTTGAGCAACTCGCTCTGCACCGGCGGCACGAACTCGTTCTCCGAGTGCAGCATCAGCATCGGGGCGTCCTTGGCGCTGGCGTGCCAGGGCACCTCCATGCTGGCCCAGACCCGCGAGCACTTGCCCTTGGGCTCGCAGCCGCCGGCCAGCCGCATGGCCGCCACGCGCAGGCGGCGCTTGTTGACGTCCGTGGTCTTGGCGCCGTCGGAGAAGGCGCGCAGCGGCGAGATCACCGGTGACAGCCCCACGACGCCCTTCAGGCCGGGCACGCCGTTGCCGTACGTGCCGACGGCCGCGGCGATGTGGCCGCCCGCGGAGAAGCCGACCACCACGAACTTGGCCGGGTCGAACGACCAGCGCCCGGCGTGCTTGCGGGCCACGGCGATCGCGGAGAAGGCGTCACTGCGCTGCGCCGGCCAGGCCTCCTGGCCGGACAGGCGGTAGTTGAGGTTGAAGACCGTGTAGCCCATGTCGGCGTAGGTGCGGGCGATCTCCGTCATGTACCTCTTGTCGCCGCCGGACCACCAGCCGCCGTGGATGAGGAAGACGCCGGGCCGCTTGGTGCCGTCGGCCGTCCACCACACGTCCATGTCCTGGTTGCGCTGGTGGCCGTAGTTGACGCTCTCCGCGGACAGGCCGCCGAGGCCGTTGGAGTCGACCGGGAAGGGGTCCTTGGCCGTCTCGGCGGCGGCCGCCGCCGGTGTGAGCGCGATCGCAGCGGCGAGCGCGCTCGCGAAAACCGCAGTTCGCACGGCCTTCCCTTTCCCCCATGCAGTTGGTCGTGCCCCATTGTGAGGGAATTGACCTGTTCTTTGCATCTCGGTGATGTGAACGGGTGACGGGCGGCATGTTGCCAGAATGGAGCCCTTCACCGCCACCGGCTGGGAGGATGATGAGGTGAACAGCGTGGACGACGTGCTCGCCGGGCTCGACCCGGAGCAGCGAGCGGTGGCCGAGGCCGTGCGAGGTCCGGTGTGCGTGCTGGCCGGCGCGGGCACCGGGAAGACCAGGGCGATCACCCACCGCATCGCCCACGCCGTACGGAGTGGGTACGTCGACTCCTCCAGCGTGCTCGCCGTGACATTCACCACACGCGCCGCCGGGGAGCTCAGGCAGCGGCTGCGCGCGCTCGGCGCGCCCGGCGTCCAGGCCCGCACCTTCCACGCCGCCGCGCTGCGCCAGCTCACCTACTTCTGGCCGAGGGTCATCGGCGGCGACGCGCCGTCGGTGATCGAGTCCAAGCTGCCCGTGCTGCGCGAGGCCTGCCGGATCACCCGCACCAGCCCCGACGTCCTGCGCGACCTGGCAGGCGAGGTCGAGTGGTCCAAGGTCGTCCAGATCGCCCCCGAGGACTACACGGCCGCCGCCGCGAAGTTCAACCGCACGCCGCCGGTGCCCGTCGAGGAGATGGCGCGCGTCTACGACGCCTACGAGCAGATCCGGCGCGAGCGGCACCTGGTCGACTTCGAGACCATCCTGGAGCTCACCGCCGCGGTCATGACCGAGCACCAGGAGGTGGCGGCCCAGATCCGCCAGCAGTACCGCTACTTCGTCGTCGACGAGTACCAGGACGTCAACCCGCTGCAGAAGCTCCTGCTCGACACCTGGCTCGGCGGGCGCGAGGACCTGTGCGTGGTCGGCGACCCCAACCAGACCATCTACTCCTTCACCGGCGCCAGCCCCCGCTACCTGACCGGCTTCGCCGTCGAGCACCCCGACGCCGCCGTCATCAAGCTCGTGCGCGACTACCGCTCCACCCCGCAGGTGGTCGACCTGGCCAACCTGGTCATCGCCAAGGGCCGCTCGGCCCACCGCCTGGAGCTGATCGCCCAGCGAAAGGACGGCCCCAAGCCCGTCTTCACCGAGCACGACGACGAGCCGGCCGAGGCCGCCGGGGTCGCCCGCGCCATCCGCAAGCTCCTCGACAAGGGCGTGGCCGCCCGCGAGATCGCCGTCCTGTTCCGGGTCAACTCCCAGTCGGAGGCCTACGAGGAGGCCCTGTCCAAGGCCGAGATCTCCTACGTCCTGCGCGGCGCCGAGCGCTTCTTCGAGCGCCCGGAAGTGCGTCAGGCCGTCGTACTGCTGCGCGGCGCCGCCCGCTCGGAGTCCGGCGAACCCCTGGCCGGCGAGGTCCACCACATCCTGACCGGGATCGGGCTCACCCCGGCCGCGCCCGGCGGCGGCAAGGCCCGCGAGAAGTGGGAGTCGCTGCGCGCCCTGGCCGACCTGGCCGAGGACATGGCCGCCAACGGGGCCGACCTGCCCGCGTTCGTGGCCGAACTGGAGCGGCGCGCCGGCGAGCAGCACGCGCCGCCGGTCGAAGGCGTCACGCTGGCCTCGCTCCACGCCGCAAAGGGCCTGGAATGGGACGCCGTCTTCCTCGTCGGCCTCACCGACGGCATGATGCCGATCATCTACGCGGAGTCGGCCGAGCAGATCGAGGAGGAGCGCCGCCTCCTGTACGTCGGCATCACCAGGGCCCGTGAGCACCTCTCGCTCTCATGGGCGCTCGCCCGCGCCCCCGGCGGCCGCAAGGGCCGCCGCCCCTCCCGGTTCCTCGACGGGCTGACCGGCCGCCCGGCCACCACCGCCCGCGCCGCCGCCGCGCCCACGCCGTCGCGCGAACGCCGGCAGGTGGCCGCCCCCGTCTCCTGCCGCATCTGCGCCCGCAACCTCGCCACCGCGGCCGAGCAGAAGCTGGGCCGATGCTCCAGCTGCCCCGCCGACTTCGACGAGGCGTTGCTGGAAAGCCTCAAGTCCTGGCGCACCACCACGGCCAAGGAGGCGAAGATCCCGCCGTACGTCGTGTTCACCGACGTGACCCTCCAGGCCATCGCGGAGCGCGTGCCGCGCACCGACTCCGAACTGCTGTCCATCGCGGGGATCGGCAAGGTCAAGCTGGACAAGTACGGCGAGGCCGTACTCGGTCTCTGCCGTGGCGCGTGATTTTCCCGACACGGCGGGCGGGTTCCTGACGCGGCAGGTGGCACGTCAGACTTATGGTGATACGGCCAGCCGCTAGGGAGAGACACGTGAACGAGGCGCTGAAGGAGCTGCTCGATCTGCTCGACCTTGAGCAGATCGAGCTGGACATCTTCCGCGGCCGCAGCCCGGAGGAGCGCATCCAGCGCGTCTTCGGCGGCCAGGTGGCGGCGCAGGCGCTGGTCGCCGCCGGGCGTACCGTCCCGGACGACCGCCACGTGCACTCGCTGCACGCCTACTTCATCCGGCCGGGCGACCCCGCCATCCCGATCGTCTACAACGTCGAGCGGGTCCGCGACGGCCGTTCCTTCGCCACGCGCCGGGTGGTCGCCATCCAGCACGGCAAGGCGATCTTCACGATGTCCGCGTCGTTCCACGTGCCCGAGGAGGGCTGGGCGCACCAGGCGGCCGCGATGCCGACGGTCCCCGACCCGGAGACACTGCCCACCTTCCAGGACAAGCTGTACGACCTCGTGGGCGACGAGCCCGGCTGGAAGGACTGGCTGTCCAAGCCGCGCCCCGTGGACGCCCGCTACGCCTCCCCGCTGACCTTCGAGGCGTCCAGGAACCCGGAGCTGATCAGCGCCGAGACCAACGTCTGGTTCCGCTACGACGCGGAACTGCCCGACGACCCGCTCCTGCACGTGGTGCTGGCCGCGTACGCCTCCGACTTCACGCTCGTCGACACGATACTGCTGGCGCACGGCCTGTCCTGGGGCACCTCCAACGTCATGGGCGCCTCCCTGGACCACGCCATGTGGTTCCACCGCCCGTTCAGGTCCGACGACTGGTTGCTCTATGCTCAGGAGTCCCCCTGGTCAGGGGGAGCCCGGGGCCTTGCCCGCGGACAGATGTTCACCTCATCAGGAGACCTCGTCGTCTCGGTGGTGCAGGAGGCCATGATCCGCGAGATAAAGTCACAAAATCCCAGGTAGAAAATAAGTTGCCCCTTCCCGGCTTCCCGGTTTAGGGTCATGGTCAAGCGAGTCGGACACTCCTGTCCGACGATCCCAGAACGGAGGTGAGTCCCGGTGATCAGCATCAAGATGTCGGCCACGCAGTGGCTCGCTTCCGCACGTCGTGACTCGGTCAGGCTCGTCGATGGGCCGGCCAGATTGCGACCGGAGCAGTCTGTCTTCGGCCAGGAGCCCGCCTTCTACGCCCACGCCGGGCTTGAGGCCGTCCTGGTTCACGGAGCAGGAGTGGCTCCGTCCGCCCTGGTTCACGGAGCAGAAGTGGCTCCGTCCGCGCCTGCCATCGCAGGTGCCCCGAGCATCGTGCCGACTCAGCAGAACACCAAGGGTGGTCTGTGCGGTCCGCAACCCTGGAGGGATGCGCCGGTCATAACCTGACCGGCACACAAGCAGCCCCCAGGCCGCGGATCCGCACATCGGATCCGCGGCCTCTTTGTTTGTCCGTGATCCCCCACCACCTACGAGGTGCCCGAACAAGATCACCGAGATCGAAAACAAGAAGGAGACGCAGATGGGGGCGAAGACGATCATGGACCTGATCGACGAAGCCAAGATCCCCTGCCGTGCCAACCCCGACCTGTGGTTCGCCGAGTCGCCGGAGGACGTCGAGTTCGCCAAGGCGCTCTGCGGTGGCTGCCCGATCCAGAAGGCCTGCCTCGACCGCGCGCTCGAGCGTGAGGAGCCGTGGGGCGTCTGGGGCGGCGAGCTCATCCTCAGGGGGACCGTAGTGCCCCGCAAGCGGCCCCGCGGGCGTCCCCGCAAGCACCCGGTCGCTGCCTGATCCACCCACCCCGTCCCTACTCAAGAAAGGCATCTCACCGAAATGAACATCCTTCCCACCAGGAGCTTTGAAATGCCATATCTGTTCCAGAACATGGTTAACGACCGAATACAAACCCTCCACCGAGAGGCGGAGGAGCAACGCCTGATCAACCGGATCCGCCGAGTAGAGCGCGCCCGGAAGAACGTGCAGCGGGCTCATGACCGCTTGCGTGTGGCGTTGACCCGAGGAGTCTGACCCAGGAGGTCCTGCCGCCGGCGCAGGACCTCCACCGAGGTCTCCTTCTCACGAAGGGCCCGGAAGCCAACAACAAGGCTTCCGGGCCCTTCGCCCACTAACTCCCAAACCCCCAACCACCCCACCCCCGAATCCTCCCAACCACCCCCATCACCCAGCCCAGTCCAGGCCGGCACCCTCCCCAGTCCAGGTGGGCACCCAGCCCAGCCCAACCCAGGTCGGCACCCTCCCCAGTCCAGGTGGGCACCCAGCCCAGCCCAACCCAGGTCGGCACCCAGTCCAACCCAGGTCGGCACCCAGCCCAGCCCACGTCGGCGCACACAACCCCAGCCGATGTGACCCCCGGCCCACGCCTGGCTAGCCCACGCCGCGCCGGCCAGGCCGACCAACCAGGCCGACAGCCCCGGCACAGGCGCACGCGGCCCCGGCGCACGCGGCCCCGGGCCACCCCGGCGGCCCACCTCGGCCCAGGCGCACCCCATCTCGGTCGTCCCGGCCCACGCCCAACCGCCCGGTTACACCGCCCCGTCCCGCCGAATCGCGCCCCTTCCCGGCCCTCGGCCTTCCCCTCCCTGTGTGGCTCGCGTGCTGTTCCCGGCCCGCCGCAGTCTCTGTCCCCTGGGCCGCTTGCCGCCGCCCGACGAGCACCCGCGCGCCGCTGCCCTATGGACCTGTGCCCCGGTACCGGGTCCGAAGACCACCGGCTCCGGCGATGGCGGTCGCCAAAGGTGCATGAGGCCCGACAAGCGGTGCTTCTGGAACTGCTTGTGTTCCGAGGTCAGGAAACAGGGAGGGAATCGGTGGCTTCGTCCGGATCGTCGGCGAAGCCGGGGACCCAGCGGATGACCTCGTCGCGGAACCGGGCAGTGGCTCCGAGCTGGCACAGGACGCCGATGCCTGCGGCGTGCACCCGATGGATGAGCACATACGAGACGGGAAGGTTGAGCTGGCGCACCACGTTGTTCGGCCGGAGGTCGGTCACGCTGGCGGCCTGCGCCTGCAGCCACTCGCGGCTGAACGTGAACTCCTCCACCGCCGTGGGCTCGACATACGGCGCCAGGAACGCGCGCAGAGCATCGGCGTCGATCTCGATGTGGGGTCGGATGAAGCCCTCGTCGCGAAGGCCGTTCATGACCGTTTCCATGTCGCCGTGGTTGAAGATGCGGGTGAGCTTCCCGAACGCCTTGGGGTACCCCTCGGGGAGCCGGTTGACCGCGCCGAAATCCAGGACACCGAGTCGGCCGTCCTCCAGCATGCGGAAGTTACCGGGATGAGGGTCCGCGTGGAGCATGCCCACCCGAGCCGGCGAGCAGAACAGGAACCGCACGAGCAGCAGCCCCGCCCTGTCACGCTGTTCCTTCGTGCCACCGGTGATGATGCGCGACAGCGGCGTACCGTCCATCCACTCGGTCACCAGGACCATCTCGTTGGCGGCGATCACGTCGGGCACCTGGAAGTCGGGGTCGCCGTGGAACTCCTGCGCGAAGGCGTGCTGGGCTTCGGCCTCGTGGAAGTAGTCGAGCTCTTCGGCGATACGCTCGCGGAGCTCGGCCAGAACGGCCTTGATGTCGAGGCCGGGCAACATGACCCCGAACAACTTGCCCAGCCGAGCCAACTGGGTGAAATCACCGAGAAGCGCCTTGCCGGCGCCGGGGTACTGGACTTTGACCGCCACGTCACGGCCGTCGTGCCAAACCGCACGATGGACCTGTCCGATCGAGGCGGCAGCGGTGGGCTGGTCCTCGAAGGAGATGAAATTCTCCCGCCAGTCGTCGCCCAACTGCTCGGCCAGCACCTTGTGAACGGTGGCCACGGGCAGCGGCGGAGCGGCATCCTGGAGTTTGGTCAGCGTGGCCCGATAAGGCCCGGCGATCTCCGGCGGCAGAGCGGCTTCGAAGATGGACAGCGCTTGGCCCAGCTTCATCGCACCGCCCTTGAGCTCGCCGAGGACCTTGAAGATCTGCTCGGCGGTACGCTGCTGGATCTCCTGTGCGACGATCTCGGCGGATTTGCCGCCGATACGCTTCCCGATGCCCAGGGCCGTGCGGCCCGCGAAACTGATCGGAAGCGTGGCCAGCTTGGCGGAGCGCGTGACTGCGCGGCGCGGAAGATCGCTCACCCTAGTACGCGGCGTCCCGTTGAGGCGCCACTTCCCCCTTCCGTGGTCGACCCATGTGCGCATGGTCGCGGACCCGGCCCGGTGGCTTCCAGGCCCAATGGTCTCCCCTGATGCCCGTCGGACACGGGCGATGTGCTGGTGGTGCCGGTCCCGCTGGCTGCGAGCCTTCGATCGTGCGAACCCCGCCGGCCGCGGGTTCGAGCTTCTTCCCTGGTACGGCAGGCCGTCTTGGCACGGCAGGCCACACCTGACGGGAACCGACACGGCGGTGGCCGCGCCTGACCCGGACGGTGCCGAGATCGCCCCGCCGGGTGCGGGGGTTCGCGGCATTGCCTGTTCGGCGTGAAGCGACAGGGTTGCCCTGCTGGGTGCAAGGCGAAGGAGGTTGCCTCGCTGGGTGCGGGGCCAGGGGTACCTCGCTGGATGCCGAGGTCAAGAGAGACGTCTCGCTGGTTGCGAGGTCGAAGGGACGGTCTCGCTCGACGCGAGGTCGAAGGGGCTGCCTCGCTGGGTGCGAGATCGAGGGGGTGCCTCGCTGGGTGCGAGGTCGAGGGGATACCTCGCGGGAAGCGAGGTCGGGAGGGATGTCCTCGCTGGGTGCGAGGGTGGTGTGTTCCCGCTGGATGCGGGGGCTCTTGCTTGTGACTGTATGGCGCGTGCCCAGAGGTCTGGTCGCGGACCCCCGGGTGACTGGGGCTGTGGCGTGGGATGACTGGCGTGGTGTGGCTGGGGTTTAGTCGCGGGTGGCCGCTCTGACCATTCTTAGCGAATCAGGATTGTTGCGTATACACCTACATTGCGGGTGGATTGCCCAGGTCCGCCGCTTCCTCTGCCAATCAGGCAATATGTCGATTGTGCCGTTGGTCACAATCGAAGGGTGGCCGTCAAGGTAGGCGAGGGCGTGCCTGGAGGCTTCCGCGGCCACCAAGGCGGCCAGGGTGGTGTCGCAGGCGATCTCGCCCGCGGGGTAGCCGCCCAGATGAGCGGTGACCATGGGCCAGGCCGGATCGCGGTCGCGGCGGGTGAGGTCCAGGCAGTGCAGGCACGCGCTCTGGCTCGGGTGCACCAGCGGTCCCACCGTTCCGTAGCCCTCGAAGGCGGAGACCAGCATGTGCGGGATGTTCAGCGCGGTCAGCTCGGTCACCAGGATCCCGTCCAGCGGGCCCACCGGAGCGAGGATGACCAGGTGCGGAAGATCGGAGCGGTCGTTGAGATACGGCCCGCCCGCGACGAACCGGGCATAGGGCGATGGGACCGGCCTGGCCGGCGGCGCGGGCTCTGCGGGTGTGGCCGAGGTTCGTGCTGGTGAGGTGGGCTGGGAGGGAGAGGCCGGTCGTCGTTTGCCGCCGCCGGGGCGGGTGTCCTCGATCGATTGGCTGATGACCCCAGTCCGCTGACGAGCCGCTTGGGTCGGTCGGCTCGGCTTTCCAGCGTCGTGCGCGGAATCTCGGGCGCTATGGGTGGGGGTTCGAGTGCCCTGAGTGGAGTCACGGACCTGGCGGGTGGAGCTTCGATTGGCTTGGGCGGAATCGGAATTCCGGGCGTCGTGGGTGGCGTCCTGAGGATCGTGGGTGGGGTCTTGGGGCGCCTTTGCTGGTGGGCGGGTCTCCTGGGGCGTCGGCTGGGTGGGTTGTTGCGATCGGCGGCGTTGCTTTGCGGGGGGAATCTGGGCGGGCTGGTGGGTGGATGCGTGGGGGCAGGTGATCAGGCGCGTGGCGGTGGCGACGGAGGCTTCTTCTCGGGGGAGGCCGAGTTCGGACCAGGTGAGGCCGCCTGGGACCAGGTCTTCGGGGCGGGTGGGGGCGGGGTCGATGACGCGGATCGTTCCCACACCGGCGGCGGCCAGGAGGTTGACGATCGACGCGCCCAGGCGGCCGGCGCCGTAGACCCGGACGCGGGCGTTGCGGCGGCGGGCGAGGGCGGGCAGGCCGCCTGCGGGGTTGTCTCTGGCCAGATCGAGGGCGTCCAGGTCGGGGCGGAGGCGGTCTCGTTCTGGCAGGGGGATGTCCTGAAGGATCGTGAGCGGGATTGAGGCGTCGTCCAGGACGCCTTGGGCGGTCAGTTCTGCCAGGAGGGTTCTGGCTGCCTGCTCTTCCATGCCCGCTTTCACGGCGTGCCTTACGGCTTGGGCCAGGTCCTGGGTGCCGTCCAGGGACTCGATCCAGGCTCGGAGCGGTGGGGTGAGGTCGGTGAGCACGACGGCCTGCATCGGGTGTACGCCGAACTGGAGGGTGCGCTCGTCTCTGAGGATGCGGCGCAGGGAGGGTTTCACGCGGGGCCTCATGACGGTCAGGGTTCCATCATCGGGGGCGTTTGTGGGGGTGGTTGTCCCGGGCTGTGGATAACTTCTTCCGCTGGTCAGAGGGCTGTGGATGAAGGTCCCGCCATACCTGGGCAAACGGGCGCGGTGGCAGGCCGGGTGCGGGGCTGCGGGGGTGCCGAACCACGTGCGGACGGGACGCGGGAATCGCCGTGGCGGGAGTGGGCAAGGCCGGTGAGCGGAGTCCCGGGTGGGGGATGGGGAGGGCGCGGTAACGGGGTGGGGGACCGCAGCAGCGAGGGGCGAAGGGTGAGAGGGGCGACGGAGACGCCAGGGATGAGGGGACGAGGGGGATGAGAGAGGCAAAGTGCTGGGGAAGTGGAGGGTGGCCCGGGGGGAGATGGGGGCGGGGTTACGATCTTGGGCATGAGCGAGCTCTTGGTCGACCGTTCGGACGACGGCGTCGTCTGGGTGACCTTCAACCTCCCCGACCGCCGCAACGCCATGACCGACACCATGACCCAGCGCTGGTCCCAGGAGATGGCCGCCCTGGCCGCCGACAGAACCGCCCGCTGCGTAGTGATCACCGGCGCGGGCAGTGCCTTCTCCGCAGGTGGAGACCTGTCCTGGCTGTCGGAGAGGGCGACCGAATCAGTCCCGGACCTCAGGGACCGCATGCTCACCTTCTACCGGACCTGGCTGTCGATCACCCACCTGGAAATCCCCACGATCGCCGCCGTGAACGGCGCCGCGGTGGGGGCGGGCCTCTGCCTGGCCCTGGCCTGCGACCTCGTCTACGCGGCGGAGGACGCCAAACTGCTGGCCCCCTTCACCTCCCTGGGCCTGCACCCGGGCATGGCGGCCACGTACCTGTTGCCGAAGACGGGAGGCCTGAGGCTGGCCCGCGAGATGCTCCTGACCGGACGTGTCCTGACAGGAGCAGAAGCAGCATCGGAAGGTCTGATAAATCGGGCATTCGCGGGAAATGACCTTAGGCAGGCCGTTCAAGAGATCGCCCTCAAGGTCGCCTCAACCGCCCCCATCGCCGCGAAACTCACCAAATCCGCGCTAAATGGGGATCATCAGGATCTCGAAGCCGCCCTCCGCTGGGAGGCCCTCGCCCAGCCCGTGACCATGGCTTCCGCCGACATGGTGGAGGGTCTTCTGGCCCATCGGGAAAGGCGGGTGCCCAAATTCACCGGCTCTTAATCATCTGACCAGCTAAAACGGGGCTCACCCCCTGTGGAATTCGGCCGGTGTCGGCTAACGTGCATATGTGCCCCCCGAGACAGTCGAGGTCCGTCGAAGTTCTCGTCGCCGGCGTACGGTCTCCGCATACCGAGACGGCGACAAGACGATCGTGCTCTTGCCCGCATGGCTGAGCGGCGAAGACGCTGATGAATGGGTGAGCCGGATGCTCGATCGGCTGGCGGCCAAGGAGCGGCGGCGCAGACCCACCGACGAAGGACTCCAGGCCAGAGCCAACGAGCTGTCGGCGAAGTACCTCGACGGAAGAGCGCGGCCCACCACCGTCCGCTGGGTGGACAACCAGCAGCACCGATGGGGCTCGTGCACCCCGGACAACGCCACGATCAGGATCTCGACCCGCCTCAAGGGCCTGCCGGAATGGGTCATCGACTACGTCATCATCCACGAGCTCGTGCACCTGCTGGTGCCGAGCCACGGCCCGCAGTTCTGGGCTCTGGTCGAACAGTATCCCAAGGCCGAGCGGGCGCGCGGCTTCCTCGAAGGATTCTCCGCCGCCGCGCACAACGCCCCGGAGGAATGTTGATCCGCACCGTCGCGGTTCTCGCGCGCCGGAACATGGCGAAGGCGGCCCCTGACGGAGTGGATCAGGAGGAGTTCCTGACGGCCGTGGCCGAGGACACCTACGAGATGGTGGCCGGCCTCGAACTCGTCACGCCGGTGCTGGTGACGAGCGTGCCCGGCCTGGAGGAGATCGTCTGGCCCGGCACCGAGGTGATCACGATAGATGACGACGAACCCCTGAAGGACATCATCAAGCGACTCCAGGGCGACCAGGCCGCCGTCATCAACGCCGACGCCCCCGACCTGCCCCCGCTCCTCATCGGCAAGCTCTTTCGCGAACTCGGCCGCGCCCAGCTCACCCTGTGCCCCTCCGAGTACGGCGGCGCTGTCGCGCTGGCCTGCCACCTCCCCCTCCCCGGCTGGGCCGACCCCGACCTCGACGCCCACGACCCGGTGGCCGACCTGCGCGCCCAGGCGCCCGGTCGCCGCATGGTCGCCGCGTCACCCGGCTGGCACCGCCTGCGTACCCCCGGCGACGTCCTCCGCCTGGACCCCGGTCTCGAAGGCTGGGACAACACCCGCGCCCTACTGGGGAAGTTCTAGCCGGGCCACCACCGCCCGGTGGTCGGTCCCCGGCAGCGTGTGCACGCCGACCTCCCGCACTCCCACGCGGGCGTCCACCAGCACGTGGTCGATCGTGATCATCGGCGGCAGTCGCGCGTTCGCCGGCCAGGTGGGCACCAGCCCGGCTCCGGCCCTGTCGGCCGCGTCCGTGTACCCGCGGGCCAGCACCTCGCGCAGCGCCGCGTGGTCGAGGGTGGCGTTGAAGTCCCCGGCCAGGATCCGCGGGATCTCCGCGGAGGCGGCGGGCAGCGATGCGAGAGCCGTACGCCAAAGCTCAAGGTTCTCCGACGAGGGCTGCGGCGGATGCACCGCGAAGACCTCGACCCGCCCACCGCCGGGCAGGGTGACCACTGAACCGGTCAGCGGGTGCCGCGAATACACGCCTCGCTCCGCCCCGAGCTCGCGGTACGGCAGCATCCCGCCCAGGCCGGCGCCGTCCAGCCGGGCCACCGCCTCGGGCGTCAGTTCCTGGGCGCTCAGGACATCGGGCCGCACCCGCCGTACCAGATCCACGAGAGCCGCGGGATCGGCCCGCTCGACCAGCAAGTTCACCGACAGCACCGTGAACGGCCGGCCACCGGCGACGGCCCCGTCACCGAACGCCCGGGGCAGCACGCACGACGCCAGCGCGAGCGTGGTGGCAACGGCGACGCACGCCGCGACGGGCCGCCGCCCGGACACCGCGACGAGGACGGGCAGCAGCGACCCAAGGGCGACGTACGGCGTGGCCGACATGACCTGCGTCAACGGCCCGCCACGTTCAAGCCCGGCCACCCGCGCCAAAGCCCAGACGGCGAAGGGGATGACCAGGACCCAGGCGAGGGAAGCGCGCACCGGCGCGCGGCGGGCAGGAGTGACGATCGTCCCTCCGACCACCGCGTAACCCCCTCAGGCCAGAAGTGCCGCCCTGCCGCGCCTGGCCAGCCGCCTGGTCGCCTCGTCGGACAGCTCGGGGATCTCCTCCACCGGGAACCAGCGCAGGTCCAGGGACTCCTCGCTGATCACCGCCTCCGCGCCCTCGGGCGCCACGGCGGCGTACTCCACGTCAAGGTGCCACGAACGCGGCGGATGACACCAGACCTCATGCCGGTCCAGCGCCAGCGGTCCAGGCAGCAGCCGGAGTCCGGAGATGCCGGACTCCTCCCCGGCCTCCCGCAGCGCCACCTCCACCAGCGTCCGGTCGGCGCGCTCGCAGTGGCCGCCCATCGGCAGCCACATGCCCGCCTTCGGGTGCAGCGTCAGCAGGACCCGCGCACCGTCGTGGGACAGGACCGCGGTGGTCGCGGTCAGGTGCCCGGGAACGCACTCCCGGTACATGGCGTCGGCATGCGTCGCCAGGTGCTCCAGGAACTCCTTGCGCAGCACCTCCTCCTCGGGGGTCGGCGCCGACCAGCCGGTCAGCACGGCGACCGCGTCAGAGCGCAGCGTCACTCCGATTCTCCGGGCTCGTCCAGCTTGGAGATGTCCCAGTCGGAATCGCCCTTCACGAACGCGTCCGGGTGGTCGAGGTCCTCGGCCGTCGGCATCAGGTCGGGGTGACCCCAGACCGAGTCGCGGCCGTCGAGCCCGCGGTCGGCCTCCAGCGCCTGCCACAGCGCCGCCGCCTCCCGCAGCCTGCGCGGACGCAGCTCCAGGCCCACCAGCGTGCCGAACGTCAGCTCGGCGGGGCCGCCGGTGGCGCGGCGCCTGCGTACCGTCTCGGCGAGGGCGTTGGCCGAAGGCAGCTTGCCCTCCGCCGCGGCGTCCACGACGGTCGCCACCCAGCCCTCGACCAGCGCCAGCATCGTCTCCAGACGGGCCAGCGCGGCCTTCTGCCGCTCGGTCTCCTCGGGCTTGAGCAGCGCGCCGCCGCTCAACGCCTCCTGGAGCGCCTCGGGGTTGCTGATGTCGAGGCCGCGGATCTGCTCTTCGAGCGCCGAGGTGTCGACCGTGATCCCCTTGGCGTACTCCTCGACGGCGCCGAGCAGGTGCGAACGCAGCCACGGCACGTGCTGGAACAGCCGGTGATGGGCCGCCTCGCGCAGCGCCAGGTACAGCCGGATCTCGTCGGCGGGCAGTTCGAGACCGTCGCTGAAGGAGGCGATGCCGCCGGGCAGCAGCGCGGCCGTGTCCGACAGCGGCAGGCCGATGTCGGTCGTGCCGATCACCTCGCGCGCCAGCGAACCGAGCGCCTGCCCGATCTGCTGGCCGACCATCATGCCGCCCATCTGCTTGAGCATGCCCATGAGCGGCCCGGCCATCTGCTGGGCCTCCGCGGGCAGGCCGGCGCCGCCGAGCGCCCCGCCCATGGTCTCGACCATGCGTTGGGCGATCGGCTCGCACAGCGTGCGCCACACCGGGACGGTGTTCTCGATCCACTCGGACCGGCTCCACGCCTGCGGGTTCGACACCCCGCTCGGCAGCGCCGTGGCCTCGTTGAGCCACAGGTCGGCCAGACTGAGCGCGTCGATGATCTGGCGGCGTTCTCCGTCCATGACGGAGGGATCGCCCTCGGCGACCACCGCGTGTCGGGCGATGTTCTTGGCCATGTCCCAGTTGACAGGGCCGGAACCCTGAGGCGCCGACAGCATGTCGGCGAACTGGCGCATCGCCTGAGCCATCTGCTCAGGGTTGCCGAACATGGCGAACGGGTTTTCGTTGGGGTCGTTTTCACGACCTGGCAGGTCAGTCACCGCTCTACCTCGTGCAGGATGGAGGAGTCCACATCCGCCACGTTAGTCGTCCTACGGCGGATCAGTGCAAAGTGAGGACCGTGTGCCTACCTCGAAACGCCCGCGCCAACCGGTCGTCGCCGTCACCGGCGCGGCCTCCGGCCTCGGTCGCGAGCTGCTCGCAAGGCTCGCGAACTCCGCGGATTTCCGCAGGGTGGTGGCCATCGACGAGCAGCGCGGCGACGTCCAGGACGTCACCTGGCGAGTGATCGACGTCCGGGATCCGCTCTTGGCGAACCGCATCTCCGACATCGACGTGCTGGTCCACCTGGCCGGCGACTACGCCGTCGACTCCAACCCCGGTGAGCGCCGCGCGTACAACCTGCGCGCCGCACAGACCGTGCTCACCGCCGGCGCGGCCGCGCGCGTGCGCCGCGTCGTGCTCGTCACGAGCGCGATGGTGTACGGCGCCGCCCCCGACAACCCGGTCCCGCTGCCCGAGGACTCCGCGGTGGCCGCCGAGCCGGACACCGGCGTCGTCGGCGACTACCTGGAGATCGAGGCCCTGGTCCGACGGGCCATCAGGAGCAACACCGGCCTCGACGTGACCGTCGTGCGCCCGGCCGCCGTCGTGGGCCCGGGCGTCGACACCGTCATCACCCGCCACTTCGAGTCGCCCCGGCTGCTGGCGGTGAAGGGCTGCAACCCGCGCTGGCAGTTCTGCCACATCGAGGACCTGGTCTCGGCGCTGGAGCTGGCCGCCCGCGGCGTGGTCACCGGCGTGGTGGCCGTGGGCTCCGACGGCTGGCTGGAGCAGGAGCAGGTGGAGGAGCTGTCCGGCATCCGGCGCTTCGAGCTGCCCGCCGGCCTGACCTTCGGCACGGCCCAGCGCCTGCACCGGCTGGGCATCACCCCGGCGCCCGCCACGGACCTGCACTACGTCGTCTACCCGTGGGTCGTCGACTGCGCCCAGCTGCGCGAGGCCGGCTGGAAACCCGCCTGGACCAACGAGGCCGCCCTGGAGCAGCTGCTCGAACTGCGCGAGAACCGCACCACCGTGGCCGGACGCCGCCTGCCCGTCAAGGAGGCGACGCTCACCGCGGCCGGCGCCACCGTGGCCGTCATCGGCACCGCCGCCATCGTCCGTCAGGTCCGCAAGAGGCGCCGCCTGTAGGCTTGTTTGCGTGGACGTCATCCGGTTGCTAGACATTCGCGACACCCCGTTGTCGGTCGACGAGGTGTACGCCGCCGTGGGCGACCACGCGGCGGGCGGGACGACCCTGTTCGTCGGCACCGTACGCGAGCAGGACCAGGGCAAGCCGGTGAAGCGGCTCTCCTACTCCGCGCATCCGTCCGCGCGGGCGGAGCTGCGCCGCGTGGCCGAGAAGGTGGCCGCTGACTTCCCCGTGACCGCGCTCGCCGCCGTCCACCGGGTCGGTGACCTGGAGCTGGGCGACATCGCGGTCATCGTCGCCGCGGCCTGCCCGCACCGCGGCGAGGCCTTCGCCGCCTCACGCCGCCTGATCGACGACCTCAAGGCCGAGGTCCCCATCTGGAAACATCAGCTCTTCGGGGACGGCTCGGCCGAGTGGGTCGGCGCCTGCGAATAAGCTCTCTCCATGTCACGACGTGCCCTGACCCTGCTCGTGGCGGGCTTTATGGTGCTCGCCCTCGGTGTCGTCGGCGCCCTCATGAAGGTGCCCTACGTCGTGCTGAGCCCCGGCCCGACCGAGAACACCATCGGTGAGGTCGACAAGAAGCCGGTCATCGCGATCACCGGCCGCCAGGTCTACCCGACGGACGGCGCGCTCAGCCTGGTCACCGTCGCCTACCAGGGCGGCCCCAGCAGCCGCATCGACCTGATGACCGCGCTGCGCGGCTGGCTCGACCCGAACGTCGCGGTGGTGCCGGAAGAGACGATCTTCCCCAAGAGCCGCACCGCCAAGCAGGTCGAGGAGGAGAACACCGTCGAGATGGCCAACTCGCAGGACAACGCGACGGCCGCGGCGCTCACCGAGCTCAAGATCCCCTACAGCACCGTCGTCACGGTCCTCTCCACGGAGAAGGGCAAGCCCGCCGACGGCAAGGTGCAGAAGGGCGACGAGATCAACGCCATCGACGGCAAGAAGGTCACCGACGTCGACATGGTCCGCGAGACCGTCCGCGCGCTCAAGCCGGGCGCCGACGTCGTGTTCGGCGTCACCAGGGGTGAGAAGAAGGTCGACGTCACGGTCAAGACCACCTCGGGCGACAAGGGCGCGACCATGGTCGGGATGACCATGCAGGCCAAGTACAAGTTCCCGTTCAAGGTCAGCATCAGCGTGGGCGACGTCGGCGGGCCGAGCGCCGGCCTGATGTTCTCGCTCGGCATCGTCGACAAGCTCACCCCCGGCTCCCTGACCGGCGGCAAGTCGATCGCCGGCACCGGAACCATCACGCCGGAGGGCGAGGTCGGGGCGATCGGCGGCATCGCGCAGAAGATGGTCGGCGCCAAGAAGGCGGGCGCCACGCTCTTCCTCACCCCGGCGGACAACTGCGCCGAGGCGCTGAAGGCGGCGCCCGACGGGCTGCGGCTGGTGAAGGCGGAGACCCTGCACGACATGGTCACGACGCTCGACGCGCTGCGCCAGGGAAAGACAGATCTTCCCGCATGTACGGCCGGCTGAAACTTCTCGTGCCCGTCGTGCGTTAGCCGTACGGCTGGCACACCGGTGTAGGTTGCCAGAGCGAGACGATTGTTCACCACGACGAGGGGTTGGCCTTGAGCTTCCGGACCCCAGGAGCCGGCAGGGCGATGCGCTTGCCCCGCCGCCCGCGACTGCTGCTTCCTGTCGCGATCGCCCTCGTGGCGATTGTGGCGTTCTTCTTCCTGTTTGCTGGCATTTACACCGACTATCTCTGGTTCGACTCCGTCAGGTACACCTCGGTCTTCTCCGGCGTGATGCTGACGCAGATCGTGTTGTTCCTGGTCGGCGCGTTGTTGATGGTCGGCATAGCCGGCGGCAACATGCTGCTGGCGTTCAGGATGCGGCCGATGTTCGGCCCCGCCATGTTCGGCGGAGGCAGCGGCGCCGACCGCTACCGGATGGCGCTCGACCCCCACCGCAAGCTGATCTTCATCGTGGGCATGGCCGTGCTCGCGTTGTTCGCGGGGTCGTCGGTGGCGGGCCAGTGGAAGACCTGGCTTCAGTTCTCCAACGGCGTGAAGGCCGGCAAGACAGACCCGATGTTCGGGCTGGACGTGTCGTTCTTCATGTTCGACTACCCGTTCATCCGGATGGCGCTGAACTTCCTGTTCACCGCGATCATCATCTCGATCGTGCTCGCCGCGATCACGCACTACCTGTACGGCGGCTTCCGCCTGCAGTCGCCCGGCGTGCACGCCTCGCGCGCGGCCCGCACCCACCTGTCTGTGCTGCTGGGCGTGTTCGTGCTGCTGAAGGCGGTGGCCTACTGGGTCGACCGCTACGGCCTGGTCTTCTCCGACCGGGGCAAGGTCTTCGGCGCGTCCTACACCGACCTCAACGCGGTGCTTCCGGCCAAGACCATCCTCGCGATCATCGCGCTGATCTGCGCCGCGATGCTGTTCGCCGGTGTCTTCCGCCCCGGCGGCATGCTGCCGGGCGTCTCCTTCGGCCTCCTCGTGCTGTCGGCCGTGCTGATCGGCAGCGTCTACCCGGCGCTGGTCGAGCAGTTCCAGGTCAAGCCGAACCAGCAGGCCAAGGAGAAGGAGTCGATCTCCAGGAACATCCAGGCCACGCGGGACGCGTTCAAGGTCGACGACAACAGCATCTCGGTGAAGCAGTACGGCGCGACGACCAGCGCGACCGAGCAGGTGCTCCAGCAGGAGGCCAGCGCCATCCCCGGTCTGCGCCTGCTCGACCCGACGATCCTGTCGCCGACGTTCCAGCAGCTCCAGCAGATCAAGGGCTACTACCAGTTCCCCGAGCAGCTGGACATCGACCGCTACAAGGCGCCCGACGGCAAGATCCGCGACACCGTGGTCTCGGTCCGCGACATCGGGCTGCCGCCGGAGGCCGAGCGCAACTGGATCAACAGCCGCCTCGTCTACACCCACGGCTTCGGCTTCGTGGCCGCGCCGGGCAACCAGGTGGGCTCCGGCGGTCTGCCGGTCTTCAACGCCAAGGACATCCCGCCGGTAGGCGACCTGATCGGGCCGAAGTTCGAGCCCCGCGTCTACTTCGGCGAGAACTCTCCCGAGTACTCCATCGTCGGCGGCCCCAAGCCGGGCCCCGGCCAGGGCGTCGAGCTCGACTACCCCGACGACCAGCAGGGCGGCAGCGGGCAGAAGAACAACACCTACGCCGGCAACGGCGGCGTGCCCATCGGCAACTTCTTCACGAAGCTGCTCTACGCCGCCAAGTACGGCGAGACCAACCTGCTGCTCTCCTCCGACGTCAACGACTTCTCGCGGATCCTGTACGAACGCAAGCCGCTGGAGCGCGTGGGCAAGGTGGCGCCGTTCCTGACGCTGGACAAGGACCCGTACCCGGCGATCGTGAACAACCGGATCGTCTGGATCGTCGACGGCTACACGACGTCGGACTCCTACCCGTACTCCCAGCGCAAGAGCCTCGGCGACCTGACCACCGACGTGCAGACCAGCAAGCTGGTGGCCGGTCAGCCGCAGCCCGCGCCGACGGACGTCATCAACTACATGCGCAACTCGGTCAAGGCCACCGTGGACGCCTACGACGGCACCGTGACCCTGTACGCCTGGGACGACGTCGACCCGGTGCTGAAGACGTGGCAGAACACGTTCGGCACGATCATCAAGCCCAAGGCCGAGATCCCGGCCGAGCTGCGCGACCACCTGCGCTACCCGGCCGACATGTTCAAGGCGCAGCGGGAGATCCTGACGCAGTACCACGTCACCGACCCGGGTGCGTTCTTCGGCGGCCAGGACTTCTGGAAGGTCCCCGAGGACCCGGCCACGAAGAAGAGCAAGCAGCCGCCGTACTACGTGACGATGAAGATGCCGGAGGGGACCGAGCGGTTCTCGCTGACGACGACCTTCGTCCCGAACGGCCGGCAGAACATGGCCGCCTTCATGGCCGTGGACGCCACGGCAGACCCGTCGCAGGCGAAGCTGGAGATCCTCCAGCTACCCAGCAACACGGCGGTGCAGGGTCCGCCACAGGCACAGAACACGTTCCTGTCGAACCCGACGGTCTCCGAGCGGCTGAACCTGCTGCGCGGCACCGGCGGCGCCACCGAGGTCATCTACGGCAACCTGCTCACGCTTCCGTTCGGCGGCGGCCTGCTCTACGTCGAGCCGGTCTACGTCCAGCCGAAGGAGGAGAGCGCGGGCCGCTTCCCGAGCCTGCGCAAGGTGCTGGTGTTGTTCGGGGACAAGGTCGGCTTCGGCGACACGCTGGACGCCGCCCTGAAGGAGGTCTTCGGCGTCGCGCCACCGACGCAGACGGGTGAGAAGCCCACGGAGTCCAAGCCCAACACCAACACCACCGCGCTGACCAAGGCCATCACCGCCGTCGAGACGGCCTACCAGGAGGGCCAGGCGGCCCTGAAGGCCTCACCGCCCGACTGGGTGAAGTACGGCGAGGCGCAGAAGAAGCTGGAGACGGCACTGAAGGAGCTGCAGGCGCTGGGAGCCACCCAGCCGCAGCCCACGCCGTCGGCGACGCCCACCGCGTCCACGCCGCCGTCCACGCCACCTCCATCGACGCCGCCGCCTTCACCGACGGCCACCGCGACCAGCGGATGACGGACGAGGACCCCGCCTTCCCGGCGGGGTCCTCGCCGCTTTCGGCGTATCAGTTTGCGCAGGCAGCCGGTGGCGGATACTCTCGTGAAGCACGACGACGCGGGGTGGAGCAGTTCGGTAGCTCGCTGGGCTCATAACCCAGAGGTCGCAGGTTCAAATCCTGTCCCCGCTACCAAAGAAGGCCCTGATCAATGCGATCAGGGCCTTCGTGCTTTCCGTGATCTTCGTTTTGCGTCCGCGATGAATCACCGCTATGGTTAAGATATACACACCGACGCGGGGTGGAGCAGTTCGGTAGCTCGCTGGGCTCATAACCCAGAGGTCGCAGGTTCAAATCCTGTCCCCGCTACCAAAGAAGGCCCTGATCA